>NZ_JAOASI010000007.1 GCF_025210165.1 Tepidibacter sp.
CGCCGCTAAGATTATAAAGCAAGCTTTATAATCTCCGCTCGACTTGCATGTGTTAGGCACGCCGCCAGCGTTCATCCTGAGCCAGGATCAAACTCTTAAATAAAAGTTTGTCAGTACTCAGTAAACTGACTTAATGTGTTTTTCCGAAAATCACTGTTGTGATTTATTTATAACCTACTGTTTAATTTTCAAAGTTCACTTCCAGTTTTTGTGGCCGTGTCGGCTACAAGTAATAATATATCATTTATCGTTTCATGTGTCAACACTTTTCTACATTTTTTTTAATAAGTTATCCGCAATATGAGAATTTTATAATACCTTGTATATAAAAAAGTCTTCCTTTTAAATATTTTCAATGTAGACTTTTTTGAAACTCATAACGAAAATTATACTTATCCACAATTTAAAGATGATTATAATTTCCTATTCGTTATAAAATGAACTCCCACCACTTTTAGAAGTGGGAGAGTTTTTTCTAGGAAATTTATTGTATTTTTTCATATTCTTGCCTTAGTTTTGCCACTATCTTTTTTTCTATTCTAGATATTGTCATTTGAGATACATTCAATTCTTTTGCTAATTCACTTTGTGTTTTATTATTAAAAAATCTATCTTTCATGATTTTAATTTGAACCTCATCAAGAGTTTTCATAAATTTATGTAAGAAATCTTCATTTTCTATTTTAGAGAAATTTTTATCTTCATCACCCATTAAATCCATTAGCTTAACTTGCTTATCATCTCCATCATTATCATAGGTTATATCTAGTGATGTTGTATTATATCCTTGAGAAGCTTCCATGGCCTCTAAAACTTCTTCTTCCGAACATCCCAAGTAAATAGCTATATCTATAACCTTGGGAGACTTTTGTTTTTTCTGTTGAAGCTCAACTCTAGCTTTATTAACTTTTTTTGATAATTCCTGTATTCTTCTTGGAACTCTTACAGCCCAACCCTTATCTCTAAAGTATTTTTTTATTTCTCCAACTATAGTGGGTGTTGCAAAACTCGAAAATTCATATCCTTTTTCTACATTAAATCTATCAATAGCATATATAAGTGCTAATGATCCAACCTGATAAATATCTTCATATTCAATTCCCTTATTAATGAATTTTCTAGATAGTATATCAACTATATATATATAGTTTTCAATTAATCTATTTCTTATATTTATATCTTTCGTTTCTTTGTATTTTATGAATAATTCTTTAGTATCTATTAATTTATCATTATTATTTGTAGCTTTTGCTACATTTTTCATTAAATATCATCTCCTAAGTGCTTAGTCATTTTTACTATTGATCCAGATCCTTCTTCAGATGTAAATTCTACTTCATCCATAAGACTTCTAACAATAAAAAGACCAAGCCCACCTTCTTTAGGATTTAATAAATCCGGTTCTTGTATTTGAGATGGATTGCATCCTTTTCCATCATCCTTTATTAATATAGATAAACTACTGCGTGATACTAAAAAATTAACATAAAAATTTTTATCTAATCCATGTTTTATGGCATTAGTGCATCCTTCTGCTACTGCAACCTTTATATCTTCTATTTCTTCTATATCAAATCCCATTCTATTTGCAATTGCAGAAACAGTTAGCCTTATAACCCCTACATATTCAGGTTTGCTAGGTATTGTCATCTCTATTGTATCTATTATATTATCTTCCTTATCTTCTTTCTTAATTACTGGTGTCAAATTTATCCCTCCACTTTAAATATTTTATCTAAACCAGTTATATTGAATATCTTTTTTACATTTTGCTTTGCATTAATTATATATATATCCTTTTCATTTATTTTTAATCTTTTTAATATTCCTATTAACACTCCTAATCCTGTAGAATCTATGTATTCTAAATTAGAAGCATTTAGAATTATATCTTTTGTATTTGAAGATACAGACTCTATCAAGCTATCCTTTAACTCATTAGCTGTATATATATCAATTTCTCCATGTACATCTATATTCCATGAATCTTTATTATCATCAAAATTTTTGTTTATTATAATAGACATATCCAACGCTCCTTTTTACTTTTTTTTCACAAATATTTTATTTACAAATTTTACACTTTGTATAATTCCCGATATATTACTTCCTAACGACATTATTTTTTCAACGTCTCCAGTTATACTGTCTAAGTTAGTCACTATATTTCCTACTTTTTTTTCATTTTGTTCTATCATTTTATTTAAGTTTATTATTATTTTACTGGAAGATTTTATTGCATTTCCTAAATTTATACAAACAAATATAAATCCTATAGCCATTATTAATATGCCTAATTGCCATACACTAATTTCCATATTTTATTCTTCCTCCTTGTCAAAAGTCTTACTTATAATTATTTCATCTTCAATATTAATAATTTCATCATCACTCAATCTATCAATTATGTTTTTCATGGAACTTTTAACTTTTGTCTTAAATTCTTCAGGGTCATTTACTATATCTCTAGTTACATTTAATACATCTTCTCTAGATTCTTTCCCACTCTTTGGCGCAAATAATAAAGCTATTATCGCTCCTATTAAACCTCCAAATATAAAATATCCACTCTTTTTGCTCATATTAAACCCCCTTTTTGATAAATCAAGTTATTGATTTTAAAATTATTTTATCAGATTTTATATGAAAAAAGAATAGGATTTGACCCCTATTCTTCTCCAGCTATTTTAGCCATAGACACTACATAACATTCTTCATCCGTTCTCATAAGTTTAACACCGCTAGTTACTCTACTAAGCTTAGATATTTCTTCTACCGCAATTCTTATTAATACTCCTTCAGAATTAATCATCATAAGCTCATCTTCTTCATTTACTACCTTAGCTCCTATTAAGCTTCCTGTCTTCTCATTTATATTATAAGTTTTAAGGCCTTTTCCACCTCTATTTTGTATTCTGTACTCATCTACACAACTTCTTTTTCCATAACCATTCTCACTTACAACAAGAAGTTCACTTCCTTCATCTACAAGCTCCATAGAAACCACTATATTATCCTTATTAAGGCTTATACCCTTAACTCCCATAGCACTTCTTCCCATTTCTCTAACATCTTTCTCACTGAACTTAATAGCCATACCGTCCTTACTTACTAACATAATCTCTTGATTTCCATTAGTTATCTTAACTCCTATAAGCTCATCATCTTCTCTTAAGTTAATAGCTATTAATCCATTTCTATTACTCTTTCTAAATTCACTCAAAGCAGTCTTTTTGATTATACCATTCTTAGTACAAAGAACAAGGTATTTTTCTTCATGCTCCTCAGGTATAGGAATTAAAGCTGTTATCTTTTCTTCCTTATCAAGAGGTATTAAGTTTATCATAGCTGTTCCTTTTGCTTGTCTCTTGCCTTCAGGTATTTCATAAGCATTTATTCTATAAACCCTACCCTTATTAGTGAAACATGCAAGTCTACTGTGAGTAGTAGTAGTTATTAGATGCTCTACAAAATCTTCTTCTCTAGTAGTTAAAGCTGATATTCCCTTTCCACCTCTTTTTTGGCTCTTATAAGTATCAGATGGAAGTCTCTTTATGTATCCAAAATGAGTTAATGTTACGGCAATTTCTTCATCTTCGATTAAATCTTTAATATCTATTTCACCAGCAACTGCTTGTATATCAGTTTTTCTATCATCACCATATTTATCCCTTATAAGTGTTATTTCATCTTTTATAAGATTTAAAAGTATTCTCTCATCTGCTAATATTTCTTTTAATCTATTTATAACCTTCAATAATTCTTCATATTCTTCTTGAATCTTTTCTATTTCAAGACCAGTAAGCTTTTGAAGTCTCATATCAAGTATAGCTTGCGCTTGAATTTCACTAAGATCAAATCTTTCAACAAGATTAATCTTCGCTTCTTGACCATTCTTAGAAGCCTTTATGATGCTTATGACTTCATCAATATTATCAAGAGCTATCTTTAATCCCTCTAATATATGAGCTCTTTCTTCTGCTTTTCTTAACTCATATTGAGTTCTTCTAGTTACAACATCTTTTTGATGTTCTAAATAGTAATATAACATCTGTTTTAGATTTAAAACTTTAGGCTCTCCATTTACAAGAGATAGCATTATTATACTGAAAGTATCTTCAAGTTGAGAATGTTTATAAAGCTTGTTAAGGACTATGTTTGCATTAGCATCTCTCTTAATCTCTATTACAATTCTCATACCTTTTCTATTACTCTCATCTCTAAGATCAGATATTCCCTCTACCTTCTTATCCTTAACAAGGTCAGCTATTTTTTCAACAAGCTTAGCCTTATTAACAAGATAAGGAATCTCTGTTATTACTATTTGCTCTCTGCCCTTTGATGTTTCTTCTATTTCAGCCTTTGCTCTTACCTTTGCTTTTCCTCTACCAGTTCTATAAGCCTTCATAATACTTTCCTTACCCATTATAGTAGATCCTGTTGGGAAGTCTGGTCCTTTTATAAATTCAGTAAGATCCTCTACATCACAATCTGGGTTGTCAATTAAATGAATAACACCATCTATAACCTCTCTTAAGTTGTGTGGAGGAATAGAAGTTGCCATACCAACGGCTATACCATTAGACCCGTTAACTAATAAGTTAGGGAATCTAGATGGAAGAACTGATGGTTCTTTTAATGTATCATCAAAGTTAGGTGTGTAATCTACTGTTTCTTTATCTATATCTCTTAAAAGCTCCATCGTAAGTTTTTCCATTTTAGCTTCCGTGTAACGCATTGCAGCAGGAGAATCTCCATCTATTGATCCAAAGTTACCGTGACCGTTAACTAAAGTATATCTAGTAGAAAATTCTTGAGCCATTCTAACCATAGCAAGATAAACAGCACTATCTCCATGTGGATGGTACTTACCTAGTACATCCCCAACAATACGGGCTGATTTTCTATATGCTTTATCTGGAGTCAAATTAAGTTCACTCATAGAATAAAGAATTCTTCTATGAACTGGCTTTAATCCATCTCTTACATCAGGAAGTGCACGTCCAACTATTACACTCATCGCATAATCGATATACGATTTTTTCATTTCATCTTCTATTTCAACAGGGACTATCCTATCCTTATATTCACTCATTTAAATATCCCCTCTCTTTCTTATACATCTAAATTATCTACATATTTTGCATTTTCTTGTATAAAGTTTCTTCTAGGTTCAACCTTATCTCCCATTAGCGTAGAAAATACCTCATCAGCCATAGCAGCATCTTGAATAGAAACTTGAAGTAAGGTTCTTGTATCAGGATTCATAGTAGTATCCCATAATTGCTCTGCATTCATCTCTCCAAGACCCTTATATCTTTGAATATTAACAGATTTTCTTCCTATTTCATCTAACACCTCATTCATTTCTTTATCTGAATAAGCATAAACCTCTGTTTTTCCCTTTTTTATTTTATATAATGGAGGTTGTGCTATATAAATATATCCATTGTCTAATAAAGGTCTCATATACCTAAAGAATAGAGTAAGAAGAAGAGTTCTTATATGAGCTCCATCCACATCGGCATCGGTCATTATAACAATCTTATGGTATCTAAGCTTTTCACTATCGAATTCAGTTCCAATACCACAGCCAAAAGCTGTTATCATATTTCTTATTTCTTCTGAATTTAATATTTTATCAAGTCTTGATTTCTCAACATTCAATATCTTACCCTTAAGAGGAAGAATCGCTTGAGTCTCTCTATCTCTACCTTGTTTAGCAGACCCACCTGCTGAATCCCCTTCGACTAAGTATATCTCACTAAGAGCGGGGTCTTTTTCTGAACAATCAGCAAGCTTACCAGGAAGAGATGTGCTTCCAAGAATACTCTTTCTTCTTGTAAGTTCTCTAGCTTTTTTAGCAGCAGCTCTTGCTCTTTGAGATCTAAGAGATTTATCAACTATTGTTCTAGCACTTGCTGGGTTTTCTTCTAAGAAAGATCCAAAAGCCTCAACAGTAACACCTTCAACTATACTTCTAACTTCAGGATTCCCAAGCTTTGTCTTAGTTTGCCCTTCAAATTGAGGGTCTGGAAGCTTTACAGAAATAATAGCTGTAAGACCTTCTCTTATATCTTCTCCTAATAAGTTCCCATCTTTATCCTTAAGGAAATTGTTTCTTCTAGAATAATCATTTACAGTTCTAGTTAGCGCACTCTTAAATCCACTTAAATGGCTTCCACCTTCATGAGTATTTATATTATTAGCAAATGCATAAATATTTTCAGTGTAGGTATCTGTATATTGCATAGATATCTCAACTATATAGTCATCTACTTTTCTTTCAAAATACATACTATCTTCATGGAGAGGAGTTCTAGTTTTATTTAAATGTTTTACAAATTCAATAATTCCACCATCATAGTGAAATTCTTTTTTCTTTTCTTTATCCGCTCTTTTATCTTCTAATATTATTTTAATTCCTTTGTTTAAAAAAGCTAATTCTCTAAGTCTGTGCTCTAGTGTCTCATATTTGAATACAACTTCTTCAAATATAGTCTCATCTGGCTTAAATCTTATAGTAGTACCTGTTTCATTAGTATCTCCAACTACAGCTAACTCTGATATTGGATTTCCTATTTCATATCTTTGAGAATGAATCTTTCCATCTCTTTTGACGCTTACTTCAATCCATTCAGACAATGCATTTACTACAGACACACCAACTCCGTGAAGTCCTCCTGAAACCTTATATCCTCCTGATCCAAACTTACCTCCTGCGTGAAGTACAGTTAAAACGGTTTCTACAGTAGATTTTCCTGTTTGAGGATGCTTTTCTACAGGTATTCCACGTCCGTTATCTATAACACACACACTTCCATCATTCTCTAAAGATACGTATATTTCACTACAGTATCCAGCTAGGGCTTCGTCTATACTATTATCCACTACCTCATAAACTAAATGATGAAGTCCTCTTGGTCCAGTAGATCCTATGTACATACCAGGTCTTTTTCTTACAGGTTCCAATCCTTCTAGCACTTGAATTTGACTTGCTCCATATTCTTTATTCATTATATTACCTCCGTTTCCAAGAAAGCAGGATTACTTATTCCAGCTCTTTTTAAAAGGGTTATCGATGAAATAGGTGAATAATATACATAAAACTTATTATCGTGATTTGTAACTATAATAGATTTAGGATTTTGTTCTGTTAGATTAATTATTTTATCTATTCGTTCATTTTCTTTTTTAAAATCATAAGCACACTTTGAATCAAGTATAAATATAATGTCACTAATCAAAATGTCACAATCTGCTCCTAAGTGTAAAAACATAATAAAATCCTCCTACTGGTTAGCCCTTCCTTTTTCAATATAAATTATATTTACATCTTTATCTTCAAAAATCAGTTTATGATTCTCCTCAGCACTAGTTATAAAAATTTGAATTTCTTCAAATTCTTCAATTAATAATTTCTGTCTTCTTTGGTCTAACTCACTGAATATGTCATCTAATAGAAGAATTGGATATTCTCCTATTTCCTCTTTTATAAGTTCTATTTCAGATAACTTCAATGATATAGATGCTGTTCTTTGCTGTCCTTGAGATCCATACAATCTAACATCTAATTTATTTATAAAAATACTAATATCATCTCTATGAGGTCCAATTTTTGTAGTTCTATATTGTCTATCTAAGTTTCGACTAGATTTTAATTGATTTAAAAATTTACTTTTTAAAACTTCTAAATCATCATCCTCATTTACTTTAATTTGATTTACATATTCTATTTTTAAATCTTCTAAACTTCTAGTTAGGTTTTTATGAATTTTTTTAGATAACAACTCTATTTTCTTTATAAAATCTCTTCTATACAAATATATATATCTTGCATATTCACTTAGTTTTTGGTCATATATGTCAAGTAAATTCTCATCTATATAGTTAGATTTTAATAGTTTATTTCTTTGAGTTAATATTTTATTGTAATTAGAAATGTAATTATAATACAAGGGAATTATCTGACTTATCTCTCTATCTATAAATTTTCGCCTCTCTTTTGGACCATCTTTTACAAGTTTCAGGTCTTCTGGCGAAAATATAACAACATTTAAATTTCCTAATAAATGCATAATTTTATCTATTGAAATTTTATTTATTTTTATGCCTTTTTTCACGTTATTTCCAATAACTAACTCTATTATATTATCTTCCAGTTTCTTGCAAAATATTCCACCTACATAGCTGTTTTCACTATTAAATCGTATTAATTCTTTATCTTTGTTAGTTCTAAACGACTTTCCTATACTCATTAAGTATATAGCTTCTAATATATTAGTTTTCCCTTGTCCGTTTTTACCTAACAATAAATTTATTTTTTTATCGAAATTTAGATACAACTGATCATAATTTCTAAAATTAATAAGTTTGATACTTTTTAAGTACACAAAAAGCTCCCCTATCCTATAGTACCTTTATCTCAATCCCATCAACTTCTATAATATCATTAGATCTTATTTTCTTTCCTCTTTGATGAGCAACCTCTCCATTAACTTTAACTTCACCATCTGCTATTATATTCTTAGCATGACCACCAGAACCTACTATATCAGCTAATTTTAAAAGTTGATCTAACTTTATAAATTCTGAATCTATTTTGATGTGTTTCATAAAAAACGCCTCCTACATATTTAATGCATTTTTCTATTATATCATATAATAAATAAAAAAGTATTTCTATCGAATATTTTAAAACAAAAGAACCCAACTTACCTAAGTTGGGTTTATACAAAAGCTAAAATAGCTAATACTAAACAATCTCTTTGAATTAAGTTTCACTACGAGTTTGCTGAAACTCTTACAGGTAGTAACAAATATACATAGTTATCTCCACTTACAGGTTTTAAAATACATGGGCTAACACTAGTAGTAAATTCTAAGTATATTTCATCACAATCTAAAATCTTTAAAGCCTCTATAAAGTATCTTGAGTTAAAAGCAATATCTAAGTCCTCACCTTCTAATATAATAGGAATCTCTTCATGAACATTTCCTATCTCAGAGTTAGAAGTTATAGTCATATTATCATCTCTTATTGAAAATTTAACTAAGTTATTCTTACCTTCTTTAGCTAAAAGAGATGCTCTCTCAATACTGCTTAATAATTTTTTAGTATCAACCTTTACTCTTAAATTATATTCTCTTGGTATTAATTGCTTGTAGTTTATGAATTCACCTTCTAAAAGTCTAGTTATTATCTTTGTATCCTTGATTAAGAAAAGACAATGCTTATCTGTGAAAGCTATTTTAAAGTTACCTTCTTCTTCAGATAATATTCTATTAACTTCATTTAAGGCTTTTCCCGGGATTATAACCTTACTGTTTCCAACATTATTTTCTATACTAGAGCTTCTAATTGCTAATCTATATCCATCTATTGCAACTAAATTTATATCATTATCATGAACTTCTAAAAGTTCTCCCATAAGTATAGGCTTACTTTCATCTTGAGATATAGCAAAAACAGTTTGCTTTATCATATTTTTAAATAATTCTTCAGGAAGTTCATAAAATCTATCTTCATCAACTTCTTCAGGTTTTGGATATTCATTCGGATCATGTCCCTTTATTTTAAACTCAGAGCTTTCACATTTGATACATATATTATTTTCTAAGTCTGTAGTTATTTCAACAAATGAATCTGGTAATTTTCTTATAATATCTCCAAATAGTCTTGAATCAATAACTATAGCGCCCTCTTCTATTATATCTGCATCTAAAAAAGTTTCTATCCCTAATTCTTGGTCATTACCAATCAATTTTATTTTATTATCAACAGTTTCAATAAAAATTCCCTTTAAAATAGGAACAGTCGTTTTATTTGAAACTCCTTTTTGAACAGTACT
The DNA here is from genome assembly GCF_025210165.1 of Tepidibacter sp. Classification (GTDB taxonomy): domain Bacteria; phylum Bacillota; class Clostridia; order Peptostreptococcales; family Peptostreptococcaceae; genus Tepidibacter_A. The sequence goes on from NZ_JAOASI010000007.1 coordinate 9,852, forward strand.
CACTTTATTAGCCAATAGTTTTTGACTACAAATTATTTTCAATGTGGATAACCTCCTTTGAATAAATATAATAAAAATATAATAAAAAAAATAGCAGTAGTAGTAATAGGGGCTGTTGATTTGTGGATAAGTCGTTATGAATATTGAAATCTATACTTTTGGTATGTTGATAGAATGTTGATTACCCTAAACATTTTATTAACATTTTAGTGGATTATTAAAAAGCAAAAAAAATATTCACAATCTATTAAGATTTTATCAACGCCTTTTTGTGAATAACTACTCCTTTAAATCGCTAATTATTTTATTTATTCTATCTTTTATATCTGAGTTAGTTTTTATATCCTTAACTATCTTATCATGTGCGTGAATTACAGTAGTATGATCCCTACCCCCAAACTCTTCGCCAATCTTTGGTAAAGATAAATCTGTAAGTTCCCTAGTTAAATACATTGCTATCTGTCTTGGATATGCAATTGCTCTAGTTCTTTTTTTAGAGCTAAAATCGTCCATTTTTATATTAAAGTATTCAGATACTTTTTCCTTTATAAGAGCTGCATTCAATTCTTGAGGCTTAGAAGAAGAAATGATATCTTTTAAGGCTTCAATTGCAAGTTCAAATGAAATTTCTTTGTTTGTAAGAGATGAGTAAGCTACAACTCTAGTTAAAGCTCCTTCAAGTTCTCTTATATTTGATTTTATATATTTAGCTATATAAGACATAACTTCGTTAGGTACCGTTATATTTTCCATTTGAGCTTTTTTTCTAAGAATTGCGATTCTTGTTTCAAAGTCAGGAGCTTGAATATCTGTTATAAGGCCCATTTCAAATCTAGATCTTAATCTATCCTCTAGAGTAGGAATTTCTTTAGGAGGTCGATCACTAGATATTATAATCTGCTTATTAGCTTCGTGAAGAGTATTAAATGTATGGAAGAATTCCTCTTGAGTTCTTTCCTTACCAGCAATAAATTGAATATCATCAACTAATAAAACATCTACATTTCTATATTTATTTCTGAACTCTTCATTTCTATCATCTTTTATAGAATTTATAAGCTCATTAGTGAATTTCTCAGATGATACATAAACTACTTTTGCATTCTTTGTATGAGATAAAATATGATGACCAATAGCTTGCATTAAGTGTGTTTTTCCAAGACCTACTCCCCCGTATAAGAACAGAGGATTATAAGCTCTAGCGGGAGCTTCTGCAACAGCAACACATGCAGCGTGAGCAAATCTATTGCTATTTCCTATAACAAATGTATCAAAAGTATATTTAGGATTTAAGTTTGAATAGCTTGGAACCTCTACTTTGGGTACGTTTTCATTTTCAAAATTTCTTAATTCTTCTTCATCTAATATAAACTTTATTTTATATTTAGAAGATGATATTTGGTTTATAGAGCTCTCTATTAAATTCATATACCTAGCCTCTAAAATTCCTTTAGTAAAATCATTAGGAACAGATAACAATATAGTATTACTAGTTATCTTTAGAGGTTCAATAGGACTAAAAAAAGCATTAAAACTCGCAGGAGTTAATTCTGTTTTTATTAATTTAAGAGAATTTTCCCATAAGGAAAGTAAATCCATATTAATTACCTCCTAAGTTTATTAAATTATTTCCACAAAGTTATTAACAATAAAATAATTAAAAATAATATATGTCAAATAATAATATATAATATAAGTGCTTGAGGATATTTGAAGTATTCTTGTGGATAAACATGTATAAAAAAATATAATTTGATATAAATTTAAGCAATAATAAAAATTGTTGATAAGTCTATTATAAGTATCAACAATTTATTTTTTCATAGTATATAAATAGTATATAAGCAAAAATAAATTAAAAATATAAATATTATACACAGGGTTATCCACAAATTGTGTATAACTATAACAAATTATATTTTTCTATTCACATTATCAACAGGTAAAATTATAATATCAAATATTGTTGTAAACTGCAATACAATAAATACAATTTATCCACATTATCAACCTTATGTGGATAATATTATACAGATATAATTTTATTTTATTGTTCTATTTTGTAAAATTATAGATATACATACCTAAAAGTATTCATTCTATTATTTTAAATATTGACTTAAATAGGAAAAAATATAGCTAAAAATAGTATTTTATATTTTAGATTAGTGGTTAATCCAAAAATGGAGGGCGTTTAAATACCGCTACTTAGTCAATATTTTTATAACGAATAGGAAATTATAATCATATTCAAATTATGGATTAAGTATAATTTTCGTTATGAGTTTCAAAAAAGTCTACATTGAAAATATTCAGAAGGAAGACTTTTTTATAAAACTAAAGATTTCACAGACTAAATATACTAAAACTTTTAAACTCCCTACGGTCAAACAAAAAAGTTTCTTAACGTATATTCAGTCTGTGGAATCTAAGTTTTATGGAAAAATATTAACGAAAAGTAGCTAACATTTAAACGCCCTCCATTTTTTATTGTGATAGAAATTATATATAATAAAATAAGGAGGTAATTGATATGGATTTAAAAATAAGAGAAGCAATTGAAAATGATTATATTGATATTAGCAATTTTGTTAGGGAGGTACATAAGTTACATGTCAAAAATAGACCAGATATTTATTTGGAAGTGGATAATCCTTTGCTAAAAGATAGATTTGAAGATTTATTGAATAGTGATAATACAAAGCTATTTGTAGTAGAAGACATTTATAACAATGAGTTAATATCATATAGCATTATTCAAATTATACACCAAAGAAATATTAATTTACTTATACCATCTAAATTTATTTATATAGATGATTTCTGTGTTAAATCAAACCATCAAAAGACTGGTGTTGGAAAATTCTTATTTAACCATATCGTAGATTATGCAAAATCAAAAAATATTTCATCTATACATTTAACTGTAAGTGAATTTAATAAAAAGGCTATTAAGTTTTATGAAACATTGGGGATGTCAACAAGAAACAGAAAAATGGAACTGAGCTTATAATTTACTATTAATAGTCTCATTTGAGGTATTTTAATAGATAGTTTTTATAGTTATATGAATTTAATAATTTACATAATAATGAATAATTTAAATTTTAATGTTTATACTAAATAATTGATTAGCAGTTTTTTCTATGTCTAATAAATAAAATTAACACAAAAATTCGTTGACAATAAAAAGCAATAATTATATAATTTTATAGGTAGTATGCTCACTTTCAAATAAGGTGATCTAATTTAAAAATTTTAAATAGAAGAATATATAATGAAAGGCGGTGTTTTGGATGAAAAGAACTTATCAACCAAAAAAGAGACAAAGAAAGAAAGAACATGGTTTCAGAAAAAGAATGAAGACTACAAGTGGAAGAAGAATTCTTAAGAAGAGAAGAGACAGAGGTAGAAAAAGATTAACAGCTTAGTTTATTAGGGGCCGCTAGATGTGGTCCTTTTGTGCAATTTACGGGCTGGAGGAAATTAAAGATGGATTTTGTGAATGCTAATGGATTAAAAAAGGACTCCGATTTTAGGAATGTTTATAAAAGAGGAAAGTCATTTGCAAATAGGTTATTGGTTATGTATGTTGTAAAAAACAATTTGGATATAAATAGGGTTGGTTTTTCGATTTCTAAAAAAATTGGAAAAGCTATAGTTAGAAACAAGGTTAAGCGAAGAATGAGAGAGAGCTTTAGACTGTATTCTAATGACAATAATCTTAAAGTAGGCTATGACTTTGTATTTATAGCTAGAATACCAATTAGTGAATCGGATTTTGCATCAACTCAGAAATCAATGATAAATTTATTTAAAAAAGCAAATATTGTAAGAAGATAAGGGGATTATAATGAATAAATATATAATTGGTCTTTTGAAGTTAATTATAAGATTTTATCAAAAATTTATATCTCCAATAAAAGGTAAGACCTGTAGATTCTATCCTACTTGTTCTCAATACGCTATAGACGCTTTAGAAAAGTATGGATTTTTAAAAGGGTCTTATTTGTCTATAAAGAGAATTTTAAAATGTCATCCTTTTCACGAAGGAGGATATGATCCTGTTAAGTAATTAATACAGTAAATTTAGGAGGTTTTTATTTTGTTTGCAAGTTCTCTAGGTGCACTATTAAAAATCGTATTCAATATAGTAGGGGATTATGGATGGTCTATAGTTATATTTACTATATTGGTTAAAGGAGCATTGCTTCCGCTTACTTTATCTCAAACAAAATCTATGAAGGCAATGCAAGATATACAACCAAAGATAAAAGAAATACAAGAAAAATATAAGAATGATCAAGAAAAGATGAACCAAAAAGTTATGGCTCTTTATAAAGAACATAAGGTAAATCCTGTAGCAGGGTGTCTTCCTTTATTAGTTCAAATGCCTATATTAATAGGACTTTTCTCTGCATTGAGAAATCCGGCTAAATATGTATTTGAATCAGAAGCAGCTTATAATGCTATAGATACAAGCTTTTTATGGCTTAACAATTTATCAAATCCAGATGTAATAATGGTAGGTGGATTTGCCTTACCTTGGATATTACCGATTATAGCGGCTCTTACTACTTACATATCATCTGCTATGATGACTCCAAAAGGGGGCAAAAAGGATTCAACTCAAACTATGATGCTTTATTTTTTCCCATTGATGATATTATGGTGGGGTAAAAGCTTCCCAGGTGGACTTACATTATACTGGGTAGTAAGTAATATATTCCAAATTATTCAACAGCAGTTTATTATTAAGCCTGCTAAAGCCAAGGAGGAGTAAGAGGATGAAATTCTTAGAGGTAACAGGGAAAACAATAGAAGAGGCTTTAGATAAAGCTTTGGGAGAGTTAAATGTTACTAAAGAAGATGTAGACATAGAGGTTATAGATCAGCCAAGTAGAGGATTTTTAGGTCTTATAGGAAATAAATTAGCCAAAATAAAAGTAACTTTAAAGGATACTCCTAAAGATTTAGCTAGAAAATTCATTCAAGATATATTAGATTGTATGGATATAGAAAGTGAAATAAAAATAACTCAAAAGAATAACGAAATAAGTATAAATCTAATGGGTGAAGATGCAACTTCCTTAATAGGAAAAAGAGGATATACCCTAGATTCACTTCAGTTTTTAACTGGGTTAGTTGTAAATAAAAGCTCAAATACTAAAATAAGAGTTTTAATAGATATACAAAATTATAGAGAAAAAAGAGAAAAGTCTTTGATAAGATATGCTAGAAAACTAGCTAAGCAATGTGCTAAAACTAAAAAAACTATAAAGCTTGAATCTATGAATCCTTATGAAAGAAGGATTGTACATTCAGCACTTCAAAATGATAGATATGTTAACACTTACAGCGAGGGAATAGATCCTAATAGAAAAGTTGTTATAGCGGTTAAAAATAAGTAAGAACAAAAAACCTCCTAGTATTTAAGGGGGTTTATTTTTGCTATAAAGTGAAACTTAAAAATAAAGAGGTGATTTACTTGTATATAGATGATACTATTGCAGCTATTGCTACTGCTCCTGGAGAAGGTGGGATAGGAATAGTTAGAATGAGTGGGCAAAAGGCTCTTGATATAGCAGAGAGCGTATTTAAATCGGTTAATAAAAAAAGCATAAAAGATAATAATCCAAGAACTTTAATATATGGAACTATTGTGGATGATGGAAAAATCATAGATGAGGTATTACTTGCTTATATGAAGGGACCTCATACTTATACTAGAGAAGATGTTATAGAGATAAATTGTCATGGAGGATTTATTTCTGTAAAAAAAATATTAGAATTAGTTTTAAAAAAAGGAGCTAGACTATCAGAACCTGGAGAATTTACAAAAAGAGCATTTTTAAACGGAAGAATTGATTTATCTCAAGCTGAGGCTGTTATTGATATAATAAATGCTAAGACAGATATTAGCTATAATGTAGCTCAAAGCCAACTAGAAGGAAGCCTTTCATTTAAAATAAAAGAACTTAGAAATAAAGTAACAGAGCTTCTTGCACATGTTGAAGTTGCAATAGATTTTCCTGATGAAGATGTAGAGCATATAACTTATGAAACATTATACAATAAATCAAAAGATTTAAGGAAAGATATAATAGACCTTTATGAAACATCTGAAACTGGAAAAATAATAAGAGATGGTCTTAAGACTGTTATAGTAGGGAAGCCTAATGTAGGTAAATCATCTTTATTAAATGCAATACTTAAAGAATCCCGTGCTATAGTTACAGATATACCAGGTACTACAAGAGATGTAATAGAGGAATTTGTAAATATAAAGGGAATACCTCTTAAAATAATAGATACAGCAGGTATTAGAGAAACAGAGGATGTTGTAGAAAAAATAGGAGTACAAAAATCAAGAGAGTTTTTCGAATCAGCAGATCTTGCTATACTTGTTCTTGATGCATCAAGAGAATTATCAGAAGAGGATATAGATATACTTGAAAATGTTAAAAATAAAAATACTATAGTTTTAATAAATAAGAGTGATCTTGAAAATAAATTAGATGAAGAAAAGATAAAAAAATATATAGACGAAAAAAGAATAATAAAGATATCTGCTCTAGAAAGAAAAGGAATCGATAAGCTGGAAAATGAAATTGCCGATATGGTATATAAAGGCAATGTTTCACAAGGTGATAGCGTTATGATAACTAATGTTAGACATAAGGACTCACTAGAAAAAGCGATAAAATCTATAAATGATGCTATAAATGCTATTGAGGATAATATGGCTCTTGACTTTATAGAAGTAGATCTTAAAAATATATGGGATTATCTTGGTGAAGTTAGCGGAGATACAGTATCTGAAGACTTATTAGATACGATATTTAGAGATTTCTGTATAGGAAAATAGATAATTAATCCGAAAGCTAAGAGTTCTAAGACTCCACCCTCTTAATAAGGCTGGAGATAAGAACTCTACAGCTTCTGGATTAGTTCAACTAAAAATTTAGCTGGAGTAAAAACTCCATCTAAATTAAGTTTCACTTTATAGGTCGAAATTTAGATATATAGAATAATATTTGTAGTATAATGTTTAACGTGAAACATTATATGTGAAACATGAGGAGGATGAACATGAAGTTTAACGGAGGAAAATACGATGTTATAGTTGTTGGTGCTGGACATGCTGGATGTGAAGCCGCTTTAGCATCGGCTAGAATGGGATGTAAAACACTGATAATAACAATGTCTTTAGATTCTATAGCTTTAATGCCTTGTAATCCATCTATTGGAGGAACGGGAAAAGGTCACTTGGTTAAAGAAATAGATGCCCTTGGTGGTCAAATGGGTATAAATATAGACAAAACTTATATACAAAGTAGAATGTTAAACACTGCTAAAGGACCAGCTGTACACTCACTAAGAGCACAAGCTGATAAGTATGAATATCATAAAGAAATGAAAAAAGAACTAGAGAACCAAGAAAATCTAGAAGTTCTAATGGACGAGGTTGTAGATGTAATAGCTGATAATAATGTTATAAAAGGAGTTTCTACTAAGCTTGGTGCCATTTATGATTGTAAAGCTCTAGTTTTATCAACTGGAGTATATCTAAATTCTAAGATATATATAGGAGAGGTTAGCTTTTATGAAGGTCCTAATGCACTAGGATATTCTAAGCACTTGACTGAAAGTCTTGAGAAATTAGGACTTAGAATGAGAAGATTTAAAACAGGAACACCAGCTAGAGTTCATAGAGATACTGTTGATTTTTCTAAAATGGAAGAGCAAAAGGGAGATGATGTTATAACTCCTTTCTCATTTATGAATGATGAATTAGAGCTAAAGCAAGAACCTTGTTATCTTACTAGAACTACTGAGCATACTCATAAAATTATAAATGATAATATAAAAAGATCTGCTATGTATAGTGGAGAAATAGATAGTGTTGGACCAAGATATTGTCCTTCTATAGAAGATAAGGTTGTAAGATTTCACGACAAACTATCACATCAAACATTTATAGAACCAGAAGGTAATCACACTAAAGAAATGTATATACAAGGTATATCTACATCTCTTCCTTATGAGGTTCAAATAGATATGTATAGATCCATAACAGGTCTTGAAAATTGTAAGATAATGAGACCAGCTTATGCAATAGAGTATGACTGTATAGATCCTACACAGCTTAATCCTTCTCTTGAAATAAAGGGAGTTGAGAATTTATTCAGTGCAGGACAATTTAATGGAACGTCTGGATATGAAGAAGCAGCAGCACAAGGACTTATAGCTGGAGCAAATGCAGCTTTAAAAATACAAGGAAAAGATTCATTAATATTAGATAGATCACAAGCTTATATAGGAGTTTTAATAGATGATTTAGTTACTAAGGGAACTAATGAACCTTATAGAATGATGACATCAAGATGTGAATATAGACTTTATTTAAGACAAGATAATGCAGACTTAAGACTTACTCAAATAGGTAGAGATATAGGTCTTGTAAAAGATGATAGATACAATAAATTTATAAAAAAGAAATCTGAATTAGAACAAGAAATAGAAAGACTAAAAGAAGAAAGAGTTACTCCAAGTCAAGTAAATAAAAATCTAGAGGAAATGAATCTTCCTGGAATAACTACAGGTATTAGTCTTTATGAGTTCTTAAAGAGACCAGAGTTTGACTATGAACTATTAGAGAAATTAGGTAAAAAATCTGACTTAGAACTATCTAAAGCTATAAAAGAGCAGTGCCAAATAATATCTAAGTATGAAGGATATATAGGAAAACAGCTAAAGCAAATAGGTCAATTTAAAAAGCTAGAAAACAAAAGGCTAAATAAAGACTTAGATTACTCTAAAATAAGCGGATTAAGACTTGAGGCTAGACAAAAACTAGATAGTATAAAGCCTATATCAATAGGACAAGCATCTCGTATTTCTGGAGTTTCTCCTGCTGATATATCTGTTTTATTAATATACCTTGAGCAACTTAGAAGAGGTAGAGGTGATAAGAGTGAGTAATAGAGATATTATAAAAGATGGTCTTAAGCAGCTTAATATAGATATAAGTGAAACCAATATAGATAAATTTGAAAAGTATAAGGATATACTACTTGAGTGGAACAAGCATATGAATCTTACTGCAATTGAAGATGAAAAAGAGGTTTATATAAAACACTTTATAGATTCTATAGCTTGCATTAATTCAGAATATATAAAAGAAAATGATAAAATAATAGACGTTGGAACAGGAGCAGGTTTTCCTGGTATTCCTTTAAGAGTATGTATGGACAGCTTAAATTTGACATTACTTGATTCTCTTAACAAAAGAATCAATTTTTTAAAAGAAGTTTGTAATAACTTAGAACTTGATAATGTCGAGTTTGTGCATGGAAGAGCAGAGGACTTTGGAAAAGATGAAAATTATAGGGAACAATATGATGTAGCAACAGCAAGAGCGGTTGCCTCCTTACCTGTTCTTTTAGAGTATTGTACCCCTTTTATAAAGGTTGGAGGATACTTTGTTTGTTTAAAAGGACCTTATCTTAATGAGGAATTAAAAGAATCTAAAAAAGCAATCGACGTTTTAGGACTTGAATTTGTACAAAAAATAGATGTAAATCTTCCTTTTACAGACATAAAACACAATATAGTGATTTTTAAAAAAATAAAAAATACTCCAACAAAATATCCACGAAAAGCGGGGAAACCATCAAAAACCCCTATAAAGTAATGAAAAGGGTGTCAGAAAAGACTCATATTTCCCAAGAAATAAAGTAAGTTGTCGTATAAAAATATTAAGAATATAGAAGGGATATGAATATTTTTGCAGAAAGTATTATTGGATAAATAAAGTTTTAAACAAATTTTATCATATTTCTTCTAGAGAGAGGGATATTATGGAAGATAAAAAAATTATGGAAATACCTATAGATACGATAATTCCAAATCCATATCAGCCAAGAAGAACTTTTTCAGAGGCTGCATTGAATGAATTAAGCGAATCTATAAAATGTTTTGGAATACTTCAGCCTATTACAGTTAGAAAAATAAGTGATAGCATGTACGAATTAGTAGCAGGAGAGAGAAGACTTAGAGCTTCTAAAAAAGCAGGACTTAAGTATATACCAGCTATAATAAATAATTTATCGGACCAATCCTCTGCTGTACTTGCACTTATTGAAAACTTACAAAGAGAAGATTTAAATTTCATAGAAGAAGCTTTGGGATATGAAAACTTAATAAAAGATCATAACTTTACTCAACATGAACTAGCTCAGAGTGTAGGAAAAAACCAATCAACTATTGCAAATAAGCTTAGAATACTTAGATTATCAGATGATATAAAGGAAAAGCTTATTGAAAATGGTTTGACTGAAAGACACGCTAGGGCTCTTCTTAAACTACCAGATGATGATTATAAAAATCAAGTCTTAGATACAATAATTAAGAATGAGTTAACTGTTAAGAAGACAGAAAAACTAATAAAAGATATACTAGAAGATTTAGCTACACCTAAGGAGCCAGAAAAAAGACAAACTATAAAAGCATCTCTTAATTTTAAAATATATTTGAACACATTAAAGAGTGCTTATAATGCTATAGTAGATACAGGGATAAATGCTAAGTATAAAGAAAATGATAAGGGAGATCATATCGAAGTTGTAGTTAAAATTCCTAAAGCTTAAGATTACTGTATATACGGTAATCTTTTTTTCAAACTTGTAAGGAGTTAAAGGGGGAATTACATTGGGAAAGATAATTGCTGTGTTTAATCAAAAAGGGGGAGTGGGTAAGACTACCACGAATGTAAACCTAAGTGCATGTATAGGACAGTTAGGTAAAAAAACATTGGTAATAGATTTAGATCCTCAAGGAAATACCACCAGTGGATTCGGGATAAATAAAGAAGAGCTTGATTTTACTATATATGATGTTTTATTAGGAGAGAAAGAGATAAAAGACACTATAATAGATACAGACTTTGAAAATATAAGCATATTATCATCGTCAACAGAGCTTGCTGGTGCTGAAATAGAGCTTACAGGAATAGAAAATAGAGAATTTATATTAAAAAATGTGCTAGATACAGTTAGAGAAGAGTATGACTATGTATTTATAGATTGTCCACCTTCCCTTGGAATGTTGACAATAAATTCTCTTGTAGCAGTAGATAGTGTATTAATACCTATACAATGCGAATATTATGCACTAGAAGGTGTTAGCCAATTAATGGAAACAATATCCTTAGTTAAAGAAAATCTAAATCCAAATCTTGAAATTCAGGGAGTGGTTCTTAGTATGTTTGATGGAAGAGCCAATTTGTCAATTCAAGTAGTTGAGGAAGTTAAGAAGTTTTTTAAGGGAAGTGTTTATACAACTATTGTTCCAAGAAATGTTAGACTAGCTGAAGCACCTAGCCACGGAAAGCCAGTTGTATATTATGATTCAAAGTGTAAAGGTTCCGTAGCTTATATAGAACTTGCTGAGGAATTTATAGACTTAGAAGAGGATGTGATATAGATGGCTAAAAATAGATTAGGAAAAGGATTAAGTGCATTGATACCAAAGAATAAGACAGTTTCATCTGAAAAAGAAATAATAAATCTGAAAATAAGTGAGATATATCCAAATAAAGATCAGCCTAGAAAGATATTTGATCAAGAAAAAATAAGTGTACTATCTGAATCTATAAAAAATTATGGGATACTTCAGCCTATAGTAGTGAAAAAAGAAGAAGAAGGATACATGATAATAGCAGGTGAGAGAAGATTTAGAGCTGCCAAAATGGCAAAACTAAAGGAAATGCCGGCAGTTGTAAAAGACTTACCAATTAAAGATATAATGGAAATAGCTTTAATTGAAAATTTGCAAAGAGAAGATTTAAATGCAATAGAAGAAGCTATAGCTTATAAAAGTCTCATAGAAAATTATAAGGTAACTCAAGAAGAAATATCAGAAGCAGTAGGAAAGAGTAGGCCTCATATAACTAATACATTAAGGCTTTTAAATTTAGATGATAGAGTGATTAAGTTAATAGAGGAAGGTCAAATAACTCCAGGTCATGGGAAAGCTCTTCTTAGAATAGAGAATAAAAACATTCAATATGAGATAGCTCTTAGAATAATAAAGGAAACTTTATCTGTTAGAGAAGTTGAGAATCTATCTAAGAATATGACAGATAAGAAACAACAAAAAAGTAAAAATATCAATAAAGATCCTTTTATAGTAAATATAGAGGATAAATTAAGAGATGTATTTGGAACAAAGGTAAATATATTAAAAGGTAAGAAAAAAGGAAAAATAGAAATAGAGTATTATAGTGATGAAGAACTTGAAGGAATACTAGAACAAATACTATAAAACCAACATTAGGAGGGTCCATATGATATATTTAGATAATGCTGCAACAACTTTTCCAAAACCAGATAAAGTATATGAAGAAGTTTTAAACTGCATGAAAAACTATGGAGCAAATCCTGGAAGAGCAGGACATAAGTTAGCCTTAGAAGCTGGTAGAACAATATATGAAACGAGAGAAAATATATGTAAGCTATTCAATATAGATAATCCTATGAATATAGTATTTACAAATAATGCAACAGATTCATTAAACCTTGCGATAAAAGGATTTGTAAATGAAGGAGATCATATAATAACAACAAGCATGGAACATAATTCAGTAGTAAGACCTATTAAAGCTTTAGAGAAAATAGGAATTACTAATACTATTGTAAAGTGTAATGAATGTGGAGAATTAGATGTAAAAGATATAAAAAAAGCTATAAAAGATAATACAAAGCTTATAGTAACAACACACGCATCTAATGTATGCGGAACACTAGTAGACATAGAAGCTGTAGGTAAAATTGCCAGGGAAATGAATATAGCATACCTTGTTGATGCTTCCCAAACAGCAGGAGTCTATAATATAGATGTTAAAAATATGAATATAGATATGCTTGCACTTCCAGGACATAAAGGATTATTAGGACCTCAAGGAACAGGAATTTTATATGTAAGTGAAGGAATAAGCCTTAATCAATTAAAAGAAGGTGGAACTGGTAGCAAATCAGAAGAGTTAACTCAGCCAAACATAGTTCCAGATAAATACGAATCAGGAACTCCAAATACTCCTGGTATAGCAGGTCTTAATGCTGGAATAGAATTTATATTAAAAGAGGGAATTGATAATATAAGAAAGCATGAGGAAGAATTGACTGAGTATTTCCTAAATGAACTTAGATTAATACCTATGATAAAAGTATATGGAACAAAAGATTCAAAAAAACAAGCAGCTGTAATATCTATAAATGTAGGAGAACAAGATTCATCTGAAGTAAGCTTTATACTAGACTCTGTATTTGATATAGCTACAAGATCAGGACTTCACTGTGGACCATTAGCTCATAAGACACTTAACACATTAGAACAAGGAACAGTTAGATTTAGTATAGGGTACTTTAACACTAAAGAAGATATAGATAAGGCTGTTAAGGCTTTAAAAAGTATTGTTGATGAGATTAAATAAACTAAAAAGTAGCTACCTAGATTTCGTACAAACGAAATACAGGTGGCTATTTTAATTTTATGGGGGGTCATAAAACTATCTATAAAAGCACCGCGAATGCAACGATATTTTGAATATAACTAAGATTTTATCTTATTAATAATCCTAAAATTTACGAACTCCCTACGGTCAGACACGCAAATTTCTTAACGGATTATTAAACGCTAAAACCTAAGTTATATTAGTCAAAATATCTAAAAGCATTCACTAACGCTTTTATAGACAGTTTTAATATTAGTCTTTTAATCACTAGAAAATTGATATCACAAGATTTAGTTTACATTTAATATTTTAAAAGCATTCTTTAAGAAATTTTCAATAGAAGTTATTCCAATACATTTAAATAAGTATGTGAATTTTATATACTCATTTCTAGAGTTACCAAAATCTCTTTCTTTTAAAATGCCGATTAAAGCTTGAGAAAAACATTTTCGTTCATTTACAGGTATACCTTTCATATAAAGTAGATGATTTAAAGCTCTAGGTAAATGCCATAGATATCTTCTATGAGTAGCTTTTTCAAATACATCTGATACGAGGGTATTGTAAGCTATAGCCCGTCTGTAACAACATTATCACAAGTCTACTTGGATAAATTTCTATTTATAGATTTTAAAGATTTATTTATTTTGGAAAAATTTCTATTAAAAGATGCTAAAACATCTTTTTTTTATACCAAAATATTAAATTGTATATAGTATATAAAAAGAGTGGAGGGAAGAAGAAATTAGTTTTTGAATATAAAAAATTTTATTTATAATTTGATTTTCAAAAACAGGTGGCTTACAATGTAAAAAATAATAAATAGGAGGTGAGGTAAATGCTTAAATGCATATATATAAAAATTTGTAAAACATACAGAAAAAACTATAGAAAAATGAAAAAGATACAAAGAATTATTTTTCCTTTTATTCTTATAAATCAAATTACACATTGCATTTTTTTCTTCTTAAAATTATTTAATTAGATTAATATCATAATAATTAGTACTATATTTTGCAATCATATATTTCATTTTTTAGTTTATGATTGAGGTTTTATATGACAAAGTACATTAGGCAAGTTGATTTATACAATGAATATACTTGTTTTTTTATTCTAAAATCGAACTTTGCCTCGATACTTTTGTCACAGGAAAAAGGTAAAAAATAATGCCATATTCAAATTGATTTTATATCTAAGAAACATACTAAAAAATAAATGGGATTAAAATGTTAGCGAATGATTTAAATATTTTTGTATAAAACTAGAATTACAGCGTTTTAATATCCGTTAAGAAAGTTCGTTGTTTGACCGATAGGGAGTTTAGAACTTTTAGGATATTGAATAAGATGTAATTCTTAGCTTTATTAAAAATATTTAATACATGAGCGGTATTTTAATCCCATTTATTTTGGATTAACAGCTATTTGAGTTTTGTTATACACTAAATTTTAAAATATTATTAAATATAATTATAAAACACTATATTTTAATCAAATATTAAGTTATAATTAAATTGAGATAAGACTACCAGTCATCATATTAATTTATTGTGGAGGAGTATATATGCAAATACTTAGCTTAGGGGAAAAAATTAAAAAGCTTAGAAAAGAAAAAAATTTAACTCTTAAAGAGTTAGCAGGTAATAGAATAACTGCTGCTCAAATAAGTCATATAGAGAGGGATAAATCATATCCAAGTCAAGATTTATTAGAATATTTCGTAGAAAAGCTAGAAGTTAGTATAGATTATTTATTAGAAAGCAAAGATATGCAAGCTAGAAAAATAAGTAATAACTTATTGACGAAGAGCGAAATCTATATAAAATCTAATAAAATAGAAGCTGCCAAAGAAGAAATATGTAATGTAATAGAGATCTGCAAGGAATACAAATTAGATAAAACTTATGGAAAGGCACAATATTTATTAGGTGTAGTTTATTTGAATGAGAAGAAATATGAATTAGCTATAGATAACTTTGAAAGAAGTTTGGTATTAAATGTTAAAACTGGTAATTATGAAAAAGTAATACAGTGTTATATACAATTAGGAAAAATATATTTAGAAGAAGGGTTTATAAAGGTTGCACTAGATAAATTTATACAAGGGGAAAACCTTTTTTTAGAATATTCTATAGATAATAATGAGATACAAAAGGAAATATACACGTATAAGTCATTTTGCTATATAAAACTTGAGAATAATGAAAAGTCTTTATCATATGCAAAGAAAATACATGAAATAGAAGAAAAAGAAAAAAATATAAAACAAAAAGCAAATAGCTTATTTTTAATAGGAAGTAATCTTTTAGATATGGGAAGATGGGATGAATCTAAAGTTTACTTAAATAAAGCATTACAGATATATAAAGAAGAGGACAAGAAGAATGAATATGCAAAAATACATATAACTATGTCTAGGATATATAGAAAAATAGGAAAATATGAAGATGCTCTTGAATGTGTAAAGAAAGCTTACATAACAAAAAGAGAGTATGAAGATGTAGAATTGATGAAAATATTGTTTGAATATATAAAAGTATTAATAGAAATTGGTGATTTTGAAAATGCTAAAAAATATTCTAAAAAATCATTATCTATAGCAATAAAAATGAAAAATAAAAAATTAGAATATAAATCTTTAAAATATTATGCTAAGGTATATAAAAAGCAAGGAGATTTAAATATAGCAATAGAGCATCTAAAGAAATGTTCATATATAATAGAAGAGATTGGAAGTAAAAAAGAACTAGCAGATTTATATATAGAGCTTGCTCAGACATATTCTGATATATCTAAAGAGAGAGAGTTAGAATATTATACTAAGGGTATAAGTATATATAAAGAATTAGATATAATAGAAAAATAGACTCTTTCAAAAAGAGTCTATTTTTCTAGTATTATGTATGTAAGTAGAAAATTAGAAGGAATGATTTAGGTGAAGAAGAATAAGTTTATAATAATTTCTATTATATTAATAATAATATTTTTAAATCCAAAAACTATAAATAACTTTAAAAGTAAAATAATTGATTCTAAAGTTAGCATAGAAGAAATAAAAGAAATATCGTATGGATATTCAAGTAATACCTCATTCATAGAATATAGAGATGGTTTTTTAATGTATGATGGAAAATCTTTAAAATATATAGACAATGAGGCTCAAAGGGAATTTGATTTAAATATAAGAATAGAAAATTATAGCATAGATACAAATAATTCAAATATATACTTATTAGATAAAATAAAAAAAGAAGTGTATATAATAGATAAAAAAGGAGTTTTAACTAAAAAAGTAAGCTTAAAAGAAAATGCTTTAACGGTAAAGGCTTTGTATAATGACAATTTTTTAATTCACTATACAACCAATGTAGAGGTTGAGGGGGTTAAGCTTTATAGTTATAAAGGGGAAGAGATTCAGGATATATCAATACCTCAAATAACAATCAATTTAGTAAATATAGATAAAGATACTAGTAATTTTGTAATAAGTGGAATTACCATTAAAGATGATAGACTATATAACAATATATTTTACTATAATAAAAAAGGAGAATTGATTTTTTCCTATAATATAGAAAATAAAGTATTTGTAAAAACTATGTTTTTAGATAAAAAACTAATTTTAGCAGACCCAAACTATATAGAAATTAAAGATTTGAGTAATGAAAAAGCGAAAAAAATAAATTTAGATGAAGAAATACAATACATAGATATTATAGATGATGAAATAGTAGTTATAGATTCTAATAAAAAGATTATATATATAGATAAGCTTGGAAAAGAAAAAAATAAAGAGATTGACATGAAAAATATAAAAGGGATTAAAAATATAGGGAATAAAGATATAATATACTCAGATAGAAGCATATACATTCCCCAAAATAAAGAAAAAAAGGATTTTACAAAGGATATATTAGATGTATTTACAATATATAACAATAGTGTTATAGTCATTTTTAGAGGATATGTCAAGTTTTTAAATGTAGACTAAGGCGGTGAGTTCATGAATTTAAATTACATAGATTTTGTAATAATAATACTAATAGGAATATTTGCTTTAAAAGGATTTCATTTGGGATTTATAAGATCGTTATTTAATTTAGGTAAATATTTGATATCAATATTTATATGCAAGATGTGGTATAAAGCTTTAATTGATTATATTATTCAAAATGAGAGCATATACACCCCTTTAAGCAAATTTATAAATAATATACTAATAAATATAATGAAAAATGATGCTTTAACTAAAGTAGCAACAAAGACTTTAATACAAGTAATGATTATTCTTATTATATTTATTGTTAGTAATTTAGTATTGGAGATAGCTATAAATCTTATAGATGATATATTTAAATTTGCACCACTTAATATTTTAAATAAAAGTATGGGATTTTTATTTGGAGCATTAAAAGGATTCTTGATTTTATTAATAATACTTACTTTAGTTCATCCGTTTTTAATTATATTTGAAAAACATCAGCTTATAATAGATTTGAACAACTCATTTTTACTTAAATACTTATATATGTATAACTTTTTATTTAAATATTTCAATGATTTTATTGAAATATTTAATAATTACAAGGTATGGAGTATGTTATAATAATTATTAAAACGGATTCGTATAGGAGGTATTTATGAGAATAGAAGTAGACGCAAGAGGACTTAATTGTCCACTTCCAGTTATAAAAACTAAAAAAGAATTAGATAATATTAATGGTGGGATAGTAATTACTATAGTAGATAATGAAATAGCAAAGGAAAATGTATTAAAGCTAGTAAATTCAATGAAATGTCAATCAAAAATAGATCAAAAAGAAGATAACTATTATATAGAAATTACAAAAGGTCAGATTGAAGAAATTGAATTTGTAGAAGAAGACTCTATTAAGAAGCAAGAAGTAGATGATAATACAGTTGTATTTATATCATCAAATGTTATGGGAAAAGGATCAGATGAACTAGGAGAAATCCTTATCAATGGATTTATATATACATTATCACAAACGACTCCGTATCCAAAGTCAATAATATTTGTTAATTCAGCAGTTAAATTAACTACAGAAAATGAAAATACTGTAGATAATTTAAAATTATTAGAAGAAGAAGGAGTAGAAATATTGTCTTGTGGAACATGCTTAGATTATTTAAATCTAAAAAGCATGTTAAAAGTTGGACAAATTTCTAATATGTACGACATTGTAGAAAGGCTTAGAAAATCTAGCAATACTATAAGTATATAGATTATAATAAAAGATCAAAAGGAGAAAAGAAATGCACGATATGTATGTAATAAGTTTTAATTCAACCCATCATGCTATAAGATTTGAAAAAAGATTAAAAGAATTAGAATTAAATATAAAAACAATTCCTACTCCAAGAGAGATAACTTCTAGTTGCGGTTTGTCTATAATGTTTTCAAAAGACAATATAGAAACGGTTAAAAATAATATAGATGATTTGAAAATAGATTATTACGGAGTATTCAATATAAAGAAAAAAGAAGAAGGAAAAAAAGAATTAACTAAGCTGTACTAGGAGGAATTCAAATGCCTATAAAATTAGAAATAGGAGACAAAGTAGTTCTTAAAAAAAATCATCCTTGTGGAGGAAATACATTTGAAATAATGAGATGTGGTATGGACTTTAGGGTAAAGTGTGACAATTGTAATAAACAATTGTGGATAGAAAGATTAGAACTTGAGAAAAGAATAAAAAAGTTAATAAAAAAATCAGAAGAAAAATAGAAAAAAAATTAACAAAGACAACGGTTACGAATATTCTGCAAATTAGTTTATACGTAGGCAAATAATTATAAAGATGATATAATTAATTTCAGATAAATACGGGAAAAAGTTTTCCTTTGTATTTATAATCTTTGGAGGTGTTTTTTAAATGGCTGTAAAATTTGCTGATCGTATGGATAATCTTAAAGCTTCTGAAATTCGTGAATTGTTAAAATTAACAGAAAAACCAGAAATAATATCTTTTGCAGGAGGACTTCCAGCACCAGAATTATTTCCAGTTGAAGAAATGAAAGAGGTTGCTGTTAAAGTTCTTGAAGAAGGTGGAAAGCAAGCGTTACAATATGCTGCCACAGAAGGATTTAAACCATTAAGAGATGTAATTGCAAATAGAATGAATGAAAAATTCGACACTAAAGTTAGTGCTGATGAAATATTAATAACAAGTGGTTCTCAACAAGGATTAGATTTCTCAGGAAAGATATTCTTAAATGAGGGTGACGTTGTTTTATGTGAGAGTCCTTCTTACTTAGGAGCATTAAATGCATTTAAAGCATATGGACCTAAATTCATAGAAGTTCCAACTGATGAGAATGGAATGATAATGGAAGAGCTTGAAAAGATACTTGAAACAACTGAAAATATTAAAATGATATATGTAATCCCAGATTTCCAAAATCCAACAGGAAGAACTTGGCCTTTAGAAAGACGTAAAAAGTTCATGGAAATAGTAAATAAATTTGAAATACCAGTATTAGAGGATAATCCATACGGAGAGTTAAGATTTGAAGGAGAAATATTACCTTCATTAAAATCTATGGATGAAAAAGGATTAATAATATTCCTTGGAAGTTTCTCTAAAATATTCTGTCCAGGATTCAGAATTGGTTGGGTATCTGCTGATAAGGAAATATTAGAAAAATACATAATGATAAAACAAAGTGCAGACTTACAAACTTCTACAGTAGGACAAAGAGAAGTTGCTAAATTCATGGAAATCTATGATTTAGACGCTCACGTAGCAAAAATTATAGATGTTTATAGAGTTCGTAGAAACTTAATGTTAGATACTATGAAGGCTGAATTCCCAGAAGGATTAAAATATACTTACCCAGAGGGTGGATTATTCACTTGGGTAGAGCTTCCAAAAGGAATAGATGCTAAAGATGTAATGGCTGAGTGTTTAAAGAGCAATGTAGCTTTTGTTCCAGGAGGATCATTCTTCCCTAATGGTGGAAAAGACAATACATTCAGATTAAACTACTCTAACATGACAGATGAAAGAATAGTTGATGGAATAAAGAGACTTGCAGAAGTATTAAAGAAATTTGTTTAATATAAAAAGAGTGGCCAATTGGTCACTCTTTTTTAAAAAATAATTTGACTTTTATCAAAAATAGTGATAGAATTTGGAAGATGTGAGATTAATCTCATTTCTCTGCTCTAATAAATATTAGAGCCGTCTAAGTCCAAAGGGAGGTGAATTATAATGAAAAAGTATGAATTAATTTATGTATTAAAGTCTAATCTAGAAGATGAGGCTAAGCAAAAGATACAAGACAAAGTTAAGAACATAATCGAGTCTGAAAATGGACAAGTAGATAAGGTTGATGTTTGGGGTAACAAGAAATTAGCATATCCTATACAAAAACTTTCTGAAGGATACTATGTATTAGTTAACTTCACTGCTGGAATTGATGTTCCAAAAGAAATCGAAAGAAACTTAAAGATTACAGAAGATTCAATAAGACACATGATTGTAAATATTGAAGCTTAGTAATTAATATTAAGGTGGTGTTTTTATGAATTGTGTTGTATTGGTGGGTAGGTTGACTAGAGACCCCGAACTTAGGTACATTGCAGGAACAGGTAAGCCTGTTGCCACCTTTTCAATAGCTGTAAATAGATCTTATGTAAATAAAGAAGGAAAAAGGGAAGCTGATTTCTTCAATATCGTAGTCTGGGGAAAACCAGGAGAGAACTGTGCAAACTATCTTGCTAAAGGAAGACAGGTTGCAATAAAAGGTGCGCTTCAAACTAGATCTTATGAAGCTCAAAATGGAGAAAGAAGGTATGTAACAGAAGTTGTTGCAGAAAGAGTAGAGTTTTTAGAATCTAGAAGTAGATCTGAAAATCAAGCTCCTTCAAATACTGGATTTGAAAAAACTTTTGAACCTGTTGGTCTAGATACAGGTGGATTCCAGGCATTAGACGATGAAGACATTCCATTCTAGAGAGAAGGAGGGAAACTGTTATGATGAACAAAAAAAGACGTCGTAGAAAAAAGGTTTGTTCTTTCTGCGCTGATAAGAACGTTAAAATAGATTACAAAAATACAGGAAAATTAGGCAAGTATATAACAGAAAGAGGTAAGATATTACCAAGAAGAATTTCTGGAACTTGTGCTAAACATCAAAGAGAATTAACTGTAGCTATAAAAAGAGCTAGAAATATAGCACTTTTACCATACACAATAGATTAATAATAAACGAGCCTTATGGCTCGTTTTTTTAATGCTTAAGAAAATTATGAGTCACCGCGTTAGCGAGTAGACGAATTTTTTATTCTGTAAATGAATTAAGTTTTATTTTATATGGTATAATTGTATATTGAGGGGGGATGTACTTGAAAATAGATAGAGATCTTGATGTAACTAAAAATATAAAGATAATAGAATGGTTAAAAACAGAGATTTTGAGCAGTGTATCAGCTTTATACGAGATTATGCTAAAAGGGGCTAGTTATACAGATGAAACTATTCAAGATATTCTAGCTAATATAATAATGGTTACTTATTTACTTGGAAAAAGATTAGGCTTTAGCTTTTGTAATATAGATAAAAAAATAAAAGAGAAAATAGTAAGAGCTATAAATGATGACCATAAGGTTGAAAAGTGGTATGGCGATTTGAGTGAGCTTAAAGAGCATATAAAGCTTAGGGAGTGATAAATTTTTATGCAAATTAATAGTAGTAAAAAATTGATGGAGGTTTCCATATTATCGTGTATAGGAGTAATATTCGCTTTGGCATCAACCTATATTCCGTTTTTAAGTATATTTTTTATGTTTAATGGAATACCATATACGATAATAGCGGCTAGATGTGGGATGAGATACTCTATTATGAGCTTGTCTATATCTCTAATAATTTTAATGATGGCTACTAGTCCCATATCTGCACTTATATTTGCTTTATTGTTTATTCCGTCTATGATTATAGGGTATAATATTTATAAAAATGACAACCCTTTTGATAATATAGCACTTGGGAGCTTATGTTATATACTAATGATGATGTTATACATTAAGTTATCTATAATTTTATTTAATATAGATATAATTAATCTATTTGATGACATGTTAATTAAGTCTATACATGTTCAAAAAGATTTGATGAACACTTTAGGTATTAAGATGAATGAAACAGAGTTAAGTAACTTAGTAGAAACTGCTTCAGTATATATTCCTAGTACATTAGTTGTTATACCATCTATAGTTATTTCATTCATCAATTATTATGTATCGGTATTTATATTGAGAAGGATAGAAAAAGATGACAATAAATTACCTAAGATAAAAGATTTTTCTTTGCCAGGTAATATACCTTTTGGAATAGTTTTAATATGTTTAGCTACTTTGCTTATAAAACATATAGATGGGATTTACTATAGAGCTATAGTTCTGAATTTAGAAATGGTTATACTTACTTTGTTCTTAATTCAGGGAGCTTGTGTTTATAGTTATTTCCTAGATACAATAAATATAAAAAAAGGAGTTAAAGGTTTTCTACTTACAATATCTTTTGTTATAAAACCTATAGCTTTAATTGTAACTATAATAGGTATGTTGGATTCTGCAATGAATTTTAGAAAGATAAGAAGGTAATTAGGAGGGGCTTATGAAAGATAAGCTATATTTTAAATTTAAATCTCAACAATTTAATATAAATATAATAAGTATATTTTTGATGAGTTCAATAATACTTTATTATAATTTTTATTTAGGTGGAATTTCATTTTTATTATTTCTTTATTTAATATATTATAATTTTAATCTTAAGTATAAAAAGAAGAATGAATGGATTCAAACTATGGAGGAATTATCTCTTGAAATTGACGATACAATAAAGCAAACTATACTTAGATTACCTATACCTTTATGTATTCTTGAATTTGATGAGAGCATAAGTTGGTATAATAAAAAATTTTATAATATGGTTAATAAAGATAATATACTTCATAAAAATATAAAAGAAATTATGCCTGATTTAAGTTTGAGAAAAAAACTAAATGAGACAAAAGAACTTTATACAGAAGTTGATTTTAATGATAAAAAGTATACTATAGTTTATAATATGGTTAAGATAAAGAAAAATAAAGAAATCAAGTATGTTATAGTTATGTATTGGTTAGATAAAACAGAATACATTAATCTAGTTAATAAATACGAAGATGAGAAATCTGTTATAGCATTAGTTCAAATAGATGAATATGATGAGGTTTTAGAAAGTGCAAATCAAGATGTTAGGCCTCTTATTAATGCTGAGCTAGAGAGAAAGTTAAATACATGGGCTTTAAGCTTAAACGGAGCTTTAAGAAAAAATAGCAAGGATAAGTATACTTTGATAATAGATTCTAAGAATCTTAGAGATTTAGAACAAGATAAGTTTACTATATTAGATGAAATAAGAGATATAGATCATGGAAATACACTGCCTCTAACTCTTAGTATAGGAATAGGGTGTATGGGAGATACTCATGAACAAAACCTTAAGTATGCTATTAGTGCACTTGATTTAGCACTTGGAAGAGGTGGAGATCAGTCTGTTATAAAAAGAAAAGATAAATCTATATTCTATGGCGGGAAATCAAAGGCTGTAGAAAAAAAGAATAAGGTTAGATCAAGGCTTATAGCTTATGCTTTAAAGGAACTAATACTTGAATCTGAGGATATTTATATTATGGGTCACAAATATCCAGATTTAGATGCTATAGGAGCAGGTATTGGTATATATGATATATGTAAATTATTAAATAAACATGCAAATATAGTTATTCAATCATCTAATTCTTCTATAGATTTATTTATGCAAAGAGTTGAAGAAAATGAAAACTATAATGATATATTTATATCAAGAGAAGAGGCTATAAGAAACTGCAATAAAGACAGCTTAGTTATAGTTGTTGATACACATAGACCAAATTTTACTGAATGCGAAGAATTACTTAGAATATCTGAGAAAATAGCAGTTATAGATCATCACAGAAGAGGTGTAGAATTTATAGATAATGCAGTTTTAATGTATCATGAAACTTATGCATCATCTACATGTGAGATGGTAACAGAGCTTATACAGTATATAGATAGTAAAACTAGTATAGATAATCTAGCTGCAGATGCTTTACTTGCTGGAATAACTTTAGATACTAAGAACTTTACTTTTAAGACTGGAGTTAGAACATTTGAAGCTGCTGCAACACTTAGAAAGCTAGGAGCAGATACAACATCTGTAAAGAAACTGTTCCAAGGAGATTTAGATAATTTTATAGTAAAGGCTCAAATAATAAAAGATGCTAATATAATAGAGAATATTATAGCTATTTCTGTTTGCGAGGATGGTATTTCAAACTCCAAATTAATATCAGCTCAGGCTGCAGATGAACTTTTAAATATAAAAGGAATAAGAGCCTCTTTTGTATTGGGAAAAGGTAGGGATGATACAGTATTCATAAGTGCAAGATCTTTAGGAGATATAAACGTACATATATTCATGGAAAAATTAGGCGGAGGTGGCCATATAGATGTTGCAGGAGCTCAGCTTAAGGATATTTCTATTGAAGATACAGTTAAACTTTTAGAAGAATTAATATTAGAATATTTGAAGGAGGAGTAAATTATGAAGGTTATTTTATTAAAGGATATAAAAGGAACAGGTAAAAAGGGAGATGTAATTAATGCTAGTGATGGATATGCAAGAAACTATTTGTTTCCAAGAAAATTAGCTAAAGAAGCAACAGCCGGAAATATGAAGATATTAAATGAACAAAACACAGCTAAAAAGATAAAGGCTGATAAAGAACATGAAGAGGCTAAAGTCTTAGCAGAAAATATGAAGGAGCTTGTTTTAACTTTGTATTCTAAAGCTGGAGAAGGTGGAAGATTATTTGGATCTATAACTTCAAAAGATATAGCTACAGAATTAAAGAAAAAGCATAAGATAGATGTAGATAAGAGAAAAATATTAATTGATGAGTCTATAAAGTGCTTAGGGGCAAGATATGTTGATATAAAAATACATCCTAAGGTTGTTGCTAGAATAACAGTAGATGTAAAAGAGAAAAAATAATATTTAGGAGAGATCGAAATGGAACAAACAGGAAGGATTCCTCCTCATAGTATAGATGCTGAACAGTCTATTCTAGGATCTATACTTCTCGATAAAGATGCTGTTGTAGCAGTTTCTGAGATAACAAAGCCAGATGATTTTTATAAAGAAGCTCATAAAGAGATTTATGAAGCTGTACTGAGCCTTTACAGAAACAGTGAACCGATAGATATAATAACATTGACAGAGGAAATGAAAAAGAGAAATACTCTTGATATTGCAGGTGGAATCACTTATTTAACTCAGTTATCAACTGTTGTGCCAACGACATCTAATGTTAGAAATTATGCAGATATAGTAAGAGAAAAGTCTATACTAAGAAAGCTTATAAAGGCTTCTTCTGATATTCTTGATATAGGATATAGTAATGCAGAGGGTGTTACTAATACCCTTGAAATAGCTCAGAAGAAGATATTTGATATATCTCAAGAAAAAACAAATGATAATTTCAAACCTATAAGTGAAGTTCTTATGACTGCATATGACAGCTTAGAGGATCTTTATAAAAACAAGGGAAAGATAACTGGAATAACAACTGGATTTATAGATCTTGATAGAAAGACTAATGGGCTTCAAAGAACAGATTTAGTTCTAGTAGCTGCTCGTCCTGCTATGGGAAAGACAGCTTTCTCTCTTAATTTAGTTCAAAATGCAGCTATGAAGGATAATATATCTGCAGCTGTATTTAGTCTTGAGATGTCAAAGGAACAGTTGATTCAACGTATGTTATCTGCTCAGTCTCATGTGGAACTTAATAAGCTAAAGACTGGTAATTTAGATGAAGATGATTGGCCAAAGCTTATAGAGGCTATGGGAGCTCTATCAAAGGCAGAGATATATATAGATGATACACCAGGCATAACTGTAATGGAGATGAGATCAAAGTGTAGAAGACTTAAAATGGAAAAAGGTCTTGATTTTGTATTAATAGATTATCTTCAACTTATGGAAGGTGATATTAAGGGAGAAAGTAGACAGCAAGAGATATCTAAGATATCTAGATCTTTAAAGATACTTGCAAAAGAGTTAAATTGTCCTGTAATAGCTCTATCTCAGCTTTCTCGTGCACCAGAATTAAGAGCAGATCATAGACCTATACTATCAGATCTTAGAGAATCTGGAGCAATAGAGCAGGATGCAGATATAGTAATGTTCCTTTATAGAGATGAATATTATCATCCTGATTCTGAAAAGAAAAGTATTGGTGAAATAATAATTGCAAAGCATAGACATGGAGAAACTGGTACAGTTGAGCTTGCTTGGCTTGGAGAGTTTCAGAAATTTCATAACTTGGCTAGGAACATATAGTAATTATGTTTAAAAATAATTAAGAATGGGTATAAATTTAATATAACAAATATAGGGGGTTAATATTATGAACTTATACTTAAATGAGCTTGAATTATTAAAGGTAGCTAGAGATATTGAAGAAGAGGGATTTAGATTTTATACACAAGCTATGGAAAATGCAGAAAATGAGGATATAAAGAAAATATTTAAGTTATTAGCAGATGAAGAGAAAGTTCATGCTAGTTTATTTTCAAAAATATATTCATATGCAAAAGAAGAAAATCTAAATGATGATGATTATATGTTTGATGAGCAAACATCAGCTTATCTAAAAGCTATAAGTGATACAGCTATATTTAACACTAAAGGATTAACTAATGATAAAATAAAAGATATTAAAGATTCTAAAGATGCATTGATAATAGGAATGCAAGCAGAAAAGGATGCGATACTTTTTTACAGCAATCTATTAAAAGTTGCTAAATATGAACAAACTAAAAAATATTTAAAGCAGCTTATTGAAGAAGAAAATGGACATCTAGAGAACTTAATAAATATATACAAATCTATATAAAGTATTATTAAAGCCAATATCTGTGGAATTAATCCACAATAGATATTGGCTTTAATTTTCGTGTAAATTATCAACATATATAATAGTTTATACATATTTAAGGAAGAATAAGTTATTATGCTGTGGATAAATGTAAATAGAATCAATTAATGTGTATATACGTGGATAATTCTGTATATAGTTATCAAAAGGCATTAGAATAAAAGTACAAACAAACATATCCACATTATCCACAGAAAACTTGTTGATAGTTGTGGATTAAATAAAAAACAAAAAAATCAAATATATTGATTTAAATACGTATGTTTGATAAAATAAATGAGGAAGTGTTCGTTATTATATATAAAGAGGTGGTCTTTAATGTCAAGTGTAGCAATAGTGGGATCTCAATGGGGAGATGAAGGAAAAGGTAAAATAATAGATTATTTAGCAAGAAAAGCAGATGTTGTAGTAAGAGGCCAAGGAGGAAATAATGCAGGACATACATTAGTAGTTAAAGACAAAAAATATGCACTTCATTTAATTCCTTCAGGGATATTAAATCCTAAGACTATAAACATAATCGGAAATGGAGTAGTGTTTGATCCTAAGGGATTCTTAGATGAAATAAAGATGCTTAAAAAAGATAATATAGATACTAAAAATATAAAAATAAGTGATAGAGCACATGTTATATTTGAATATCATAAAAAGATAGATGAGTTAGCAGAAAACTCAAGAGGAGATAATAAAATAGGGACTACTAAAAAAGGAATAGGTCCTTGCTATATGGATAAAACAGAAAGATCTGGTATAAGAATATGTGATCTTTTAGATGAAGAAATATTTAAGGAAAAATTAAAAGCTCAAGTAGAGAAGAAGAATGAAATAATAGAAAAGATATACGGTGGAGAAAAATTTGATTTTGAAAAATTATATGAAGAGAATTTATCATATATAAAAGAGATAAAAGAATATGTAGATGATACATCAGTGATATTATATAATGCTTTAAAAGAAGGAAAAAAAGTATTATTTGAAGGAGCTCAAGGAACATTACTTGACCTAGACTTAGGAACTTATCCGTATGTAACTTCTTCTCATCCAACATCAGGAGGATTCTGTGTTGGTTCAGGAATAGGACCAAACATGGTAGAGGATGTGCTTGGAATAGTAAAGGCGTATACTACTAGAGTTGGAAAAGGACCATTTGTAACAGAGTTATTTGATGAGACTGGAGATCAAATAAGAAAGAATGGAAATGAGTTTGGAACAACTACTGGAAGACCTAGAAGATGTGGATGGTTTGATTCTGTAATAGTTAGATATGCAGCAAGAGTTAATGGACTTACATCTATGTCTTTAATGCTTTTAGATGTATTAACTGGATTTGAAAAAGTTAAGATATGTACAGGTTATAAGTTAGGTGATAGAGTTATAACAGAATTCCCAGCTTCATTAGAGCTTATAGAAAAGTGTGAGCCTATATATGAAGTGTTAGATGGATGGAGTGAAGATATAACTTTGGCTACAACGTTTGAAGAGCTTCCTGTAAATGCTCAGAAGTATGTTCAAAGAATAGAAGAGTTAACAGGGGTAAAGGCTAGTATAGTATCTGTTGGACCTAAGAGAGTTCAAACTATTATAAGACAAGAGTTATTGTAAAAGCAATTATAGAAAACTAGATTTCGTATAACGGGGTCTAGTTTCTTTTTTAGTGGTTAATCAAAAACTGT
Organism: Tepidibacter sp.; assembly: GCF_025210165.1. Lineage (GTDB taxonomy): Bacteria > Bacillota > Clostridia > Peptostreptococcales > Peptostreptococcaceae > Tepidibacter_A. The sequence goes on from NZ_JAOASI010000007.1 coordinate 39,081, forward strand.
CTATAAAAAATACCGCAAATACAACGATATTTTGAATATAACTAAGCCTTTATCTTATTAACAATCCTAAAATTTACGAACTCCCTGCGGTCAAACACGTAAATTTCTTAACGGATTATTAAACGATAAAAGCTAAGTTATATTAGTCAAAATATCTAAAAGATTTTCTAACATTTTTTATAGACAGTTTTAGTTGGAATCAATATCTTAATAATATGTAATTATATATTATAAGATTTATATTTATTTATTATTTTTAATAAATCTTATTAAAAAAGTTTAATATAGAAAAAATATAATAAATTCATTTTTATAAGAAAAATAAATCCTAATACGGAGAAGAATATGTACATTAAATGGATTGCTTAAAATAATTTAAAAAAATTAGTAAAAAGTGTTGACATATGTAGAAAAAGCTAGTATTATATATACTTGTCAGCAGGAAAAAAACACATGACAACACATGACCCATTAGCTCAGTCGGTATAAGTAGAGAACCGAAATTTCTAATTTCGTGTGAATCACTTAGTGGTACATTAAGTATCAAGGCTAAAATAATGGAGAGAAGAAATTTTCCAATGATATGACCCATTAGCTCAGTCGGTAGAGCACCTGACTTTTAATCAGGGTGTCCCGCGTTCGAGTCGCGGATGGGTCACCAAGGTTTGGCCCCTTGGTCAAGCGGTTAAGACACCGCCCTTTCACGGCGGTAACAGGGGTTCGATTCCCCTAGGGGTCACCATTAATAATTGGGCTCATAGCTCAGCTGGGAGAGCACCTGCCTTACAAGC
>NZ_JAOASI010000046.1 GCF_025210165.1 Tepidibacter sp.
AGGAGAATTTACAGAATAAGTAGTTAATTAAAAAATGAATAGGAAGTTGGCTAATAAAAGGTATGAGTATATTAAATCTCAATACCTTTTATTTTTGCAGTTTATTTTGCGAAAAGATGCAGAAATTTTTGCAAAGCTACATAAGGGTTTGTATTTTTTTCGAAATTTAGCAGGTCCTTCAGGGAAAAAATAATAAAAATTTTTATAATAATATCTTGGAGAAGAAAAACCAGAACTAAAAGCAATTTCAGTAATATTCATATCTGTGGTCATGAGTAATTTTAATGAATGTTCAATCCTAAGGAAATTTATACACTTAACCCAATTATATCCAACTAACTCTTTTATTTGACGAGATAAATAATCTGCATTTAATCGTTCGTATTTTGCTATTTCACTCAATTCTATTTTATTTAAAAAATTATCAGCCATATAAATAAAAATATTCATAAATCTAGTTGAATATTTTAAACGATTTGATTTTTTTAATGATTTTTTAGTAAATATACAAAAGTTATTAAAAAGGTTAAAAAGTAAGCTGTTAGCTAACTCTTCACATCTATCTAAGTTATAAGAAAAATAAATGGAATTAGTTAGAGAAATAATCTGTAGTTTTAATTGTTCATATCTATTTGTGTCAGCGTTAAAAGGCGAGATAACGTTTTCTTCACAATTAAATAATAGGCATCTAATATTAAAATTAGGATTTTTAACTTGAACAAAATTATTAGTAAAGTATGATCTTACAAAATCAGAATCTATCTCTAATATCAAAACAATATTGTTACTTGTTAACGGTGAAATACAGTGTAATTGATGTGGGTTTATGATCTTAATTTCCCCTTCTTCAACTGTAATACTTTTCGTGTATAAACTCCAAAACTGTAAGCTTCCTTTTAATACCATAATAAATTTAATACCATTGTTCCATTTACATGAACAATCTGTTATTCTTTGAAAATATATTTTAACTGGAATTTTATGACTGATATTTATATTGTTGTTTTTTATCATGATTTATCTCCTTAAAAAATAAAAATAACTTCAAACTTTGAACGAAGTAAAAATACATACATTATTATTTTAAACTAAAATTATTATTTATGTATATAGGTATTATGTAAGAAATGTGAATGAATCAACATGAAAAACCTGTTATTATGTTGAAATATATATAAAAATGTCGAAAATGGACATTTGAATCGAGTTGTAATTATTTATGAAGAAGCCAAAAATTAAAGAATAGGAGTTGAAATTGTGAAGCTAACATTAAAAAAAGTATCAATTAAAATAATTTTAGTAATTCTAGTTTGTTCAATATCTATGGCGTTAATAGTAGGGAGTATAGCTATAATAAAAAGTAGGAACATAATAAAAAAAGAGGCATCAGAAAAGCTTGATTTTATGTCACAAGTATATACTAATAAAATAGACAAATTCCTAGATGAAGCGGAGCTAGGTGTAAATAACTTGGCTACTATATCAGGATTACAATTTGATATGAATGAATTTATAAAAGACCCTGATTATATACTTTCTTATAATAAAAAAATGGATGATATAGTAAAATTGATTGCAGACAATACAGTTGGAGGTAATGCAATATATATTCAAGTATCACCAGAATTATCTGATACAGTATATAATATTTATTATGCAGACAAGCAGAGAGAAGGAAAGTTCAAAAAATTAGACTGGGATTTAAGCTCTGAAGAAACTGCATTGCAATTTGAAGAATATAAGAGTAACTTCAACAAATGGAGTGATGTGTATATGAATGATATCTTAAATACTCATGTAGTTTCGTATACAAAGCCAGTTTATGTGGAGGATAAATTAGTTGCATTAGTAGGAACAGATATAGATTTTAATTTATTAAAGAAGGAAATAGAAAGTATAAAAATTTATGACAGTGGATATTTAGCATTATTTAATGAAAAATTCGATTATTTAGTTCATCCTAAATTTACATTTAAAGATAACTTAGGAACTACTGAAAATGGAAAATTAAAGTTTATAGTAGATGAAATGAGTACAAATGATCATGGGGTAATTGAATATGAATTTAATGGAGAATCTAAAATAATAGGATACTCAAAACTTTGTAATGGATGGGTATTAGGAGTGGCACCTACAATAAAAGAAATATTCAAGAGCTCTACAGAAATAAGTTCTTTTTTAACCGTAGTAATAGGCATATGTATAATAATATTTTCTATAATAGGAATTATTGTATCAAAAAGTATATCTAATCCTATTATACAATTGAAAGATTCTTTTGAAGTAGCATCAAAAGGAGATTTAACAACAAGAATAGATATTAAAAGTGAAGATGAAGTAGGTAAAGCTGGAACTAGCTTTAATGAAATGATGGAAAATATAAATAGATTAATAGGAAAAGTGAAATATTCAGCTAATACAGTGATAAATTCTTCAAATTCTTTGAATAAAATAACAACCCAAACCAATGATTCAATAGGTGAAATTGCACTGATCATAGATATTATTGCAAACAATGCCAATAAACAAGCTGAAAGTACAATTAAAGGAAGTTTGGATATGAAAGAATTAGGAGATGAAATTCAACTAGTAGTAGAGTCTACTCATTATATCAATAGAGAATCCTCACAAATTAATGACTTGAGCTCGGATGGAGTTAAAATAATAAAATCCTTAGTAGAAAAAACAAACGAACGTGATATAAGAGCGAATGATATATCAGAAGCTTTATCTGATAATTATAAAAGTATTCAAGCAATAGGTGGAATAGTAGATACCGTTTCTAAGATTGCTAAGCAGACTAACTTATTAGCACTGAATGCATCTATAGAAGCAGCTAGAGTTGGGGAAAAAGGCAAAGGATTCTCGGTTGTGGCTGAAGAGTTTGGAAATCTTGCTAATGAATGTGAACAATCTGCTAAAGAGATTAGATTATTAATAGATGCGGTGCAAAATAAATTTAAAAAATCAGTTTTCATTTTAAATGACATAAAGGAAATACAGGACCAGCAGAATAATTTGATAACACAAACTGATATAGTATTTAACAATATAATAAAACGAATAAAAAAATTAGGATCAAATATAAAAAATGTTCAATCACACACAGAAAAAAAGGATGATTATAAAAATAATATTATAAATTCAATAGAACGAATATCTTATTCTTCACAACAAGTTGCATCCCGAACACAAGAGGTTTCTTCTTCAACAGAAGAGGGAGTTGCACTGTTAGAAGAGGTGTCATTATATACTCAGGATTTAAATGAACTATCACAACATTTACAAGAAGAAATAAACAACTTTATATTAGATAATGAGTAAAACGATATATTATAAAATGTAATACACTTAATATTTAGCAAGCATATTATTCTGGGGGAGATACAGCGTTTTTATTTGTAGAAGAAGGAAAGAATCACATATATATAAAGAAGATATAGAGTTAGCAATACAAAAAAAGAATTTGTTTTATACTATCAACCTAAAATAAATGCTAAATCTGGCAAAGTTACAGGATTGGAGGCATTAATAAGATGGAATCACTCAAAAGAAGTATTAATATATCCCAAGGAATTTATCTATATAGCAGAGAAATATGGACTAATTACAAGTATAGATAAATTAGTATTAGAAATGGTTTGTGAACAGATTAATAAATGGGTAGAAATGAAAATCAATCCTATAAATGTCTCTATAAATATATCGCAAATTCAATTTAATGATAATAAGTTTGTAGATACAATAGATTCAATTATATCAAATCGAAAAATTAATCCTGAATTACTTACATTAGAGATACCAGAAACGGCATTAATACAAGATATTGACTGTGACAAAGAAAATTTAAAAAAAATAAAAGAAAGAGGAATAAGTATATCGTTAGATGATTTTGGAACAAAATACTCTTGTCTAAATTATTTGAAGTTACTGCATCTAGATACTTTAAAGATTGATAAATCTTTTGTTGATGAAATTTGTTATAGAAAAGTAGATAAATCTATAGTGTTATTAATAATTAATATAGCAAAGATTTTGGGAATAAAAACAATTGCAGAGGGGGTTGAAACACAAGATCAACTAAAACTTTTAAATAGCTTAGGTTGCAATGAATATCAAGGATATTTTTTTAGTAAGCCAGTAAACGCAAAAGAAATAGGACGTATATTAATTAAGCAAAAATGAAATTACTAGATATTAATAATAATTATAAATAAAATAAGTATGAAAAACAGGTGTAATATTAAATAAAATATTTCACCTGTTTTTTTAAGTCAAAACACTTTTTCATTCGTATTGTTTTATGTAATCGATTATAATCAATATAGAAACAGGGAGGTAATATAGTAGATGATAGATGAGAAATTGCAACAAGAAATACATAGTCGCAATCCTAGAACATATGATTTTTTAATTAAGGAATATAGTAAGCTACTTTGGGTAATTGCATCAGGGATACTTAAAAATGTTGGAACTAGAGAAGATATTGAGGACTGTGTGGCAGAAAGCTTTACATATTTATGGGAACACCCTCAAAAATATGATCAAACTAGAGGAAGTATTAAATCTTACTTATGTCTTATCACAAAAAGCAAAGCAATAGATAAAGTAAGAAAAATAAATAAAATGACAACTTTGCCATATGATGAAGATTTAAAAGTAGAGACTGAAGATATAGAAAAAGCGTTATTAAATAAACAAATGATTAACGATATATATAATTTTGCAAAAGATCTAAAGGAACCTGATAGTGAGATTTTTTTTCTTAGATACTTCTATCAGTTAAAACCTAGAGAAATTGCTGATAAATTAAGTATTACATCTAAAGAAGTAAGTAATAGACTTTATTATAGTAGAAAATCTTTGCTTACAAAAATTAAATTATAAATTAGGAGGATAATTATGAATAAATATGATAATATTATATCAGAATTAGATCAAGAAAATCTTGATATGATTAAAAGTGAGCTTCCTGAGTTTACACATGAGAGTTTAATAAATATAAAAAACAAATTCCATGAAAAAACTATCAATAAGAGAAGCAAATTAAAGAAAATAATTAGTAGAAGTCTTACAGTAGCTGCTTGTATTTGTGTAGTTTTTGTAGGACTAGTTAATACAAATAAATTGTTTGCAGCAAATATACTTGATGTTCCTGTAATAGGTGATATTGTAAATCTTGTAACTATTGATAAAATGGCACTTTATGATAAGTATAGGGAGATAAATATAGAGATACCGTCTATTGAAGGACTTGAAGATAATAATGCTCAAGAAAAAATAAATAGTATTTTAAAAGAACGTGCTATAGCTGTATATGATAAGGCTGTTGAAAACTCAGAAAAAATCAAGGAAGATTCAAAGAAGGCAGGATTTTTAACATCTATTCCTGAGACAGTAAGTCAAAGCTATATACTAATTAGAAATAATGAAGATATATTGTCATTTAAGGTTGTAACAACCCAAATAAAAGCAAGTGGATATGATAGAGCTGATTTTTATAATGTGGCTTTGAAAAATAGTAAATTACTTAATATAAGTGATTTATTTGATAAAGATTACGATTATATAAGTTCTATAAATAATGAAATAATAACTAAAATGAAAGAAGAAATTGAAAAAGAAGAGGCTGGATATTTTATAGAAGAATTTGATACTATAGATGAGAATACTAACTTCTATATAAATGAAAATGATAAACTTGTAATAGTATTTGATGAATATGAAATAGCGGCAGGTTATATAGGAATGCCTGAATTTATAATTGACACCTCTGTCTTTGGAGATAATATTTCTGAGTTAGGATATTTAAAATAATATAGGAGGAATTTGTATGATAGTTGATATTACACAAGTAACAAAAATGAATAGAGTTTATAGAACAGGTTCACCACCTCTTAAGGTAGAAAAAATAAAATGTTTTGAAGGAACTAAAAAGGAGTATACAACAACTTTATTTTCTTGTGCTGTTCATAATATGGGGACTCATATAGATGTTATGAGTAAGGATGTTGTTTTAGAAAATGAAAGGTTAATATCATCAGGAATAAAATTTGATGTTTCGCATATAACTGATAGACCAATTGAAATAAATGATTTAAACTTTGAGAAGGTTAAAGAAGGAGATTTTGTATTTTTCCAAACTAATTGGGATAAATATTTAGATGATGAAGAAAGATATAGTAACCATCCAGAAATTTCAATGGAAGTAATTAAGTATCTAGTTGAGAAGAAAGTAAATATGATTGGGATAGATACTTTGGGATTAGGACGAGGAAAAAATCATGGTCTTATAGATGTTTTTCTTGGAAAAAATGGGATATATGCAATAGAAAATTTAATGAACCTGGATAAGATACCAGAGAATGATTTTAGAGTATTTTGTTTACCTATGAAAATTGAAGGATTAGATGCTTTTCCAGCAAGAATAATGGTTGAATTTTAAAATTTGATAGAATAATTGTATAAATATTTTGAAAGGACGTGATTGATATGATGTTATTAAAATATGAGGTGAGAGAATCTAAATAATAATAGTCTCTTGCCATAGGACATTATAATATGGAGGAGAGAATATATAATAATGATAAATATAGTAAAAAGTGAAAAATCGTGGATAGAAAGTAATGCTGTGGATCAGCTTAAAAAAATAGCAACGCTTAAAGGTATAATAAAAGCTGTGGGACTTCCAGACTTACATGTTGGAAAAACTCCTGTTGGAGCAAGTTATATGACTGAGGATATTATATATCCTCATATAATTGGAAATGATATAGGCTGTGGAATAGGGTTATTTTCTACTGGAATTAAAAAAAGTAAATTTAAAATAGATAAAACTATGAAAAAATTAGAGAAATTAAGTAGTCTTGAAAATATAAATAACTTTATTAAAGATACTGATTTTCCATTTAAAGAAAAATTAGGAACAATAGGGTCTGGTAATCACTTTGCTGAGTTTGAAGAAATTGATAGAGTATATGATGAAAAAGCGGTAGATGAAATTGGAATAAATAAAAATAACATATATTTATTAGTTCACAGTGGTTCAAGAAAATACGGTGAGTATATACTGAATAAATATATTAAAGACTACTCTTGTCAAAATGGATTAAATGTAGGAACTGATGCTTTTGATGAATACTTAAAAGAACACGATAATGCAGTTGAATTTGCGAAATTAAATAGAGAAATTATAGCTGATAGAATTTCAAATTGTGTAAATTCAAAAGAAAATAAAAAGCTTTTAGACAGTGTTCATAATAGTATAACTAAAAAGAAAGTGAATAATAAAACATTCTATATCCATAGAAAAGGAGCAGCTCCATCTGATACAGGATGTATTGTAGTAGCTGGGACTAGAGGAAGTAATTCGTATATAGTAAAGCCTAAATATAATCTTTTAGATTATGCATATTCGATTTCACATGGAGCAGGAAGAAAATGGAGTAGATTTGGGTGTAAGGAGAAGCTTGAAAAAGTTTATTCTAAAAAATATGTAAGACAAAACAATATGAAATGTAATTTAATGTATAATGATAAAAATGTAATATATGAAGAAGCACCTGAGGCTTATAAAAATATAGATAGAGTGATACAAGATATGTTAGATGAAAAAATGATCGAAGTGGTAGCTACTTTAAAGCCATGGATAACTTATAAAAGATAATATAAAGAGGAATTTTTTACTTACGAATGTATAACGAGGAGAAAATTATGAGCGAAAATGAAAAAGTAGTATACGATATTTTAGACAAATTAGATATTGAGTATGAAAAATACACTCATGTTCCTGTGTATACAATAGAGGAAGCTGACAATTTAAAGTTGAACATAAAAGGTGCTCATTGTAAAAATTTGTTTGTCAGGGATAGAAAAGGAAAACAACACTATCTTATAATTATAGAAGAAAATAAAAAAGTAGATTTAAAGAAATTGTCATGGGAAATAAATAGTACAAATCTAAGCTTTGCATCAGAAGAAAGGCTTTTTAAATATTTAAAGTTAAAGCCTGGTTCAGTAAATGTATTTGGACTTATAAATGATGAGGAAAAAAATGTTAAGGTGTTGATAGACAAGGATTTAAAGGGAGATTATATAAGCTTTCATCCTAATGTAAATACTGCAACTATTACGATTTCTTATGGGGATTTTGAGAAGTTTTTAGAATTTGTAGGTAATGAAATAAAGTATGTTGAAATCTAGAAAAGCATTTAAAAAATAAAATATTAAATAATAAAACTAAAGATTACCCCTAGTAAATATACAAGTATTTACTAGGGGTAATCTAAGTTTATATTAACATTTGGATAAGAACATAAGGAATAGCCATGGCTAAAAATATACCATAGAAAAGATCTAGCCAAACAACACTTCCAAGAGAACAAATATACATAATAGCAACTATTGGTAGAGCAAGTAGTTTGCTGATTATAGGTGTTCTTTTATCCCATATAGATTTCCACATGTTTTTAGCATCCTCTATACTTGGAAATGAATGCATTGCAATAGATACACCAAGCCATACAAAGAAAAAGCTTAATTGATTAGAGTAATCATTAAATTTTATAATATCTATAGCTCCTGGTAGTGATATTAAGGCACCTAAAATACTATTTACAAAGAATGGACCAAGTGAGATCCAAATTTGAGCTCTTGGGTTTTTTGGAGCTTCATGAATAACATATCCTGATGGATTTGAAAACTTAAAATAACAAACTTCAAAAACAGGGACTTTCATAAGTCTACAAAAAAGCTGATGTGCTAACTCATGAACTATAACTCCAGGGAAAGTGACTAGGGATATTAAAAATCCAGGTATAAAAAACATTTATTTTTCACTCCTATTCATAATCTTTTATTTTTCCGTTTACGATATCTTTGACTCTATTAATATCAGAGTAGTTATTTTCTTCTAGAATCTTAATATGCTTATCTCTTTCATTTTCATTTTTTAAATAATGACTTGATATTGCAATTGCCTCTATAGCATCTAAATTATTTTTATTTATAGAATAGGCTTTTTTTGCGTTTTTAAGAGCCTCGTCATAGTTATGTTCTTTAAGATTTATAAAATTCAAAGAAATATATGCAGGTTCATATTCTTTGTTAAAAATAAATGTTTCCTTTAATATTTTTTTAGCTTTTTCATAATTGCCTAAATCTGAATAACACGTTGCTTTGGGAATTTTAAAAGAGTAAATATCTGGTCTGATTGAGCAAACTGTATCAAAGGCTTCTATAGCTTTTGCATACTCTCCATTTGCGTAGTAGACGGTTCCAAGATAATAATATGCTCCACATATGTTTTCGTTGTTACTGGACTTAGTAAGGTTCTTAAGGCTACTAATTATTTGATTGATTGAAAGATTTTCATTTTCTACTATTTTTTTTATTTCTTCTGTCATAAAGAAATATCCTCCATACAAATCAATTGCACCTTGAACTTCGTCAAGCAGCTTTGTATTGTAGTATTCCATTTCAAGAATCTCATCATAAATTTTTTCTATTCCGTCTAAATTATCACCCTTGACTGATACAATAAAAAGTCTGCTTTTTAAGAGTTGCGATTCAGGAAATTGATTTAGAGCTTTTTTATATGCATTTTGAGCTGTTACATATTTAAGTTCTTTTTCTGCTTTTAAACCTCTTTCGTAGTTTACAGCTCCAATAAGAGAACTTTTAAAATGCATAAGACTAAATATTGTAACAATAAGTACAATTACAAATAAAGCTTTTATCCATATAGGAACAGGATATTTAATATACGCTTCTCTACAGTTTTCGCATAGATCTGTAGGATAATCTTTAAGTGCTTCTTTTTCTTCACAATTACAGCAAATAACTTTTTCTTCTGTCAAAGAAATTCCTCCTTTTACAATTTTATATTTAAATCAACCAAATTTTACATTAACTACATTAAATTTACAATGAACCAATAGAACTATTTTATTCTGTTTTAAAAATTAATTAGAAAAACACATTTAGATGGCTGTAGGAAGTATGAAACAAATTTTATATTTGACATACGAATACTCTATGTGTTATTATTGTTAAAACAAAATAATATAAAAAATCGACATACGCATGTCGACCTTTAAATTGGTACGAGAGACCAGGAAGGGAGGAATCATGATGGGAGCCATCAGTGCGTGTTTTTATTATGCAGAAAAACATGATAATAAGAGTAATTGTATAAATTTCAAAGAATTATTGAATGTATTATACTCAATAATAGTTTTTGAATTCCTTAAAATATGTAAGCAACAAACGGTAGTACCAAAAGGTTGAATTTTGATTTTGGTATACTTGTTTGTTGCTTTTTTAATATCTAAAAGAGGAGTGAATTAAATGAAATTATTGATTAAAAATGCAAGAGTTATAAATCCTAAAACAAACTTTGATAAAGTTACAGATGTTCTTATTGAAGATAGCATAATAAAAAGAATACACGAAAACATAAATGAAAAAGTTGATAGAGAAATAGATGCTAGTGGATATATATTGTCTCCAGGGTTTGTAGACGTACATGTACACCTTAGAGAACCTGGATTTGAATACAAGGAAGATATAGAAACCGGTGCTTTAAGTGCTGCAAGAGGTGGATTTACTACTATATGTGCTATGCCAAATACTAATCCTGCTATAGATAATGAGCAAGTAGTAAAATACATAAATAAAAGGGCTGAAAAAGCTGTAGTGAATATTGAGGTTATAGGAAGTATAACCAAAGGACAAAACGGAAAAGAGTTAAGTGATATAGAGAGTATGAAAAAATCTGGAATAATTGCTATAAGTGAAGATGGGAAAACAGTTAAAGATTCAGCTATATTAGCTAAGGCTATGAAACTATCTAAAACTTATGATTTACCTGTTTTATCACACTGTGAAGATGAAGAGTTAGCTAAAGATGGAGTTATGAATGAAGGTTCAAAATCTAAAAATCTAAATCTTAAAGGAATATCTAGCGAATCAGAAGAGGTTATAGTAAAAAGAGATATAGAGATTGCAAAAGAGACAGGAGCTAAGCTTCATATATGTCATATAAGTACTAAAGGAAGCGTTGAATTAGTGAGAAAAGCTAAAAAAGATAATATATATGTAACTTGTGAGGTTTGTCCACATCATTTCTCACTAACAGATGAGAGTGTTGAAATAGATAATGGAAATATGAAGATGAGTCCACCCCTAAGATCTAAAGAAGATGTAAAAGAGATAAAAAGAGGGTTAAAGGATGGGACTATAGATATTATAGCTACAGATCACGCACCTCATCATGAAATAGAAAAAAACTGTGAATTTGAAAAAGTGGCAAATGGAATAGTAGGACTTGAAACTGCTCTATCTCTTGGAATAACTAACTTGGTAAAAGAAGATGTACTAAGTATAAATGAACTTATAGAGAAGATGAGCTTAAATCCAGCAAAGCTTATAAATATAGATAAAGGAAGTATAGAAGAGGGAAAAGTCGCTGATATAACTATCTTTGATGAAAATGAAATTTATAAAATAGATTCTAGTAAATTTAGATCAAAGTCAAAAAATACTCCATTTAATAAAATGAAAGTTTTCGGAAAAGTAAAATATACGATAGTAAATGGAGAAGTTGTATATGAGGGGGATGAAGGTTAGATGATAGATAAGTTGATAGAGAGAATAAAAGAGCTGAACAATCCTACTGTTGTAGGGCTTGATCCTAGAGAAGAATTCATACCAGAATTCATAAAAAAAGAAGCTTATAAAAAGTATGGAAAGACATTAAAGGGACTTGCAAATGCTTATTATAAATTTAACTGCATGATAATAGATGAAATATATGATCTAGTTCCAGCTGTAAAACCTCAAATATCTATGTACGAGGAATTAGGACCTGATGGAATAGATTGTTTCATAAAAACTATAAAATATGCAAAAGAAAAAAATCTTATAGTAATAAGTGATATAAAAAGAGGAGATATAGCATCAACTGCAAAGAGTTATTCAAGAGGGCATATAGGAAGAGTACGTGTTGGTGGAAATGAACATAAGGTATTTGATGCTGACTTTGTAACTATAAATGGATACATGGGATATGATGCGATAAGCCCTTATATTGAAAACTGCAAAGAGCTTGATAAAGGAATGTTTGTATTAGTAAAAACATCAAATCCTAATAGTGGAGATATACAAGATTTAAAAACAGAAGATGGAAGATATGTATATGAGCATATGGGAGAGCTTGTATCAAAATGGGGAGAAGATTTAATAGGTAAATACGGATTTAGTAAAATAGGAGCGGTAGTAGGTGCAACTTATAAAGAACAAGGAAAAATAATTAGAGAGCAAAATCCCAATACCTTCTTTTTAGTGCCAGGCTATGGAGCGCAAGGGGCAACGGCTGAGGATTTAAAAGGATGTTTTAATGAAGATGGACTAGGTGCTTTGATAAATTCATCAAGAGGAATAATAGCAGCTTATAAAAAAGATGAGTATAAAGATAGATATAGTGAAACAGAGTTTCACAAGGCTGCAAGAGAAGCTGTAATTAGAATGAGACAAGACTTACTTAGAGTAATCTAATCGGAGGGAAAAAATATGAAAGGTTATTTAATACTAGAAAACAATGTTGTACTTGAAGGAAAGTTGTTTGGATATATACAAGAAACTGTAGGAGAGGTAGTATTTAACACTGGAATGACTGGATACCAAGAGGTTTTAACTGATCCATCTTATTATGGACAGATAGTTACAATGACTTATCCATTGATTGGAAACTATGGAATTAATATAGATGATATGGAATCAAAGTCTCCAAAGGTTAGAGGATTTATAGTAAGAGAAAAATGTGAGATGCCATCAAACTTTAGATGTGAATTCAATCTTGATGATTACCTTAAGCAAAATAAGATTGTTGCAATAGAAGGAATAGATACGAGATATTTAACCAAGATGATTAGAAATCAAGGAACTTTAAGAGGAATTATAACTAGTAGAAAATTAACTGACGATCAAATAAAAAATACCATAAATTCATTTTCAAATGTAGATGCAGTTGAAAAGGTAACTACTAAAGAAGTAGTAGATCACTGTGATAAAGAAGGTCTTAATATAGCTACTATAGACTTTGGAATAAAGTCTAATATAATAAGATCCTTCAAAAAAAGAAATTGTAATATAACTGTATATCCAGCATTTGTAGGAGCTAAAGAGATACTTGAAAAAGATTATGATGGAGTGTTTTTATCTAACGGACCTGGAGATCCAAAGGATTTAGTAAGTGTTATCGAAGAGATAAAGAAGATGATGGGAAAAATTCCTATAACGGGAATATGTCTTGGACATCAACTTTTGGCACTAGCACTTGGAGGAGATACCGAAAAGCTTAAGTTTGGACATAGAGGATGTAACCACCCTGTAAAAGATTTGCAAACAGGAAAAGTACTTATAACATCTCAAAATCACGGATATGTTGTTAAAGAAGAGACTTTACCTGAAAATGTAAAAATAACTCATATAAATATGAATGATAATACTGTTGAGGGAATGAGAATTGATGATATGAATATATACAGCATACAGTTTCATCCTGAAGCTTGCCCAGGACCATATGATGCGGCACCAATATTTGATGAATTTATAGATGTTTATATGAAAGCTAAGACTGAATCGGTTTAAGAAAATACATTTTAGCTTTAAGTAGTTATTATGGGGAGGTAAAATTATGCCAAAAAGAGATGATATAAAAAAAGTATTAGTTATAGGATCAGGACCAATAGTAATAGGTCAAGCAGCTGAGTTTGATTACTCTGGAACACAGGCTTGTCAAACTTTAAGAGAAGAGGGAATAGAGACAGTACTTATAAACTCTAACCCTGCAACTATAATGACTGATAAAGAAATTGCAGATAAGGTTTATATAGAGCCGCTAACTTTAGAATTTGTAGAGAAAGTAATAATAAAGGAAAAGCCAGATAGTTTAATAGCAGGTATGGGGGGGCAAACAGGATTAAATCTAGCAGTTGAACTTAATGATAAAGGGATTTTAGAAAAACACAATGTAAAGGTTATAGGAACATCTATAAAATCTATCAAGGACGGAGAAGATAGAGATTCCTTCAAAAGAATAATGGAGGAGACAAATCAACCTTTAGTTCAAAGTGAAATAGTAACTACTATGGAGGATGGAATAAAATTTGCATCTCAAATAGGATATCCAGTAGTTGTAAGACCTGCATATACACTAGGTGGTGCAGGTGGTGGAATAGCAGAAGATAAAGAAGAGTTAGAAGAAATTCTTGCAAGTGGGCTTCAGTTAAGCCGTGTAGGACAGGTGCTTTTAGAAAAAAGTATAAAGGGATGGAAAGAAATAGAGTATGAGGTAATGAGAGATAGTAAGGGAAACTGTATAACAGTATGTAATATGGAAAATATAGACCCTGTTGGAGTTCATACTGGAGACAGTATAGTTGTAGCACCATCTCAAACACTTACAGATGTAGAGTATCAAATGCTTAGAAAGGCTTCAATAGATATTATAAATAGGATAGGAATAGAAGGTGGATGTAATGTTCAGTTAGCCCTTAATCCTGAGAGTTTTGAATATGTAGTAATAGAGATAAATCCAAGAGTTAGCCGCTCATCTGCTTTAGCGTCAAAAGCTACGGGATATCCTATAGCAAAGGTTGCAACTAAAATAGCTATAGGATATACACTTGATGAAATAGAAAATTCTGTAACTAAAAAAACTAAGGCATGCTTTGAGCCAACTCTTGATTATTGTGTAGTAAAAATACCTAAATGGCCGTTTGATAAATTTAGAAGAGCTAAGAAAACTCTTGGAACAAAGATGATGGCAACTGGAGAAGTAATGGCTATTGGAAATAACTTTGAGTCAGCTTTTTTAAAGGCTATAAGGTCTCTTGAAATAGGACAATACAGCTTAGAACATAAAGCATCTTCTCAAAGAAGCATTGAAGAATTAAAAAGAAGAGTTCAAATACCTGATGATGAGAGAATATTTGACTTAGCGGAGCTTTTAAGAAGAAATTATAAAATAGATATGGTTTGTAAAATAACTGGAATGGACAGGTTCTTTGTTAATAAGATAAAAAATATTGTAAACGAGGAAGAAGAATTAAAGAAGGTTGATCTTTCAGATATAACTAAAGAATGGATGAGAAAGCTTAAAATAAAAGGATTCTCTGACAAGGCTATAGCAGATTTTACAAAGTCATCTCCTAAGGATGTATACAATCTTAGAAAATTATACGGTATAGAGGCAGTTTACAAAATGGTAGATACTTGTGCTGGTGAGTTTGATGCGGTATCTCCATATTACTACTCAACTTATGATGAGCATGACGAGGTTTATGTATCAGATAAGAAAAAGGTAATAGTTATAGGGTCAGGACCTATAAGAATAGGACAAGGAATAGAATTTGACTACTGCTCAGTTCACTCAATACTTGCTCTTAAAAAACAAAATATAGAGACTATAATAGTAAACAACAATCCAGAGACTGTTAGTACAGACTTTGATACAGCAGACAAATTATACTTTGAACCTCTTACAGAAGAAGATGTACTAAATATTATACAAAAAGAAAAGCCATATGGGGTTATACTTCAGTTTGGAGGTCAGACTGCTATAAAGCTTGCTAATTTCCTAGATGAAATAAATGTAAATGTACTTGGAACTAAGCCAGAACAGATAGACGAGGCTGAAGATAGAGAAAAATTTGATGAAATAATGGAAAAGCTTCAAATAAATAGACCAAAGGGTAAGGCTGTATGGTCTGTAGATGAAGGTATAAAAGAAGCTTTAAATCTAGGTTATCCACTGTTAGTTAGACCATCTTATGTACTAGGCGGACAAGGTATGGAGATAACTCACAACGAAAAAGAGCTTAAAAGATATCTTGAAAATTCATTTGAGAGAGATTCTAAAAATCCTGTTTTAATAGATATGTACTTAACTGGAAGAGAAATAGAAGTAGATGCAATATGTGATGGTAATAATATATTAATACCTGGAATAATGGAGCATCTTGAAAGAGCAGGAGTTCACTCTGGAGATTCCATATCTATATATCCTACACAAAATATAAGTGATGATATAAAGCAAAAAATATTAGTAAAGACAAGAGAAATAGCAAGAGAACTTAAGGTAATTGGAATGATAAATATTCAATTTATAGAATTTAAAAATGAATTATATATAATAGAGGTCAATCCAAGATCATCAAGAACGGTTCCATATATAAGTAAGGTAGCTGGAGTTCCTATGATAGAACTTGCAACTAGAGCTATGCTTGGAGAAAAGATTCAAGATATGGGATTTGGAACAGGGCTTTATAAAGAATCTAAGAAAATATCTGTAAAGGTTCCAGTATTCTCAACTCAAAAACTTCCAGATGTTGAGGTAAGTCTAGGCCCTGAGATGAAATCAACTGGAGAAGTATTAGGCGTAGGAGAAACTTTTGTAGAAGCTTTATACAAAGGACTTATAGCAGCAGGAGTTAATGTAGCAAATGAAAATTCAACAATACTTGCTACTGTAAAACCTAGTGATAAAGCTGAATTCATAGAAATAGCAAAAGAGTTTGACAAAAAAGGATGTAAATTTATAGCTACAAGTAAAACAGCAGATGAATTAGAGAAAAATTCACTAAAAGTTCAAAGAGCAAAAAAAATAAGCGAAGGTGTACCTAATATATTAGATGTTATAAGAAGTGGAATGGTAGATATGCTTATAAACACTCCAACTAAGGCAAATGACTCAACTAGAGACGGGTTTAGAATGAGAAGAGCAGCTATTGAGGCATCTGTACCAGTGTTTACATCCCTTGATACGGTAAGAGGAATACTAGATATAATGGATTCTAATATAAAGATAGAGGATATGAGTGTATATAATATGGGAATAAAGTAGGAGGTATTGTATGTGTATAACTAAGAAAAAGGTTATAGCTAAGATATTAAAAAATGAAATGTTAGTGGATAATGTGTATAAGCTTGTAGTTAAATCAGAAGATTTAATATTCGACTTTAAGCCAGGACAGTTTGTAAACTTATATAGCAAAGATAAATCAATGCTACTTCCAAGACCTATAAGTGTATGCGAAATAGATGAAAAAAATAAAGAGATAACACTAGTATTCATGGTGGTAGGAAAAGGCACTGAGGAATTTTCAAGACTTAGAGAAAATGATGATATTTACTTAATGGCGTTTTTAGGAAATGGATTCGATATAGATTGTGAGGGTGAAAATATAATAGTTGGAGGGGGAGTAGGAACTCCTCCACTCCTAGAACTTGCTAAGAGGTTAAAGGGAAACAATAAGATATTTTTAGGATTTAGAAAAGATGTTTATTTAATATATGAATTCAAAAAGTACGGAGAAGTTTATATAGCAACTGAAGATGGTGAACATGGAGAAAAAGGAAATGTTATAGATTTGATGAATAAGTATGTAAAAAAAGCAGATAGAATATATTCTTGTGGACCTAAAGGCATGTTAAAGGCCGTAAAAGAGTATGCAGTCAATAATAATATAGACGCTTATTTATCTCTTGAAGAAAGAATGGGATGTGGATTTGGAGCGTGTGTAGGATGTGCTGTTAAGATAAAGGAAGATAATGATAAGGGATATAAGAATAAAAAGGTTTGTGTAGATGGACCTGTATTTAAAGCTTGTGAGGTGATGTTTGATGAGTAATCTAGGATTTAATATAGCTGGAGTAGAATTTAAAAATCCAGTTATGACAGCATCTGGAACCTTTGGTTCTGTTGGAAAAGAATTTGAAGAGTTCATAGATTTAAGTTCACTTGGGGCAATTGTTGTAAAGGGAATTAGTTTAGACCCTTGGGATGGAAATAACTCACCTCGTATAGCTGAGACTTATGGAGGTATGATAAATAGTGTAGGTCTTCAAAATGATGGAGTAGATAATTTTATAAAAAATGATATGAAATTTCTTGAAAAACAAAACACTAATATTATAGTTAATATTGCAGGTAAAACTGTTGAGGAATACAAGGAAGTTGCTAGAAGATTAGAGGATACGGATATTGATATGATAGAGCTTAATATAAGCTGCCCTAATGTAAAAGAAGGTGGAGTAGCCTTTGGAACTAATGCTTTAATGGCTGAGAGTATAACTAAAGAGGTTAAAAAAGTTACTAATAAGCCTTTAATAGTTAAACTATCCCCTAATGTAACGGATATAACTGAAATTGCAAGAGCAGTTGAGAGTGGTGGAGCTGATTGCATCTCTATGATAAATACTTTAATAGGTATGAAGATAGATATACATAGAAGAAAGCCAGTTCTTTTCAACAAAATAGGTGGATTATCAGGTCCAGCTATAAAGCCTGTTGCAATTAGAATGGTTCATCAAGTATCTAAAACTGTTGAAATTCCTATAATAGGAATGGGTGGAATAATGACTGGAGAGGATGCTATAGAGTTTATAATGGCAGGAGCTACAGGAGTTGCAGTAGGAACTGCAAACCTTATAAATCCAACAGCTACAATAGATGTTTTAGACGGAATCAAGAAGTATATGAATGATTATAATATAACAGATTTATCAAGTATAAGAGGAATAATAGATTAAGAGAAGGTGGGAATAATATGAAAAAGTACAAACAAGAATTTATAGAGTTTATGGTTGAGTGTAATGTTTTGACATTTGGAGATTTTGTAACTAAAAGTGGAAGAAAAACTCCTTTTTTCGTAAATACAGGAAATTATCAAACTGGAGAACAGCTTAGTAAATTAGGAGATTTTTATGCAAAAGCTATAAAAGAAAACTTTGATGAAGATATAGATGTACTGTTTGGTCCAGCTTACAAGGGTATACCTCTTTGTGTTACAACTTCTATATCTTTAAATTCAAAATACGATATGAATGTTAGATACTGTTCTAATAGAAAAGAAATAAAAGATCATGGAGATAAAGGCATTCTTCTTGGAACAAAGTTAAAGGATAAGGATAAAATTCTTATAATAGAAGACGTTACAACAGCTGGAACAAGTATAAGAGAGACTATGCCAATACTTAAAAATGATAAGGATGTAGATGTTGTAGGACTTATTATATCTGTTAATAGAATGGAAAGAGGAACATGTGAAAAATCAGCACTTGATGATATAAAGGATACTTATAACATGAAGACGTGTGCAATAGTTGACATGAATGAGGTTGTAAAATATCTGCATAATAAAGAAATTAATGGGCAAGTTATTATAGACGATGATATGAAGTCAAGAATTGAAGATTATTATAAGATCTATGGAGTTGAAAAATAAGTTTTGATATAAAATTTATTTTTTCTGTTGACATACTAGATTAAAGACAGTATAATCTAGTCTAATAAAATAGAATATGTAAATCCTAAGAAGTGGAGAGTAGGTATAATGATTGTTTCAGCGAGCTGAAGTAGGTGTGAGTTCAGCAACATAGTTATATTGAACAAGAGCCACGGAGGAGATCTTCTGAAATAGCAGTATGAAGATTCGGACCTATCGTTAAAGGATAATGAGTGGATATGAAACTATATCAACAAGAGTGGTAGCACGGGAATTTTACTCTCGTCTCTTATTTAAGAGACGAGAGTTTTTTAATATAAAAAAAGCGCGCGCAAATAAAAATATGTCTAGCTAGATACCAAATTAAAATAATCTATTAAAAATTTTGAGGAGGAATCTATTTATGAAAGAGAATATTAAGGAAAAAGTTGTTTTAGCATATTCAGGAGGTTTGGACACTTCTATAATAATACCTTGGCTTAAGGAAAACTATAATGCAGAGATAATAGCAGTTTGTGTTGATGTAGGTCAAGATGAGGATATGAGTGAAGTTGAGGTAAAGGCTATAAAATCAGGGGCAGCAAAAGCATATATTGAGGATTGTAAAGAAGAATTTGTATCGGAGTATATATACAAGGGAATAAAGGCTGGAGCTATATATGAAAATAAGTATCTTTTAGGAACAAGCTTTGCAAGACCTCTTATGGCTAAGAAGTTGGTTGAGGTTGCTCATAAAGAGGGGGCTAAGTATATTTGTCATGGATGTACAGGAAAAGGAAATGACCAAGTAAGATTTGAGGTTGGAATTGCTGCGGTTGATCCTAGTATTAAGATAATAGCACCGTGGAGAATATGGGATATAAAATCAAGAGAAGATGCTATAGATTATGCAAAATCAAAGGGTGTAGAGGTTACTGCAACAAAAGAAAAAATATATTCAAGAGATCAAAATATATTCCATATAAGCCATGAAGGCGGAGAACTTGAAAATCCAGAGAATGAGCATAATCCTGATGATATATACATGATGACAACGCCGCTTGATAAAGTTAAAGATAAAGCGAGCTATATTGAAATATATTTTGAAGAGGGAATACCTAAGAAGATAAATGATGAAGAAATGTCTCCTGTTGAAATAATATCTTATTTAAATAAAATAGGTGGAGAAAATGGAATAGGAGTTATAGACTTGCTAGAGAACAGATTAGTAGGCATGAAATCAAGAGGAGTATATGAAACACCAGGTGGAACAATATTATTTAATGCACACAAAGAACTTGAATATTTAACACTGGATAGAGATACACTTCAATACAAGCAGATAATAGCTCATAAATATTCACAACTTGTATATGATGGATTATGGTTCTCAACATTAAAAGAAAGCTTAGATGGTTTTGTTGATTCAACACAAAAGACTGTTACTGGAAGTGTAAAATTAAAACTTTATAAAGGAAATATTATGATAGCTGGGATGAAATCTCCTTTTGCACTATATGATGAATCAATATCATCATTTGAAGATAGTGATATGTATGATCATAAGGATGCAGAAGGATTTATAAACTTATTTAGCTTACCATTCAAAATAAAGTCAAATATGAAAAACAACATTAAAAGTGAGGTAGGTGGCGTCTAGATGAAGCTTTGGGGAGGACGTTTTAAAACTGAAGAAAGTAAGCTTATGGAGGACTTCAATTCTTCATTGGAATTCGATAAGGTCATGTATTTTGAAGATATAAGTGGAAGTATAACACATGTTAATATGCTTTTTAAATGTAATATATTAACAAAAAGTGAAGCTGATATTTTGATTAGAGGATTAAATGAAATATTAAAAGAAATAGAAGAAGGAATACTTAAAATAGAAGGAAACTATGAGGATATACACAGCTTTGTAGAGATAAATCTTGTAAAAAAAGTAGGAGATGTAGGTAAAAAACTTCATACAGCTAGAAGTAGAAATGACCAAGTTGCTGTAGATATGAAAATGTACACAAAGAAAAAAGTATTAGAAATAGTAGATAGCATACAATATCTTCTAGATATTATAAAAGATAAAGCTGAGAAAAATAATTATATAATGCCAGGATACACTCATCTTCAAAGAGCACAAATAGTGACATTTAAATATCATTTAATGGCTTATTATAATATGTTTAAAAGAGATAAAAAAAGAATGATAAATTCTTTAAGTTTAATGAATGAGAGCCCGCTTGGATGTTGTGCTTTTGCTGGAACAACTTATAATATAGATAGAGAGTATACATCTGATTTGCTTAATTTTGATAAACCTGTTGATAATTTCTTAGATGGTGTAAGTGATAGAGATTATATTATAGAGATTACATCTAATATGAGTATAGCCATGATGCACCTTAGCAGACTTAGCGAAGAAATAATACTTTTTAGTTCTAAGGAATTTGAATTTATTAAAATAAGTGATGAATATTCAACTGGAAGTAGTATAATGCCTCAAAAGAAAAATCCAGATGCAGCAGAGCTTATAAGAGGAAAAACTGGAAGGGTATATGGAAGTTTAATATCTATACTTACAACTATGAAAGGTCTACCACTTGCATACAATAAGGATATGCAAGAAGATAAGGAAGTATTTTTTGATTCAACAAAAACAATACTTAGTTGTTTAAAGATTATGGCTAATATGATAGATACTCTTACAGTTAATAAAGAAAATATGATTAAAGCTGTAAAACATGGATTTTTAAATGCAACAGAGGTTGCTGATTATCTGGTAGATAACGGAATGGCTTTTAGAGATTCTCATAAAGTTGTTGGAAAGATAGTATTATACTGCGAAAAAAAATCAATAGCTATAGAGGATATGAGCATTGATGAATTTAAAAAATTTAGCGACTTATTTGATGAATCTGTATATGAATTTATAGATTATGAGAATATCCTTAAAAAAGGAATTAAGAAGGAAATATTAATTTAAAGATAAACATATTATTAAATACATTAAAAATAAAGACGTATAATCCAAATAACAATTTTTTTGTATGAAAAATATTTTTTTCAGTAAATAGCCAAGAAAGGCTAGCAGTATCTACTTTCGGTATTTATAATAGCATCCTTACTCCTCTAGATGTAATATCTCAAATCTTACTTGGAGTTCCTATGGCTTTATTATATGAATTTAGCATATTACTTTCGGTTATTATACACAAAAGGAAGCGAAAAATGCAAGATTTTACAAATTAACAAATGTTTTTCATTGAAAAACATTTTTTTTTAAAATATAATTAATTAAAACCGCACTTTTTAGAATTATTAAAAAAATATTGCGTAGGTTGCAACGTAATATACCAAAGAAATACTAAATGAATAAAGAGAGGGGGAAGTTAGTCAAAACTTGCAACACTATAAAATAAACTTTACAAAGTTTTATAAGGTTTTGGCAACGCCGAATAAATGCTTAATAAGATATTAACAAGATTCACATTTAAATGGAAAATTATAGGTATTGTTTTAGCTTTATTTTTCATTTCTATTTTAAGTCTTATGTTTGCATCTATTAAAACAGTTAATGATAAGTTAGAAGATGAAATAACAAGAAGTGGTATTAAATTAGCTGAGAAGATAGAACATGAGATAGGTGGAATTAAAGAGGTTGAAAATATGTTAGAAGATATAATAGATGACAAAATTATAACCTCTTCTTCGTTGCTTAAGTATATGGATATTAATAATATTTCCAATGATAAGATAGTTCAACTGGTTTCTGATTTAGGAATATCAGAAATAAGTGTTATAGGTCCAGATAGAATTATAAATTACTCTAATGTTCCTGCTAATATAGGTTGGGAGTATCCAGTTGGACATGCTATGGATCCTGTATTTGATGGTAGCTCAGATTTTTATTTAGAGGAAGCCAGAGAGAATCCACTAGATGGAAAGTTTTATAAGTTTGGAGGGGTTAGCTTAGGCAATGGTTATTTCGTTCAAGCGGGTGTTTCTGTAGATATAATAGAAGAGTTCAAAAAAAATGCTAATATCCAAAAGACACTTATAGAATCAACAAAGGATGAAGATATATTATATGCTTTACAAATTGATAAAACAGGATTAGCTATTGCTGGTACTGATGAATTTGTAGGCAAAAAATATGAAAACGATGTTACAAAATCAGCTGCTATAAATGGAAAAGCAGATGGGGAAAAATGGTTTGATAAAGATAAGGGGATTTGGGCATATGATGTACAAATTCCATTTCATGAAGATGGAAAACATATTGGTTCTATTAATGTAGGTTTATCGTTAGACTCTTTAACTAATGCTAAAAATGATATAATAAAAACTTCTATCATGCTATCATTAGTTATAATCTTATTAGTTGCTTTAGTACTATATTTTGTAATTGGGTATTCTATGAAGCCATTAAAAATAACTTCTGGTCATATTCAAAAAATTGCACAAGGAGATTTTACAGAATCTATTGATTCAAATATATTAAAATATAATGATGAAATAGGATATATAGCTAAATCAGTTGAAACAATGAAGGCTGAATTAAATAGTCTTGTTAGTAAAATAAAAAATAGTTCAAATGCAATGACTAGTCAGTCAAATAGTCTGGCTGAAATTACTAATGAATCTAGTCAAGCTATGAGTGTTATTGCTGAATCAGTTGAACAAATAGCACTTAGTGCAACTGATCAAGCAAATGATGCTCAATCAGTTGCAATTAGCACAGAAAAACTAGGTGAAAAAATAAATGAATCTGTTGAGGTTATAAATGAAGCTGTAAGCTTGACAACTCAAACCGATGAAATATGTAAAGAAGGAAATGTAATAATAACAGACTTATACGAAAAAACAGAAAATAGTAAAAAGAAGAATAGAGATGTGCATAATATTATCGAAGAAGTAAATGCAGCGACTGGAAATGCAGAAAGTATTACAAAACTTATAACTCAGATTTCAGAACAAACTAATTTATTAGCTCTTAATGCAAGTATAGAGGCGGCTAGAGCAGGAGAAGCCGGTAGAGGATTTGCTGTAGTTGCGGATGAAATAAGAAAACTAGCAGAAAATACAGGAAATGCAACAAAAGATATAAATGAAATAATAAGCAATATACAAATAAAGGCAGTAAGTGCTGTAGGTATAATGAATGAAGTGGATCAAATGGCACAAAGTAATGACAAAGCTATTAATAATACAGGTGATGCATTTAAAAAAATAGAGCAAAAGCTAGAAAAACTTGTATCAAAAATAATGGAAGTAAGGCAAGTTAGTGGTGATATATCTGATAATAAAGAAATTATTATTGATGCTATACAAAACATATCAGCAATAACTGAAGAAACATCGGCAAGTACACAAGAGGTTTCTTCTTCAGCAGAAGAGCAATTAGCTTCTATACAAGAGATAATGTCATTAACTAAAACATCAAATGAATTGGCAATAGAGCTACAAGAAAATGTTGAAAAATTTAAAGTTGAATAGATTTAATTAAAAAACATCTCGTTAGAGATGTTTTTTTGTGTAGAAAATATAAACTTAGGGAAATATAATAATTAAGTTGAAGATTAGTTAATAATAACTTGGGAGGGTATATGGATAAAGAGATTATATCAGATAGAAAAGCTATAAGCATATATATAATATTTTTATCAGGAACTGCAATTATATATACAAGAGGAATACAGGCTAAACAGGATATATGGATAGCTTGTATACTAGGGCTTATTATGGCACTACCAGTTATATGTATGTATATAAGAATACATAATATATTTCCAAATAAAAACTTATTTGAGATTGTTGAAGTGTGCTTTGGTAAGATAATAGGAACTATAATTATATTATTATATATATCATATGCTTATATTATAGCTGCTGTTATATTAAGAGAGTACTTAGAATTTTATGTAATAATAACAATGCAACAAACACCAGGAATAGTACCAGCTTCCATACAGGCTTTTTTAGCAGCTTGGTTAGTAAAAGAGGGAATTGAGGTAATAGGAAGATGGTCAGAGCTATTTTCATATATATTAATATCTTTTGTATTTATAACAATAGTACTATTATTAGCAGGTGGAGATATAGATATAAAGAATCTTAGACCTACTTTATATTTAGGTATAAAACCAATAATACAAGGAGCTTTTGCAGTATTTTCATTTCCTTTAACACAAGTCGTTGTTTTTATTGCTATATTTTCAAAATTAAAAACACAAAACTCTTATTTTAAAGTATATACAGTAGGTACTATGGTAGGATTTATATTAATATTTTTAGTATTTGTAGCAAATGTTGCAGTACTAGGAAGTAATATATCATCAGATAAATATTTTACATTGACTGTGACAGCATCAAGAGTGGACATAGGGCATTTTATACAGAGAATGGAAATAATAGCAAATACTATGTTTGTATTAGGAGGAGTACTAAAGCTTGGCATATTTACATTGCTTATATGTAAAGGTCTTAGTCATGTTTTTGGGTGTATAGAGTATCGGTTTTGGGTAATACCTGTAACATTACATATAATCAATTTAAATGTTTTTATATTTAAAGATATAATGGATATGGTCCAATGGCTAGATGAAATTATAGATTATTATCACTTATTTTTTCACGTTATTATACCTATCATCATATGGATAGGGTGTGAGATAAAACACAAGAGAATGATTAAAAATAGAATAAATGAATAAAGAATCCTGCATCTAATACCCTGGTTATTGAGTGCAGGATTTATTTTATATACTAAGGTATTATAAAATGAATAAAAATTATTGGCATTTGACAATAATGAAAAGTAAGGGTATACTAAAAGTGGCATATGCCAATAAGTTTAAAACAAGGAGATGAAATAAATGGGAGAATGCAATACTTGTCCAAGTAGTCAAACATGTTCTAAAGATAAAGATACATGTATGTTAGAATACAATTCATTAAGCAATGTAAAAAATATTATAGGAGTTATGAGTGGTAAGGGTGGAGTTGGAAAGTCAACTGTATCGGCACTTATAGCAAAGCATTTGAGTGAAGAAGGATATAAGGTTGGTGTGCTTGATGCAGATATAACAGGACCTAGTATACCAAGGCTTTTAGGTGTTAGCAAAGAAAAGGTTATGGTATCTGATAATGTTATGTATCCAGTTAAAACTAAAGATAATATAAGTGTATTATCTCTTAATTTATTAATGGATGAAAATCAACCTGTAATATGGAGAGGACCTATGATTGCAGGGGTTGTAAAGCAATTTTGGACAGATACATATTGGGCAGAACTAGATTATTTAATAATAGATATGCCTCCAGGAACAGGAGATGTAGCACTTACTGTTATGCAGTCGATTCCTATAGATGGAGTTGTAATGGTTTCTATTCCTCAGGATATGGTTTCTATGATAGTATCAAAAGCTGTAAGTATGGCGAAACAAATGAATATAAATGTATACGGTGTAGTTGAAAATATGAGTTATATAAAATGTTCTGATTGTGATAAGAAAATAAGACTATTTAGTGATGAAGAAGATGATAAATTCTTGGAAAAAATGGATATTGAACTTTTAGGAGAACTTCCTATGGTTAAAAGTGTAAGTGGACTTGAGAAAAATACTGATGAGCCTTTAGATAAAGATGTTAAAGAAGTTATGGAAAATATATTTAGTAAAATATTAAATAAAGCTACTAATTAAGGAGGTATTAATATGAATATAGCTGTGTCAGCTTTTGAAGAAAAGAAGGATGCTTTATTAGATAAGAGATTTGGAAGATGCAATTACTTTCAAATATATAATGAAAAAAAAGAACTAATAAAGGCTGTAAAAAATGAAGGTCAAATATCAGGTTCAGGTGCAGGTGTTTCAGCAGCACAGCAGATTATAGATGAAAATATAGATATTATTATAACTGGAAATTTAGGACCTAATGCATTTAAGATACTTAAAAAGGCTAATATAAAGGCTTATAAATGTGATGAAATTTCTGTTGAAGAGGCTGTAGATATGCTAAATAAAGAACAGCTTGAAGAAATAGAAGTAGCTGGTAAGGCTCATCATGGCATGAATGTATAAGGAGGAGTTATTTTGAATATAGCTGTGCTTAGTGGAAAAGGTGGAACAGGAAAAACTACCGTTTCAACGAATATATCACTTGCATTAAATGCTAATTATATAGACTGTGATGTAGAAGAGCCTAACGGATTTTTATTTTTACAGCCTAATATAGATAAAATAAAGAGTGTTTGGGTTGAATACCCTGATATAGAATATGATAAATGCACAGGATGTGGTGAATGTGTAAAAAACTGCAATTTCAATGCTTTAATTAAGATAAAGGACGAAATAATGGTATTTGATAAATTGTGCCATTCATGTGGAGCATGTGAAATAGTGTGCAAATCTAATGCTATAAAGTATAACCTTAGAGATATTGGAAAAATAGAAGAGGGTAAAACATCAGAGATAAAATGTACTAGAGGTATTTTAAATATAGGAGAGCCTATGGCAGTACCTATAATAAAAAAGGTTCTATCTAGTATGGAAAATGATATAAATATAATAGACTGTCCTCCAGGAACATCTTGTAATGTAGTAAATTCTTTAAAATATGCAGATATGGCAATTTTAGTTACAGAGCCAACCCAGTTTGGGATTCACGATCTTAAGATGGCTGTTGAACTTGTTAGAATGTTTGATATACCATTTGGAATAGTTATAAACAAAGATAATAAAGAAAACAATATAGCTAGAAGATACTGTGAAGATGAAAAGATAGATATAATAGGTAGCATTCCTTATAGCAAGGATATAGCCAAGGTATACTCAAGAGGAGAAATTTTATATGAAGACTTCAAGTATAAGAGTGTATTCGATGAAATAGCCCAAAGTATAAAGGGGGTGCTTTCATGGAATTAGTAGTTTTAAGTGGTAAGGGGGGAACAGGAAAGACTACAATTGCAACTGCTTTATGTGAAATCAATGAAAAAGTAGTCAGGGTAGATTGCGATGTAGATGCCCCTAATCTATATCTTTATTATGATGGAGAAGATATTGAAAATAGAGATTTTTTTAAAGGAAAAAAAGCTACTATAGATAAGTATTCTTGCACAGAATGTTTGAAGTGTGAGGATATATGTAGATTTAATGCTATAAAAAATTTAGATATAGACAAATTCTCATGTGAGGGATGTGGAGCATGCATTCATGTATGTGAACACGATGCTATAAAATTAGAGGATGAGAAAACTGCTCAAACCTTTATAACAAAGCTTGATAATGGAATAATATCAAGAGCTGAGATGGAAATAGGAAGTGATGGATCAGGACTGTTAATATCAGATATAAGAAAGAATGCTAAAAAATTTAATGTGAATAATGATTTAGTTATAATAGATGCTTCTCCTGGTATAGGATGTCCTGTAATATCTTCAATAACAGGGGCTAATATGGCATTAATCGTTACAGAACCTACAAAATCAGGACTTGAGGACTTGACTAGAGTAGTTTCACTGTGTTCTCACTTTGGTATATTTACTATGGTATGCATAAACAAATGCGATATAAATGAAGAAATGAGTTTGAAAATAAAAGAATTTATAAAAAATGAAAATCTTAAACTCGTTGGAGAGATTCCATACGATGAAACTGTAGTTAAATCTATAAATGAGTTAAAGCCAATAACTTTATATAAAGATAGTATTGCTAATAAATGCATACAAAATATGTGGTTAAATATTAAAAAATTAGGAGGAATTTAAAATGAAAATAGCAGTTGCGAGTGATAATAAAATAGTTAGTGGACACTTTGGACATTGTGAGGGATTTAGAGTATATGAAGCAGAAGGTAATAAAGTTTTAAAAAGTGAATTTGTTGAAAATCCAGGACATAGACCAGGATTTTTACCTGTATTTTTAAAAGAACTAAATGTTAATGTTATAATAGCTGGAGGTATGGGAGCTACAGCACAAGATTTGTTTAGAGAAAATAATATAGAGGTTGTAGTTGGTGCTAGTGGTCTTACTGATGAATCAGTACAAAACTATATAGATGGAAGCTTAAAATCAACTAATAGTGTATGTACAGAACATGCACATGAGGGAAATTGTAACGGTTAAATCTATGAAATGCCCCTGTATAGTTTGAATAATTAGTGGGTAATGATATAATTAAACATATACAGTACAGGGAGGTATAGCTATGGCAAGACCTACAAAGGTTAGGACAGTAGAATTTTTTCCAGAA
The DNA here is from genome assembly GCF_025210165.1 of Tepidibacter sp. GTDB lineage: Bacteria > Bacillota > Clostridia > Peptostreptococcales > Peptostreptococcaceae > Tepidibacter_A. Next base: position 29,517 of record NZ_JAOASI010000046.1, read on the forward strand.
AATAATTATTTTGTTCCATTTGGGAAACAAAAATATGATATAGAAGAAGTTGAAGTGAAGATAGAAGAACTTGAAGCTATGAGACTTAAGGATATAGAAGGATTGAATCAAGAAGAATGTGCAAAAAAAATGCAAGTTTCTAGACAAACATTTCAGAATATAATAGATAGTGCTCGTAAGAAGGTAGCGTTATCATTAACAGAAGGAAAGGCTATAAGAATAAGTGGAGGACACTATACTACTAAGCACTGTAAGTTTAAATGTATGGATTGTGGAAACGAGTATAATATAAAGTATAGTCAAGATAAAACGTCATGTCCTTCTTGTGGACTTAAGAAAGTTGCTTGTACAAAAAAGGTTGGACTATGTAAAAAGTTATGTAAGGATAAATAACATATTTGCAAAATACAATATTTGATGTATAATTAAATAAAAAGCTAGGGGTGTCTTTTGGCTGAGAAATAGATATTATTTATTAACTCTTTAAACCTGATTTGGTTAGTACCAGCGTAGGGAAGTTATGATTATATGGTTTTAGTATATATTAATTGTATTCTTTATGAATACAATTTTTTTTGAAAAATTTATTTGTATACAAAAGTCCCCCCTAGATTTTTTAGAATAGGGGGTTTTTTTATGGATAATAAAAAAGATTATAGATTACCAGTACTTACAATAGCAGGATCTGACTCATCTGGAGGAGCTGGCATTCAGGCTGATTTAAAGACATTTAGTGCTCTTAAAACTTTCGGAATGAGTGTTATAACAGCAATTACAGCTCAAAACACTAAAGGAGTATTTGCTGTAGAGGAGATTAGTCAAGAAATAATAAAAAAACAAATAAAAGTAATATTTGAGGATATTCCTCCAAAGGCTTTGAAGATAGGTATGGTTTCAAGTCCTGAGATAATAAAAGAAATAGCAGATACGTTAAATAAATACGAGGTTAAGAATCTTGTAATAGACCCTGTTATGATTTCAAAGAGTGGATATTCTCTATTAAAACCAGAAGCTAAAAAAAATCTTATAAATTACTTAATACCAATGGCTTATATTATAACTCCTAACACAATGGAGGCTGAGGAAATAACAGGTATACATATTCAAAATTTAGAAGATATGAAAAAAGCAGCTGAAAAATTATTAGAGCTTGGACCTAAGTATGTATTGGTTAAAGGTGGTCACTTAGATGGTGATGCTGTTGACTTATTAATGGGGGAAGGCGTATGTGAATTATTTGAATCTAAGAGACTTGATAGAAAAAATACTCATGGAACAGGATGTACATTATCATCAGCTATAGTTACTCAATTAGCTCACGGATACGATATAAAACAAGCAGTTAAAAACAGTAAGGAATATATAACAAAGGCTATAGAAAGTAGCTTTGATATAGGTCATGGAATAGGACCTGTTCATCACTTTTATAGATTTGACAAAGGAGGAAATGAGTAGTGTATCAATTAATAAACAAGGTAAAGGAAGTATCTCCATTAGTAGTGCACTATACTAATGAAGTAACTATAAATGATTGTGCAAATATGACTTTGGCAATAGGTGCAAGTCCTTTAATGAGTTATTCATATGAAGAACTAGAAGATGTAATAAATATAGCAAGTTCAGTTGTTATAAACATAGGAACTATGAATACTAACCATCTAGATTTATTTTTAAAAGCTTCTAAATATGCAAATAAAATAGGGAAAAAACTTGTATTAGATCCTGTTGGAGTATTTGCATCAAATAAAAGACAAGAAATAGTAAAAAAACTTTTAGAGGAAGTAAAGTTTGATGTTATAAAAGGAAATATGGCAGAAATAAAATTTATAGGTGGACAAGAGGTCAAGGGACAAGGCATTGATTCTCATGAGGAATGTGATGATATTGAATATCTAAAGAAAATAAGCAAAAAATTGGACACTACACTAGCTATAACTGGTAAAACAGATATTATAGTTAATCCTGATAAAGTTGTAAAAGTACATAATGGAACACCTAAATTAAAGAGTGTTACGGGAACAGGATGTATGATAAATAGCTTGATAGGAAGTTTTTTAGGAGTTAGTGATAATAATATGGATGCTGCTGTTATGGGAATACTGTGCATGACATTAGCAGGTGAACTAGCTGATAAAGATGATGTTGCGATTGGATCATTTAAAGTGAATTTATTTGACAATATATACACACTTACAGAAGACAAAATACGAGATTTTGGAAAGGTTGAAACTATATGAAAATATCAGAGTATCTATTAAAAGAGGTAAAACCTATATGGGATAAGTATTTAGAGCACCCATTTGTAAAGGGGATAGGTAATGGAAGTTTACCTAAGGAAAAATTTAAGGGATATCTTATACAGGACTATTTATACCTTAAAGAATATTCTAAGGTGTTCTGTATGGGAGTTATCAAAGCAAAAACTATGGACGAAATGAGATTTTTTTATAAATCAATAAAAGGAACTATGGAGGACGAAACTGCAGTTCACATAGAGTATTTGAAAAAGTTTGGAATAAAAGAGAAAGAAATTGAAATTATGGATATGCACCTTGTTACAACATCTTATATAAGTTATATGCAAGCTTTAGCTTTAACTGGAGACTTAGAAGATATAGTAGCAACAACTCTTCCGTGTACATGGAGTTACAATTATATAGGAAGGTATCTAAAGGATAAGTATGCAGATTGCTTAGAAGATAATTATTATAAGGCATGGATAGATACTTATGCATCAGAGGGTTATTCAGAGTTTACAGACGCATGGATAGATTATATAGACAATATATGTGCTGATATAACAGATGAAAAGAAAGAAAAAATTGAAGATATATTTATAAAATCGAGCCTTTATGAATTACAATTTTGGGATATGGCATATAAGAACTTATAAAGTTAAACTTAATTTATATTTAGGAGGATATTATGGAAAACAGTATTATTTTAGGAAGTGGAATTTTATTATTAATTATGTACTTTTGGGATTTAAAAAATAATAAGCCTGATTTAAGAACGATGATAAAGATAGGTATTTTTAGTGGTATATCATATATTCTTTATATTACACAATTTATAAAATACCCTCAAGGTGGAGGAATAAGTTTATTTTCAATGGTACCTGTAATGCTTCTTTCAATATTATATGGAAGAACAGTTGGGTTAACAGCTGGTCTTATATTTGGATTATCGAAAATGCTTAATGGGATGTTTGTAGTTCATCCAGCACAGTTTTTACTTGATTATGTATTATCTACTATGGGACTTGGACTAGCATGTGTATTTGGCAGAGAAAATAAATTTAAAATATTTATGGGTTGCTTATTTGCTGTAGTTGTAAGTGTTGGTATGAATATATTATCTGGAGCTGTTTATTTTGGACAATATGCTCCTGAAGGTATGAATGTATGGTGGTACTCTTTTATATACAATGGATCAAGTGCTGGAGTGGAAGGAATATTGTGTACAGTTATAGTAGCTGTTTTTCCTATTAAAAGAATCATTAATAGATTTGATGGAACAAAAAATACAATAGAAATGATAGATAAATTTGATGAAGAAAAAAACATAATAGAACTAAAGCAAGAGGGATAAAGATATGAAGGATTATGGTATTTATATAGTAACAGATAGTAAAATACTAGAAGGAAGAGATTTTTATAAATGCATAGAGGATGCATTAAAAGGTGGAGCTAAGACAATTCAGCTTAGGGAAAAGTGTGCAACTGGAGCTGAATTTTTAAAAAAAGCAATTAAATTAAGAGAGTTAACTAAAAAGTATAATGCTATGTTTATTGTAAATGATAGAGTTGATATTGCTATGATATCAAATGCTGATGGAGTACATGTAGGACAAAGCGATATAGCAGTTTCTTATGTAAAGTCTATAGTAGGAAAAGATATTGTAGTAGGAGTATCTGTAGCAAATATTGAAGAAGCTAGAATAGCTAAATTAAATGGAGCAGATTATATAGGTGTAGGAGCTATGTTTAATACTTCTACAAAGGTTGATGCAAGGAGTGTGAGCATAGAAACACTTAAGAATATAAGAAAAGAAGTTGATATTCCAATAGTTACTATTGGAGGTCTTCAACTGGATAATATAGATGTATTAAAACAATGTAATATTCAAGGATATGCAGTTGTATCTGCAATACTAGGAGCAAATGATATAAAGAGTGAATGTGAAAAGTGGTTATCAAGAGTAAAATAGCTCCATCGACAGGGGGGAGGTCGTCGATGGAGCTAATCTAGGAATTAATTAAAGCTTATTAATTCCTCAGTAGATTAGTTATATTATTTACAGTTATAGATTTTATATACATTTATTATAAAAAACTTGTTCTTTAAAAGAATCTTAAATGTAAACTTTTTTGAAACTCATAATGGAATTTATATTTATCCATAGATTAAAGAGGAATATAATTTCCTATTCGTTATAAAAAAGTATATAAAAGGTTTAAATTCTTGTAACAAAGTTGTGACAAAATTCCTTTAGAATAAAGTTAAGAAATAAAAAAACTTAATTCGAAAGGAGAAATAAAAATGAAAACAAGTTTAAGAGTGAAAAAATTACTTAGCGGAGTTTTAATAGGAGGAACATTATTATCATCTGTTTCAGGAGTTGCTTTTGCTAATGAACTTAGCAACTTAAATCCTACAAATAAAGCACCTTTTAGAAGTCAAATGAATAAAGGTATGGGTTCTAAACATCATGGCTTTAAGCAAAAGAAACATGATATTAAAAAAGATATAAACACATTAGTTGAAAAGGGCATTTTAACTCAAGAAGAAGCGGATAAATTAAAGGACTCAAAGGAACAAAAAAGAGCTAAAATGCAAGAAGCTACTAAGGATATGACAAAACAAGAAAAGTTTGAATATATGAAAGAAAATAAGCCTCAAAATAAAGGCAGTATATTTGCAGAGTTAGTTGAAAAAGGATTATTAACTCAGGAAAGAGTAGATGAAATACGAGATAATATTCATCAAATGAAGTTTGAGTTGAACAAGCAAAGACGTGAAGAACGATTAAATAAATTAGTAGAAGATGGTATAATAACTCAAGCTGAGGCTGATAAGTGGATGGAATTTAGTTATAAAAAAGCAGAAGAAAGAAAAGTAGAAATGGAAAAACTTAAAGATATGACACAAGAAGAAAGAAAAGAATATTTTAAGGAAAATCATAAAGAAAAAGGAGAACGTCTAAAGGAACTTGTAGAAGCTGAGGTGATATCACAAGATGCAGCAGATAAAATAAAAGAAACTCATAAAAATGATAGAAGACAACATAGACAAGGAAATAAAATGGACAAAAAAATGATGCAAAACTTTTAATAAAAAATTCCTCTACTCCCTAACACAGTGACTTATGATCCTAATATATATAAAAGACTCTCAAATGCGAGAGTCTTTTTTATTGAACTGGAATATAAAAGAAAAAATTTGAAACAATCAGAAAAGTTGTCGGTTGTTGACAAAAAAATAATAAACATGTATAATGATAAAAGATTGTATACAAAAACTTAGGGGGGCATTATGAGTGAAAAAAAACGTATATCGTTAGGAGTATCACTTATACCGATATTTTCATTGGTATTATTTTTAGCAATAGCAGTATTTAAATTTGAAGCATCTCCACATATACCTTTAATAGCAGCATCTGCTGTTGCTGGTCTTGTGGCAACTTATATAGGTTATACTTGGAAAGAAATAGAAAGCGGAATGCTAAAGAGTATAAATATGGGAATGCAAGCAATACTAATACTTATGATAATAGGAACTATTATAGGTACTTGGATATTAAGTGGTGTTGTTCCGTCAATGATATACTATGGACTTCAGATATTATCACCATCTATATTCTTGGTTGCTACAGCAATAATATGTGCGGTTGTAGCACTTTCAACTGGATCTTCTTGGACAACTGTAGGAACTGTTGGTATAGCACTTGTTGGTGTTGGTAAGGGACTTGGAATGCCAGAACCAATGATTGCAGGAGCTATAATATCGGGTGCTTATTTTGGAGATAAAATGTCTCCTTTATCTGATACAACTAATTTAGCACCTGCAATGGCAGGAGCTACATTGTTTGATCATGTAAGACATATGCTTTATACAACTGGACCTTCGTTTTTAATAGCACTTGTTATATATGGAGTGCTTGGCATGAAGTATGCTGGAGGAGATGTTGATTCTCAGAGTATTAATTTAATACTTAACACTTTAAATAATCAGTTTAATATAAATCTTATGCTATTGGTACCACCGCTTTTGGTTATAGCACTTGTTATATTTAAGGTACCAGCTATACCTGGACTTGTAGGAGGAACTATAATAGGAGGTATATTTGCTATTGTGTTCCAAGGTGCAAATTTTGAATCAATTTTAGTAGCAGCTCAAAGTGGATTTGTATCTAATACTGGAGTTGATGTTGTAGATCAGCTATTAAGTAGAGGTGGACTTGATAGTATGATGGGAACTGTATCATTAATATTATGTGCACTTAGCTTTGGTGGTATATTAGAAAGCACAGGTATGCTTGAATGCATGGCAGCTAATATATTAAAGTTAGCAAAAGGTACAGGTTCATTAATACTTGTTACTGTACTATCTTGTGTATTCACTAACCTAGTTACTGGAGATCAATATTTATCTATAGTTGTTCCTGGTAGAATGTATAAAGATGCATATAGAAAAAGAGGACTACATCCTAAGAATCTATCTAGAACACTTGAGGATTCAGGAACTTTAACTTCTGCATTAATTCCATGGAATACATGTGGAGCGTATATGTCAACAACACTTGGAGTTCATCCATTTGCTTATATGCAGTATGCATTTTTAAATTTAATTAACCCTATAGTAGCCATTGTATATGGATACTTAGGAATTACAATAGAATATGTAGATGAGGAATTCTTTGAAGAAGAAGCAGTTATGTAATTCTACCTAAGTCATTTATTAAACTCTTGGAAATATTATTCCAAGAGTTTTTTACTTTTTCTTAACTTATATTTAACGTGAATTTAACAATATTAATATATAATTTTGATAAGATTAAGAAGGTCACTATTTGACGAAATTAGTAAAAGTTTTAATTGTAAAATTGAGGAGGAATAATATGGCTGTAGAAATAGTAATGGGAATAATTGGAGGTCTAGGATTATTTCTATATGGAATGAATTTAATGGCTGCAGGACTTCAAAAGGCAGCAGGAGAAAAATTAAAAAAGATTATAGCTATGCTAACTACTAACCGATTTATGGCTGTTTTAGTTGGAACTTTTGTTACTGCTGTTATACAAAGTAGTAGTGCAACGACTGTTATGGTTGTTGGATTTGTTAATGCTGGGATAATGAAATTGACTCAAGCTATAGGAGTTATAATGGGAGCAAATATTGGTACTACAATTACAGCTCAACTTGTGTCTTTTAAATTAACTGATATAGCACCTGTTGCTGTCGGAATCGGTATGATAATATATTTATTTTCATCTAATGAACGAAACAAGAAGTTTGCAGAAATATTAATTGGTTTTGGTATACTATTTATAGGTATGGATTTTATGAAACATGCTGTTAAGCCTTTAAGAGAGGTTCAAGCTTTTACTGATGCATTAGTAAGCTTTGGACATAATCCTTTACTTGGTATATTAATGGGATTTGGACTTACTGTAATAGTTCAAAGTAGTAGTGCTTCTATGGGAATACTTTTAGCTCTTGCGTCTGAAGGATTAATGCCATTATCATCAGCACTTCCTATATTATATGGAGAGAATATAGGAACTTGTGTCACTGCGCTTTTATCTAGTATAGGAGCTAGTAAAAATGCAAAAAGAGCAGCTATTATGCATTTAACATTTAATATAATAGGTACTACTATATTTGCTTTGATACTAAGTACTCCTATAACTGCAATTGTAACTAAGTTCAACCCTACAGATGTTACAAGACAAATAGCGAATGCTCATACTTTGTTTAATATTATAAATGTTGTAGTTCAGTTTCCATTTGCAATGTTTATAGTGAAAATTGCTATGACTATAATACCAGAAAAAGAAGATGAAAAAGAATACAAGCTTACTAAGTATATAGATGATAGAATTCTTGAAACTCCATCAATCGCTCTTTTAAATTCTGTAAGAGAGAGTTTAAGAATGGGTAAGAAGGCTAGAATATCATTTGAATCATCTATTAATGGACTTTTAAATAAATCTAGAAAAGAAGTAGATGAAACTTTTGAAAAAGAAAGAAAAATAAATGAGTTACAAAAAATTCTTATTGAATATTTAATGAAACTATCAAATAAAGATTTATCTGTAAAACATAGAGAAATAGTAGATGGATTATTTCATATTATAGGTGATATAGAACGAGTTGGAGATCATGCTGACAATATAGCTGAACTTGCTGTAGATGTTATAGAAAATGATATAGTTTTTTCTGATAGTGCTACACAAGATATAAAAGACATGTTTGAAAAGGTTATGTTATCGTACAAAACAGCACTTGAAGCTATGAAAAATGCAGATATAGATTTAGCTTTAAGTGTATTGAAGATAGAAGAAGAAATAGATAAAATGGAAAAAGTATATAGAAAAAATCATATATATAGACTAAATAACAATAAATGTAATATAGAATCGGGAATAGTATTTTTGGAGTTAATAAGTAATATGGAAAGAATAGGAGATCATGCTTCTAATATAGCTAAATATGTAATCGATGTAAATCCTAATAGTTAAAAAATAAAAAGGCTAGCTTAGAATTTTCTAAGTTAGCCTTTTTTGCTTTAAAAAAACAAAAAAAGAAAAAACCTAGCTTATACTAGGCTTTCTTTCCAATAAATATATATTAAAATATATAATTATTATTATAACTTAACTACGTTAGCAGCTTGAGGTCCTTTTGGTCCTTCAGTTACTTCGAATTCAACCTTTTGTCCTTCTTCTAAAGTTTTGAATCCATCAGTTTGAATTGCTGAGAAATGTACGAATACGTCTTCTCCACCATCTACTGTTATGAATCCGAATCCTTTTTCGCTATTGAACCATTTAACTATTCCTGTTTTCATTTATAAAGCCTCCAAAAAAATTATTCTGTAACTCTGTTACACATGTTCCGTAACTATATTACTAATATAGGATAACATGTATACTTAGTGTTGTCAAACTTTATATTTAATATACATCTATTTATTTTTTATTGAACATACAATTATAATATGAACTTTAATTTAGCAAAATTGAAATAAATATTATTTTAATCCGAAAGCTAAAAGTTCTAAGACTCCATCCTCTTAAGGCTGGAGATAAGAACTTAACAGCTTCACCTAAATGAAGTATTACTTTATAAGGAGGGGAAATGGGTTGGATTTTGAAGTTATAGTTAAATATCACGGTAATTTATCAAAAATAGAAGAAGATTTGGAGGTTGTTGTTGAACTTTTAAATGAACGGTTTGCAATAATTACTTTAAAAGAAGAAGATATACCTAAATTACTAGATTATGAAGAGATTGAATATATAGAGAGACCTTTTATTTTAGGACCAAGTTTAACAGGTTCCCAAGCAAGTGGAATAGATTCTTTCAAAAGTACAACAGGTCTTACTGGTGACGGGGTTATAATAGGAATTATAGATTCTGGAATAGATTATACTCACCCTTATTTTATTAATGAAGATTCTACATCAAAAATAATAAGTATATGGGATCAAACAAGAGAAGGTAATCCTCCAGAAGGATTTAAAGAAGGGTATGTTTACACAAATGAAGATATTAATAAAGCACTTGAGGGAGAAGAAACTATTCCTTTTGTAGATCAGGTAGGGCATGGGACACATGTAGCTGGAATAGCCTCCTCTGCAGCTCCCGATGCCGATATAATAGCTGTTAAGGTAGGAACTAAGGGAATAGAGTCATTTGCTAGAACAACTGAGTTTATGAGGGCTGTAAAATATATAATAGATGAAGCAGAGAAATTAGGTAAACCTGTGGTTATAAATATAAGTTATGGAACTAATGAAGGTCCTCATGATGGAACTTCTTTGTTTGAAGAGTATTTAGATGATATGTCACAAAGATGGAAAACTTCTATTGTTGTTGCAGCCGGTAATGAAGGTGATAAGGGACATCATAAGTATATAAAGCTTGAAAAAGATGTATCAAAACCAATTGAATTTTCTGTAGGCCCTGGAGAAAGAGAACTTGATATTGCTATATGGAAGAAATTTGCTGATGATTTTACTTTTAAAGTTGTAAATCCATCTGGTGTGTCCAGTCCAAACATTGGAGAAAACTCAGGAGAAATAAACGCTATGTTAGGAAATACTAAGATGACATCTTTTTTTGTTCCACCAACTCCATATACATTAAGAGAACAGGCTAGAATTAATTTAAAAGGAAATCCATATATTCAAGAGGGGATATGGAAGATAATAATAGATGCCAGTGAAGTTGTAGAAGGTGATGTGGATGTATACCTTCCTATATCAGAGAAATTAAGCAAAAACACTAAATTTTTAGACCCAAGTACAGAACTTACAATAACAACTCCAGCTACCGCTAAACGGGTTATATCTGTTGGAAGCTATGATCATAAAACAGATACAACTTCATCTTTCTCGGGAAGAGGTGATGTATCAAGAAATATAGTAAAACCTGATATAGTAGCTCCTGGTGATAATATTGTATCTAGTTTTCCGGGAGGAGGATTAGCGGCTCTTTCAGGAACTAGTATGGCAGCTCCACAGGTAGCTGGAAGTATAGCGCTTTTAATGGAGTGGGGGATAGCTGATGGAAATGACCCATTTTTGTATGCTGATAGGATTAAAGCTTTAATATTAAAGAATGCTACAAGAGATAAGAGTTTTTTAAAGTATCCAGATCAAATTTGGGGGTATGGTGAATTGAATTTAAAAGATATTAATACACAGGGTTTTAGGAATTTATATAGAAATGACAATAATTATAGGGATGAAGGCGATGGTTTTAAAGAGTATGTAGTAGAATATCAAGGCGATATAGGAGAAGAATTAAATAGAATGGGTATAGATAAAATTCAAAAGATAGATGATAGATATGCAGTAGTATATGTTCCTGATTATCTTAATGCAGAGATATTAGTAGAAAGAATAAATAATATAGTTGCTGTAAGAAGGCCTATGAGAATGGTACCTCTTATAGATAATAGTGTAGAAGAAACTGGGTCTAAATTTTTTCACAATCATCCGTATATTCCTCAAACAGGAAGAGGTGTTTTGGTAGCTATAATTGATTCAGGTATAGATTATTCTCATCCTGATTTTATATATGAGGATGATACTTCTAAAATAGTAAGTATTTGGGATCAAAATTTAGAAGGAAATCCACCAGAAGGATTTGTATTTGGAAGAGAATATACAAGAGAAGAGATAAATGAAGCAATTCAAACTGGAGGAAAATTAGAAACTGAGGATGAAACTGGTCATGGAACATTAGTAGCAGGAATAATAGGTGGGCGAGGAATGGTAGATGAAAAGTATGTAGGAGCAGCTCCTGATAGTGAATTTGTGGTTGTAAAATTAGAAGATCACAATGGGCATTATAATTCTTCAGATTTAATGCTTGGAATAAAATATGCATATGAAAAGGCACAAGAGCTTGGTATGCCGTTAGTTATAAATATATCTGTAGGAACAAATGAAGGAAGCCATGATGGTAAAACTATGTTAGAGAATTATATATATGAATTAACTAGATATAGAGGAGTAGTAGCTGTTGCAGCAGCAGGAAATGAAGCAGATACTAAAACTCATTATAGTGGAAAATTTAATAATACTGGAGAAGTACAAGAAGTAGAGCTTAAAGTAGGAGAAAATCAAGATGATTTAGAAGTTTATTTTTGGGGTAAAAAGCCTGATCGAATATCTGTGGGTTTGGTTTCTCCAACTGGAGATAGTATTGATAAAATACCAGCCAAATTAAGTGAAACGGAACTTGTAAAATTTACAATGGAAGGTGCTGAAACAAATATAACTTACAAATTCCCAGATGAGCTTACTGGAGATGAATTTATAGGGATTTCTTTTGAAAATATAAAACCTGGAAATTGGATTATAAAATTATATGGGGATTATATTGTAGATGGAAGATATGACATGTACTTGCCTAATAGAGAATTACTCTCAGAAGGAACTGAATTTTTAAAGGCAGACCCTTACGGAACTATAGTCACTCCAGCTACAGCAGAAGCTGGAATAACAGCAGGAGCTTATAATCATGAAGATAATAGTTTGTATAGAGCTTCCTCAAGAGGTCCAACCAGAGATGATAGAATAAAACCAGATATAGTAGCTCCGGGGGTTAATATAACATCAACTACTCCAGGCGGAGGATATGGACCTATTACAGGAACAAGTGCAGCAGGAGCTCATGCTGCAGGTGCTGTAGCACAGCTTTTACAGTGGGGAATTGTAGAAGGAAATGACACTAGAATGTATACTCCAAAGGTTAAGACTTATTTAATAAGAGGAGCTAATATGAGAGAAGGTGATGAATATCCTAATATATCTTGGGGATATGGCTCACTTAATTTGCGACGTGCTTTTGAAAAAATAAGATATGTATCTGATTGGAGATATTCATCACAAGTTAAAAAAACATATAAATAAGGAGTGAAGCAATTGCTTCACTCCTTATTTATGCTTAAGGGGATTATATTCCTAGTTTAATTCTGCAATTTTAGTAACAGCTACATAAATATCAGAAATTTTAAACCAAGTACGAAAATCTACTGTTCCTGTAACTGGCAATCTAAATATTTCTTGAAAAACTCTTACAGCTTCAGCAGTTGAATCTCCATATACACCATCTACTTTCATTTTAGGTATAGCAGGATAGTTCTGTGCTATTCTATTTAACTGCATTTGTATTGTCCTAACTTCATTTCCACTTGAACCAATTCCTAGAGTATAACCAGGATAAGAGGTAGGAACTCCTGTCACTACTTGAGCTCTTTTAAATGCTATGTTAGGTCCATAAAAAAATCTTAATATTTCATCATAAGACTTACCTAAATCTCCTTGATATTTACTGCCCCATTGAGTCATCCATGTAGGACATTCAATTCGAACACCATCACAGTACTGAGAAAGAAGAGGTTGCCTTCTATCTCCTGGTCTACTAAAGTATAGATTGAATATATCGTCTACAACTAAACTTATGTTTTCAAATATATTTCTTCCATATACCCATTTATGATCGAATGCTGTTGATGATGTTATAGTATAATTTTTTCCTTTTCCTCTATACCATTCTGTAAAAACTCTGTTTAGAGTAAATGATACTATAGCACATACATTTGCGTATATTGTGCTTACTGGCCATGTAGAATATATTTCTGATGAGGCCACATTTTTTATATAATCCTTATATCTAACCCAATAATTAGGAGCAGAATCATCATCTGGTGAACCATCGTGTACTATGATGTATTCTGGAACTTGAGGAAAATCTAAAACTACAAATCCTGTAGGTGGGGGTATAATTTTATTTGGAGTTTCTGGAATTTTTGGAGGAAATACCCCCCATAGCGTGTGTTCACTAATAACTACAATTTCGGTTTCTTGTCTCATGAATCTAGTGTTTTCTATTTTATCAAGCTCTATGCCTTGAATAGCAAGTTCTGTTGCTAGGATTTGAATACCATCTACTACAACATCTACATATCCATCTTTTATAACCTCTACTACGTAGGTGCTATAAGGTCTTGTATCTGATGGCTTTTGTGAGTATTCAAGGTCAGGTGCTGGTAAATCTATAATGGGTGTTTGACCAAATTCATTCGTAGGAAGATTTTCTGCTAAAGTTTTTTGAGTATCAGTTTCTGTTGAATAAATATTAACTCTACAACCTGATATCGGAGTTTTAGTTTTACTATCTATAACTTGAACTAATAATCTACCAGTTTCCATTATTACATCACCTTCCTAACATCAAATAAGTTTTCTAGAATATACCAAGTAGGAGCTATTTCAGTATTTAAAACCCAATAGCCAATACCTTCAAGATCCATATCTCTTGCAAGTTCATGTTTGTATAATTGGCTTAGAGCATCTTCAAAATGAACTTCATGAAGATCATTATTACTATCTGTATATCTAAAATATGGAGTTTTAGATTCATTATTCCACATTATTTGAGCATTATTGTCTATTGCTAGTTTGTAGGCATTTTCAAGCGTTACTGTTTGTGCAGACTCTTGTTTATATTTATAGACAAGCCAATCGTATCCGTATAAATTTACTCCCATATAGATTACCTCTTTAGGCATTTTGGTTATAGCATAATCGAGTACTTTTTTTACATTAGGAAGAGGAGCTATAGGTTGAGGGTCTCCACCTACCCATCCCCATTCATAAGTCATAATATATGCTATATCTAGGTACTTTCCTAGTTCTTCATAGTCAAAGAATCCAACCCAAGGCCTATCAGACCAATCTTCCCATTTAGGAGCTATAGCCATTCCAAGTACTTTATTATTTTTATGAAGTTTCTCAGATAGTTTTTTAACAAATTCATTAAATAAACCTCTATCCTCTGGATATAGATTTTCAAAATCTAGAACAACTCCTCCATAGTTATTATCTATAGTTAACTTAACTATGTTGTCTATTAGTTTATCCATATTATTTGTTAAAACTTCTCTTGCTAAATCTTTATTGAAATTCTCTCCATCAAAATTAGTTATAACAGGTAGTGGGCTTATATTGTTATCTAATATAAACTGGGGCAAACCATCTGGAATCTCACTAATTAAATTTCCGTCTTTATCTGTTCTCACATCAAATATAGCCATATAAGTTAGTTGGTCTGATATTTGTTTTATATAATCATAATATTTTTCATAATCTTCTCCTGGTTGAAAAAAAGGTAGAGTAGAAATAGATTGCCTTTTGTTGGAAGTAGGTATTCTAATAGTTTGACCAGGATAAACTACATATGGAGATTTTAAATTGTTTATATTTATAATATCTTTGTAATCTACATTGAATTTTTTAGCAATCTTATATAAAAAATCACCGACTTTTACTTTATATTCAAAATAATCGTTATTAGGTTTATTAGAATTTGAAGGTATTAAAAGATTCATACCAACAGCTAATTTATCATAATAGGGAAGATTATTGGTTTTTACGATATCATCTATACTAACCTTGAATTTATTTGAAATATCATAAAGGCTGTCTCCTTTATTGACTCTATAAATTTCCATTTTATCCCTCCTAAATTAAACTATTATATAATATGAAAAAAATTATATTTTGTTAAGCTATTTTGGTAATAATAAAATTAAATAAAGTTTTTGGAGGAAAAATATGAATATTAAACTTTTGATTACAGCAATAGCACCGTCAATTGCACTTTTAATTGGAATATACCTTACTGATAGATATGATAAAGAACCACCAGAGCTTTTAATAAAAGTATTTATATTGGGATGTTTATCTGTTATTCCAACTATTGTAGTTGAAAAAATATTAGATAGATTTAATATTTTTTCTGGTATAATGTGGCCTTTTTATACAGCATTTATAGTTGCTGGATGTACAGAGGAATATTTTAAAAGGTTGGTAGTTCTAAAGAGTGCATTTAAAAGCCATCATTTTAACGAAAAGCTTGATGGAATAGTATATTGCACATTTGCATCCCTTGGATTTGCAACTGTAGAGAATATAATGTATGTTGTGTTTAAGTTTAGTTCAAATCCGACTATAGGAATAGGTAGGGGATTATTTTCTGTTCCATCTCATATGCTATACGGAGTAACTATGGGTTATTACTTATCTCTTGCAAAATATTGTGTTATGGAAGAGGGGGTTTGTAAAAAATATCTTAGAAAATCTTTAACTATGCCTATAATACTACATGGTATATTTGATTTTATCTTGATGTCTAATATGCCTATACTTATGGCCTTATTTATACCTTATGTGATTTATTTATGGAAGATAAATTTAAGTAAATTAAATAAGTATACACAAGATTCAAAAGATAGATTTGGATTTATAAATAAAATACAAAAAGAATAAAGTTAAAAAAATAAAATTATAATGTTTAATTTATGATATTATTATATTGAGACGATTTTAAGATGGCAAAAAAGAAAAATTTAACTAAAAATATTTTGGGGGATTTCATGAAAAATAAATTGTGTAAAAATTGGATTATACTGGCTACTATTGTTTTCTTCATATATATATTGGCTTTAAATAATATATCTCTTAAAGGGGATACTCAATCTATTATATTCGATTTTTTCACTAAAACACTAGGGTATATACTATCTTTACTTTGTATTATAATATCATTCAAGTTGAAGACTATGTATCTAAGTATTGGATGGGTGTTTTTCTCTATATATCTACTTGGTGATATTATGAATATAATGGGATATGATATAGTGAATAACTGGGAAATGAGTATTTTATTTAATAGTTCATTATTGATGGGTATAATATTTAGCGTATATGGATTTTTAAAAGCTATAATAAAACGGGAAGAGTTGTTAAAAGAAATAACTCATACTGCGTTTAATGATTCATTAACAGAACTTCCAAATAAAAAAGATATTGAAAAAAATATTCAAAGAGCCTTATTAGAAGATAAAAAATTTACAATATTGTTTATAGATTTAGATAAATTCAAATTTATAAATGATTCATTAGGGCATAGACATGGAGACTACATACTAAAAAAAGTAGCTAGAAGGATTAAAAAAAATATTAGAGAAGATGATTATTTAGCAAGATATGGTGGAGATGAATTTCTTGTTATACTTAATGATATTGAAAGTGAAAATGAAATAAGTGAAATTGCTAAAAAAATAGTTTGTAGATTTAAAAGGCCGTTTGAATTAGAGGAGACCACTGTACACATAACATGTAGTATAGGAATTTGCTTATATCCTAAAAATGGAAATGATATGGAAACTCTTATGGAAAATGTTCAAATAGCTATGCATAAAACAAAGGAAAAGCAAGGGAATGGTTATTTGTTTTATAATGATAATATGCATAGTCAGGTGAAAAATAAATTTGATATTGCAGAGAGTCTTAGAATTGGTATACAGAAAGATGAGTTTATTTTACATTATCAACCTAAAGTTGACATAAGAACCAATGAAATAACTGGAGTTGAAGCGCTTGTCAGATGGAATCATACTAAAAAGGGAATGATTTATCCTAATGAATTTATAGAAATAGCAGAAGAAACAGGATTTATAAAAACTTTAGATAAACATATATTAAAGCTTGCATGTCTTCAAATAAGAAATTGGATAGATAGAGGAAAAGAACCTATAAATATTTCTGTCAATATATCTCCTAAGCTACTTCAGGAAGAAAATTTTATTCCTTATGTAGAAAGTGTAATTGAATCTACAAATATAGATCCTAAGTATATAAGCATTGAAATAATAGAAACAGCTGCTATGGAAGACAAAGAATATGTTTATAATATTTTAAACATATTGAGAAGAAAAGGAATAAAAATACTTCTTGATGATTTTGGTAAAGGTTACTCGTCATTAAGTTACTTAAAAGATTTACCTATAGATAAGGTTAAGATAGATAAATTATTCGTGGATGAAATTTGTTTTAATAATATAAATAGAACTATAATGAAGGCTATTATAGACATGTCAAAAGCTTTAAATCTTAAAGTATTAGCTGAAGGAGTGGAGACTGTAGATCAATTAAATTTACTAGAAGAATTGGAATGTCAATCTTACCAAGGGTATTTATACAGCAAGCCAGTATCCATTGAAAATTTAGAAAAAATGATATATAAGGATGAAAAAAAAGGTGCTATTATATAATAGCACCTATTTTGTAAGTATAGATATTATTTCATCTATAGATGATTCTGTTTTAATTTTGTATGTATTTGCCTTTATAGAATTTCCAAGTTTTAACTCTTCTAATTTTGTTAAAAAATCTTGTTGTGACTTAATTAAGCCTAAACTTTCAAGATTAGTAGCCACTTGAACAGCTGATTCTCCAGATTTTATCTGAAAATATACTATATCTTGTATTGTGATTTTAGAACTATTTTCATCTAAATTTTCATCAGATAAAGTGTTAGTATCTTCAACAGTAGTATTTATATTCATTACCGATTCTTTATCTTTATCAAACCATCCATAGAATTGATATCCTATAGTAGAAACTATTATTAGTAGAACAAAAAATCCTAGTAATAAATCACTTGTTTCATAAAAAATGTCCTTAAATTTTTCTATTGTAATAACCTCCTTTAATATTAATTTATCTTAATTATATTTTAATATATATATATATATAGTCAATAAAAAATCAATTGAAATATTTAATGGAAAATGTTATCCTAAATGTGAAGATTTGTTTTTTATGAAAAGTAAAAACATTTATGAAAAATAAAAACATTAAGAATAAAAGTAAGGGGGAGAAAATATGAAAAATAAGATATCATTATTACTTGTAATGAGTATGCTTTTAACTTTATTTGTACCATCAATAGCTAGTGCAAATGAAGAAGAAAAAACTATAACTATATTAGGAACAAGTGATATGCATGGAAGAATATTTCCGTGGGATTATGCATTAGATACAGAAGATTCTGATGCAGGATATTTAAAGGTTGCAAGTGTTGTAAAAGAAATTAGAAATAATAATAAAAATGTAATATTAGTTGATGCAGGAGATACTAATCAGGATAATTCAATAGAACTTTTCCAGGGAAAAGATAAAAATCCTATAGTTGAAGTTATGAATGATATAGGATATGATGCATGGACTCTTGGAAACCATGAATTTAACTTTGGACTTGATGTATTAGATAAGGCGGTTAAGACTTCAAAGGCAACAGTTTTAGCTGGAAATATATATAAAGAAGATGGACAAAGAGCTTATGATGCTTATAAAATAGTAGAAAAAGATGGAGTTAAGGTAGCTATAATAGGAATGATTACTCCTAATATACCAAGATGGGAAGCATCAACTCCAGACCATTTCGAAGGATTAGAATTTAGAAACCCTGTTGAAGAAACTACAAAAGTTATGAATGAGCTTAAGGGTAAGGCTGATGTATTCATTGGAGTATTTCACATGGGACTTGAAAATGAATATTCAGATTTTGATGGAACAAGAAGTATAGTAGAAAAAAATCCAGAGCTTGATGCTGTTGTAATGGGGCATGCTCATAGTGATGTTCCAGGTGAAAAAGTAGGAGAAACTATAGTTGTTGAGCCAAAGCGTTATGGAAATAGAGTATCTAAAATAGATTTAAAATTAAAAAAAGAAAATGGAAAATGGAATATAGTTGAAAGAATTAGTGAAAATATAGACACTAAAGCTTATGCAGTAGATAAAGACTTAGAAGCTAAATATAATTATGTTCATGAAACATCTAGAAATGATGCCAACATGGTAATAGGAACTGTTACTGATGATTTTATAAAAAATACTCAAGTATTACCTGGTATACCTAAAGCTCAAGTAGAAGATACTGCATTAATAGACTTTATAAATAAAGTTCAAATGCATTATTCTGGAGCTGATATATCAGCAGCAGCAGCTTTTAAGAGTGATATGAATCTTTTAAAAGGTGATTTTAAGAAAAAAGATGTTGCTAATATATATAAATACCCAAATACTTTAATGGCTGTTAAAGTTACAGGGAAGCAATTAAAGGATTATATGGAGTGGTCTGCAAGATATTATAATACATATAAAGATGGAGATGTTACAGTTAGCTTTAATCCTGAAATAAGAGGATATAATTATGATATGTTCTCGGGTGTTGATTATAATATAGATATATCAAAGCCAGAGGGACAAAGAATAATTGATCTTAAGTTTAAGGGTCAACCAGTTACAGATAATATGACGTTTACTATTGCAGTTAATAACTATAGATTTGGAAATATGGTTAAGGATGGATACTTTAAAAAAGAAGACAAGGTTTTTGATTCTTCATTAAAGTATGCAGATGGAAGTATAAGAACTCTTATTGTTAAATATGTTACTGAAAACAAAGAAGTAGTTCCAACAGTTGATAATAACTGGAAAATAGTTGGGGCAGATTTAAATAATCCTTTAAAAGATGAAGTTTACAACTTAGTTAAAGAAGGAAAGATAAGCATTCCAACATCAGAGGATAAGAGAACTCCTAATGTTAAATCTTTAAATATATATGAACTTCAAAAGCAAGGACTAGTTAAGATTGATACTAAAGAAGAACCTAAAAAGGAAGAAATAAAAAAAGAGGAAGTAAAGAAGGAAAAAACTATAAAAGAAGAAGTTAAAAAAGAAGCTGTTGATAAAGAACAAAGCTATATAGTTAAAAAAGGAGATGCTCTTTACAAAATAGCTAAAAAGTTTAACATGGATTGGAATAAATTAGCTGATTACAATAATCTAAAAAATCCAAATTTAATATATCCAAATCAAGTAATTAAAATACCAGTTATGTAATCATAATAAAAAGACCCTTGTAGGGTCTTTTTATAACGAATAGGAAATTATAGTTATCTTTAAATTGTGGATAAGTATAATTTTCGTTATGAGTTTCAAAAAAGTCTACATTGAAAATCTTCAGAAGGAAGGCTTTTTTTATATACTAAGGTAGCATGTGATTTATATATTGCGGATAACTTGTTAAAAATTCACATTTAAGACTGTTTTTAGGCAACAGATTCGCAAGACTTATTGGAGTAATAAACTTATATAAATTTCATATGTCAAAAATTTAATTGTTTTAACAACCTAAATAAAAGGCATATTATATATAACACGAATTTTTACTTTAATAGGAGGTTTATATGGGAAGCATAGATAAAAAATATGAATTTGTAATAACTAAATTTTTAGCAAGGTATAATTATGATGCTGTCATAGATATACTAGAAGAACTTGGGATAAAAGATGGAAATCTATATATATTGGTAAGTTACTGTAAATCATCTGTTAATTTTGATTTTAAGACTGCTGTAAAAAAGCTTGATATGTTAAGTCCACAAATTAAAAATAGAAAAGATATGAAAAAGCTTAGAAATAATTCTATAGATTTGATTGATGGAGATGTTGCTGCTATATTTTCTGAGTTTATAGAGAATATAAGAATAAAGCTTATAAACGAAGAATATATAGACTTTTTAGGAAGAATATATAGATTAAAAGAAGCTTTATTTAAATATGTGTTTGTTCAAAGTCAATCGAACAAAATGAAGATATCTATGTTGGGGTATATGGTATCTAAAAAAAATATATTAAATATACTTCGAAAGAGGTATAATATATATACTAGCAACTTGACTTATGGTATTACTAGATATATAAATAAGAATATGAGAAAGACAAAAAAAATAGTAGAAGTACTAGGAATACTTAATAGTGAAAAATTAGAAAATTTAATAAGGCTTAGAAATGATTGTCCTGTTGGACATGGTTTCAAAGGAGTTAGTAAAGAAGATATAGAACATATATATGGTAAGCCTTTTGAAGTTGTTGATGATTTTATAACAGCATGTGAAAAATTAGATGTTGATATAAAATTTGATAAATATGATGATATAAATAATATAATAATAGAACTTCTAGGTAAATATATAAGAGATAAAGGAGACGTTTATTATGAATGAGAAAATAAAAAGTGAAATTTTAGAGTGGGTAAAGACTATAGGGATAGCTTGTGTATTGGCTTTTTTTATAACTTTATTTATAAGGCCTACTCTTGTTAAGGGGTATTCTATGTATCCTACACTTGAGGAAAATGATTACCTTATAATAAATAAAATACCATATAATATGCATGAACCTAAAAGAGGAGATATAGTTATATTTAAATCGCATCTTACTCAAGAAAATGGTAAAGAAAAGGATTTGGTTAAAAGGGTTATAGGCCTTCCGGGAGATAAGATTAAGGTTATGGATGGTAAGGTATATGTAAATGATGTAGAGATTAAAGAGGGTTATATAAATGGGGATTACACTGATGGTATTATAGATTCTGTAGTTCCAAAAGGACATATATTTGCTATGGGAGATAATAGGCCCAATAGTTTAGACAGTAGAGATTCTAGAGTTGGCTTTGTAAGTCAAGATGAAATAATAGGTAGAGCTTTTATAAGACTTTATCCATTTAATAAAATAGGCTCTTTAAAATAATTATGGGTGTGAGGATAGGATTATCTGCAATGGCATATGAAATAAGGGAAAAAATAGGAGTATGCCAAAAACTAAAACTTAATCATATAGAAGTTGGAATAGACAATCTTGAGGATTGGAATTATTTATATCAGAATAAGGATGAATTAATAAAACACGATATATCAATAGGAATTCACATGCCTATAGAGCTTAATACCTGTGATCCTATAAAAATGGCAAATAAGTTTTGGTTTGATTATTTTTATGAAAACTATAAGATAGGGAAAAAATTAAATGTAAAGTATTATAATTTGCATCTAGGTTATGGTATAAAAAATAAGATTGAAAAGAATCGTATTGGGTATTTAAATAATACAAAGAATTTTCTTTTAAAACTATTAAATAACATAGATAATGTGGAGATATATATAGAAAATACATACTCTAAAAATGGAGACTTTATTAATCTAGGAAATAAGGTATCAGATTTTGAATATTTGTTTAAGAATGTGACAAAATATAGTTTAGGATTTTGTTATGATACAGGTCATAATCTTATAGATAAAGGTGATTATTTAAGCCTATTATCTGATAATATAAAATTGGTTCATTTAAGCGATAATGATGGCAAGGAAGATTTACATTTAGGTTTAAGTGAAAATGGTTTATTAACTGAAAAAGATATAAAAGATATACTAAAAATTAAGAAAAATAAGTATTTAGTGTTTGAAATGAATACTAAGTATTTAGGTGAAAGTATGAATTTTTTTAGAAATATACAAAAAAGCATCTAAAAAATAGAAGAAGGGGGCAATTGCTCCCTTTTTGCACATATACTTATTATACAAACTCTAAAAAAGCAAGGGAGATGATAGCATGAACAAAGTGAAAATCAATATAATGGATGATATTAAAGAGTATGAATCTGGAACTACACTTCTTGAAATAAGTAAAGATTATGAGGAACAATATGACGCGACTATAGTTCTTGGAGTGATAGATAATAATCTTAGAGAATTAACTTATAAAGTTAATAAAGACTGTAGTGTTGAATTTATAGATTTAACAAAGCAGGATGGAATTAGAACTTACATGAGAAGTTTATCTTTTGTATTTATAAGAGCTTGTGAGGAGATGTTATCAGGATGTAGAGTATCAGTAGAACATTCTATGGGAAAAGGACTTTATTGCGAGATAAACTATTATAAGGATCTAAATGAATCAGATATAGATAAGGTGAAAGCTAGAATGAAAGAAATAATAGATGAAGACGTTCTTATAGAAAAGGAAAAGTTGCCTATAGAAGAAGCTATAAAAATATTTGAAACTAATGAAAAGAATGCTAAAGCTGATTTATTTAGATATAAGGAATCTGATACTGTTAGCATATATAAATGCGGATGGATAAAAGATTATTTCTACGGATATATGGTTCCATCTACAGGTTATTTAAAATTATTTGACTTAAAATATCATAAACCAGGAGTTATAATACTTGGACCTAAAAAATATCATCCAGAAAAGGTGGCTAAATTTATAGATCAACCAAAGCATGCACAGGTTTATAAAGAAGCAGAGGAATGGGCAAAAATTATGGATGTTCATAAGGTTGCTATGTTAAATAAGCTAATTGAAGATGGGAATTATGGAGACATTATAAGAACTGTAGAGGCTCTTCATGAAAAGAAAATAGCTCAGATAGCTGATATGATAGTAAAAGATAAAGAAAAGAGTAGAGTTATATTGATTTCAGGACCATCATCATCAGGTAAAACTAGTTTTGCACAAAGATTATCTATACAGCTTAGAGTTAATAAAGTAAGACCTGTATCTATATCTTTAGATGATTATTTTGTTAATAGAGAGGATACACCTAAGGATGAAAATGGAGACTATAACTTTGAGTCTATATATGCTATTGACTTAGAGCTTTTTAATAAGGATTTACAAAAACTTATAAATGGAGAAGAAATACAGGTTCCATATTTCAACTTCAAAACAGGCAAGAGAGAATATAGAGGAAATACATTAAAAGTTAATGAAGATCAGCCTATAATAATAGAGGGAATACACGGTCTTAATGATTTGCTAACAGAGTCTATTCCAGAAGATAATAAATTTAAGATATATGTAAGTGCACTAACTCAACTTAATCTAGATGAGCACAATAGAATACACACAACTGATGTAAGACTTATAAGAAGAATGGTAAGAGATAATCAGTTTAGAGGACATGATGCAGTAAGAACTATTCAAATGTGGCCTATGGTAAGACGTGGTGAGAAAAATTATATTTTCCCATATCAAGAAAATGCGGATGTTATGTTTAATTCTGCTTCTATATATGAATTATCTATACTTAAAAAATATGCAGAGCCTTTATTAAAAGAAATAGATACTAATTGCAAAGAATATAGAGAAGCTAATAGATTATTAAAATTCCTACAATATTTTGTTACAATAGAAGACGAGGGTGATATTCCGCCAACATCAATACTTAAAGAGTTCATAGGCGGAAGTAGATTGGTACATTAGGCAGAAAGAAGGAATATAATTTGGAAAAAATATTACAACAGATAATCGATGACAATAAAAAGTACGCTGAGTATGGAAATGTAGCTACATATATTCCTGAGCTAAGAAAAGCGAATAAGAACGACCTGGGGATTTGTATAGTAGATATGAATAATAATATCTATGAGGCTGGTAATTGTGATAAAAAGTTTACTATTCAAAGTGTGTCAAAGCCTATAACTCTTGCTTTAGCTATTATGGATAGTGGAAAAGATAAGATTTTTTCGAAGGTGGG
The DNA here is from genome assembly GCF_025210165.1 of Tepidibacter sp. Classification (GTDB taxonomy): domain Bacteria; phylum Bacillota; class Clostridia; order Peptostreptococcales; family Peptostreptococcaceae; genus Tepidibacter_A. The sequence goes on from NZ_JAOASI010000046.1 coordinate 54,491, forward strand.
AATGGAGCCTAGTGGAGATCCTTTTAATTCTATAATGAAGCTTGAAACATCAAAACCTTCAATCCCTTATAATCCTATGATAAATGCTGGTGCTATAATGATAACATCTATGATTAAAGGGAAAAATAATGAAGATAAGTTAAACAGGATAATGAGTTTTTTTAAAAAACTTTCTGGAAATGAAAATTTGAGTATTAATGAAGAGGTTTATATGTCTGAAAAGCTTACGGGGGATAGAAATAGAGCTATGGCATATCTTCTAAAAGGTGAAGGCGTTTTAACTGAGAATGTAGATGAGGTACTTGACTTATATTTTAAGCAATGTTCTATTGAGATAACAGTTAGAGATCTAGCTAGAATGGGAGTTAATCTTGCATCACATGGTGTTGATATTCTTACTGGGAAAAGATTAATAGATGAAGAGGTATCTAAGATAGTAAAAACGTTTATGGTTACATGTGGTATGTACGATGCATCTGGAGAGTATGCTATAAATGTTGGAATACCATCAAAGTCAGGAGTTGGAGGAGGAATTATGGGAACTGTTCCTAATAAAATGGGAATAGGAGTATATGGACCATCTCTTGATGAAAAAGGTAATAGTATGGCAGGAATAAAAGTTATGCAAGGTATATCTCAACAAATGAATCTAAGTATATTCTAATAAATTATATATAAAAAATATTTTGACAATTCCGATATTAGATAATATAATATAAAAAAGTCTTCCTTCTGAAGATTTTTAATGTAGACTTTTTTGAAACTCATAACGAAAATTATATTTATTCACAAATTAAATAGGAATATAATTTCCTATTCGTTATAAAAAAACTAAGTAAAGGTGATGTTATGAAGGATATTTTAGTTCTAAGAGATATTGAACAAATAAAGGCTGTGTCCCATCCGTATAGAGTAGATATACTAGAGGCTTTTGCAGAAGAACCTTTATCAGCTAAGCAATTGTCTGAATTATTATCAGAACCACATGCAAAGGTTAATTACCATATAAAAATATTATTAAATGCAGGTATATTAGAATTAGTAGAAGAAAAAGTAAAATCGGGAATTATAGAAAAATACTATTTACCAAAAGCAAAAATGGTTATTATGGATAAGAGCATCCTAAACTCTGCTGTTTATGATGAAAATGTAGCTAGAACACTAAATCAAGTTTCAATATCTTTGTTTGAGAAGATAAGTGATGATTTTTATAGAGCTGCTGAAAATGATGAAGTTAAGTCTAAGCATGTAAGACATTATAATCAGTATTATTTGACAGAAGAAGAATGTAAGGAAGTAATGGATTCTTTAGAAAAAAAGATTACTGAAATTTTAAAGGGTAAAGATAAAAAGGGTAGAGAAAATACTAGACCATATAATATAACATTAATGGGAGTACCTGATCTTAGAAAAGAAAAGAAAGCAAAAAAATAGACATCGACAATTTTGTTGATGTCTATTTTTTTTGGGTATATTAAAAGGTATAATTAAATTTATTAAGGAGTGATTAAATGCTAGTTATAGGACCACATATATCAATAGCTAAAGGATATTCAAAGGCTGCTAAAGCTGCTTTAAATATAGGAGCTAATACATTTCAGTTTTTTACGAGAAATCCAAGAGGAGGGAATGCAAAAGAATTTAATGAAAAAGATATAGCCGAGTTTCAAAGAATAAGAAAAGAAAATAACTTTGGAGCTATGCTTGCTCATGCACCTTATACTATGAACCTTGGTGGGAAAAAAGATGATGTCTATGAATTTGGAAGAAGAATATTTAAAGAAGATATAAAGAGAATGGATCAACTTGAAATAGAATATATGTGCTTTCATCCAGGAAGTCATGTAGGTGGAGGTATCGAGTTTGGAATAGACAGAATAGTTAATGCTCTTAATGAATCTTTAAGGGAGGATCAAAATATAATTATACTTCTTGAAACTATGTCAGGGAAAGGAAGTGAAATAGGGTATAATTTTGAGCAGATAAAAAGTATTATAGATAAGGTTAAGTATAAGGCGAAAATTGGAGTGTGTCTTGATACATGCCATATATTCTCAGCTGGGTATGATATAGTAAATAATCTTGATGGAGTTCTTGATGAATTTGATAAAGTAATAGGACTTGATAAATTGAAGGTAGTACATTTTAATGATAGTATGATGCCTTTTAATAGTAATAAAGATAGACATGCAGGTATTGGAGAAGGCGAAATAGGATTTAAGGCATTAATGGAGTTTATGACACATGAAAAGCTTAAGAATCTTCCGTTTTTCTTGGAGACTCCTTATGATGATGAGGGGCATAAAAAAGAAATTGAGATGATAAGGGATTTTTTGAAAAAGAATTAACTTAAAGCGAAAACAGAGGGTATTAAAATACCGATAATTCATTAAATATTTTTAATAGAACTAAGCATTACATCTTATTGAATATCCTAAAAGTTCTAAACTCCCTAACGGTCAGACAACGAACTTTCTTAACGGATATTCAAACGATGTAATTCAAGTTCTATACAAAAATATTTAAATGATTATCTAACATTTTGATACCCTATGTTTTTTGTAATGGTTAGAAAATTAGATTTGTATAACTCCTTATGAACATTAATTGTGTGTTATAATTAGAACTAAGATAGGATGGTAAAATTATGAAAAAAGTTAGGTGTTAATTATAAAGGAGAGAAATTAGAGTGAAAAAAATTATTAGTATAACTGCGATGTTTATCACTTTTGTTACTATTTTTTTATCAAAAGAATCTGGAATAATAGAAGCTAATGAAATTTTAAAAAATATAATTTTGTTAGCTGTTTTTGTGATAACATTAATTTGTTTATATTGGAGTGTATTTAGTTATATAATTCGAATTAATTATGCTAGATTAGCACTGATTGTATTTTATATATTATATATACATAATATTTCTGATAGTAAAGATAAGATAGTAATTGGATATATCACATTAGCATTTTTAGTTTTTGGATTAATTCATGCTTTAATTAAGATGTTGTTTTTAAAGAAAAAAAGACAGTCGACTAATATTATTAGAAATATTTATATAGAATTATCAAATTATAATATTCTCATATCAATTACTCTTATAGCTCAATTTATACAGGACTATGTTTTTATAAAGTTGTATAAGAATTTTTATATAGACTTTTTTGAAATACTTGTAATTATAGTTGTATATAATTTATTAATTAATATTTGTCCATGTAATTGTGATTAAATGAAAATTAATCATTAAAGAGGTGATATTTACTTGAGTAAAATAAAATTAGCTATGTTTATAACAATAGCATTTTATATGTTAGCAAGTTATAGGCTTTATATATTTGCAGTAGAAAATAATTTAAACCCACTTATTAAATCATCTATATCAACTGCATTGTTTTGGTTGTGTCTATATGGGTTTTATAAATATAGCAGTAGAATATTATGAAGTTTATAGATAGAGATAAAAGTATTTATTTTGGAGGAGTTAGAGAAATGTATTATATATTAGTAAAAAACTCTAATTCGGTAGGGTCAGTAGTGTATGAATTAAATGATTCTAAAGAAGTAGATATGCTAGACGATTTTTTAAATTATAAATTAGAAGGTAAAGATAAGCAAGTTGTATTATTATCTAATTTAGACATGTTGAAAGAATATGAACCTTTTAATATAGTAAATACTGCTGGAGAATTTATTGATAAAGCTATTTTAAATTAGTTTTAAATAAAAAAGAAAGTAGATGTATTCTTAATAATGATATGCTTGGGAAATAGAGCCTGTTATTCTATAATTAAAAATCATCTAAATTTCATATAGATATTTATTGAAATTTAGATGATTTTTTGAAATTTAAAAAGAAAAGGAGCTACCTTTTCAAATGATTTACCAAATCATTTTGAGACAGCCCCTATTTATAGAACTAAATCAACTAACGGTGGGAAGAACCATATCTATAGTATCATTTATACCACCCCTCATTGAGCAACTAGAATGTTAATTATTTGATTATGTAAACTGATATAATAACCACAGGATAAATGCGCTTTTAGAGTACCTAACCCATGTAGAATTATAGATTGATGATGTCCGACAAAAAGTGTCCTAAAAAGTGTTGACAATCAAATATTTTATAGCATTTTTTAAATTGTATTATTCATTAGCCCATTTTTTGTATCCATAAATGGATTGAAATAAGTATATTGAAAATAAAAACATTGATGAATAAATTTCTTTATTTATATAAAATATAATCCAAAGAGCATTAACAACAATCCAAAGTATATAACCTTCTTTCTTTTTATTAATTACAAGGTGACCTCCAACTAAACTACCTATTACTAATATCCAAGACAGTGTATTAAAAAATATATTCATAAGCACTAATATCTACTTTTTAGTATAGTTCTAAATAATTTTTTTACGTTATCAAATGTATTTAGAGAATCTAAATCTTCGAAACAAATCCATCTCAAATTATTTTTATTGTTAAATTGCAAATTATTATTCTTTAATTTGCATAGATAAAAGAAATCTATATGATAATGAGTACCTGATTTATCAGTTATTGGTTCTAACAATGTGCAATAAGGGTTGTTAAGAACTTGAACTTTTGGAGTTTCAATTTTGTAATTAGCATTATTTATAATGATAATTTCTGAATCTATTTCTTCTAAACATTCCCTAATTAATGCTTCTTCAGGAGTTTCATTTTTTTCTATGTGTCCTCCTGGCGGTAACCACACTTGCAATTTGTCATGCCATATAGTAAGTATTTTATTATTTCTTAAAATTATTCCTGTTGCAGTAAAATGTTTTCTATTCATAAAGACTAAACTCCCTTACAGATTTACTTTATAAATTACTATAAGACATATTAAGACAGTTTTCAAGAATTTTAGTTCGCATTTTGGGTCAAAAACCGACTTCCAAACAAATGATTTGTTTGGATATATAAGTTTTGAAAATACAATTCATGGAAATTTAAGTGTGAGTCAGGCAGTTAGAGAGGGGATTTCTTTTGAATTAAAGTGAGTGAAAGTGGAAAATTAAGTAATTAAAACTGAAAAATCACAAAATATCAAAAAAATATTTGTTTATGTATTATAACTTACATTAAAAAATATTTTCAATATCGATTATAAAGGGTATATTGTTTTATATTTGCATGAATTATTTTTTATTACCTGTAGATATACATTCGTGGATAGTAACAATCATTTTAATATTACTGTATAAATCTTACTAAGTATTTTACATTCTAATATATAACCTTGTTATGGTATTTTCAAGATTTTGATTAATGATATAAATAAAAATATGTATTTGATTGTATATATGAAAACCACTTGCTATGCGGGCAATGTCATAAAGTTTAAATGTAAATTTATAACACTTAAACTTTATGATATTACGCGTTAGCGAGTAGACGAATTTTTTTAGTGAGTTTAATAAATATGTTCTAAAATCAATCCCCTATAAATATACATTAATGTATCACTTTAAGGACAAGAATTATTTGATAAGGGGGATAAAAATTTATGAGATTTGATTTATTAAAAGAACATATTATGTTAAAGCAAATGTATGAAGAATTTGCTAAAAATGAGGTCAAGCCTTTGGCTAGTGAAATAGATGAACAAGAGAGATTTCCTATTGAAACTGTAGAAAAAATGAGAGAAGCAGGGTTTATGGGTATACCTTTTAGTAGTGAATATGATGGTGAAGATGGAGATAATTTAGGTTACATACTTGCAGTTGAAGAATTATCTAAATACTGTGCAACTACAGGTGTTATATTGTCTGCGCATACCTCACTTTGTGCGGCTCCTATAAATGAATTTGGAACAAATGAACAAAAAGAAAAATATTTAAAGCTTTTAGCAAGTGGAGAAAAATTAGGAGCATTTGGTCTTACAGAGCCTAATGCTGGTACGGATGCATCGTCGCAACAGACAACAGCAGTTCTTGATGGAGATTATTATATACTTAATGGTTCAAAAATATTTATAACTAATGCAGGATATGCAGATATTTATGTAGTTATGGCTATGACAGATAAGTCAAAAGGAACTAAGGGGATAACTGCTTTTATACTTGAGAAGGATACTCTTGGATTTAAGGTAGGACCTAAAGAAAAAAAATTAGGAATTAAAGGATCGTCAACATGCGAGCTTATATTTGAGGATTGTAAAATACCTAAAGAAAATCTTTTGGGAAAAGAAGGAAAAGGTTTTAAAATAGCTATGAAGACTCTTGATGGAGGAAGAATTGGAATAGCAGCACAGGCACTTGGCATAGCACAAGGTGCTCTTAATACTACGATTGATTATGTAAAAGAGAGAAAGCAGTTTTCAAGACCAATAGCTAGTTTTCAAAATACACAGTTTCAATTAGCTGATATGGGAACTAAAATAGAGGCAGCTAGAATGTTAGTGTATAAAGCTGCTTGGAATAAGGATATGGGCTTATCTTATTCTAAAGAAGCTGCTATGGCAAAATTATATGCATCTGAAGTAGCTATGGATGTTACTACTAGATGTGTTCAATTGCATGGAGGATACGGATATACAAGAGAGTATGATATAGAGAGAATGATGAGAGATGCTAAGATAACGGAAATATATGAGGGAACATCAGAAGTTCAAAGAATGGTAATAGCAGCTAATTTGTTAAAATAAGGGGGAGAAATCTATGAATATAGTAGTTTGTATTAAGCAAGTTCCAGATACCACTGAAGTTAAAATAAACCCTAAAACTGGAACCTTAATAAGAGATGGAGTAAAGAGTATAATAAATCCTGATGATAAAAGTGGGCTAGAAACAGCTCTTAGAATAAAAGAAGAAATAGGTGCTAATATAACGGTTATATCTATGGGACCTAAGCAGGCAGAAGCAGCTTTGAGAGAGGCAATTGCTATGGGAGCTGATAGAGCTATACTTTTAAGTGATAAAAAATTTGCAGGAGCTGATACTCTAGCAACATCATCTACACTTGCAGGAGCTATTAAAAAACTTGATTACGATATTATAATAACTGGAAGACAGGCTATAGATGGGGATACTGCCCAAGTTGGAGTTCAAATAGCAGAGCATTTAGACATACCATCTGTTAGCTATGTTGAAGATTTAAATATTAGTGATGATAGTTTAATACTAAAAAGAATGTTTGAAGATAGACACTACAAAGTTAAGCTTAAAACTCCGTGTTTAATAACTACTTTAAAAGAGATAAATGAGCCTAGATATATGAGAATTAAGAGAATATATAAAACTTTTGATGATAGTAAACTAGAAATGTGGACTTTAGATGATATAAATGTAGATGAGCATAACATAGGACTTAGTGGATCTCCTACAAAAGTTAAAAAGTCATTTACAAAAGGAGCAAAAGCTACTGGAGTAAAATATGAAGTAACACCTAAAGAAGCTGCAAGTATTATATTAGATAAGTTAAAAGAAAAATATATTATATAAAAGGGGTGGTAATGTGAAGAATATAAAACACGAGGGTGTACTTGTATACATAGAACAAAGAGAATCTGAAATTCAGAATGTATCACTTGAACTTTTAGGTAAGGGAAGAGAACTTGCAGATAAATTAAATGTAAAATTAAGTGCTGCTGTAATAGGAAATGGTATCAACAATGCAGAAGATTTAATACACTTGGGAGCGGATAAAGTAATAATAGTAGATGATGAAAAATTTGAACATTATATAACAAAGACTTATGCTAAAGCACTTACATCTATTATAGAAACTGAAAATCCTGAAATAGTATTAATAGGAGCAACATCAATAGGAAGAGATATAGCTCCAAGAATATCTGCAAGAATAAAAACTGGACTTACAGCTGATTGTACGTCATTAGATATTGATGAAGAAGATAAGACTTTATTGATGACAAGACCAGCCTTTGGTGGAAATATAATGGCTACAATAACATGTAGTGAACATACACCTCAAATGGCTACAGTAAGACCTGGAGTTATGAAGAAATTTATGAAGGATGAATCTAGAAAAGGTAAAATAGAAAATCATAGTGTAGATATAAATGAAAATGATATTGATGTTGAGGTATTAGAAGTAGTTAAAGAACAGAGTAAGAAAATAAATATAGAAGATGCAAAGGTACTTGTATCTGGAGGTCGTGGTGTAGGAAATAAGGAAAACTTATCTATTTTAAATGATCTTGCAGATATATTAAAAGGAGAAGTATCAGGATCACGTGCTGTAATAGATGAAGGATGGCTTAAAAAGGATAGACAAGTGGGTCAAACAGGGAAGACTGTAAGACCTGATGTGTATTTTGCCTGTGGAATATCAGGTGCTATTCAGCATGTAGCTGGTATGGAGGATTCGGATTTTATTATAGCTATTAATAAAAATAAAGAGGCTGCTATATTTGATGTAGCTGATTTAGGAATAGTATGTGATGTTAATAAAGTTATACCTTGTTTAATAGAAGAGATAAAATTTCATAAACTTTAACTACTAAGAAGCAGGTGAATTCTTACAAAGAATTACCTGCTTCTTTTAAACTCCATAATGAATCATCCACTTATTTTTTTTGATTGCATCAGATATTTTTTCAATTAACATTTCAAACTCTTTTGAATTATATTTAGCATTTACTTCAAGAATAATATTTAAAAAATGATTGAGTGATGTTGGTGGTATTAAAGTTATCCCATAATGATCTAATGATTTAAAAGGTCTATTAGTATTCTGTACAAACGTATCTAACTCTTCTATTTTATATTTAAAGTTGGAATCATATATTTCACATAATAAATCATCCTCAACATAAGTACAATTATATTTTTTAGGATTATACTCAAACTCTGTATATTCTTCTAAGCAATCTATTATTCCAAAATCATGTCCACAAGCCATTGACATTACCTCCTTTAATATTTTGTAAAAATATTTTCTTTTCCTATAAAACCGTATTTACCATTAATTTTTACTTTAGCTAATCCTTTTAAAAAGGAATGTGCATCATCATAAATAATAGGAATAACTAATTCACCTTTTCTATTTATAAAACCATGTTTATCATCTACATTTACTACAGCTAATCCTTCTGAAAAATCAGATATATGATCATAAATAGTAGGAATGACTAATTCGCCTTTTTTATCTATAAAACCTAACTTCAACTTATGAATATCGACTACTTTAGCCAATCCTTCTGAAAAGTGACCTCCACAAATAAAATCAGTAGTTAGTATTAGCTTGTTTGTTTTATCTACATATTTGAGTGTATTATTATGAACTATTCCAAATAATCCTTCTGAAAAATCAGATATATGTGTACAAATAGCAGGGATAACAAACTCACCTGATTTATCTATAATACCGCATCTACCATTCATAAATACTTTGCATAACCCTTTTTCGAAGATACCTGTAGCATCAAAAATAGCAGGAATAGCTAATTCACCTGTTTTATCTATAAAACCAAATTTATCATTGATGTGTACACTAGCTAGTCCTTCTGAAAAACGCTCAGCATGATTATAAATAAAAGGACTAATTAACTTGCCGGTTTTATCTAGAAAGCCCCATTTACCGTTAATACTTACATTGGTGAATCCTTCTGAATAGGATTGTGCATCATCATAAATAATAGGAGTAACTAACTTACCTGTTTTATTTATAAAACCAAATGTATCATTAATTTCAACAAGTGCTAATTCATCATAAAAATCATACGCATCATCATAAATAGCAGGAATAACTAAGTTACCTTTTCTATCTATAGAACCGTACTTATTATTTATTTTTACACTAGCTAATCCGTCATGAAAACTAAATGCATTATCATAAATATTAGGAATGACTAAGTCACCTTTTTGATTTATAAATCCCCATTTATTATTTATTTTTACTGTAGCTAATTTTTCTGAAAAATCATGTGCATAATCATAAATAATAGGAATAACTAACTTACCTTTTTTGTCTATAAAACCGTACTTATTATTTATTTTTACTTTAGCTAATCCTTCTGAAAAATCATGTATATCATCATAAACAGCAGGTATAGATAATCTATAATTAATATTAGATTCATTATTATTCTTTTGAATCATATAATCACTTGCCTTTCAGTTGTATTTCAAAATATTTCTAAGGTTAACTAAATTCGCCTGTAAATATAGTATATAATATTTTATCCTTTTAACAAAATATTTTGCTATAATGAATTAGGTAATAAATGATAAGGGGGAAGTATTTATGAGAAAACTTGGAAAAACTGATTTGAATATAAAAAGAGTAGGCTTTGGAGGATTGCCTATTCAAAGAGTATCTCAAGAAGAGTGTGACAAAATAATAGACGAGATTATAAAGCATGATGTGAACTTTATAGATACAGCAAGGGGATATACTATAAGTGAAGAATATATAGGGAATAGTATAAAAGATAAAAACTATAAATTTATAATAGCTACAAAATCTATGAATAGAGATTATAAAGGAATGAAAAAAGACATAGATATAAGCCTTAATAATTTAAAGTGTGAGAAAATAGATTTATATCAAATGCATAATGTTAAAATGGAGGAATATGATTCTTTATTTGAAGAAAATATGGCTTATAAGGCTTTATTAGAAGTTAAAGAAGAAGGAAAAATAAAGCATATAGGAATAACAAGTCATAACGTAGATGTTATAAAAAAGGCTATAGAGGATGAAAAATTTGATACAATACAAATACCTTATAATATGGTTGAAACTCAAGGAGAAGAAGTGTTAAAGCTTGCTAATGATAAGAATATAGGAACTATAATAATGAAGCCGCTTGCAGGTGGAGCATTAACTGATGCAAAGCTTGCACTTAAGTATATATTATCAAAAGAATATATAGATGTTGTTATACCTGGAATGGATAAGGTTGAACAAATAGAAGAAAATGTATCTATATTAAAAGATGAAATTAAATTAACTGAGGATGAAATAGACTGTATAAATAAAATAAAAAAAGAATTAGGAAATAGTTTTTGTAGAAGATGTGAGTATTGTATGCCTTGTGTTGAAAATATAAATATACCTCTTCAATTTTTATTAGAGGGATATTATACTAGATATGATTTAAAAGAATGGTCTACAAATAGATATAAGAGCTTAGAAAAAAAAGCATCTGATTGTATAGAATGTGGAGCTTGTGAAGAAAAATGTCCATATGATTTAAATATTAGAGAAATGTTAAAAAATGCGGCTAAAGTATTAAGTTAATAGAAGTTGCTATTTGAATTAAGATTCACCTTTGGGGGAAATATATATTTGAAAAAATATATATAGAGGTGAGATAGTTGAATGGTTTTTTTGCTAGTTTAATAACAGGAACTTGTACAGGAGTGGGAGCAATTCCTATATTATTTATAAAAGAATTAAATGAGAGAACAGAGGATATACTTCTTGGTTTTGCAGCAGGGATAATGGTATTTGCTGGGGCTTATAGTCTTATATATCCTTGTATTGAACAAGGGCATAATATACAGGCTGTAATTGGAATACTTTTAGGATCTTTTTTTATGTATTATTTAGAGAAGAAGATTCCAGAGGATAAGGTTAAAGGAAATTTTATGTTTCTTATAGCTAATATAATACATAATATACCAGAAGGATTTGTTATAGGAGCTGGATATGAGGCAGAAGGAGAAAATACTGGAATACTCTTTGCAATAGCTATAGCTATACAAAACATACCAGAAGGCTTGATTATGGGTAATATATTAAAAAATACCTTACATTCAAAGTATAAGGCTATATTATATACACTTTTGATAGGAATAGCAGAACCTTTAGCTGCTGGAATAGGTATTTTAACACTTCAATATATAAAGGCTTTAATACCTTTTTCTATGGCATTTGCAGGAGGGTCTATACTTTATGTTGTATCTAATGAAATGATTCCTAAGTGCCATTGTAGAGGAAATGAAAAAAAGGCTACTTTTGGATTTATATTAGGGTTTGTGGTTATGGTTATTATGAGAGGGGTAATATAAGCAAGAAATCTTTGCTATAAAGATTTCTTGCTTATACTATAACTAACATCATATTCCGATGCTTTATAAAGCTCTATTTCAACTCTTGGATTTTCCTTGTCTATAAAGTCAAATAATAAAACTGGCTTTAATTGTCTATCATTTTTTATTATTCCACTCTTTTCTATACCATCACAAATACTCTTGGGGTAATTATGCAGATCCCCCATTTTTCTATTAGGAAAATAAAGTTTTAAAACTGTAATTACATTCCCTTCAAGAGGCTCCATTTGATATTGTTGGTTTATATATCCTGCTATCATATTTTCGTAAGCTATATACCTTGAATGTTTTCCTTGCTTTGGCATCCAAGATTGACCATGTACATTGTGAAGCTTAAAGTTGGATTTGCTTATAGGTCTTCCTGGTATAACAACTTTTATCATTTAAATCACCTCTTAAAGTATTGTATAATGTTATATGAAGAATAGTCAAATTAAATTATTTGAAAGGAAGACCTTAATGAAGCAAAATATAAAAAACTATTGTAGGGAATTAAATATAGATTATGTAGGTATAGCAGGAATAGGACCTTATTATGAATTAGAAAAAATATTAAAAGATAAAATTGATAAAGGATACTATACGGGGCTTGAGGAAGATGATATACAAAAAAGGATAGATCCAAGACTTACAATGGAAAATGTAGAGTCTGTTATTGTTTGTTTATTTCCGTATTTCTCGGGAAATGTAGAAAATACAAATATATCAAAATACACACATAGTCTAGATTATCATATATTAGTAAAGGAAAAGCTAGAAAAACTATCAAAGATGATAAAAAAAGAGATTGATGAATTTGAATACAAGATATTTGTAGATAATGGACCATTAGTAGATAGATATTTGGCTCAAATATCTGGACTTGGATATTTTGGTATAAATAACAATATAATAAATGATGAATATGGTTCATACGTATTTATTGGATATATAATGACTAATATTAAATTAGAAAAGGATGATATATTAGATAAAACTTGTATAAATTGTGGAGAATGTATTAGAAAATGTCCTGGGGAAGCTTTACTTGGAAATTTTGAGATGGATCCTAAAAAATGCTTATCTTTTATAACTCAAAAGAAAGACGAATTAAATAATGAAGAAAAAAATTTATTAAAGAATAATCCTACTGTTTTTGGGTGCGATATATGTCAAGATGTATGTCCTCATAATAAAAAAATAAATATTACCGGAATAAATGAATTTAAGGAAAAGTTGATATATAATATAGATTACGATGAAATAAATACTATATCAAATAAAGAATTCAAAAGAAGATATAGAGATAGGGCATTTAGCTGGAGAGGTAGAAAACTTATACTTAGGAATTTAGATATAATAAAATAAATGGGTCATATAATACTTGTTATGAATAAAGTATTATATGACTTTTTTATTTGGTAAAAAGTTCATAATATCAGTTATAAAGTGAAACTTAATTCAGATGGAGTTTTTAATCCAACTGAATTTCTAGTTGAACTAATCCAGAAGCTGTAGGATTCTTATCTTCAGCCTTAAATAAAGAGGATAGAGTTTTAGAATTCTTAGCTTTCGGATAAAGTGAAATTTTTCTCTAAACAAATAATGTGTTAAAACATACTATGTATTAATACGGGAGGGGGTATAGTATGAAATACAAAACAACAGCTGATATTGAACCTTTAAAGGAAATGCTTGGTCAAGAAAATGCTATAGAAGCTATGGAATTTGGTCTGAAAATAGATGATGTAGGATATAACTTATATATAAGTGGGGAGACTGGAACTGGAAGAACCTCATATGTATTGAAAAAGTTAAGAGAATATGAAAAAAATAATACTAATCAAAAGGATTGGTGTTACGTATATAATTTTGAAGAACCAAGAGAACCAATAGCACTAGACTTTGAAATTGGTAAAGGTAAATTATTTAAAAGAGATATGGAAAATCTTATAGATGATTTATATACAGAACTGCAAAGAGCTTTTGAAAGTGAAGAATTCGAGATAGAGAAAAATAAAATATTAGACGAATATGAGATGAAAAAAGAAATTTATATAAAAAAGATGAAAGAGTATGGAGCAGAAAGGGGATTTAAGCTAAAAAATACTAAATACGGAATGGTATTTGTGCCAAAGGATGAAGAAACTGATACGACATCAGATGAATTTATAAAGCTAAAAAGAGAAATGGAGAGTATAACCATAAAAGTTATATCAAAGATAAAAGAATTAGAGGTAATAGCAAAAGAAGATTTATTAGAGTTAGAAGAAAAAATGGGAATATATATAATAAAACCCCATATAGAAAATTTAATTAAAGAATATGGAGAAAACTATAAGGTAAAAAAATACTTAGCTCATTTGAGTGATGATTTGTTAGAAAATATGTATATATTTTATTTAGATGAAGAAGAATTAAAAAATATAAATGAAAAAGAATACTTAATGAAGTACAAGGTTAATTTATTTATAGATAATGTAGCAAATTCAAATGTAGATAAGGCTCCATCGGTAGTTGAATTAAATCCAACATATTTAAATTTATTTGGTAAGGCTGAGTATGAAAGTGTAAATGGAGCTATAAGAACTGATTTTTCAAAGCTAGTTCCAGGAGCGTTTCATAAGGCTAATGGAGGGTATTTAATATTATATGTAGATCAAGTATTAAGAAATCCTAATTGTTGGGATATGATTAAAATATGTCTTCAAACTAAAAAAGTAAAAATAGAAACTCTAACAGGTTTAAAACCAGAGCCAATACCTGTAAATGTCAAGATAATACTAATAGGAAGTCAGTACCTGTATAATGTACTTTATATGTATGATGAAGACTTCAACAAATATTTCAAAGTAATGGTAGACTTTGACAGTGAAATGAATAGAGATAGTAATAATGAAATTGGAGTTGCTAAATTTATATCATCTTATTGTAGCAAGAATAATTTAAAGCATTTCACATATGATGCAGTTCAAGTAGTATTAAAATATAGTTCAAGACTTGTTGAAAGCAATAAAAAATTATCAACTAGATTCAATAAAATAGCAGAAATATTGATAGAATCAAATTTATTTGCAAAAATGAGAAATTCAGAATTTGTAGATGATATAGATGTTAAAAAAGCTATACACGAGAAGTGGAATAGAGTAAGTAAGATAGAGAAAAAAATAGACGGCATGTATGAATCAAATCAGCTTCTTATAAGTGTTGATAAGGAAAAAGTAGGAGTTATAAATGGTTTGTCTGTTCTTAATATGGGAGAATATTCATTTGGAAGACCTGTAGTAATAAGTGTTACAACAAGTCCTGGTAATAAGGGGATAATAAATATAGAAAGAGAAGCTAAGCTTAGTGGAAAGATACATGATAAAGGTGTGCTAATACTTAGCGGATATCTACTTGAAAATTTTTCAAAAGAAAAGCCGGTTTCTATTACAGCTAATATATGTTTTGAACAAAGTTACAGTGGTGTAGATGGAGACAGTGCATCAGGTGCAGAATTGTATGCATTACTATCTTCGCTGAGCGAAGTTCCTTTAAAACAAAATATAGCTGTTACAGGATCAATTAATCAAAAAGGGGATGTTCAGGTAGTCGGAGGAGTTACGCAAAAAATAGAAGGATTTTACAGTATATGTAAGCAAAAGGGGCTAAGTGGAAAACAAGGGGTCATAATACCTAAATATAATTTAGAAAATATAGTTCTAAGAGATGAAGTTCAAGAGAGTATAGACAAAGGAGAATTCCATATATATCCTATAACTAGAATAGAAGAGGCTATGGAAATATTAACAAATAAGCCTTTTTCTGAAATATATGATAAAATAATAGAAAGGATAACTAAATTTTATGAAATATCAAGATAGCTTTAGGCTATCTTGATATTTAATCGATATTTATTAGGAGGGGAAAATGCAGACAGATAAAATATTAGATATACTAGAACATGATTATCCAGATGCAGAGTGTGAACTTGATTATAACACTCCATTTGAGCTTTTAATAGCAACAATACTATCAGCTCAATGTACAGATGTTAGAGTTAATAAGGTTACAAAAAATTTATTTAAAAAGTATAATAAAAGTGAAGAATTTGCTTTATTAAAAGAGGAAGAGCTACAAGAAATAATAAAAAGTTGTGGGTTATATAAAAGTAAGGCAAAAAAGATAATAGATTCATCAAAAATGATAGTAAATAAGTACAATGGTAATGTACCCAATGATTTAGAAAAACTTACCCAATTACCGGGTGTTGGTAGAAAAACAGCAAATGTTGTTTTAAGCAATGCTTTTGATATTCCTGCTATGGCAGTAGATACTCATGTATTTAGAGTTAGCAATAGAATTGGACTTGTGAACTGCAAGACTCCAGAAGCAACAGAAATAGAATTAATGAGAGTAATACCCAAGTGTAGATGGACAAAAGCTCATCATCTACTTATATTTCATGGAAGAAGGACATGCAAGGCTAGAAAGCCGGATTGTAATAATTGTTCTATAAATAAATATTGTAGCTATTATAATGATATTAATATTTAGAAGATAATTTAATATATGGGAGGAAGTTTAATTGAAAAAGAATATAATTTTAATTTCAGGATCTATTTTAATAGTATTCTTAGCAGGTATTATTTTATGGAGTCATTCTCTTAAAAATGATGATAAGATATATGAAAATGTATCTATAAATGATGTTTATGTAGGAGGATTATCAAAAGAAGAAGCTAGAAGTTTATTAAGTTCAACTTATAATAAAAAATCTATAAAGCTTATACATAATAATCAGGCTTTTGATTTGAATTTTAATGATATAGGATTAAATTTTAAGACTGAACAAGCTATTGAATTAGCGTATGAGGTTGGAAGAAATAAAAACTTTATATATAATATGAAGACTTTAATCGATATTAAAAGAAATCATCAAATAACTGTAACACTTAAAATGGAGTATGATGACCAAAAGCTTGATGATGGTTTAAATAAAATAGCTAATAAAATAGATAAAGAACCACAAAATGCCAAAATAGATATAAAAAATCATGTTATAAATATAACACCAGAAACTAATGGTTATATAATAGATAAAGAAAAATTAAAAGAAACTTTACTTCATAATATACAAAATAATAACTATTCAGATATAAGTATATCAGGAAAAGAAATACATGCTCAGGTAACTAAAGAATATTTATCTAAAATAAATACTTTGTTAGGAGAATTTTCAACAAAATTTAATGCAGGAAATTATAACAGAAGTTACAATCTTAAGCTTGCAGCTCAAAAAGTCAATGGAGTCTTATTAAATCCAGGAGAAGAATTTTCATTTAACGATACTACAGGTAAAAGAGGTATAGCTCAAGGTTTTAAGATGGCTCCGATTATAGTACAAGGACAGCTACAAGAGGGGGTAGCTGGTGGAGTATGTCAGGTATCATCTACATTATACAATGCAGCTCTTTATTCTGGACTTACTATAACAGATAGAAGAAATCATACAATACCATCATCTTATGTAACAAAGGGAAGAGATGCAACTCTAGTGTTTGGAAGCACAGATTTTAAATTTAAGAATTATTATAAAAATCCTATATATATAGAAAATATAATTGTTTCAAATATGGTGATATCAAGAGTTTATGGAAATTCAAGTGATAAAAGAAATATAGGTATAACTACTACTGTTACAAAGAAAATACCAAGACAAGTTGAGGTTAAAGAAGACCCGAATTTAGCATTAGGAAAAGAACGAATAGATGATAAAGGAAGGGATGGTTATAAGGTAGATACATATAGAATCTACTATGAAAATGGAAAGGTAGCAAAAAAAGAACTTATATCTAAGAGTTACTACCCTCCGAGAAAAAAAGTTGTATATAAAGGTGCCAAGAAGATAAGTCAAACTAATAATACACAAGATGTAAAAGAGGAAGAGTCTATTCCAACTAATAATGTGGATACTCAAATAGATACAAATCCAGGTGATGTAAACCAAAGTCAAAATACAGATAATACAAATCAAAATACAGAAGAGATAGATCAAAATACTGACGATAATTTAGATGATTTGATATTTGACTAAAAAATAGGATTTTATAATTAAACATGCTTTGACGATATAGACTATAGGTAGTAGAATAGACCTATAGTCTATTTTTAAGAAGAGGTGGAATTAATTGGATAGAGAATTATATGACAAAAAAGTAAAGTGCCCTATATGTAAAAATGAGTTCACTACAAAAAAAGTAAAGAGTTCTGCTCTTAGAATAGATAAAAGAGACACCGATTTGTATGTTCATTATAAAACTGTAAATCCATACTTCTATTCAGTATGGGTATGTTCTAAATGTGGATATGCGGCTTTGGAGAGTAAATTTAATAGTATAAAGAAGTATCACCATTCTTTAATAAAAGAAAATATAACAAGCATTTGGAATCCAAAAGATTACGGAAATAAAAGAAATGTAATCGAGGCTATACAAACTCATAAATTGGCTATACATGAAGGAAATATACTTAATTGGGAGAACTCTTATATAGGAGGATTAGCCCTTAGATTATCTTGGTTGTATAAATTAAAAGGGGAGAAGGAGCTTGAAATTAAATTTCAGAAATATGCATTGACTATATTCGCTGATTGTTTTTCAAAAGAAACATTTCCTATGGCAGGAATTGACTCTGCAACTATGTCATATTTAATAGGTGAATTGAACAGAAAATTTCAAAACTATGAAGAGTCTTTAAAATGGTTTCAAGCAGCTTTAAAGGACCCTAATATAAAAAGAAAGAGACTTTTAGAAAATATGGTTAGAAATCAATGGTCTACTGCTATAGAGGAACATAAAAAATTTAAACAATTAAATAGCGAAGATGAAAAATGCGGTGAAGAATCTGATAATGAAAGCAATAATATTGAAGAAAATGAAAAAAAACAAGAGGAGAGAACAGAGATTGAGCAAAATAGTGATGGTAACAGGGGGCGCAAGGTCAGGAAAAAGTTCTTTTTCAGAGGAGCTTTGTAAAGTAGAATCAAAAGAAGTAGCTTATATAGCTACTTCTATAGCTTTTGACGATGGAATGAAGGATAGAATAAAAAAACATAAAGAATCAAGACCACAATATTGGAATACGTATGAAGCATACAAAGATATACATAATATAATAGATGATATAGAAAAAAAACATGATACTGTTTTATTGGATTGTGTAACATTACTTGTAAATAATCTTATGTTTGATTTTGATGTAGATTGGGATAATATATCAAGAAAAAAAATTGATGTCATAGAATATTATATAAATGAGCAAATTGAAAAATTAATAGACTCAATAAAAAATACGGATTTATATTTTGTATTTGTAACAAATGAGTTAGGAATGGGAATAGTTCCTGAGAACAGATTGTCTAGAATATATAGGGATATAGCAGGAAGAATTAATCAAAAGATAGCTACATTAAGTGATGAGGTATATTTAGTTGTAAGCTCTATACCTGTAAAGGTTAAGGGGTAAAACTATGAACAGATTTTTAGGTATATTAACATTTTTGACTAGAATACCTGTTAAAGCCAATATAGAATTTGATGAAAATTTTAATAAAGGCATGATATATTTTCCTACAGTTGGACTTATATTAGGTATATTATATTTTTTAGTTACATATATTAGTACAGAATTATTTGATTCGTATATAGGAAGTATAATATTTGTGCTTTGTGGAGTTATATTGACTGGAGGACTTCATTTAGATGGTGTTGGAGATACATTTGATGGGATTTATAGCTATAGAGATAAGGAAAGAATATTAGAGATTATGAAGGACTCAAGGCTTGGAACTAATGGGCTTTTGGCTATATTGTTTCTAGTGCTTTTAAAAATAGGGTTTATATATAAATCTTTAGATATGAATATGTATTATACAACAATATTGATGCCTATATATGGAAGGTTATCTATAGCTTTTGCCTCGTATAAAAGCAAAAGTCCTAGAAAAAATGGTATGGGAAATGTATTTATAGGTAAAATAAATAAAAAACAAATAGCTATATGCTGTATTTTTACTATACTATATATTTTATTATTAAATATGTTTTTTGATTTTGGATTAAAACTAATGATTTATAATATAATATTTATGATTGTATTGTGGATTTTAATTAGAATTTACACTAAGTATATAACTAACATAATAGGTGGAATAACAGGAGATATATTAGGTTGCATTTGTGAACTTACAGAGTTAATATATTTGCTGTTTATTTGTTTGGGGGTATATATTTGATAAAATTTATATTCATAAGACATGGATTAACATTAGATAATGAAAGCATGAAGCTTTCTGGGTTTATAGACAGTAAATTAAGTGATACAGGTAAGAATCAAGTAAAGAAAACTAGTATAAGGCTAAAAGATGAAAAAATAGACTTGATATACTCAAGCCCTCTAAAGCGAGCGATAAATACTGCTAAAGAGATATCTAAAACAAATAATATAGATATAAATATTTGTGACGAATTTAAAGAAATGAACTTTGGTGATTTTGAAGGGTTAACGTTTAAAGAGATAGAGTATAACCATAAAGAAGAATATGAAAGATTAAAAAATGAATCTTTTAAATATAACTTTCCAAATGGGGAAAATATGATAGGATTTCACGACAGGATAGCTAAAAAAATAGATGATATAATTAAAACTCAAGATGATAAAACTGTATTAATAGTATCACATGCTGGAGTTATAAGAGCTTGCTTATCCCACCTTATAAATAAAGATCATGCATTTCACTGGAATTTTAAAATAGATAATTGTAGTATGACTATAGTTGAGGTTGTTGATAATTTTTCAGTTATACACAATTTAAATAATACTGAACATTTGAGGTGATAAAAATGAAATATAAATTAATAGTAACGGATATGGATGGAACACTCTTAAGTGACCATAAAGAAATTCCTAAAGAGAACAAGGAAGCTTTAAAAAAAGCAAAAAAAATTGGAATTAAGGTGGCAATAGCTACAGGAAGAATATATACATCTGCTAGATATTATTCAAACTTACTAGAACTAGATACTCCTATAATAGCTTGTAATGGAGCTATTATAAGAGAAGAGAAAACTAACAATACATTATATGAAAATACCATACATCAAGATGACTGTAAGAAAGTAGCTAATATATGTGAAAAATTTGGTATGTACTATCATTTTTATAATGATAGTGGATTTTATTGTAAAGAACTTAAATATTCATCTCTTAAATACTCTAAATGGAATGAAACTCAAACAGAAGAGAATAGATTGAATATACAGATAATGGATGATCCTATAGAATATATAGAAAATACGGATAATATATTAAAATTTGTAGTAATTGATGATGATTTAGATAAATTAAATAAAGTAAAAAATGAACTTAAAAAGATAGATAATATAGAGGTTAGCAAATCATGGCATAATAATATAGAGGTTATGAATAAAGGTGTAAGTAAAGGGGAAGCAGTTAAAAAACTTGCAGAGTATTTTGGAGTAAAGCAAGAAGAAATAATAACATTTGGAGACAATTTTAATGATCTGAGTATGATAGAATATGCTGGAATGGGAGTAGCTATGGGAAATTCTGAAGATAAGGTAAAGAAACAGGCTAATTTCATAACAGATTCTAATGATAGAGGTGGAGTAGCTAAAGCCTTAAATGAACTATTGGATATATAATATTGAAGAAGGTTGTGAACGTATTGAAAAAAGAAATTGTATCTATAATTGGGTGTAAAGAATATAATTATAGTTTAGTAAAAAAATCAATAGAACAATCCTTTGAAAATTTAGGAGGAATAGATAAATATATAAATAAAGATGATACGATTTTATTAAAATTAAACCTTTTAATGAAGAAAAAGCCAGAAGATGCAACTACTACACATCCTATATTTGCAAAAGCATTAGCACAAACTATTATAGAATACGGAGCTAAAGTTATCATAGGAGATAGCCCTGGAGGTCCTTTTAATGTTAATTTATTAAAAGGAGTATACAAGGCGTGTGGAATAGAAGAAATAGCAAAGGATGTAGGAGCAAAACTAAATTATAACACAAATTCAGTAGAAATTAAGAATGAAAATGGATTAATATTGAAAAAAATAACTGCTATTGAAGTTTTAAATGAAGTGGATAAGGTTATATCGGTTTCAAAATTAAAGACACATGGAATGATGATGTTCACAGGAGCAGTTAAAAATATGTTTGGAGTAGTTGCAGGTCTTGAAAAAGCAGAGTATCATGTTAGAATGCCAGAAAATGTTGATTTTTCAAATGCTTTGGTTGATATATGTATGGCATCTAAGCCTATATTATCTTTTATGGATGGTATAGTTGGGATGCAAGGAGAAGGTCCTAGTGCAGGAGATGCAAGAGATATAGGAGTTGTTATAGCATCTACAAGCCCATATCATCTAGACGTAGTAGCAACTAATATTATTGGATTAAAGCCTGTTAAAGTTCCTACTATTCAAAGGTGTGTAGAAAGAAATCTATGCCTTGGAACCTTTGAAGATATAGAATTAAAAGGAGATAATATAGAAAATTTTAGAATAGATGATTTTATAATTCCTGAGATAAGAAGCTTAGACTTATTAGATGGAAAATTACCAAAATTCTTAAGAGAAATACTAAATAATCTTTTACAGCCAAAACCCATATTCATACATGACAAATGTGTAGGATGTAGAGATTGTGCAAATAATTGTCCTCCTAAGGTTATAGAAATGATAGATAACAGACCTATAGTGGATTTAGATGGTTGTATAAGATGTTTTTGCTGCCAAGAATTATGTCCTGTGGAAGCTGTTGATATAAAAAGGCCGTTATTAATGAAACTATTAGCAAAGCTATAGAGTTGTTTTAAGGAAAAAATTAATATATAATTATTCTGAATTAAGTTTCACTTTACAAAGTGGAACTTAATTTAGAATTAATATTAATATTGAGAATAGGAGAGTACGTATGTCAATAAATATAGTTTTAGTAGAGCCTGAAATACCTCAAAATACAGGAAATATAATAAGAACATGTGCTGCAACTGGAGCAAAACTACATTTAGTAAGACCTCTTGGTTTTTCTATGGATAATAAATATCTAAAAAGAGCAGGACTTGATTATTGGGATTTAGCAGATGTTCAATATTACGATAATTTTGACGAACTTAAAGATAAAAATAAGAATGCAAAGTTTTTTTATGCAACGACAAAAACTAATCAAAATCATAGTGATGTAAAATATGAAAAAGGTTGTTTTATAGTATTTGGAAAAGAAACTAAAGGACTTCCTGTAGCGTTGTTGGATGACAATAAAGAAACGTGTATAAGAGTACCAATGAGAAATATAGAAAGAGCTAGATCATTAAATCTATCTAATTCTGTTGCTATAGTTGCATATGAAGCATTAAGACAAATTGGTTATCCAGACATGAGATAGGAGGGGGAATATGGTAAAAATAGTTACAGATAGTGTATCTGATTTACCTAAAGAGTACATTGAAAAATATGATATAAAAGTTATGAATCTAAATATTATATTTGGAGAAAACACATACAAGGATAGAGTAGATATAACTCCTAATGAAGTATTTGAGAGAATAAAAAACAATAATGAATTTCCTAAAACCAGTCAAATAACTCCTTTTGAATTTATAGAAACATTTGATGAAATAACTAAAAATTCCAATGAAGTATTAGCGATTTTAATGTCTTCTAAAATGAGTGGAACATATAATTCGGCTGTTATTGCAAAAAATGAACTTTCTGATAGAAAAATAGAAGTTATGGATTCAAGAGGAATAACTTTAGGGTATGGTCTAATAGTAATACAAGCTGCTAAAATGGCTAAAGAGGGAAAGTCACTTGATGAAATAAAGACAAGAATACAACGAATGATAGCTAATATGGAGTATTTAATAGTATTTGATACATTAGAATATGCATATAAGGGTGGAAGGATAAGCAAAAGTCAGTACATTTTAGCTAACTTTTTAAATATAAAGCCTATAACTACAATGAAAGATGGAGAGTTAGTAGTAAAAGGTAAAGTCAGAGGAAGAAAAAAAGCTATAAAGTGGTTAACTGATTACATAAAAAGCAATAATATAGATATTAGTGATAAGGTTATAGGCATTAATCATGCAAATGATGTTGATTATATGGAAAAGTTAAAAACGGATATAATTAATGAATTCAATCCAAAACAAATAATAGTTTCTGATGTAGGTTGTACTATAGCATCATATTCAGGACTAAATGCTGTAGCTATTTACTTTGAAAGGGAGGCGTAATATGAGCATAAAAATAGTAGCAGATAGTTTGTCAGATTTACCCAAAGACTTGATAAAAAAATTTGACATCGAAGTGCTCCCCCTTACAGTTATATTTGAAGATGTTGAATATAGAGACGGAATAGATATAACTAGTGAAGAATTTTATAAAAAACTTAAGGAAAGCTCAACAATACCTAAAACAAGTCAGGTTACACCAGAGCAATTTAGAGAAGCTTTCGAAAAGTATTTAAAAACATATGAGCATATAATTTATATAGCTTGTTCTTCTAGAGCAACTGGTACATATCAATCATCTGTTATAGCTAGAGACTTAATTGAAAAGGATAATATACATATATTTGATACTATGGCTTTGTCCTTTGGATGTGGTATTATGGTTTTAAAAGCAGCTCAAATGGCTAAGGAAGGAAAAAAAGTTCAAGAAATCTTATTAGAATTAGAAGATATGAAAAATAGAGTAGATCATATATTTACAGTTGATACATTGGAATACCTTCAAAAAGGAGGAAGAATTTCATCAACTAAGGCAGCTATAGGAACTATATTAAATATAAAGCCGATACTTACTGTTAAAGAAGGTCTTGTGTCTCAACTTGATCAAGTTAGAGGTAAGAAAAAAGTTATATCTAAGATGATAGAACTAGCTAAAAAAAGAAGCACTGATATACAAAGTCAGGTTATAGGAATAGGTCATGCTGATAATGAAGAGTTGTTAAATGAATTCAAAAGAGTTATAAAAGAAGAGTTAAAACCTAAGGATATAATAGTCACAAATATAGGAGCGGCCATAGGAACACATGCAGGTCCTGGAACTATAGCGATATTTTATATGAAAAAATAATTAGAGAAATATAAATTCATATTAGTATATAAAAAATACTTTCGTAAAAACGGAAGTATTTTTTATATACTAATATTTCTCAATTATAAAATTTTATAGATTAGGAGGTTTTATACATGGATATAAATTCATGCTGTATAAATTTATAGTGTACGTCATGAAAAAAGAAAATAAAACAACAAAATTAACTATATTGAAAAATACATTTTTATTTGAAGGTTTTTATTTTAAATTATTGAATATTTATTATAATCAAAATTATAAAGTGCGGTTTTAAAAATTAAAAGAAAAATAGGTTTAATTAATACAAGTAAAGGGGGTGTTAAAAAAAAACAAACCACAACAGGATTATTTGTCGAATTGTAAATAAAAAGCATAAACAAGAGAAAAAAATCAAAAAATATTTAAAAAAGATAGAAAAATAATCATGGTTACCAGCTGTCGAACGATTATAGAAAAAAATCAGTATTTCCATTGATAAAATTATAACTTTTATTTATAATATACTTAAGAAATATAAAAAAATTAAATAGTCGCTGGACGAAGAATAAGGGAGAGAGCTATATGCCGCCGAAGGGACAAATTTTATTTTAACCTAAAAAATAAAATGAAATTCTCAGGCAAAAGGACCTTGTTTGGACAGGTCTCTGGACTAAACAGAGAAGTGATTCTTAGGACATCACTTCTCTTTTTTTAAAGTTCAAATACAGAAAATTCTGAAATATATTTTTCAGAGGAGATGATTATATGAAGATAATTACTAATAATTCATTAGTAGTAGAAAAATTTGATGGTAGGTATGAAGTAGAGTATATAGAGGGTGATTTTTTACAAATACTGAATACTTGTAGGAATTATGTACACAATAAATATAAATTATTGACACATCCATTAGCTGGAAGTATAAAGCCGAATGAGACCCCTTACAAATCTATAATGATAGATGATGTAGAAGAATTAGATACTGATTCGCTTTTACTTATAGAAAAGGCTATAGAGACTACCAAAAAATTTCAAAACAATTTTAAAACACCATTATGGACAGATACAGTATTAGAAGATTTTAAAGTTATAGATTTTGATTTGATGAAAAATGTAATAGAAACAGTAAATTATTATGTCAAGTAAAAGTCTATAAATATTATAACTGAATCTGTTTATATAAATTAATAATTAAGAAGTATTTGTAAGTTTTTAAAGATTAAAATTGAATAAATTAAATTCGAGTTTAGTCTTTTAAATAAAAAGGGAGGTGACATTATGCGTCTAGAATTAGGAAATATCTTTATTAAGGATGTAAAATTTCACAATGAAACTAAGGTTGAAGGTGGAATATTATATGTAAATAAAGATGAGATGATTAAAGAAATTGGAGGAGATGAGCATATAAAGTCAATTGAGATTGAAATTGCTCGTCCAGGAGAAAGTGTAAGAATAACTCCAGTTAAAGACGTTATAGAACCAAGAGTTAAGGTTGATGGTCCGGGAGGAATATTCCCTGGAGTATTATCAAAGGTAGATACTGTGGGTAGTGGAAGAACTCATGTACTTAAAGGAGCTGCTGTTGTTACTACTGGTAAAATAGTAGGATTCCAAGAGGGTATAGTTGATATGTCTGGCCCGGGAGCTGAATATACTCCTTTTTCTAAATTATTAAATATAGTAATTACAGCTGAACCTGTAGAGGGATTAAATCAATATGAACATGAAAAGGCTGTTCGAATGGTTGGATTTAAAGCTGCAATATACTTAGGAGAAGCTGGTAGAAATGTTGAACCAGATGAAACTAAAGTCTATGAAACTGAACCACTACTTGAATCAGTTAAAAAATATCCTAATCTTCCAAAGGTAGGATATGTATATATGCTTCAAACACAAGGATTATTACATGATACATATGTATATGGAGTTGATGCAAAAAAAATAGTTCCAACTTTACTATATCCAACAGAAATAATGGATGGAGCAATAGTAAGTGGAAACTGTGTATCTGCTTGTGATAAAAATCCTACTTATGTACATGTTAACAACTCTATAGTACATGATTTATATGAGAAACATGGAAAAGAAATAAATTTTGTAGGTATTATTATAACAAATGAAAATGTTTATCTTGCTGATAAAGAAAGATCTTCGAATTGGACTGCTAAATTATGTAAATATTTAGGATTAGATGGTGCAATAGTTTCTCAAGAAGGATTTGGAAATCCTGATACAGATCTTATAATGAACTGTAAAAAAATTGAAGGTCAAGGAGTTAAGACTGTTATTGTAACAGATGAATATGCAGGAAGAGATGGAGCGTCTCAATCATTAGCAGATGCAGATCCTAAAGCGGATGCAGTTGTTACAGGAGGAAATGCTAATCAAGTTATCGTATTACCTCCAATGGATAAAGTTATAGGACATGTAGAATTTGTAGATACAATAGCTGGTGGATTTGATGGAAGCTTAAGAAAAGATGGAAGTATAGAAGTAGAAATTCAGGCTATAACAGGTGCTACAAATGAAACAGGATTTGGATATTTAACTACTAAAGGATATTAGAATAGATTAATCTTATCTTAATTTAACGAGGAATATAATTTCCTATTCGTTATAAAAAACCTGAGAGGGGTGAGCGTAGTGGAAAAAATAAAAGTAGTTCATTATATTAATCAGTTTTTCGCAGGAATCGGAGGAGAGGAAAAGGCAGATACTAAGCCTTTGATTATGGAGGAAATGCCTCCTATTAGTAAAAATTTAGATAAGCTTTTAGGTGAAGAAGCAGATCTTGTAGCAACTGTAGTTTGTGGAGACTCATATTTCAATGAAAACTTAGAGTCTGCAAAAAAAGAAGTTATGGATATGATAAAACAATTTAATCCTGATTTATTTATAGCTGGACCGGCATTTAATGCAGGAAGATATGGAGTAGCAGCTGGAACTATTACTAAAGAAGTAAAAGATCAGCTTAATATACCTGTGCTTACTGGTATGTATCCTGAAAATCCAGGAGCAGATATGTTCAAAAAAGAACTTTATATAATTGAGACAAGTAACTCAGCTGCTGGTATGAGAAAGGCTCTTCCAAGTGTTGCTAAATTTGCATTAAAACTTGCAAAAAATGAAACTATAGGTTCGCCTAAAGAAGAAAGTTACATTGAAAGAGGAGTTAGAGTAAATTACTTCTCTGATACTAAAGGATCTACAAGAGCTGTAGATATGATGATTAAAAAATTAAAGGGTGAAGAATACGTAACTGAGTATCCTATGCCTGATTTTGATAGAGTAGATCCAAATCCAGCAGTAAAAGATTTATCAAAGTGTAAAATAGCAATTGTAACTTCAGGAGGAATAGTTCCAAAAGGAAATCCTGATAGAATAGAATCGTCTTCAGCATCTAAATACGGGAAATATGATATATCTGGATTTGATAATTTAACTGAGCAAACACATGAAACTGCTCATGGTGGATATGATCCAGTTTATGCAAATGAAGATTCTGATAGAGTAATACCTGTTGATGTTTTAAGAGATTTAGAGAAAGAAGGAGTTATAGGAGAACTTCATAAATACTTCTATACTACAGTAGGTAATGGTACATCTGTTGCAAATTCAAAGAAATATGCTAGTGAATTCTCTAAAGAATTAATTGAAGATAAAGTAGATGCGGTTATCTTAACTTCTACGTGAGGTACTTGTACTCGTTGTGGTGCAACGATGGTAAAAGAAATAGAAAGAGCAGGAATACCTGTTGTTCATATTTGTACAGTAGTTCCTATATCTTTAACTGTTGGAGCAAATAGAATAGTTCCAGCTATAGCAATACCTCATCCTCTAGGAAATCCAGCTTTAGAAGCTAAGGATGAAAAATCACTTAGAAGAAAACTAGTTGAAAAATGTTTGAAAGCTTTAACTAAAGAAGTTTCTGAGCAAACTGTATTTGAAGATTAGAAAAAGACTGGGCAGGTGTATACCTGTCCGTTTTTTGAAGTATATAATATTTATACTTAACAAATGCTTTAATATATTATATAATGTTTATAGCAAGTACAATTTAATAAATAATCATATCATTAATATATAATTTGAATAAATACAAATATTAATGAAAATAATAATGTACATAAAAGTTTAAATGTATCTTTATTGAAAAGGTTTTCATGAAGATATGCAAAATAAATAATCAAATCAAATGAGGAGGTTCATTTTATGGCAATGAAGAAAAAGTTAGTTTCTCTTGCATTAACGGCAACATTACTTGGAACTATGTTAGTTGGTTGTGGTAAGCCTGCAGAGGAAAATGTTGGAGGAGCTGAAGGTGAAAAAATAGTTAAAGTAGGTATGGTAACAGATACAGGTGGAGTTAATGACCAATCATTTAACCAATCTGCATGGGAAGGTCTTCAAAAAGCTGAGGCAGATTTAGGAATAAAAGCTAGTTACCAAGAATCTAAACAAGATGCAGATTATGCTCCAAATATAGAAAACTTAGTAGATCAGGAAAACGATTTAATTTGGGGAATTGGATTTAAAATGGCAGATGCTATTAAAAAAGCTTCTGAAGATTACCCAGAGCAAAAGTTTGCTATAATAGATAACTCTTATGGAGATGAAACTCCTGAAAACGTAATAGGAGTAACTTTTAAAGAAGAGCAATGCTCATACTTAGTAGGATTAATAGCTGGAAAAATGACTAAGACTAATAAAGTAGGATATATAGGTGGAATAGAAGTACCTCTTATTCAAAGATTTGAATATGGATTTAAAGCTGGAGTTAAAGAAGCTAATCCAGAAGCAGAAGTACTTACTCAATATGCAAACTCATTCAGTGATTCAGCAAAAGGTAAGGCAATAGCTAAGCAAATGTATTCAAATGGAGCTGACATATTATATCATGCAGCTGGAGATACTGGTACAGGTATGATAGAAGCAGCTAAAGAAGAAGGAAAATATGCAATAGGTGTTGATAGAGACCAAAATTCTCTAGCTCCTGATAATGTTATAACTTCAGCAATGAAGAGAGTTGACAATGCAATGTACGATGTAAGTAAGAAATTAGCAGAGGGAACTTATGAAGGTGGAACAACTGTAACTTATGGTTTAGCAGAAGGTGGAGTTGACATAGCTCCAACTAGTGATAAAAATGTTCCAGCAGATATATTAGAATTTGTTAAGGAAGAAAAGCAAAAGATAATTGATGGAGAAATAGTAGTTCCTTCAACTGAAGAAGAATTTAAAGCTATGAAATAAAAATATATATATAAAATTAAAGCCCAGATATTTTTCTGGGTTTTTATTATTATATAATAATAAAAAAATATATAACAATAAATTTTAAAAAAATTAAAACTTATTGTTATATTAAAAAAAATTTAGTATAATTAAAAAGGTAAATGTAAAAAATGATTTAAGGAGGGATGAAAGTTGGACAATACAAGAAAAAATGTAGATTTTAGTAAAAAAGTTGTACAAATGAAAGAAATAACCAAAAAATTTGGTAACTTTACAGCTAATGACAATATAGATTTAACTGTCCATAAAGGAGAAGTACATGCACTTCTTGGAGAAAATGGTGCAGGTAAATCTACACTTATGAATATATTATATGGTCTGTATCAGCCGACTTCGGGAGAAATATATATAAATGAAAAGAAGGTATTAATAGACAATCCAAATATAGCTATAGAAAATGGGATAGGAATGGTGCATCAGCATTTTATGTTAGTTCCACCTTTTACAGTAGCGGAAAACATTATCCTGGGAATGGAGCCAACTAGTGCACTAGGTAAAATTGATATGAAAAAAGCTATTGAAGATGTAAAGAAAATATCTGAACAATATGGACTTTATGTTGACCCAACTGCTAAGGTTGAAGATATTACTGTTGGAATGCAGCAAAGAGTGGAGATACTAAAGGCATTATATAGAGGAGCAGAAATTCTTATATTAGATGAACCTACAGCAGTTTTAACTCCTCAAGAAATAAAAGAATTAATAAATATAATAAGAAATTTAACTAAACAAGGAAAGTCAATAATTATAATAACTCATAAATTAAAAGAAATAAAAGAAGCAGCAGATTTTTGTACTATAATAAGAAGAGGTAAGTATATAGACACTGTTGATGTTGAACAAACTACTGAAGATGACCTTGCGGCTATGATGGTTGGAAGAGAAGTAAACTTTAAAGTTGATAAAAAAGAACAAAACTTAGGAGATGTAATTTTTAAAGTTGAAGATTTAGTGGCAAAAGATAATAGAGGCTTAGACGTTTTAAATAAGCTTTCTTTAGAAGTAAGAAAAGGAGAAATATTAGGAATTGCTGGAATTGATGGAAATGGGCAATCTGAGCTTGTTGAAGTAATTACAGGACTTAGAAAAGCTGAAAGTGGAATCGTTTTCATAAATGGTAAAGATATAACTAATAACACTCCTAGGGAAATATTTGAAAATGGTCTTTACAATATACCAGAAGATAGACAAAAAAGAGGATTAGTTCTTGATTTTACAGTTGCAGAGAATATGGTTCTTGAAAATTATGCAAAACCTCAGTTTGCAAAAGGCTTCAGATTATTAGAAGATAATATAAAGAATTTTGCAAAGGATTTAATAAATAAGTTTGATGTAAGACCAGCAGATGAAACTTTAAAAGCAAGAGCATTATCAGGAGGAAATCAACAAAAGATAATCATAGCTAGAGAGGTAACTAATGACCCTGACCTATTAATAGCTACTCAGCCTACAAGAGGACTTGATGTTGGAGCTATAGAATTTGTTCATAAGTCATTAGTAGAACAAAGAGATAAAGGAAAAGGAGTACTTTTAGTATCTTTAGAATTAGATGAGGTTATGAGTGTTTCTGATAGAATAGCGGTAATTTACGAAGGAAAGATAGTTGGTATCGTAGACTCTAAAGACGCTGATGAAAATACTCTAGGTCTTATGATGGCAGGAGGTACTGAAGATGAAGAATAAAAAAATAATTAATGATACGCTATTGTATACTCTAATTTCTATATTTTTAGGGCTTCTAGTTGGAGCTGTCGTTCTTAGTGTATCTGGATTTAGTCCTATAGAAGGATATGCTGAAATGATTAAAGGAATATTTGGAAAACCTAAGTATGTAGCTTGGACTATAGTAAAAGCAACTCCTTTAATACTTACTGGGTTATCTGTAGCATTTGCATTTAGAACAGGATTATTCAATATAGGAGCTGAAGGGCAATTTATAGTTGGAGCGTTAGCTGCAACTCTTGTTGGATATTTCGTACATTTACCTGCAATTATACATATTCCATTAACTCTTCTAAGCGGGTGTTTAGCTGGAGCTATATGGGGGGCAATAGCAGGATTATTAAAGTCTAAGTTTGGAGTTAATGAGGTTATATCTACCATAATGTTAAACTGGATAGCATTTTATTTTTCAAACTACTGTATAATGAAAGAAGGTTTTAGAAAGCCACACACGGAAGCATCTTTTGATATACAAGATACTGCTATTATAGATATAAAATGGCTTAAATCTTTAGTTGGACCAGCGACAAGCGTTAACTGGGGTATAGTAGTTGCTTTAATATTAATAGTTATAATATCTTATTTATTGTATAAAACTGTATTAGGATTTGAGCTAAGAGCAGTTGGATTTAACAAATATGCAGCAGAGTATGCTGGAATAAATGTTAACAAATCTATGGTAATATCAATGGCAATAGCTGGACTTTTAGCAGGATCAGCAGGGGCTATGCATGTTATGGGAGTATCCCATAAGATAACTATACTTGCGGCTCAAGAAGGCTTTGGATTTGATGGAATCGCAGTTGCTTTAATAGGAAATAATACACCAATAGGAGCTGTATTTGGTGGATTCTTATTTGGAGCTCTTAAATATGGTGGAGGAAAGATGCAAAATATTGGAGCGCCAACTGAGGTTATAAATATAGTTATAGGATCTATAATTTATTTTATTGCAGCAAGTAGAATGGTAAAAATTATAATAGATAAAATGAGGGGAGGAAAGGCTAATGTTTAGTAAAAATTTAGCTATGATACTTAGTACAACCCTTATGTACTCAACACCGCTTATATTTACTTCTTTAGGAGGAGTTTTTTCTGAGAATGCTGGGGTTGTAAATATAGGGCTTGAAGGTATGATGACTATAGGAGCTTTTGCAGGTGCAGCAGCAGCCGTAATGACAGGAAATCCGTGGATAGCATTTTTGGTAGCTGGTATAGCAGGTGGTTTATTTGCACTTTTACATGCAATAGCTACAATAAAGTTTAATGCAGATCATGTAGTTTCTGGTATAGCAATAAACTTTTTAGCACCAGGTTTTGCATTGTTTTTATGTAGAAGATTATTTGATGGATCAACTATGACTCCACCTATGGAGTTAACTCAAAAAATGCCAAGACCATTAAATGGTATGTTTGCTAAAGGAAGCTTTATGGATATAGTATTTAATACTTACTCTACAGTTTATATAGCATTTGCTTTAGTTTTACTTACTTGGTTTATACTTTATAAAACTAAGCTTGGTCTTAGAATAAGAGCTGTTGGAGAGCATCCAAAAGCAGCAGATACTCTAGGAATAAATGTATATAAGATGAAATATTTATGTGTAATACTATCAGGTGTTCTTGCAGGTTTTGGTGGAGCGTCAATGAGTTTAGCAATAGTTTCTACATTTAGACCTACACTTATTTCAGGTCAAGGATATATAGCTCTTGCAGCACTTATATTTGGTAAGTGGAAGCCACAAGGAGCAATGCTTGCATCGTTATTATTTGGTGCATCTACAGGACTTGTTGTATTCTTAGGAAATCCAAGTGTAGGAGTTAATGTATCAGAAAACCTATTATCAATGGTACCATATTTAATAACTTTAGTTGTTCTAATAGTATTTGTTGGAAAAGGAAATGGGCCAGCAGCTAATGGGCAACCATATGAAAAAGGTGAAAGATAATATTAAAAAAGGCGATTTTATCGCCTTTTTTTATTTGGAGAAAATAGAATTAAGAGGTGAAATATGAAATTTTTAGATAGACCATTTATACCAAAAGAAAAAGTAAGTCATATAATAATAGATAGAAGAATACCTAAAAATATAGAATATGAATCAAAAAATAGAAATATAGAAATAATAAAGACATGTGAATGTAAAGAATTATATGAAGCAGTTAAATATCATGCAGATATGCAAATGTGTTATTTAGGAAAAGGGGACCTAGTAGTAGCTCCAAATTTATATGAAAAGTATAAAAATATAATGAATAAATATAGATTTAATATAATTAAAGGAACAAACTATATCAAAAACAAATATCCATACAATATAAGCTATAATGTGGCACTATTTGGAGAATATGCAATACATAATTTCAAATATACAGATAAAAATATAGTTAAATATATAAATGACAATAATATTAAAAAAATAAATGTTAAGCAAGGGTACTGTAAATGCTGTATATGTATTGTTGACCAAAATTCTATAATAACATCTGACGTAGGTATATATAAGGAAGTTTTGAAATATAATGAAATAGACTGCTTATTAATACAAACAGGAAGCATAGATTTATTTAATATGAATTATGGTTTTATTGGAGGTGTTAGTGGTATTTTATCTTGTGATGAATTAGCTTTTTTAGGCGATATAAAAAAACATCCAGATTACAATAAAATAAAAGAATTTGTGAATAAGCGAGGTAAAAAAATAATATCTTTGGGAACAAATAAACTTATAGACCTAGGCTCTATAATTCCTGTTATGACTAGAAAGGAGTGACTTTAATGGAACATATATATTTAGGTATAAGCAATAATTATAAAGAATTGGCAAATGAAATCAAATTAGATAAAAATGTAAATCAATTAAAAGGATTAATTGAAATAGACATACCTGTTTATGAAGATAAACAACAAACAAAACTATTGATATGCTCACAATTAACTAACTTTATTATAAATAAAGTTAAAAATAAAGTTTTAAAAGAAATTGTAAATACAAGCTATAGAAATACATATTTATCTGAAGTTGATAGCATATATAAATGCTCTTTGGGGTTGTTTAATAATAAAGAACAGGAAATAAAACGAATTTTATTCAATAGGATGTATACTTATCTTTCAGATAATGATTATTTAAATATAAATGGATTTATAAAATTTAGATTAAGAGATTTTATGGATTATATTTTAGAACTAAAGGATAGAGGATTTGAAGAATATTTAATTGAAAAAGACTATAACGAATTTATAAAATTATTGAAGTATTTTGTAGATGTACAAGAAGAAAAAATAGAGATTTTAAATCTATATATAGAAAAAGATGGAACATTTAAACTATATGATAAGGATAACAA
Source organism: Tepidibacter sp. (assembly GCF_025210165.1). GTDB lineage: Bacteria > Bacillota > Clostridia > Peptostreptococcales > Peptostreptococcaceae > Tepidibacter_A. Next base: position 90,030 of record NZ_JAOASI010000046.1, read on the forward strand.
AGACCTAGAAGAAACGTATGCAGAAGATATGTTTGATATAGCTTTAAGAGAAAATATGAATGAAGAGGACTTTTTAATAAGTGCATTGATTACATTATGTCCAAAACAAATATATATTCAAGATAATTTAGAAAGCAATCTATCAAAAGAGATTATACAAACTATAAAAGCTATATTTGAAGGAAGGGTTACGGTTGGTTATAGAGCTTAATGCTCTATTTTTTTGGCTTTAATTGACATTTTAAACTTATAAATATGTTATAATATTAACAAAAAGTATATAGAAAAAGCTTTTTGGAGGTGATTTCGTGAAGTATATATTAAATTTCTCAAATGTAAATTGTAAGAACTGTTATAAGTGTATAAGGGGATGTCCTGTTAAAGCTATAAAAATGGAAGATAACAAGTCTTGTTTTGTAGAAGAATTGTGTATTGGTTGTGGAAATTGTTTTAAAGTATGCCCACAACATTCAAAAAAAATGACGTCTTATTTAGGGCAAGTTAAAGAATATATAAGATTAGGATATAAAGTTGTAGCAAGTGTAGCACCTTCTTCTGTTGCAGATTTAGAAAATATAAATTATAAAAAATTTGTAGGAGCTCTTAAAAAAATAGGATTTTATAAAGTGGAAGAAACTATAGTTGGAGCAAAAGCTATAACGGAAGAATATGAAAAATATATAAAAAATAATAAGCAAAATATATACATATCATCTTGTTGTCCAACTATAAATTATCTAATAACTAAATATCATGAAGATATAATCAAATATTTAATGCCTGTGGATTCTCCTATGATAGCTCATGGTAAATATCTAAAAAAAATATATGGAGAAGATATAAAGGTAGTATTTATAGGACCGTGCATATCTAAAAAATATGAGTCATTAAATGATAGCGGTGGAATTATTGATAAAGTTATAAGCATACAAGAATGTATAGATTCAATCAATGATATGGATATAAATGATATTGAAGAAAGAGAATTCGATAATAAGCCGTTAGGGGATGTTACTTTATTTCCCGTAGAAGAGGGCATGAATTTTAATATGGGAGAGATAAATAAAGTAAAGGTTTCTGGTATGGATAATGTTAAGGACTTAATTAATAGTATAGAAAATAATGAACTTAATAATATGTTTATAGAGATTAATGCATGTTCGGGATCATGTGTAGGAGGAGTAGGATTTAAGAATGACAAGGGAATATATTATAGGAAGAACAGGGTAAAACAATATACTGGGCAGAGGAGTTTAGATCAAAAATATTTGAACAATATAAGGGAAGTATTCAAGGGGTTAAGCTTAAAAAAAGAGTTTAAGAGTTATGGAATAAAATTTGATATTCCAAGTGAATATGAAATAAGAGAAATATTAGCTTCTATAGGAAAAAAAACTGTTAAAGATGAATTAAACTGTGGTGCTTGTGGATATGATACTTGTAGGGATAAGGCTATAGCTGTTTATAGGAAGTTAGCTCAAAGGCATATGTGCATGGGATATATGAAGGATAGAGTAGAAGCAGTAAGCAATGTTATATTTGAAGCAACTCCAAATTACATAGTGATAGTAGGTTATGATTTTAAGATAATAGATATAAATAATGCAATGGCAAGTGTTATAAAGAAAAAAAGAGAGGAACTAATCGGAGAATATATAGGAGATTATATTGATATTAAATATTTTATAGACGTTTTATATAGTAAAGAGGATATTATATCTAAAAAACTAAAGTGGAAAGAGTATGATAAGGATACTCAAAGCAGTATAATTTTATTAAAAGAACATAGCGCTTTGCTTGGAATATACATAGATACGACAAAAGAAGAAAATCAAAGAAAAACTATAAGAAAAGTTAAGTTAAATACAATAAATACAGCTCAAAATGTAATTAACAAGCAGATGAGAGTAGCGCAAGAAATAGCTTCTTTACTTGGAGAGACTACTGCTGAAACTAAGGTGATATTGACTCAATTAAAAGAATTAGCTATGAAGGGAGAGGAGGAAGATTAAACAATATTTTTTAGATATAGCGTATTTGAGTTTGAAAAAATATAAAGAAGAATTATGTGGTGACAAAGTAGAAATAGAAAAATTTGATCAAGGTTGCATCGTTGTATTATCAGATGGGTTAGGTTCAGGAGTAAAAGCTAATATATTAGCTACTCTTACATCTAAGATAGCTGTGACTATGATGAAAAATGGACTTAGTATAGAAGAGGTTGTAGATACAATAATTAATACATTACCAACTTGCAAGGTTAGAGAACTTGCCTATTCTACTTTTACTATAATATACATATCTAATACAGGTGAATGCTATATAGCTAGATTTGATAATCCAGAGGTGCTTATTAAAAGAAATGGAAATATTGATATAATTGAAGGAGAAGAGGTTATAATATCAGGTAGAAGAGTTATAGAATCTAAATTTAACTTGAAGAAGGATGATATAATAGTTTCTTTTAGTGATGGAGTTTTAAATGCTGGGAATGGAAAAAATTTAAATTTAGGATGGAATTTGAACAGTGTATCTGAATACATTAAGACTATTCCATCGGACATTTCCTCTATAAGTTTAATAAAAAAGGTAATTGGAACATGTGACAACTTATACATGAAAAAACCAGGAGATGATACTACTGTACTTGCAGTAAAGATAATGGAAAAAAAGCATGTAACCTTGCTTACAGGACCTCCATTAGACCCTAAAGACGATAAGATAGTAGTTCAAAATCTTATAAAAAGCACAGGTAAAAAAATAGTTTGTGGGGGGACTACCGCTGAAATAGTTGAAAGAGAGATGGATACTGAGTTTGAAATGGATATGAAAAATATAACAGGAGATATACCTCCTATTGGATATATAAAAAATATTGATTTAGTAACAGAAGGTATGATAACCTTAAAAAAGGTACTTAAAGTACTTGATGAATATAAAAATAATAAGTATCATATAGATGATATTTTTAAGCATAATAAAGAACAAAATGGAGCATATAGGATACTCAAAATATTGATAGATGAATGTACTCATATTGACTTTTTACTTGGAAGAAGTGTAAATTCGGCTTATGAAAATTTTGATTTTCAAGAGAATCTAGCAACAAAGGTTGAAATTGTAGAAAAAATAAAAGATAAATTAATAGAGTTAGGAAAAGTGGTTAATGTATTTTATTACTAAGGAGGAATCAAATGACAGTTGTGATGAAGATACTATTTTTAGGATGTATAGGAGCTGTTATAGGCTGGGTTACTAATATACTTGCTATAAAGTTAATATTTAGACCTATAAAACCTATAAATATACCTATTATAAACTTAAAAATAGAAGGACTTATACCAAAAAGAAGAAAAGAAATAGCAAAATCTATAGGAGATGTGGTAGAGCAAGAGTTAATATCTATAGAAGATATAATAACTAATATGGTAAAAGAAGAAGATAAGGACAATCTTATAAAGGCTGTAAAACTTAAGGCTGATGAGATTATAGAACAAAAACTACCACCCTTTATACCTGAAACATTTAAGGGTATGATAAAAGAATATTTGGATAAAATAATTCAGGAAGAAATAGGACAAGTAATAGGAGACTTAAGTGGGTATTTAATTCATAAATCTTCTAAGCGAATAAGAATAGGAAAAATGGTAGAAGATAAGATAAATGAGTTCGATTTAGAAAAATTAGAAGAAATAATAATTAGTATAGCTAAAAAAGAATTAAAGCATATTGAGGTTCTAGGATTTATATTAGGATTTTTTATAGGCATACTACAAGGAATTATTGTAATTAATTTTTAAAAAGATATTGACAATTTATTTTATGAGATATATAATCAGATAAAATCAAATTAATGATAAAGCGATGAATAAGGAAGAGTAAATTATACCCAGTTTCAAGAGAAGAAGTGTCACCGGCTGAGAGCATTTCTAAATATGGATAATTGAAAACTACCTTAGAGTTGAATTGATTAGTCTTTAGATGAAAAATTCAGGATGATTACCTTATAATCTTCAAGAGGGCTTTTGCCAACTTGGGTGGAACCGCGAGATTATACTCGTCCCAGATTTTATGGGACGGGTTTTTTTATATTTAAAACCAAAATAGTTAATAAATACAGGAGGGTGAATGTAATGGGTAAAGTAAAGGTTACTTTAAAAGATGGATCAGTAAAAGAATTTGATAAAGGCGTATCTATACTAGATATTGCTAAATCAATAAGTGAAGGCCTTGCAAGAAATATAGTTGCAGGACAAGTAAATGGAGCTACTGTTGGAGTTAATTATAAATTAGAAGAAGATTCAGAGATTAATTTATTAAAATTTGATGATGCTGAGGGTAAAGAAGTATTTAGACATACAAGTGCTCATATACTAGCTCAAGCTATAAAAAGATTATACCCTGAGGCAAAGCTTGCTATAGGACCAGCAATAGACAATGGATTCTATTATGATATAGATTTAGAAGAAAGATTAACAACTGATCATTTAGAAAAAATACAAGCAGAAATGAAGAAAATAGTTAAAGAAAATTTAGCTATAGAAGGCTTTGAACTTTCAAAAGAAGAAGCAATAAAGTTAATGAAGGAAAAAAATGAAGATTACAAAGTTGAATTAATAGAAGACCTTCCAGAAGGAGAAGTACTATCTTTTTATAAGCAAGGAGATTTTGTAGACCTATGTAGAGGACCACATATTCCTACTACTAAAAAAGTTAAATCTATAAAATTATTAAGTGTAGCAGGTGCTTACTGGCGTGGAGATGAAAAGAATAAAATGCTTCAAAGAATATATGGTACTTCATTTGAAAAGAATAAAGACTTAGAAGCTTACTTAACAATGCTTGAAGAAGCTAAGAAGAGAGATCATAGAAAACTAGGTAAAGAATTAGGATTATTCGTAATTCCAGATGAAGGACCAGGATTCCCATTATTCTTGCCAAGAGGAATGGAGCTTAAAAATAAATTATTAGAATACTGGAGAGAAATTCATAGAAAAGATGGATATGTTGAAATAGAAACTCCTATAATATTAAACCAACACTTATGGGAAACTTCAGGACACTGGTATCACTATAAAGAAAATATGTACACAGTTCAAATTGATGAATCAGATTTTGCTATAAAGCCTATGAACTGTCCAGGAGGAATGCTTGCATATAAAACTCAAATGCATTCATACAAAGATTTCCCAATGCGTGTTGCTGAATTAGGTAGAGTTCATAGACATGAATTATCAGGAGCATTACATGGACTTATGAGAGTTAGAGCATTTACTCAAGATGATGCACATATATTCATGCTACCTGAGCAAATAAAAGATGAAATAAAAGGTGTTGCTAAGTTAATAGATGAGGTATATAAGACTTTTGGATTTAAATACCATGTAGAATTATCTACAAGACCAGAAGGATCTATTGGAACTGATGAAGAGTGGGAAGTAGCTGAAAATGGATTAAGAGAAGCTTTAGAGGAATTAGGACTTGATTATAAATTAAATGAAGGAGATGGAGCTTTCTACGGACCAAAGATTGACTTCCACTTACAAGATTGTATAGGAAGAACATGGCAATGTGGAACTATACAGCTAGATATGCAGTTACCTCAAAGATTTGACTTAACTTATATAGGAAAAGATGGAGAAAAGCATAGACCTATTATGATACACAGAGTTGCCTTTGGAAGTATAGAAAGATTTATAGGTATATTAATAGAGCACTTTGCAGGTAAATTCCCATTATGGTTAGCTCCTGTTCAAGTTAAGGTACTTCCTATATCTGATAAATATATAGACTATGCAAATAAAGTAAAAGAAATCTTATTTGATAAAGGAATCAGAGTGGAAATAGATAACAGAGCAGAAAAAATAGGATATAAGATAAGAGAAGCACAACTTGAGAAAGTTCCTTACATGTTAATTGTAGGAGAAAAAGAACAAGAAAATAATGAAATATCTGTTCGTTCAAGAGATAAAGGAGAAATAGGATCTATATCTGTTGATGAATTTGTAGAAAGTATATTAAAAGAGCAAAAAGATAGAGCTAATAGCTTATAAAAAAATATCGACTCATATGAGTCGATATTTTTTATTCTTTAATGAAACTATATCATTTTTGTTTTGTATGAATTAAATTATATTGAATGAAAATAGAAAATCAAGTAATAAAAACTAGAAAAATCACAAAATATTACAAAAAAATTTATTATATGGTATAATTCATATTAAAGTATACATATTTGAAATGGTGGTAAAATGGAACATGTAAGTTGGATAACTATATTTTTAGCAAGTATACCAGAATCATTTTTTATATTATTAATAGCTATAACATCCATAGGATGTAAAGTTGACTTTAAAAAAATATTTGTAATGTCGATTATAGAAGGTATATTGTTTTATATTTATATGAATTATTTGTTATTACCTGTAGATATACATTCGTGGATAGTAACAATCATTTTAATATTACTAGTATATTTTTTCTTTAAAATAGATATGCAGAGTTCTTTTATATCTATAACTTTTTCTATGATATTATCTTTCTTAATTCAATATCTAAATTTAATTTGTATATATGTTTTTGGAATGAAATATAATACTTTATTAGAAAATGAAATAGTACGTATATTATTTTTTTATCCATCGCTAATTTTACTAGGAATAATAGCTTTTGTAATATATAAAAAAGATATAGTGTTTTACAAATTTTATATGAAGAAAGAAAATAAAGATTATGTTATAGATAATAAAACTATATCTACTATGTTTTTAATATTAAATTTTATAATGATAGTAGTATTTGATATGTATGTGAAAGTTTTTGAGAATGATATCTTTAGTTTAAAAGAAAAAATAAATTTGATAATAGTAGCTTGCTTGTTTTTATTATTATTTTTCGTATTGATGATAATGTTTAGATTTGTAGATAGAAATATAAAAAATAAGTATGAAACTATTTTAATAGAAAAAAGTCTAGAAGATATGAAAAAAAATATAAATATTTTAAAAAAACAAAGACATGACTATTTAAGACATATGCAGATTATATCGTCTTTGTTGGATGATAATAAGTTTGATAGTGCTAAAGAGTATATAGATAATCTAACAGATTATATAAATAGTGAAGCTAAATATATAGATACTGGAAATACATTTTTAAATGCTGTTATAAGTCTTAAAGAGGAACAATCAAAGCATAGGCAGATAGAATTTAAAACTAATGTAAAGAGCAAAATAGTAGGATTGAAAATACCTAATTTTGAAATTTGCAATATAGTATCTAATATAGTAGATAATGCACTTGATTCACTTGATGAAATTGAACAAAATAATAAATATGTAGAATTAATTATTTATGGAGATGAACTTTGCTATATATTTAAGATAAGAAATAATGGGAATAAAATAGAATTTACAGATAGGATATTTGAAGAAGGATTTAGCACTAAAAAAGGTAAAGATAGAGGTTTTGGACTTTATATAGTAAAACAAACTCTTGAAAAATATAAATCGAGTATATTTGTAGACAGCAATAAAGAAGTAACTGAATTTAGTATTGTGATCCCTAAGTATTGATGGAGTGATAAACTATGGTTGGAATTATATCTAATAAGATATCATTGTATTTTCAAAATCAATTAAGTCTTGATGAAGAGGATAGAGAAGTAATAGAATATGGCTCATTTGTAGTTATAGGTGGTTGCTTTAAAATTATTATGTTAATAACTTTAGGGTTATTATTTGGAGTTTTAAAGTATGCACTTATAATATCTACTACATTTGCTTTATTTAGAACATTTTCAGGAGGAGTACATGCTAATACATATAAGGGGTGTATGATTCTCACAATGAGTTTATTTATAGGATTATCTATAATTGTGAGATTATTTGAAAATAATATTAATTATAGGATGTTTATATTATTTATTGTTTTGACAATAGTATATAGTGTTTATTCTATCTTTAGATTTGTACCTAAAGATACACCTAATAGAATTATAAGTGATGAAGAAGAAAAGAAAAAATTTAAAAAAATAACTTCTTATGTATTTATATTATATACATTCTCTATGTTTGCATTGTTATATTATAAAATACAATATACTTTTATTTTAGCTGGTTTTATAGGAATTTTTATGCAAATGTTACTATTGCATCCTATAGCTTATAGGGTTGTTAATAAATTTGATAATATTTTAAAAGGGAGGATTTCAAAATGAAAAACTTAAAGAAAATGGCATTAGTTTCAGCAAGAAAATGTTTAGACAAGGTAGCTCAAAATACATGTAATGCAGCAAGTAGTAGAGCTTTATACCAACCAAAAACACCAAAAAAATTACAAAAATAATATAAAGCCTGTACATTTTATGTGTACAGGCTTTATATTATAAGATGTGAAATGGAGATGTTAAAATGGGTATAAATGTACTTATATGTGATGATGATAAAATAGTAAGAAATCATATTGTAAAAGTTGCAAGTAAAATTAAGGATATAGAGTTTATAAAAACAGCAGAAAATGGGTTGGAAGCTGTTCAAAGGATTAAAAAAGGTAAATTTGATATTCTTATAATGGATGTAGATATGCCTCAGAAAAATGGTATAGATGCAGCTAAAGATATATTTAAGATAAATCCAGATGTATATATAATATTTGTTACAGGCTTTAGAGAATATGCACTAGATGCATTTGATGTCTATTCTTTTGACTATATACTTAAACCATTCAATGAAAAAAGGCTTGTATCAACTTTAGAAAAGGCTATGAAAGAAATTAACTTAAAAAAGCATGCCAAAGAAAATTCTAATAATGAAGAAAAGTTTATATTTAAAAAGGATAGAAAGAGGTATATAGTCAATTTGAATGATATATATATGTTTGAAAAAAATGCTAGAGTAACAAGAATATATACTTCAGAAATACAAGAGGATTTTTATGAATCTTTTTATGATATAGAAGAAAGATTATCTTCTAATTTTTTTAGATCGCATAAATCATTTATTGTAAACATAGATAAAGTAAGTGAAATAGTGCCATATAATAAAACATCATTTGAAGTTTCATTTAAAGAAAGTGAATTGAAAGCATTGTTGAGTAAAAAAAATGAAATAAAGTTTTTGAATGAATTATATTTACATAAAAAGAAAGTTATATAAATAGGCTATGTCGAAATAGAAATTAATTTATATTTCGACATAGCCTATTTTATGATTAAGGAAACTATATTATTTTTGAACAACGGAGCCTGTAAGGAGCGTTGGCTAGTAAACGATTTTTTTATACTTAAAAGAATTATATGATATTAAAAAAACAAAATATTTAAAAAATTACTTAAAAAGGCATTTTGATAATGCTTCTATATATTTTTTATAGCATAAAATGCAATTTACATAACTATACCAAAATTTGTAAAAATATAATTAGTATTGTAGGATATATATAAATAAAATATAAGGAGGTTAGTAGGTTAAACTGTGGTTATTGCATAAATTTTATTAAAAATTTGAAATGGAGGTATTTATAATGAAAAAGAAAATAACTTCAATTGCGTTATCGACAGTTATGACTGGATCTATGCTATTTACACCAGTAGCTAGTGCACAAGATGTTACTCCTAATAAGATAGTAGCAAATGAAAATGCTCAGGTACAATCTGTAGAAGAAAATTTAACTGATGAAGTTAAAGAGGGTGTTAAAATAATAAAAGAGGAAACTGAGGAAGAAGATGTAGAAAAAGAAGAAGTAAAGAAAGAGGAAGTTAAGGCAGAAGAAGTAGAAAAAGAAGAAGTGAAGAAAGAGGAAGCTAAGGCAGAAGAGGTAGAAAAAGAAGAAGTGAAGAAAGAGGAAGCTAAGGAAGAAGAAGTAGAAAAAGAGGAAGTAAAGAAAGAAGTTAAATTAGAAGAAAAAAGTGGATTAGAGTTTATTGAGGTTAAAAACTCTAGCAAAAAATCTACAAACATGGATGGTGTTATAGAGTTTTTTGAAGAGAATAAAGACACTTTTAAAATAGATAATCCTAGAGATGAATTTGATATGATAAGTAAAAATACTGATAAATTAGGAAATACTCATATTAAACTGCAACAGTTATATAAAGGAAATCCACTGTATGGAAAAGAATACATAGTACATTTTGATGATGAAGGTTTTATATATGCTATTAATGGAAAAATAGATAATGAAATATACAATAAAGTTTCAAGAAGATCAAGAAGATCTTTGGAAATAGATCAAAATATGGCTATAGACGCTGCTAAATCAGAAGTAGGAGCAGAGGAATTAATTAATGAACCAGAAGTTAATAAGTATCTATATGATTTAGAAGGAAGATATATTCCTGTTTATGAAGTGAGATTAATAGTTGCAGAACCAGAAGTCGCAGATTGGAAGATTCTTGTTGATAGAAGTACAGGAGATATTATAGAAAAAAGCAATAGATTGGCTACAGCGGCTGTAAAGGGATCTGGAATAGGAGTATTAGGAGATGAGAAGGAGATAAATCTTAACTACAATAATGGTAATTATGAAATGAAGGATGCTGTAACCTCAAGAACAAATATAATAACTTATGATGCGTCAAATATACCTACTAAATGGGGTGATCGCTGGGCAATGATGTTCTTACCTGGAGATTTGATGATAGATAAAGATGATAAATTTGATGCAGAAGAGCAAAAGGCAGCAGTAGATGCACATAAATACGCAAACTATGTATATAATTATTATAAAGATAATTTTGATAGAAATAGCATAGATGATAAAGGGATGGATATAAAATCATCAGTTCATTTTAAAAAGAATTATTCAAATGCAGCTTGGATTGGGACTCAAATGATTTATGGAGACGGAGATGGGCAAATATCAGGACCTTTATCTGGGGCATTAGATGTAGTAGGCCATGAGATAACTCACGGTGTTACAGAACATACTGCAAATCTTGAGTATAAGGATCAATCAGGAGCTTTAAATGAATCAATTTCAGATGTATTTGGTGCTTTGATAGAGTTTGAATATCAGCCAGATAAAGCAGATTATTTGTTAGGAGAAGATATATGGACTCCAAATGAGCCAAATGATGCATTGAGAGATATGAAAAATCCAGGAAGCAATAAAGCGTATAGAGCACAACCTGCTCATATGAATGATTATGTAGATACAACACAAGATCATGGCGGGGTTCACACTAACTCAGGTATACCTAATAAGGCAGCATACAATGTTATGAAAAGTGTTGGACACTATAAAACCGGTCAAATATATTATCATGCACTTACTAATTACTTAGTAAAAACATCTAATTTCCATGATGCAAGACTTGCATTAGTGCAATCTGCAAAAGACTTATATGGAAAAAATAGTAGCGAAACAAGAGCTGTAAAAGATGCATTTGATTCTGTAGGAATATATTAATATAGCAAAAAGAGTCTGTACATTATGTATAGACTCTTTTTACTATATCCTTTAGCTCATCATGAGTTAAAGTTTCGTTTTCATAAAGGTGACTAGATACTAGGTGAAGCTCTTCTATATGTTTTTTTAATACACTTAGAGTTTCCTCATAACATTCGTTAATTATGGAATTTGATTCATTTTGAATTTTATTTATCATTAGGTTCTTGTGATTTCCTTCTATTGTAATAGCACCTAATGAACTCATTCCATATTCACAAATCATTTGGTCTGTAATAGAACTTACTTTCTTTAAGTCATCTTTAGCACCTGTAGATGTATGGTCAAATATTAATTCTTCAGAAGCTTTTCCAGCAAGGAGAATTTTTATTTTATTTAGAAGTTCTTCTTTTGTGTGTATAAATCTATCTTCATCTGGAAGTTGAAGCACATAACCTAAAGCTTGCCCTCTAGGAACTATGGATATCTTTTGAATAGGATTTATTCCAAGCAGGTTACTTACAAGAGCATGGCCAGCTTCGTGATAAGATACGATTTTCTTTTCTCTTTCTATTAGTTTACTATTCTTACTTTCAAGTCCAGCAAGAATTCTTTCTATTGCATTATCAAAATGTTGTCTATTTATAGTGGATTTATTTTCTCGTACAGCCATTATAGCAGCTTCGTTTGCTATATTGGATAAATGAGCACCACTAAGTCCATGAGTTTTCTTTGCCAATGCATCAAGATTTACTGATTCATCTAAAGGTTTGTTTTTTGTATGAACTTTTAAAATTTCATGTCTTGTATGGTGATTTGGGTTTCCGATATATATGTGTCTGTCAAATCTTCCAGGTCGCAGTAAGGCTTCGTCTAATAGATCTAATCTATTTGTTGCGCCTATAATTATAACGTTTGAGTCCTTATTGAATCCATCCATTTCAACAAGGAGTTGGTTTAAGGTTTGGTCTTTTTCGTTATTGCTCTCTAGATGTCTTTTTGCTCCAATAGCATCTATTTCATCTATGAATATTATGCTTGGAGCTTCCTTTCGAGCTTTTTCAAATAGAGTTCTTACTCTTTTAGCACCAACACCTACATATTTCTCTACGAATTCTGAGCCTGTTGTATTAAAAAAGGCTGAATTAGTCTCACCTGCAACAGATGCAGCAAGTAATGTCTTTCCTGTTCCAGGAGGACCATTAAATAAAACCCCTTTTGGGATAGTAGCACCCATTTTCTTATATTTGTCAGGGTTTTTTATAAAATCTACTAATTCAAATAACTCTTCTTTTACCTCGTCAAGACCAGCAACATCTCTAAAGGTAGTTTTAGGCTTTGAAAAACTCCCGTCGTCTTTGCCCGAATCTTTCTCAACCTTACTGTGATTAAAAGCAAATACGGGCATATTAAATTTTTTAAATATTTCCTTAATCATACTCATAATATGCAACACCTCTAAATGTTAGGTTATTTTATAATTATCTTTAGTTTCTCCTAAAAGTGTAAGATTATTATTTGTTAATTTTACCATTGAAATTTATTGCGAGAACTAAATTATACTTATAATATATTATTGATATTTAAATTCAATAGTATACAATTAATTTTTAAAAAAAATATTGACACATTAAATTAAAGATGATAATATAGTTGATGTTAAATAAAGTAGAAGTTATCCACTTCTCACCTTGCTCTAATCAAAGTTGTAGGGTTAATAACTAGATTTTAAATCTTGGTTATGTTGAGTATATACGGATAGCTTATGCTATCCGTTTTTTTTATTTATAAATTAAGATAATGTAGATAAAGTTTATTTGATATAAATTTTATTATTTTAATATTATTTGGAGGTGTCTAACTATTAAAGAGCTACCAATTAATGAAGAGATAAGAGATAGGGAAGTAAGACTTCTATCTCCAACAGGTGAGCAGTTAGGAATTGTTTCAGCTAGAGAAGCTCAAATAAGAGCTAATGAAGAAAATTTGGATTTGGTTAAAATATCACCAAATGCAAAACCGCCAGTGTGCAAAATCATGGATTATGGTAAGTTTAAATACGAACAGTCTAGAAAAGAAAAAGAATCAAAAAAGAAGCAGAAAACAGTAACTTTAAAAGAAATAAGGTTGAGACCATCAATAGAAGACAATGACTTGAATACTAAAGCTAAGCAAGCTATTAAGTTCTTATCAAAAGGTGATAAGGTTAAAGTGGAACTTAGATTTAGAGGTAGAGAGCTTGGCCACAAAGATGCAGGATTAGTGGTTGTTAACAAGTTCATAGATATTGTTAAAGAGGTTGGAACTCCAATAAATCGCCCTAAGTTTGAAGGGAATAGATTGGTTGTAACATTAGATCCTAATAAAAAATAATTACACTTTGAGAGGAGGAAATTAGCATGCCAAAAATGAAAACTCACAGAGGAGCAGCTAAGAGATTCAAAGCTACAGGAAAAGGTAAATTAAAGAGAGCTAAAGCTTACAAGAGTCATATATTAACTAAGAAGAGTGCTAAGACTAAGATGAACCTTAGAAAAGCAGGATTAGTAAGTGATGGAGATCAAAAGAGAATAGCAAGATTATTACCATACGTATAGGATGAGTATTTAAACAAAGGAGGTCGTGAAAAATGGCAAGAATAAAAAAAGCAGTTAACGCTCGTAAAAAACATAAAAAAATAATAAAGCTTGCAAAGGGATACAGAGGATCTAGAAGTAGATTATTTAGACCGGCTAATGCATTTGTAATGAAAGCATTAAAGCATGCTTATGTAGGAAGAAAGCTTAAGAAAAGAGATTTCAGAAAGCTTTGGATTCAAAGAATAAATGCAGGAACTAGAATGCATGGATTATCTTACTCTAAATTCATAAATGGATTAAAGTTAGCTAATATTAACATAAACAGAAAAATGTTAGCTGAAATGGCTATAAGTGATGCAGAAGGTTTCAAGCAATTAGTTGAAACAGCTAAGCAAAATTTAAAATAATAAATCAATTTAATTAAAAATAATCCTTAGATTTTATCTAAGGATTTTTTTATAGTGAATAGGAAATTATAATTTATGTTACGAATTCAAAAAAGTCTACCTTTAAATTATTTAAAGGTAGACTTTTTTATTATTTTAAACGTTTTATTGTATTAGAAATATTGTCAGATTCCATTATTGAAGACATTATTGCAACTCCACTTGAGCCAGATTCGTATATAGATTTTATATTGTTTTCGTTTATGCCACCTATAGATATTATAGGAATTTGAAGATTTTGTTTTAATTCTTTTATAAATTCTATACCTCGAGGTTTAAGTCCTTTTTTGCAATCTGTTTGGAATATATGTCCTGCTATTATATAATCAGCACCTAGATTTTGAGCTTTAATTGCTTCTTCTACACTATGTATAGAAACTCCTATTATACCATTAAATTTAGGGATCTTGTTTTGTATACAGTTGAATCCTATATGAAACCCATGACAATTTAAATCTTCAGCAACATCTAAATTACCATTAATTATAAGTGGAACATTCCTTTTATCTGTAATTATTTTTATTTTTTTAGCTATTTCATAAAGTGATCTATAATCTAAGTCTTTTTCTCTAAGTATTATACTATCAATTCCTGCATTTACAGATTCTTCAACCACTCTAAATATATTACCATCAGGTATTAATTTTCTATTGGTTACAAGATGTAACATTTTCATTATCATCCCTTAATATGTTTATATCTTTTCCATCTAGTATTTTATTCATATTTCTCATAGAACACATTTTTCCACACATTGTACAGCTATCTTCATGCTTTGGCATAGACTCTTTTCTAAATTTTCTAGCTTTATCTTCATCTATACAAAGTTCAAACATTTTTTCCCAATCAAGGTTTTTTCTAGCTTCACTCATCTTATAATCCCAATCTTTAGCTCCTTTAATACCTTTTGCTATGTCTGCTGAGTGAGCTGCAATTCTTGTGGCTATTATACCTTCCTTCATATCATCTAGAGTAGGTAGTCTTAAGTGTTCTGCTGGTGTTACATAACATAAAAAGTCAGCACCACAGCTTGCAGCTATAGCTCCACCTATAGCACTCGTTATATGATCATATCCAGGTGCTATATCAGTAACAATAGGACCTAGAACATAAAAAGGAGCACCGTGGCATAGTTTTTTCTGAAGAAGCATATTAGCTTTTATATCATTAATAGGCATATGACCAGGACCTTCAATTATAACCTGAACATTTCTTTCCCATGCTCTCTTTGTAAGTTCTCCTAAAATAATAAGCTCTTCGATTTGAGATGCATCAGTAGAATCATTGATAGAACCAGGACGACAAGCATCGCCAAGGCTTAAAGTAACATCATATTGTTCACAAATATCTAAAAGCTCATCATAATATTCATAAAATGGATTTTCACTATTGTTAAGCTCCATCCATGCAAATAATAAAGAACCTCCTCTTGAAACTATATTAGTTAGTCTCTTGTTCTTTTTGAAAGTATCACAAGTTACCTTAGTAAGACCAGCATGAATAGTTACAAAATCTACTCCGTCTTCTGCATGCTTTTTGACAACATCTAAAAATTCTTGAGCTGTTATATCCTTAAGCTCTCTATCATAAAAGCCAACAGCATCATACATTGGAACAGTTCCTATCATTGCAGGAGATATTTCAACAACCTTTTTCCTAAATTCTTCTGTTTTACCAAAAGAACTAAGGTCCATTATAGCCTCGGCTTTAAGATCTATTGCTTTTTTTACTTTTTCTATTTCTGGCTCTATGTCCGGACAGTCCTTTGATATACCTAAGTTTACATTTATTTTAGTTCTAAGACCTTCTCCTACGCCTTCTGGATCTAAAGATTTATGATTTTTATTAGCAGGAATAGCAACTTTACCATTAGCAACTAATTCTCTAAGTAAATTAACATCCATATTTTCCTTTTTAGCAACTGTCTCCATTTGAGTAGTTATAATTCCTTTTTTTGCAGCATCCATTTGAGTAGTATAATTCATATTAAAAACCCTCCCTTTATAAGTGAACCCAATCTTTAAATATGGGTTGATAACCTTTTTCTTCAAGTGATATTGCAATTTCTGAAACACTTCTTATATCTGATATTTCAAACTGACTAGAACTTGTGTTAGACTGAGAATGTCCCCCAACTTCAGTGCAAACCCCTGCTGACATTTTAGTAACTCCAAGAGGAATAAGGTTTTCTCTAAAGTCTGCACTTTCTCTAGTTGAAATATTTATGCCAGCATAAGGCATGAATAACTTAAGAGCTAACATTATTTGAACTAAATTTTTATCATTTACATTATGTATATCTATAGGACTTCCTATATAAGGTCTTATTCTAGGAAGTGAAAAACTAATTTCTACATCTAAGTATTTACTCTGAAGATAATATCCGTGAAGACCTGACATAAAAGCTTCAATTCTAAAATCAAAAAGACCAAGAAGAGCACCTATATTTACAGATCTCATTTTAGATCTACATCCTCGCTCTGGTGCATCGAGTCTGAATTTATAATTTTTCTTAGGACCTAATATATGAACCTTGTCGTAAATATCTTCATTATATACTTCTTGATATATAGTAAGAGAATCGACCCCAGCAGATACAAGGTCTTTATATTCATCTTCTTCAAGAGGATAAATCTCAATACATATAGAATCGAAGTATTTTTTCAGTACCTTAACACAATCCTTTATATATGAAACAGGTGTTTTTGATTTAGATTCTCCTGTTAAAATCAATATGTGCTTAAGACCAGTTTTTGATATATTTTTAGCTTCTATTTCAACCTCTTCAAGTGTTAATTTTTTTCTATCTATTTTATTTTCTACATTAAAGCTACAATAGGAGCATTTATTAGCACAATAATTAGCTAGATACATAGGAGTATATAAAATTATAGATTTTCCGAAATGCTGTAGTGATAATTTATTTGATTTAACAGCCATTTCTTCTAGATATTTTTCAGCAGTAGGTGATAATAGCTTTAAAAAATCAAATTCATCAAGCTTGTCCTTATTTATTGTGTTTAATATATCTTCATCAGTTATATTTTTAAAGAAAGTATTAAAATCAAAGTTTTTGTATTTTAAATATTCATCATAAAAGCTCATTACTTTTCATCCCCTTGCAAAAATCCAGTAAGAGGAGAAGAGGCACTAGCAAATTTTTTAACTGATCCTAGTTTTGCAAGGTATGCTTTTCTTCCTGCTATTACAGCACTGCGAAAAGCATCTCCCATCATAATGGGATCATTTGATGATGCTATAGCAGTATTTACAAGAACTGCATCTGCACCCATTTCCATTGCTTGAGCTGCTTGAGAAGGCTTTCCTATACCTGCATCAACAACGATAGGTATATCAATCTCATCTATTAAAATTTGTATCATTTCCTCAGTTCTAATTCCTCTATTAGTTCCTATAGGAGAACCAAGTGGCATTATAGCACTGGCTCCAGCATCAACCATTCTCTTAGCATCCATTAAATCTGGATTCATATAAGGAAGAACGATAAAGCCTTCTTTTGCTAGTATATCTATAGCCTTAATTGTTTCGTAATTATCTGGAAGTAAATACTTATTATCAGAAATAGCTTCTATTTTAATCCAATTTCCACAGCCAGCAGCTTTTGCAAGCCTTGCTATTCTAACTGCTTCTTCAGCATTTCTGGCACCAGAAGTATTAGGTAATAAGATACAGCTTTTATCTATGTAATTTAATATATTTTCTTTTGGAGCGTCTAAATTAACTCTTCTTAAAGCCATAGTAACAACTTGAGATTTAGAAGAATCTATAACCTTAGGTAATATATCGTTTGAAGAATATTTGCCTGTTCCTATAAATAGTCTACTATCTAACTCCGTTGTGCCTATTTTTAATTTGTCCATAATAAACCTCCTTAAGTTTCTTGTTCACCCAGAATAAGTCTTAAAACCATATTAGCTTGATGATTTGCAGCAATTCCAACTCTTGGAGCCATAAGTCCACATCCTGGTTTTGATTCTGACTTATTATCACCAACAATATATAGATTGTCTCTTATTTTTTGAGTGATAATAGAATTTGATGAAAAATATCCTGCTAACCCAGAAGCTGCTACTATCTTTTTATCTGGCATATGGGAAAGAACTGTATTCACTAAAATTGCTTTTGATTTAGGATTATCAAATGCTTCAACTATGATTTGGGCATCTTTAAATAAATCCTTTATATTACTTTCATCTATAAATATATTTTCTGCATAAATATCTACAAATGGATTACACTGATGAATTATATCTTTTATTGCGTCTGTTTTATTCATTCCTATGTGCTTTACAAAATAATGTTGCCTATTTAGATTACTAGGTTCTACTACATCAAAATCGAATAAAAATAGTTTTCCAATACCTATTCTAGCTAGAGATACAGCTATATTTGATCCAAGACCACCAAGACCTGCTATTACTACTTTTGATTTTTTAATTTTTTCATGAACATTAGGTGTATGTCTTGATACTAAAAGGTGTTCTAGTTCTTCCTTGGATGGTTGTTCTCCTTTTTTTATAAGTGTTATATTGTCTAATTCATTAAGTTTAATATCTTTATTTACCATGAATCCATTTAGTATAATTACATCTGCATATTTTTTTAAAGAATTTTTTACTTCATAAGCTGTTGTATTTGGGTCTATATTGTATTTTTTCTGATTCACATATATTTTCAATATTAACCACCTCCAACAAAATTGATTATTTCAACTTTATCATCATTATGAAGATTTGTGCTTTCGTAGTGTTCTTTAGGTATTATATTTAAATTTAATTCAACAACAATGGTTTGTGAATTTAGATTTAGACTGGATATAAGGTCTTTAACTGTCATATCTTGATTGAAGGACATTTTTTCTCCATTAACAATCATATCTGTACCTCCTTTCACCAAAAATAAAAAAAGGTGCAAAACCCAGAAAAAAGGATTTGCACCTATATATTTACATACAAAAATATATACATTTACACTTCCCTACGCTGGCATTATCCAGATCAGGTTAAGGGTCAAAGACTTATGGGTCTTAATCTCAGCTGGCCTACCAGCACCCCTAGCAAAACTATTTAATTTAGGTTCATAATAACACATTAATGAATATTGTTCAACAATATAATTGAGAAAGTTTAGAATTCATAGTGGAAGTATAAAATTTCTATATAAGGGAAAAATAATATAAAAAAGCAGGTTAAAGGAGGGGTTGTATGAGAATTCCAAAGCATATAGGGGTAATCCCTGATGGAAACAGAAGATGGGCTAGTAACAATGGAATGACTAAAGAAATGGGATATGATAAAGGGCTAGATCCTGGGATTGAACTATTTAGAACGTGTAAAAAAATGGGAGTAGAAGAAATAACATACTATGGGTTCACAGTGGACAATACAAAAAGACCGTCTATTCAAACTAAAGCATTTACAAAAGCTTGTGTAGATGCTGTAAAGATGCTTGAAAATGAAGATGCTTCTTTGCTAGTTGTAGGAAATCATAAATCACCAATGTTTCCAGAGGAGTTAAAAGAATATACGACAAGAAAAAATTTTGGAAAGGCAGATATGAAGGTTAATTTTTTAGTTAATTATGGATGGAACTGGGATCTTGGAAATTTAAAATTTGATGAAACTACTACGAATAGGAATAAAATAATAGAAAATATAAATTCAAAAGATATATCAAGACTTGACCTTATAATAAGATGGGGTGGTAGAAGAAGACTTAGTGGATTCTTACCAGTTCAATCAATATATGCAGATTTTTATATAGTTGATGATTATTGGCCTGATTTTAAAGAAGAACATATACATGAAGCTCTAAATTGGTATGAAACTCAAGATGTAACTCTTGGAGGTTAAAGAAGTGGTGTACGATTAAATGTACACCACTTTTGTTTTTAAAAAGCTAGAATTTAAAATAAAATCAGAATATAACGAAAACTTGAAAAATTCCAAATAACTTATACTGTGTGTATTTGCATGTATTTTTTTGATATAATATGTAAGGGTTTTAAAATTTTATAAAATTAGGACAATACAATCCACGGAGGTATTATAAATGAGCTTTAAATTACCAAAATACATAGAACCGAATTTTGAACAAGAATTTTTAACGAATGCACCAAATGTTACAACTATAGAAGTTCTTAAAGATGGTGTTGCACCAGATAATTATCATGGGACTACAATATACCCTGAATATTTAAAAATAGATGGGAAATGGATTTTAGCTAAAGAAAGTAGAATGGACTGTGTAATGACTGTAACTGAAGATAATGATGTTGCAGTAAAAGAGTTTAGAAACCTACACGCTGGAGATAAGGTTATAGTTGGAAGAACTGAAGATGCTAGTGAAGGAATTTACGTATATACTGGCGGTTTTAATTCAGAAGAAGAAGAGGAAGAGACTTTTGCATTTAGAGCTGGAAGATCTAGAGAAACTGCATATTCTAAGGATTATGATGATTTATATGATGCTTTAAAATATGAAAAAGAAAATGGATACATAGTTTGGGTATTAGGACCAGCTGCAGTATTTGATAAAGATTCAAGAGAGGCTATGCAAGCTTTAATAGAGAATGGATATGCTCACGCATTATTAGGTGGAAATGCAGTAGCTACACATGATTTAGAAGCTGCGACTATAGGAACTGCTTTAGGACAAGATATATATACTCAGAAATCTATGAAGGATGGACACTACAACCACTTAGATTTATTAAATAAAGCTAGAAGAGCAGGATCTATAGAAAAGCTAATAGAAGAAGAAAATATAGATAATGGACTTATATACGCTTGTGTTAAAAATAATGTACCTATAGTACTTGGAGGGTCTATAAGAGATGATGGACCTCTTCCTATAGTTATAAGTGATGTTTATCAAGCTCAAAATGAGATGAGAAAACATACTAGAAAAGCTACGACTGTTATATGTCTTGCAACTCAACTTCACTCAATAGCAACAGGAAATATGACGCCATCTTATACAGTTGTAAATGGAGAAGTAAGACCTGTATACATATATAGTGTTGATGTTTCTGAATTTGCAGTTAACAAGCTAAGAGATAGAGGTACTTTAGAGGTTAGTACTATAGTTACTAATGTTCAAGATTTCTTAGTTAATTTAAAAAACAATTTAACTGAATAGATATATCAAAAACCGATAATTTTTCAACTATCGGTTTTTCTATTATCACAGGGTTCAATGTGTATTATTACTTCTTTAACTCCATTAAATTCCAGTATAATCATATCTTCTATATAATGAGATAGAAGATGGGTACTTTCAAGAGTGAGGAATTTATCTACACCTATAGTAAGGTCTACTCTTATTCGGTTTTCTTTTCCGTGCGTTCGTATATTATTGCAATATAGAACCTTATCAATTTTTATAACAAAGTCATGTATGTGATTAGCATCAATCATAGCACCATCACACAGTACTTTTATTGCAGGAATTAATATTTCAAAAGATGCCTTTATTATAAGCATAGATATTATGAAAGAAATTATTATATCTAGTATTATAAATCCCATTTTTATAGTAAATAAACTCACTAAAACTGATATAGATACATATATATCACTTTGTGTATGAACAGAATCAGAGATTAATATTTCACTTTTAAGTTCTTTTCCTTTTTTTGATTCATAGACTGAAACAAAAAAATTAATTATTAATGTAAGTATCATTATTATGAAATTATATATATTAATATTAGGTAGAGTTGGATTTAATAATTTATTATACGAATTTGTTATTATTTTAAGCGACATTGAAAATAATAACAAAGATATAAAAATAGATGCTAGAGTTTCAAATTTTTCATGACCATAGGGATGAGTATCATCGGGTGGTTTAGAAGAAATATATATAGCGAGTATTCCTATGACATTAGATAAGCTATCCCCCAAGGAATGAATACCATCTGCAATCATACTCGATACATTAGTGTAATAGCCGTAAAAAACTTTAGAAAAAGCTACGATTAGATTTAGTATTAATATGAATATCAATGTTTTTTTTACATTATTATAGTAATTATCATAAGACAAATTAATCACCCCTTTAATAAAGTATTATAAAAATGCATTATATTGATTGAAAATAGTCAATTAATATAATAAAATAATAGGTATTGTATTAGGATACAGAGAAGAACTTGATATTTTATGAATTAAGCTTAAATTTATATTGAACTTTATTAAATTAAAGTAAATAATATAAATAATGTATAGTTTGTCGATATGTATTAAAAATAAGATTGACTATTAGAATTAATAGTATATAATCTACAGTGTTTGTATTAATTATGAAATTATTACAGTATATTCTTATTACATAAAGAGGTGAAAAAATGTTAGGTAAATATATTCGAAAGAAGAATAGATTATCTCCAGCTCAAATAATGGTTATAGGGTTTGCAATGATAATATTAATAGGAGCTATACTTTTAAATACTCCTATGGCAACCAACAGTGGTGAACAAGTAGGTTTTATAAATGCTTTATTTACGTCTACATCAGCTGTTTGTGTTACGGGTCTTGTTGTTGTTGATACAGGAACTTATTGGACTTTATTTGGGAAAATAGTTATTATAACTTTAATTCAAGTTGGTGGACTTGGATTTATGAGTATGGCTACATTGTTTGCTATACTAGTTAGAAAGAAAATATATCTACACCAAAGGCTTTTGATACAAGAAGCATTGAATCAATATGATTTGTCTGGGCTTGTAAGACTTACAAGACATATATTGATAGGAACTTTTATAATAGAGGGTGTAGGAGCTATAATATTATCTAGTGTATTTATTCCTCAAATGGGATTTGTAAAAGGAGTAGGTTATGGAGTTTTTCACGCTATATCAGCCTTTTGTAATGCTGGATTTGATTTGATGGGAGGTTTTTCATCTCTTACATCATACGTAGACAACATTACTGTCAATATAGTTATAATGCTACTTATAATACTAGGTGGATTAGGATTCCCTGTTATACTTGATATTATAAAGAAGAGAAAATTCTCAAAGCTTAATCTTCATTCTAAAATGGTAATATCTATGAGTTCTTTTTTAATATTATTTGGATTTGTGTTATTTTTCGCAATTGAGTACAGTAATCCTGATACTTTAGGTGCTCTTTCTTTTGAAGGTAAGGTTTTAGCATCTCTTTTTCAATCTGTAACTACAAGAACAGCTGGATTTAATACTATAGATCTTGCGGCTATGAAGGATAGTTCAAAGTTTTTAACTGTTATATTAATGTTTATAGGAGGATCTCCTGGATCAACTGCAGGAGGGATAAAAACTACTACTATAGGAGTATTATTTCTGTCTGTAGCAGCTTTTATAAGAGGTAAAGATGATGTTGAAGCATTTGGAAGAAGAATATCTTATACTGTTGTAAATAAGTCTTTGGGGGTTATTGCTATAGGACTTGGTATTGTTATAGTTTTAACTATGAGCCTGAGTTTGACTGATACGAATTTTCAATTTATTCATATATTATTTGAAGCTGTTTCTGCTTATGGAACTGTAGGACTTAGTATTTTTGGAAGTCCTAACTTAACTACTATTGGTAAAATATTGATAGCTTTATCTATGTTTGCAGGAAGAGTAGGAGCTTTAACTATATTATTTGCTATTTCAAATAAAAAGAAAAAAAATGTTATAAGATATCCAGAAGAAAAAGTAATCGTGGGATAGAGAGGAGTTTTGTTTATGAAGCAATATGTAGTAATTGGGTGTGGAAGATTTGGTACTTCTGTAGCTACAACATTATATCTTTTAGGACATGAGGTTATGGCTGTAGATAAAAATTATGATATTGTACAAGATATAGCTGATAAGGTAACTCATGCAGTTCAAGCAGATGCTATTGATGAAAATACTATGAGATCTTTAGGCATTAGAAATTTTGATATTGCAGTTATAAGTATAGGGTCTGATGTTCAAGCATCTACAATGGCTACACTAATAGCTAAGGAATTAGGTGTGAAATATGTAATTTGTAAGGCACAAAATGAACTTCAAGCTAAAGTACTTTATAAAATAGGAGCAGATAGAGTAGTGTTTCCTGAAAGAGATATGGGAGTTAGGGTTGCACACAATTTGGTGTCTGAGAATGTTTTAGACCATATAGAACTTGATCCTCACTATTCTATAGTTGAGATAGTAACTCCTAGTGATTGGATAGGTAAGAGTCTTATGGAATTAGACTTAAGAGCTAAATATGGAATAAATGTTATGGCTGTAAAGCATAATAAAGAGATAGATATATCTCCAGCTCCTAATGCTAAGTTCCAAAAAGGAGATATATTGGTTGTTATAGGTGAAAATACTAAAATAAACAAAATAAGTAAAGAGGATAGATAATAATGATTGTAGAAATAACTAGCAAAGACAATGAAAGAATAAAGTATACCAAATCTTTACTTAAATCAAAAAAGAGAAGTCAAGAAAAAAGATTTATAATAGAAGGATATAGAATAGTAAAGCAGGCTATAGACTGTAGTGCAACTATTGACTATATTGTTTATAGTGATGAATCTTTAAATAAAGATGAACATAAGGAATTTATAAAAGGTTTAGAAATTGATAATTATAAAATTTACAAAACAACTGATAAGCTTTTTAAAGAATTATGTGATACAGAAAAGCCACAAGGGATAATAGCTGTAGTTGAATCTAAAGAATATTCCTTGGATGATTCTTTAAGGCAAGAAACAGATTTTATAGTGGTACTGGATAGAATACAAGACCCGGGTAATATGGGAACTATAATAAGAACGGCAGATGCAGCTGGAGCGCATTCAATAATTTTATTAAAAGGTTGTGTGGATATATATAATCCTAAGGTTATAAGATCTACTATGGGTTCAATATTTAATATGAATATTGTAGGTTGTACTGATGAAGCTTTCGATATTATAAAGAATAAAGGATTTAATATAGTTTCTAGTTATTTAAATACGAATAATTATTATAATAGTGTTGATTATGGGGATAAGGTAGCTTTGGTTATAGGTAATGAGGGTAATGGTATAAAGGATGAAATAATAGATAAGTCTGATTTACTGGTTAAGATACCTATATACGGAAAGGCTGAGTCGCTAAATGCTGCTATGGCTTCTGGAATACTAATGTATGAGATAAAGAATAAACTATCATCTAAATAAAGGAAGGCGAATAGACATGGATGAGATTAAAAATAATAAGGTAAGATTTTTTGAAAGATTTAAAAGAAGTATAGTTGATATACCATCTTACAATTTTTTTGTAAAAGAATCTTTAGGAAAAGCAATATTGTATTTGTTTTTGCTTTCTTTAATGGTTGGAGCTATAACTTCATCAGTAAT
The DNA here is from genome assembly GCF_025210165.1 of Tepidibacter sp. Taxonomy (GTDB): domain Bacteria; phylum Bacillota; class Clostridia; order Peptostreptococcales; family Peptostreptococcaceae; genus Tepidibacter_A. Next base: position 115,816 of record NZ_JAOASI010000046.1, read on the forward strand.
GTCATATAAATTTAAAAATTCTTTTGAGCGTGAAGCAAAAAGTTTTATCATTCAAGTTCCAGATTTCAAATTTGAAGATGGAGAGTTAAATGCAGAAGGTGATATGCCAGTTAAAATTAATGATTATACTTTAATTGATACTACAGGAAAAACAGATGAAAGTGTACTTGATTCTTATAAGCAAGGTATATTAATTCTTAAAAATAAAGTTGTAATTAAAAAAAGTATGATTGAAAAAAGAGAATTTGATTTTAGTTCTATAGAAAATATAGAGTTTGATAAGCAAGAGGTTATAAAATACATTCCCAAGATTAATATGTGGATAAGTATAGCTATAATTGTATTTGGAATAATATTTATAACACTTTGGATATGGTTATCAACTATGTTCAAAGCATTAATCTTAGGTATTGCTGGAATTATAGTTAGTAAGGTTCAGAATATGGATATTCAATTTGGGGATATATACAAGATATGTATATATGCATTTACATTACCTATAGTTGTAGACCATCTTATACTTGATTATGTACCTGTTTTTATACCGTATTTTAATCTTGTGTATTTTATTGTTGCTGGGATTTATATGTATAATGCTATGGGTAGCTATAAAATGGAAATTCAAGAATAAAAGAAAAATCATCTATTCTTCTAAAGGGTAGGTGATTTTTGTGGTTTAAGATTCGAAATTTTGTGCTTTAGAACCAAAAATAAACCTTATTAAAATACCGTTCATGCATTAAATATTTTTAATAAAACTAAGCATTACATCTTATTGAATATACTAAAAGTTCTAAACTCCCGTTGGTCAAACAACGAACTTTCTTAACGTATATTCAAACGATGCAATACAAGTTTTATACAAAAATATTTAAATGATTCTCTAATATTTTAATAAGATTTATTTTTTAGTATGGCTGTAAGTGATAGAAAGCATAAAAAATTTTATTCTTCTTTGTTATCATCTGAGTTATTTATCCAAGCAATTACTTTATAATTTAAAAAAACTAATGCAATAAGAGATTCTTTAATTGATAAGTTTTAACCAAAATACAGATAATATTATCCAAAGAATGCCTAGAATTCTATACATTATAATTTGATATTTTGTTAGGGCATAGGTTTTATTGTTAGATACAAAATTTATTAGATAAGTTGGGTTTATTGTGCATACACTCCAGTATATAATCATTAAATAGTAAAACATACTGTGATAAAATTTGTTATCACTTAGATACATACATAAAATTAATAATGATACAAATGAAATCTTGAATAGAATTTTAATTATTTTCTTCATCGCAATAACCTCTTTTGTATATACTATGGTAGCATAAATACAATATATAAGAATTATAAATTGAATTTAATATGATATAATTGAGAATAAATAAGTAGTATATTATAGAAATAACGAGGAGATGATATGTATGTTAATGAGATTGATACTTTTGTTTACGTTAGTTCCATTAGTTGAATTGGCTATATTGTTCAGATTGAATGCTTATATAGGATTTTTTAGTACGATAGGGATTGTTATTTTTACAGGTGTTTTAGGAGCATATTTAGCAAAATCACAAGGAAGAGAGATTTTATTTAGAATAAGATATGAAATGAAGGATGGAAGAGTTCCTGGGGAGCAGTTGATTAATGGATTATGTGTGTTAGTAGGAGGGGCTATGCTTTTAACTCCTGGGATTTTAACGGATATAACTGGTTTTAGTCTTGTTATACCTGTAACTAGAGAACTTATGAAGGGTTTTGTTAAAAAGAAACTAGAAAATATGGTTGATAAAGGGAAAATGGATATTCATTTTAAATAGTAGATAAAAAATAGTATTTAATGTTATAATTAGTTTCGATTATGACAATGATTATATTAATAGAGAAATGGAAAAATCTATCACATCAAAACAGTTATTGAAAAGGAAAATGAGAAAGAGTTAGATTCTAAAGGTTTTAGAATCTAACTCTTTTTCATTTCCAAGGAAATTATATAATTAATACAATTATTTCTATTTATGAAAATAAATACATGATACAATTATATATATTGAATATACCTTATATAAAGGAGGGTTAAAAATAGGGGCAGATGATTATATTGTAAAGCCATTTGAATGCATAGAACTTTTAGCTAGAATTGAATCTGTATTAAGGCGTTATGGCAAAAATAGTAATTGTATAGGATTAAAGGATTTGGAAATTTTTTTAGATGAGAGAGTAGTAAGGAAAAATGGGGAAAATATAGATTTAGCATGTAAAGAATTTGAATTATTAAAGCTTTTAGTCTCAAATAAAGGACTTGCTTTGACTAGAGAAATAATTTTAGAAAGAGTATGGGGATTTGATTATTTAGGTGAGACGAGAACTGTTGATATGCACATTCAGAAAATAAGAAAAAAACTAGATTTATTCAATGAGATAAAGACTATATATAAAATAGGATATAGGTTAGAAATTGATTAAATAAATTAAACTAGGTCTATTAATTAATAGACCTAGTTTAATTTTGTGATAAAATTTTATATAATTTTTCTAACTACATTATACACCTCATCATGGCTTTCCTTAAATCCATCTATCGGAGTATTTAAGCTTGAGTCAGGTGTAAATTTTATAAAACCATCTTTAAGTTTTTGGATGATATCATCTGAAATTTTAGGGCTAACAGCTATAGCATCCTTAGGAATATTATGTACAGATTCAATTATTTTAATATTGTTCATAGATGAATTCCTATATTTAAAATTTTCTAATGCTTCGCTATATGTTGCACCTGCATCTAATTCGCCTGATAAAACTCCTTTTATAACATTATCGTGATTTCCCATAAAGGAGGCTTTATTAAAAATTTTATCAGGATTTAAATTATTTGATTTGAAGATATTACGAGCATATAAATACCCAGAAGCACTATTTGTATCAACGTATCCAAAATGCTTATCTTTTAAATCAGATAACTTTTCAATAGAGCTATCTTTTCTAACGATAATGTAACCATCATATGTACTTTTTCCGCTAATTTTAGGAGTTGCAATAGGAATTACATTGCTTTTTTTACGAGCGTTTACATAAGCAAAAGGTGAGAACCATCCAACATCTATTAAACCATCATTTATACCTTGGTTAATGGCATCATAATCTTTAACTATAACAGTTCTAGCCTTAAATCCTGTGCTTTTACAAACCCAATCTAATATTGGAATATACATATTTTTAATATTTTCTGGAGATGTAAATGGATTTATTCCAAATACTAATTCATTTTCTTTTTTTGATTTGACTGTTATAGATTGAAGGTCTTCTGTTATTTGAGTTAATTTATTAAAATAGGTATGTATTTCATCGTTTTTGTTTTGTTGAAGATTTATCATATCTATAGAATCACAAATGATATTATTTGTTTTTTCAACAGCACAAGCTACTACTTCTGATGTAGAATCAATTTCTCTAGCTAAATCGTTTTGTTTAGTTGACATTGATTTAATAGTAGTGACTGAATTTTTAATTTTATTAACAATCACATCAACCTTTTCAATTATTTCTGTTGATTTTTTTGATATATCATCAACCTTTTTTACTTTATCTTTGTGAAGCTTCATTGTATTATTAGAATTATTTATTCCGTCTAGTATTTCTGTTAATATACCTTCTATTTTTGAGATTGATACATCTATTTCATTGGATAATTTGTTAATCTCAGTAGCAACAACAGAAAAACCTTTTCCTGATTCGCCTGCTCTAGCTGCTTCTATTGAAGCGTTTAATGCAAGAAGATTTGTTTGTCTAGATATATTTTTTATATAATCAACGATAGAATTGATTTTTTTAGAAGAGTTTTGCAATGAGTCGTTATCTTTGACTGCCATATCAATAACATGCTTAAAATCCTTTAAAAATTCTCCAATACTATTCATAGTATCAAGGTTTTGACTTAACATTTCATGTGATTGAGTCGACTGATTTTCAATATTATTTATATTTTCATTTAATTCTTCAGAAGTTGATGATAATTGGTTAATCATTGAATTTGTTTCCTGCATATTTGCAGTATTTGTTTCACTTAACTCTCTTATTTGATATGAAATATCAACTAAATTATTAAATGCAACTATATTATCCTTTGATAACCAAGACAATTGATGAATATTAAATCCTAGTGTTTCGGATACTAAAAATAATTTATCGTGTATCTCATTATCTTTAGGTATATGCTGATTTGAAATTTCTGGAGTGCTCTTGTTAGATGAACTTTTAAATAATAAATCAATAATTAGTAAGCCTGTGGTAATTAAAGTTATAGCAGAAGCTACTTTAATTATAAAAAAATCAAATAAACTAGACAAGAAAATTAATGATTGTCCGATAATTAAGATAAAAATAAGACGATTATTTTTCAAGTATTTTCCCTCCCCTTGGGATATATTTAAATGAATACACATACTAAATTATACCATTTTACGATTTTATTGTAAAATATTATTGATATATAACTCTTTTATAAGGTAACGATTTATGTTTCTTGTAAGGACATACGTTATATTTATTCAGTTACTATTACATCGCTATATAACCTTAGTCGATAACATATATTCCTATAAAAACATATATTTTTGTGTGATATAATTAATATATAATTAATCGGGTTCAAAATTTTAAGTGATTAGTGATTTAAAATACTCAACTAAAGGATGTGAAAATTATGAATAATATAGAAAACTTACTTCAGAAAATATTAAATGCTCAAAATAAAACTAATGAACGTCTTGACTCTCTGGAAAACCAAGTATTAGAAAATACCCAAATTTTAAAAGCTCTCGAGCATAAGGTTGATATTATTAAAGTTGATGTAGAAAATATTAGATTTGATTTAGCTGAAACTAAAGGTGATTTCAAAGAATTAAAAAAAGATGTAACGGCAGTAGAAGTAATAACTTCTAAAAATTGGAACGACATAGCTCACATTAAAGCAATTAAATAATTGGCATAGCCTATGTTTAATTAGGTTTTAAAAACTACCTTGTAAATAACCTGAAAATATGATATAATGCAACATAAAGTTTAATATATAAAAGCTGTGAAAGAGAGAGTATTTTGAATAATCTTAGAGTAGAGAGGAATATAAAGCTGAAATTATTCCCTAAGATATCAAAAGAAGTTCACTCTGGAGCTGTAAAGCTGAAATAACAGTAGGTTTTAACGTTGGACGCGTTAAGTCTTTAAAGTGGTCTATTTAATAGGCTATTAGGGTGGTACCGCGGAATATAAGTCTTTCGTCCCTTTCAGGGATTGAAGGCTTTTTTTATATTAATTTAAAGTAGTAAAAATATTTATATAAAAATACCACTAATGCAAAGACATTTTGATAAAGCTAAGTTATTTGTCTTATTAATAATCTTAAAGTTTCTAAACTCGCTATGCTCAGACAACGAAACTTTTTAACAGATTATTAAACGTCAAATAACAAGCTTTATAGCAAAATATCTAAAGGCAATCGCTTATATTTTTATATAAATATTTTTAAAAAGCTAATTTAATATGTAAAAAAATAATATAGGGAAGGGTGAATTAAGTGAAGGATCAATTAATTAACATAAAAGACAGTGCCCTAGCACAGATTAATGAATGTGTCAAAATGGACGAGATTGAAAGCTTAAGAGTTAAGTACTTAGGTAAAAAGGGTGAGATAACTGATATATTAAAAGGAATGGGTAAGTTATCAAAAGATGAAAGACCTGTTATTGGTAAGGTTGCAAATGAGGTAAGATCTGAGATTGAAGAAGCTATAGCTTCTAAAAAAGAGGGAATAAAGGCTATAGAAAAAAATGCAAAATTACAAGAAGAGGTTTTAGATGTTACTATGCCTGGTAAAGAGTTTAAGGTAGGGAAGAAGCATCCTATAACTCAGATAATAGATGAAGTTAAGTATATATTTACAGGAATGGGATTCAAGGTTGCTCAGGGACCTGAGATAGAAACAGTATTTAATAACTTTGATGCACTTAATGCTCCTAAGAATCATCCATCAAGAGATACGAGTGATACTTTCTATATAGATGACAATTTACTTCTTAGAACTCAAACATCTCCAGTTCAAATAAGAACTATGAAGTCAACTACTCCACCTATTAAGATAATAGCACCTGGAAGATGCTTTAGATTTGATGCACCGGATGCTACTCACTCTCCAATGTTCCATCAAATAGAGGGACTTGTAATAGGTGAGCATGTTACAATGGCAGAACTTAAAGGAGCTCTTAATGAATTTGTTAGACAATTATTTGGAGAGAGTACTAAGACCAAGTTTAGACCGCATAACTTCCCATTTACAGAGCCAAGTGCAGAAGTAGATGTAACTTGTTTTAAATGTAAGGGAGAAGGATGCTCAGTATGTAAAGGTGAAGGTTGGATAGAAATACTTGGAGCTGGAATGGTTCACCCGAATGTGCTTAGAAATTGTGGAATAGATCCAGAGAAGTACAGCGGATTTGCTTTTGGTATGGGTGTAGATAGAATAGCAATGCTTAAGTATGAGATAGATGATATAAGATTATTATTTGAAAACGATATGAGATTTTTAAATCAATTTTAAGGGAGTGTTGATATGTTAGTACCTGTTAAATGGATTAGAGAATATGTTGATATAGATATGAATACACAAGAATTTGCTGATAAAATGACTATGACTGGATCAAAGGTTGAAAAGGTTGAGTATTTTGGAGCTGATATAGAAAAGGTTGCAGTTGGTAAAATATTAGAAATAACTCAGCATCCAAATGCTGATAAGTTAATAGTTACAAAGGTTGATATTGGATCAGAAGTTATCCAAATAGTAACTGGAGCGAAAAATGTAAAAGAGGGAGATTTAATTCCTGTTGCATTAGTTGGAGCAAAGCTTCCAGGTGGAATAAAAATCAAAAAAGGAAAACTAAGAGGAGAATTATCTCAAGGTATGATGTGTTCAAGTGAAGAACTTGGAATTCCTTTTAGTATGATTGAAGAAAATAAAAGAGATGGAATATACGTATTAGATGAAGAGTACGAATTAGGAGCAGACGTTAAAGAAGTACTTGGAATAAATGATGCCTTAATAGAATTCGAGATAACTTCAAATAGACCAGACTGCTTATCTGTTTTAGGTATTGCAAGAGAGGCCGCTGTTACAATAGGAAAAGAGCTTAAATACCCTAATATAGAGGTTAAAGAATCAGATGATGTAGGTAAGTTTAACATAAATATAGAGGAAGAAGCTTTATGTAGAAGATATGCTACTAGAATAATAAAAGATGTTAAAATAGAGGCATCTCCATACTGGATGCAAAGAAGGCTTATAGAAGCGGGCATTAGACCTATTAGTAACATAGTTGATATTACTGCATATGTTATGTTAGAGCTTGGACAACCACTTCATGCTTTTGATTTAGAAAAGTTGGAAAGCGATACTATACTTGTAAGACGTGCTAAGAATAAAGAACAGTGTACAACTTTAGACGGGATTGAAAGAACATTAGATAGTGATATGCTTTTAATAACTAATGGAGAAAAACCTGTTGCAATAGCTGGAGTTATGGGTGGTGAAAACTCGAAAGTTAGTGATAATACTAAGACTATACTTCTTGAAAGTGCTAATTTTGATGCTGATAGTATAAGAAGAACTTCTAAGAAGCTTAATTTAAGAACAGACGCATCTTCTAAGTATGAAAAAGGAATAGATGTTAATTTAGTTGAAACTGCAATAAATAGAGCTGCACAGTTAATTGAAGAGTTAAATGCAGGAACTGTATTAAAAGGAATAGTAGAAAATTACAATATTCCTGTAAAAGAGCAAAAAATAACTGTTAGACCTCAAAGAATAAATAAATTATTAGGAGAAAATATTCCTCTTAACCAATTTATAGAAATACTTGAGAGCTTAGAGTTTAAATGTGAGTTAGTTGAAGATAAGGTTGAAATTACAGTTCCAAGCTTTAGACTTGACATGACAGAAGAAGCTGATGTATTAGAAGAGATAGCTAGAATATATGGATATGAAAATATACCATCTAAGATGCTGTACGGAGATAACACTATGGGTCTTCAAACTGTAGAGCAGTTATTTGAAGAAGGTATAAAGAACAGTTTGGTTTCTATGGGTCTTAATGAAATATTAACTTATTCATTTGTAAGTCCAAGAGGAGTAGATAAAATAAATATTCCAGAGCATTCTATAAAGAGAAACTTTATAAAGATTAAAAATCCTCTAGGTGAAGAAACTAGTGTTATGAGAACTACGCTTTTACCAAATATGCTAGATGTTTCAGCTAGAAATAACTCTAGGAAAGTTGAAGAGTTTGCAGCCTTTGAAATAGGAAATACTTTCATGCCTATGGATGAAATAATGCCTGTTGAGAGAAAATCTTTATGTATATCTATGTATAAAGATTCTATAGATTTCTTTCATATGAAAGGTATAGTTGAAGAACTATTCAAAAACATAGGGTTTGAAAATTATGAAGTATTACCAGAGAAAAATCACACTACATTCCACCCAGGAAGATGTGCTAATATAGCATACAATGATAATATAGTTGGGGTATTTGGAGAATTACATCCTGATGTATTAGAAAACTATGATATAAATAAGAGAGTATATGCTGCTGAGTTTGATTTTGAATTATTATTAACTTATGCAAAAGATGAAAAGCTGTATAGAGCACTTCCTAAATATCCTGCTATGACAAGAGATATAGCACTTCTTATTAAAGATGAAGTTTATGTTAAGGAAATAGAGGATATAATTACTAAAAACTCTCAAGGCTTAGTAGAAAGCTTTAAGTTATTTGATGTATATAAGGGAGAGCAAATTGAAGAAGGGCATAAATCTGTTGCTTACTCTTTAGTGTATAGAAGTAAAGATAAAACTCTTACAGATGAAGAGGTAAATAAAGTTCACGAAAATATACTTAAACAACTTAGCGAACAAATAAATGCTAATTTAAGATTGTAAAATCCTTAAAAAAAACTTACAATAGTAAGTAAAGAGAAATATTTAAGGGGCTGAGTTAAGGTGAACAAAGTTACCGTAAGAATAAATGGTCAAGAATACAACATGGTTGGAAAAGAGCCAAAGGAATACTTGTTAAAAGTTGCTAGCTATGTGGATGATAAGATGCAGGAAGTAGTCAAGGCTAATCCTAGCTTGAGTATAGCCATGGCAGCAGTTTTGACAACATTAAATATAGCGGATGAACTTTTCAAATGCTCATACGAGTTAGATGAAGTTAACACTAAATACAAAAAACCTCTTCAAGATTTAGAAAATGCAAACACAACTTTAATAGAGCTTCAAACTGATATAAGTGAAAGAGATAAAAAGATAGAAGAGCTAGAAAAAGAACTAAAAAAATATAAAGAGGAGCTAACTTCAGTTAAAGAAGAGTATGAACAAAGAAAAAATAGCTTTAAAGAACAAGATGAACGACTTAAAGAGGCTGAAGAAATAGCAAATGATTTTCAAAACAGATTATATGACATGCAGATGAAAATTATTGAATTAGAAGAAAAACAATAAAGAATAATACCTCCAGGAAAAAATAAACCTGGAGGTATTGTTCTTTAATAACATAGGAGTTGGTAATTTGAGTAATATAGAACTATTAGCACCAGTAGGAAATTTTGATGCTCTAAGAGCAGCAGTATCAAATGGTGCAGATGCTGTATATCTTGGAGGAAAAAATTTTGGAGCAAGAGCATCAGCTAATAATTTTGATGCAGAGGAAATGAAAAAAGCAGTTGAGTATGCACATATAAGAGATGTTAAGGTATATGTAACTGTAAATACTCTTATAAAAGAAAATGAAATAAAATACTTTTTAAAATATATAAACTTTTTATATAACATAGACGTAGATGCCCTTATACTTCAAGACATAGGTATGACAAAACTGGTTAAAGAACATTTCCCGGATTTTGAAATACATGCAAGTACACAAATGGTTGCTCATTCACTTGAAGATGTTAAATACTTAGAAAAATTAGGGTTTAAAAGAGTTGTACTTGCAAGAGAACTTGAAGTAGGAGAAATAGAACATATATCTAAAAACACTTCTGTAGATATAGAAGTATTCGTACATGGAGCTTTATGTGTATGCTATTCAGGTCAATGTCTTATGAGTAGTATGATAGGAGGAAGGTCTGGAAATAGAGGAAGATGTGCTCAACCTTGCAGAAAAGTATATGATTTAATAGACAAGAGTAATAATTCAAGTGTTAAGCTAGAGGATAAGTATTTATTAAGCCCTAGAGATTTAAATACAATAGAAGAACTTGATAAAATAATAGATACAGGAGTTTTATCTTTAAAAATAGAAGGAAGAATGAAAAGAGCTGAGTATGTAGCTACAGTAGTTGGAGCATACAGAGAAGTTGTAGATTATTATATGAATAATAAAGAATTAAAAGTAAAAAAAGAAACTTTAGACGATTTATATAGTATCTTCAATAGAAGGTTTACTAAAGGATATATACTTGAAAAAAGTGGAAAAGAAATAATGAACCCTGAAAAACCTAATAATACAGGTCTTTATATAGGTAAGGTTGTAGATGTAGATAAAAGAAGGAATAAAATAACATTAAAGCTTGAAAATACACTTAAAAAAGGTGATGGACTAAGCGTTGGTGGAGGTAATGTAGGGAGAATACTCAAAAATAACAATATATTTACAGAGGCTCATGCGGGAGATACTATACAGCTTGATTTTAATATACCTATAAAAATAGGACAAGAAGTATATAAGACTTTAGATAGTGAACTTTTAGATAGAGCTAGAAGAACTTATGAAAATGAAGTTGAAGTTAAAAAGATTCCTATAAAAGGAAAGACAATATTAAAGCTTGATGAATATCCAACTCTTTTAATAAAAGATAAAGACGACAATAAGGTTAAAGTTGTAGGAAGTAAAAAAGTAGAAAAAGCTATAAAGGTAGCTTTATCAGATGAAAAAATAGAAACTCAATTATCAAAGCTTGGGAACACAGCTTATGAATTAGAATCTGTATTAATAGATAAAGACGAAAATATAAGCATACCTGTTAGTCTTTTAAATGAAATAAGAAGGGATGCTGTTGAAAAATTAAATTCTAAAAGAAAGAATATAAACAAGAGAAAATTATTAAAAATAGATACACAAGACAAAGAAAAATTAGATAAAAATGTAAGAGACACTAAGATGAATGTAAAGATAAGAAAAATGTCTCAGCTTAGAAAAATAGTAGATTTAGATATTGATACTATATACTATGAAGATATAGATACATTAAAAGATGCTATGAAATTATGTAAAGAGCATAATCAAAATATAGTGTACTGTCCTCCTAGAATACTTAGAAATAATCAATATAATATATTAGATGAAGCAACTGATATGGGAGTTGATAAATTTTTAGTATCTAACATTGGTATGATAAGTAAATTATCTGATTACAATATGTACGCAGACTATTATTTAAACGTATTCAATAGTGAAGCTATAGAGCATCTTAAAAATGAAAATATAAAATCGATATGTTTATCTCCTGAGCTTAATATGCATGAGATAAAAAATATTTTAAGTTACGTTGATATAGAAGCTGAATCAATAGTGTACTCTAGAATACCTTTAATGATAAGTGAATACTGTCCTATGGGAGTTTTGACTAGAGATTGTAATAAAGATAAAAGATGTGGAGCTTGTAATCAATATAAGTACTTAATAAAGGATGAAAAAGGACAAGAATTCCCGATAGATCAAGATAAATTCTGTAGGTCTGTAATATACAATTCTAAGATTTTATGTATGATTGATCACTTAGAAGATATATATAATTCAGGAGTTAATGTATTTAGATTAGAGTTTACATTTGAAGAAGAGAACTTTATAAGAGAAATAGTTAAAGCATATATAGATATAATAGATAATGACTTTGAAGGTAACGATAGTGATATGTATGAAAGATTGATAAACGAAGGAATTACTAAAGGACATTACTTAAGAGGTGTAGAATAAAGTATCAAGTGAAAAATATGCTAAAGGGGATGTTTATAAATGATATCAAGGGAAAATGCTGTAGAAATACTAAACAAACATTTGAGTACGGAACATCTAGTTAAGCACTCTTATGCAGTTGAGGCAGTTATGAGAAATCTTGCTAAAAAAATAGAACCAGAAAATGAAGAAAAATGGGCTATTGCTGGACTTTTACATGATCTTGATGCTGACTTATTAGATTACAAAAATGGAGAGGGAAATCTTCATGGACCAAAGGCTGTAGAATTATTAAAAGAAGAGGGCTTTGGAGATGAAGAAATGTATCACGCAATATGTGCACATAACAAAGACTGTGGAGTAAAAATAGAGAGTAAAATGGATCAAGCAATATATGCAGCAGATCCTATAACTGGATTTATAACTGCTATAACACTTGTTTATCCTGATAAAAAGATAAATAGTGTAAAGGTAAAATCTATAACGAAGAGAATGAAGGAAACAAGATTTGCAGCTGGGGCTGATAGAGGAGCTATGAAATCTATAGAAAAGCTTGGAATAACATTTGCAGAGTTTGCGGAGTTATCTCTTAATGCTATGAAGGAAATTTCTGATGATTTAGGATTATAGAATAATTTTAAAAGTATATTAGTACTTTAGTGAAAACTGAGGCTCATTGAAATACCGCTATTTAGTCAACATTTTAATAAAACTAAAGATTGTGATGTTTAAATATCTTAAAACTTCATAAACTCCCTTGAGGTCAAACAATGAAGTTTTTTAACAGATATTTAAACATCATAATCTAAGTTTTATAGTAAAATGTTAACCCAAAATAGCTAACATTTAAATGAGCCTCAGTTTTAAGTTTGTATATAATCTAGAATAAATATATACAAACTCAAAACTACTTATAAGGGAATCGAATGGAGGGGTTTTATTGGATGAAAGAAAATTAGAATCAGAAAGATTGTTTTTGAAACCTTTGTCATTTGAAGAATTATTAAGCATTAAAATTGGTATGTTTGAAAATATAGAAACTTTAATTGAATTTGAAGCAATATCTGATGATGTAAGATTAGCTATATCGAAAAAAATAGAAAAAATGAAAAATATAAATAAGGATATTCATGAATGGTATACATATTGGTTAATTATAGATAAAAATAAGCAATATGGAATAGGCTTTATTGGCTTTAAAGGAATATTATATGAAAGTGCATATTCAGAAGTTGGATATAGCATATCTCCTAATTATAGAGGTAGAAGGCTTATGACTGAAGCATTATCACTTTTAATAAATTGGGCTTCGAAATTTCCAAAGTGTAATGGGATTAAAGCAAGGGTATCAAAGTCAAATATAGGATCAAATAGGGTGTTAACTAATTGTAATTTTGATTTTATAGATTCTGTGGATGATGAAAATAATTACTTCTATAGGTTATGATTTTTTGATAAAAGGAGAAATAATTATGAAAAATTCTACTATGTGTTATATAAAAAAAGACAACAGAACACTTATGCTACATAGAACTAAAAAGCAAAATGATATACATGAAGGTAAGTGGGTAGGTCTTGGTGGTAAGATGGAACAAGGTGAAACTCCAGAAGAGTGTATAATAAGAGAGGTTAAAGAAGAAAGTGGACTTGATATATCAAATCCTAAATTGAAGGGAATACTTACTTTTCCAAAATTTAAGGATGATGAAGATTGGTATGTGTTTTTATTTACAGCTTATGATTATAGTGGAGAAATTATAGATTGTAATGAAGGCGATTTAAAGTGGGTAGATGATGATAAAATACAAGAACTTAATCTTTGGGAGGGAGATAGGCTGTTTTTAAAATGGATGCAGGAGTATGAATTTTTCTCAGGGAAAATAGTATATGAAAATAAAGAATTGATAGATTATAGTGTTAAAAATTATTAAAAATAATGGAACTTTTTATAACTATACATCGTCTAATATAGAGAAAGTAAATAAAAGGAGATGATTTGAAGTGAGAAGAAAAATAGCTTTTATTATGTCTTTGATAATGATGGTACTTACATTTATACCATCTATAAGCATAGCACAAGAAGATGATGGTTTGCAAAAAGCTATATTGAATGCTAAGAATAAATTTAATATAGGTGATGAATTTAAAAACTTTGAATACAATAAGAGCAATAATGGTAAAACTATTTGGAATTTAAACTGGAGTACAGATGAGAAGCTTAGTACAAGAATATATGTTTCGATAGACGCTGATGGAAATATTATAAGATATAGTAAGCATGACGCAAAAGAGAATTATGAAGCAAGTATAAATGTTATAAGCAAGAATGAAGCTAAAAAAATAGCAGATAAATTTATAAAAAATGTAGCTCCAGATCTTGCAGGTGAGCTAAAATATATAGAAGAAGATAATACTAACATACAAAGATATTCTTATTATTTTAATTATGTTAGATTAATTGACGGAGTTCATTTTCGTAATAATGGAGTTAGTATTGATGTAAATAAGCAGACTAAGGAAGTAATTGATTATGATGCAAAGTATAATTACAATATTAAATTTAAAGATGAGAATAAAGCAATAGGATTAGATGAAGCCAAACAAAAATATATTGACGAATTAGGACTTAAATTAGTTTATAGAAGAGGATATGATAAAGATTCAAAGCCATATCTTGTTTATACTACTAAATATGGAAGTTCTTATGCTATAGATGCTTTAACTGGTAAAAAAATAAAAATAGATTTACCTATTGGTTATCTTGAGGGGGGAAGAGCAAGTGATATGCTAAGTGTGAATAAGAAAACACTTGCTTTATCAGAGGAAGAGATAAAGGCTATAAATGAAGTTTCTAAATTAATAACCAAGGAAAAAGCAGATAAAATAGCTAGGGAATCTAAATTTATAAAAATATCTTCTGATTATAAATTAAATAGCTATTATTTAAATAAAAACTATTGGGGTGATGCTAAGTTTACATGGTATTTAGACTATAATTCAAAGGATAAAAAATTAGGAAGTATTAATGTATCTATAGATGCATCTACTGGAGATATAAAGGGATTCCACAAATATTTACCATATAAGGAAGAAGCTAAAGCAAAATACAATAAAGATTATGCAAAAAAAGAAACTGAGAAGTTTTTAAATGAGTTTTATAGTGAAAAAATGAATTCATTAAAGTATGACGATAGCTACGATGAATTATATGACATTAAAGAAAATAATAAGCCAAGATACTATAATTTTAAATTCAATAGAATGGTAAATGGTATAGAATATGAAAATAACTATATAACAATTGGATATGATGCAGTTGAGGGAAGTATAAATTCACTTAATATAGTATGGCATGATATTGAATTTAAGAAACCAAATGTTATAGATATAAATAAAGCTTACAGCATTTTATTTGATAAAATAGGTTTAAATCTTGAATATAAAATAGACTATGATTATGAGAATAACAAAGAAAAAGAATACGCTAAATTGGTTTATACTTTAAATAATACTATTCCCCATAATATAGATGCTGTTAATGGAGATATAATATACAATGATAAAGAAAAGTATAAAAAAGTTAAAAAAGTAGAATACAAGGATATAAAAAGACATTATGCACAAAATCAAATAGAAAAACTTAGTGAACTTGGAATAAAATTTGATGGAGAATATTTTAAGCCTGATGAAAAAATAACTCAAGTTGATTTCTTAAAATTCTATATGCAAACTATAAATTCTTATTATGATAACACTGATAGAATATATGAATACTTAATAAGAGAAGGAATAATAGATGAAAAGGATGTTAATCCAGATAAAGTAATAACTAAAAAAGAAGCATTAAAAATTATTATAGATGGATTAAAATATGAATCAGTAGCAAATATAAAAGGGATATTTAATTGTCCGTTTGAAGATGTAGATGAAAATTTCAAAGGATATGCATCTATAGGGTATGGACTTAACATAGTATCAGGATATGATAAGAAGTTAAATTTAAATGAAGAACTTACAAGAGCTAATGCAGCGATTATGATATATAACTATTTGAATAAGTAAAAAAAAGAAGCTATCTCAATATTTGATTGAGGTAGCTTCTTGATATATGAATATAATTTTCTACAATAGGGTATTATGAATAAGTAGGATTGTATTTAAATAGTAGAAAATGAGTATACAATTTTTAGGATATATGGTAGAATCGTATTCAAATAAAGATAATAACATCAACCATATGTTTCTAAACTTTGTTTGAATAAGAATAAGGAGGTAAATAAAATGGCTATTAATTTATCAAAAGGACAAAAAATTGATTTAACAAAAACTAATCCAGGACTAAAAAAAGTTATAGTAGGTTTAGGATGGGATGTTAATAAGTATGATGGAGGACATGACTTTGACTTAGATGCATCTGCCTTTTTATTGAATAGTTCAGGAAAAGCAGGCTCAGAAAAAGATTTCATATATTACAATAATAAGGTAGGAGTAAATAATTGTGTTGTACATAGTGGAGACAACTTAACAGGTGAAGGAGATGGTGATGATGAACAAATTAATATTGATTTGAGCCTTATTCCTACAGAATTAGAAAGAATGGCATTTACTATTACAATACATGAGGCGGAAACTAGAAAGCAAAATTTTGGTCAAGTATCTAATGCTTTTGTTAGAATAATAAATGAAGAAAATAAAGAAGAATTAATTAGATATGATTTAGGTGAAGATTTTTCTATAGAAACAGCTATCGTAGTTGCAGAACTTTATAGACATAATGGGGAATGGAAATTTAGTGCAGTAGGTAGTGGATATCAAGGGGGATTAGCAGCTTTAGTTAATTCATATGGATTGTAGAAAAAATTAAACTATAGGGGGTTTTCTTATGGCAATTCAATTATCAAAAGGACAACGTATAGATTTAACAAAAACTAACCCAGGATTAACAAAAGTTATTGTTGGTCTAGGATGGGATACAAATAAATATGATGGAGGGCATGATTTTGATCTAGATGCATCTGCTTTCTTAACTGATAAAAATGGAAAAGTTATAAATGAAATAGATTTTGTTTTTTATAACAATTTAAAAGGCGGAAATGGTTCTGTTATACATACAGGGGACAATCGTACTGGAGAAGGTGATGGAGATGATGAACAAATAAAAATAGACTTCAGTAAGGTTCCGCAAAATATAGATAAAATAGCTATATCTATTACAATACATGATGCAGTTGCTAGAGCACAGAACTTTGGGCAAGTATCAAATGCTTTTGTTAGGGTAGTCAATGAGGAAAGTAATCAAGAGATTGTTCGCTATGACTTAGGAGAAGATTTTTCTATAGAAACAGCTATGGTAGTATGTGAACTTTATAGACATAATGGGGAATGGAAATTTAATGCTATAGGAAGCGGGTTCTCGGGAGGATTAGGAGATCTTTGTCGTAACTATGGACTTTCAGTTTAACAATATATAAATTTATTTGATTTTAAGGTGCTTTATTTTATAAAGCACCTTAAAATTGTGTAAATTTAATATGAAAAATCATAAGGATTCAAATTTAACTGATTACAAATTTCAATTAGTACTTGTTTTTCGTTTTGATCTAAGGCACCATCTGAATATCCTACTGCAACACAGTAATTTACTATAAGTACAGATAATTCAATGTTGCCTCTAATAAAACTTAAAGTTCTAATAGCCTCAGCTTTTCCCATTATAGGGTCTTGCTTAATTCTACTTACAAAATAATTAAAGCGAGACATAATTGTATTTATATCAAAAAAACGAAGAGTTTCATTTTGATTTATAAATTCAGCTATTTTTTGTTTCTCGCGGTTATCTAGTCTACCATCTGCCATAGAAATTAATGCAAATGAAGCTACTATTGGGTCTAATAAATCTTTACTCTTATATTTATTCAAAAGCTCAAGTACTTTTTTCTTTTGATCATTTATTATGTTTTTGTATTTATCTTGTTCTATAGACCATTTAGTACCACAAGAGTTACAATTGAATACAAGATCGTCTTTTCCTATAAATCCGCCTAACATACCAAGAGGACCTAGAAGAACTCCACCTATGGCTGATTTTCCAATTCCAAATCCTTTTTTCTCATTGGTAACATTATTAGAATTGCAACGAGGACATATTATATTATGTTGAGAATTCATATGATTATTGTTATAACTAAGGTTATTATTGTTATAACTAAGGTTATTATTGTTATTATAACTAAGGTTATTATTGTTATTATAACTAAGGTTATTATTGTTATTATAGCTAAGGCTATTGTTGTTGTTATAACTAAGATTATTATTATTGTTGTTATTATAACTCATATTCATGTCAGGTGCAGGGGTTATATTTTGCATTTGTTGTGGAGAAATATAGGATTGGTTAGAAGGCATTATAGACTGTGTTGAAGTTTTAACTTTATCTTCCTGTACCTGTATACCGAAGTTATTACAAAGTGCAGCTAATCCTCCTTGAAACCCACTGCCAATAGCATTGAATTTCCACTCATTATTATATCGATAAATTTCGGCTATGACTATTGCTGTTTCAACAGAAAAATCTTTTCCAAGTTCATAACGAAATAATTCTTTGTTTGTTTGCCCATTAAATATTTTTATATAAGCATTTTGAACTTGTCCAAAATTCTGTCTACGAGCATTTGCTTGGTGTATAGTAAGAGTGAATGCAATGCGTTGAATATAGTTAGGCAATTTTGATAACTCTATTTTTGTTTGTCTATTGTCTATATTATTAAATTTGTTTTGATTGTTTTCGTTATATACTACAGCACCTTGTGCACCAACTGGATTATTATAAAATATAAGATCGTTTTCATTTTGAACTTTACCTGATTCGGTAAGTAAAAAAGTGGAAGCATCTAAATCAATCATATTAGTTGAATCTATATTCCACCCTAATTCTATAATTACATCTTTTAAATAGGGGTCTGCTTTTATCAAAGATATTTTTTGTCCTTTTTTCAATAAAACTGACATAACAATCTGTCTCCTTTCAAACGAATAGATTTTAAATTTATTACTACACATTATTTATTCTACCATATAATGTTATTTTTATGTTAATATAAACTAAAGAACAAATGAAGAATATATCTTATTATGTTTTTAATGCTATTACAAAGATTATTAAAGGATTTAACTATCTTTGCATAGAAAAGTATAATATTAATTATGTTTATATTAAAAGTAAGGAGGGAATATTATGGCAATTAATTTACAAAAAGGGCAAAAAATAGATTTAACAAAAGGAAATGCAGGAATATCTAAGGTAATGGTAGGTCTTGGATGGGATCCAGTTGAAAGAAATCAAGGAGGGTTATTAAGTGGTTTATTTGGTGGAGGTAGACAGCACAGTATAGATTGTGATGCTTCTGTTTTGATGTTGAACTCTAATGAAAAAATAGGTGAGAAAAAGGATATAATTTATTTTGGAAATTTAAAGAGTGAATGTAGAAGTGTAGTACATACAGGGGATAATCTTACTGGAGATGGAGATGGAGATGACGAACAAATAATTGTAGACTTAAATAATGTTCCATCTAATATTCACAAGTTGGTGTTTATTGTAAATATATACGATTGTGTTAAAAGAAAACAAGATTTTGGATTAATCAAAAATGCTTTTATTAGAGTTGTTAATTCTTCTAATAGGCAAGAATTAATAAGATATAATTTAACTGATGATTATGTAGGAAGAACTACTTTAGTTGTAGGTGAAATGTATAGACATAATGGGGAATGGAAATTTGCAGCTGTTGGAGAAGGAACTAATGATCCATCTATAAGAGAATTTGTAAAAAGATATAAATAGATTTAATGTAAGATCAAGCAACTTACTATCTCCACTATCAATTCATTGATGGTGGAGGTATTAAACTATTTCCCTGGCAAAAGTAAGTTAGAAAATCAGAAAAGAGGGAAATATTAGGAGGAAATCATATGAAAAATAAATTTGCTGGACTAGATGAAAATTCAGTAGAAGAATCCAAAAAAAAATATGGAACTAATAAATTAGCATCAGTAGAAGTAGAAAGTTTTTGGGACAAGTTCAAGGGGAATTTTGAAGACCCTATAATAAAAATATTAATTTTAGCTCTTATAGTAAATGTGATATTTTTCTTTTTAGGAAAAACCGAGTGGTATGAATCTGTAGGTATAGTTGTAGCTATATTACTTGCAACATTAGTAGCTACTTGGTCAGAGTATACTAATGAAGAAAGCTTTCAGAAGCTACAAGAAGAAGCTTCTAAAATAAAATGTAAGGTATATAGAAGTGGTAAAGTAAAAGAAATACTAATAGACGATATAGTTGTAGGTGACTTAATTTTACTGCAAACCGGGGATAAGATACCAGCAGATGGTGTTCTTATACAAGGTAACTTACAATTAGATCAATCAGTTTTAAATGGAGAAACAAAAGAAGCACAAAAATATACTTCAGATAAAAATTATAAATATGATAAAGATACTACTGATTTCTTAAATGAATACCAAGTATTTAGAGATACAGTAGTTGTATCAGGAGAAGCTGTTTTAGAGGTTAAAGTTGTTGGAGATGAAACTTTTTATGGCAAACTAGCTAAAGAAATGCAAACAGAAGAAAGAGAATCACCTCTTAAAGTAAAGCTTGGAAATCTAGCTGATGGAATTAGTAAATTTGGATATATAGGTTCTGTTTTTATAGCTTTTTCTTTTATGTTCAAAAAAATAGTTATAGACAATGGATATAATATGGCTAGTATAATAGGATATTGCTCAGATTGGCAGAACCCAGTAAATGATCTGGTTACAGCTATTATTTTAGCAATAATAATAGTAGTAGTTGCTGTTCCAGAAGGTCTTCCGATGATGATAGCTATGGTTCTATCACTAAATATGAAAAAGCTTTTGAGTGACAATATATTGGTTAGGAAATTGATAGGAATAGAAACAGCTGGAAGTTTAAATATATTATTCTCTGATAAAACAGGAACTATTACAAAGGGAGAGCTTGAAGTAATAACATTTGTAAATGGACAAAATGAATCGTATGATAAATTTAATAAAATACCGACAAGTTTAAAAACTATACTAGCTTTATCTATAATTGAAAATACTAATGCTATTTTTACAAGTTCAGGTGGAAATACTCAAATAATAGGTGGTAACGCAACAGAAAGAGCTGTTTTAGGATTTTTAGAGGAAGAGGCTAAATCTATTTCTTTCAAAAATGAAAAAGTTGTAGATATTCCTTTTAGTAGTGATAGAAAGTTTTCTGCAACCCAAATAAAAGGAGATCATAACTTAAGCTTAATAAAAGGTGCTCCAGAGAAAATAATTTCAAAGTGTAAATTTTATTATGATGAAAATGCAGATATACAAAAGTTAAATGATATATCTAAATTGGAGAACAAAATTGACGAATTGGCTAGTAGGTCTATTCGTGTTATAGCTGTTGCAACTTCAAGTGAAAATTTGGATGAAGAAAAAGAACTTAATGAATTAACTTTAGTTGGAATAATTGGAATAAGAGATGATTTAAGACAAGAATCAAAGAGAGCAATATTAGAGTCTCAGGAAGCTGGTATTCAAGTAGTTATGGTTACTGGTGATAGAAAAGAAACTGCTGTGGCAATTGCAAAAGAAGCAGGGTTATTAAAATCAGAAGATGATATGATTTTAACTTCTAGTGAACTTAAAGATTTGTCAGACGATCAATTAAAATCAATATTACCTAAAATTAAGGTAATAGCAAGAGCTTTACCTACTGATAAGAGTAGACTTGTTAGGGTATCTCAAGAACTTGACTTAGTGGTCGGCATGACAGGTGATGGAGTAAATGATGCACCAGCTCTTAAAAAAGCAGATGTTGGATTTAGTATGGGTAGTGGAACAGAGGTTGCAAAAGAAGCTGGAGACATAGTTGTTCTTGATGATAACTTTATGTCTATAGTAAAATCTGTTCTTTATGGAAGGACTATATACCATAGTATAAGAAAATTTATAACGTATCAATTAACAGTAAATGTTGGAGCTATTTTAATAGCTTTTATGGGTCCTTTTATAGGAGTAGATTTACCTCTTTCTATGACACAAATGTTATGGGTTAATTTGGTTATGGATACCTTAGCTGCACTTGCATTTGGAGGAGAGCCAGCTTTACATAGATATATGAAAGAAGCTCCTAAGAAAAGAAGTGAGTCTATAATAAGTAAGTATATGTGGAGTTCTATATTGACAAATGGTTGTTATGTTGCAGCTATAAGTATATTCTTTTTAAAGTCTAGTATGATTAGAAGTATATTTAGAGTAGGAGCACAAGGAAATGAAGAAATTTATTTCTTAACAGGATTCTTTGCCTTTTTCATATTTTTAAATGCTTTTAATACGTTTAATGCTAGAACAGAATCTATCAATTTATTTGATAATATAAAAGAAAATAGAGGTTTCTTAAAGGTAGTAGGCTTAATATTTGTAGTACAAATTATAATGACTTACTTTGGAGGAGAAATATTAAGAACTGCAGGATTGTATGGTAAAGAATGGATATGTATTGTTGCTTTATCTGTAACGATTATTCCTATAGATATTATTAGAAAAATACTAACGAAACCTCTACTTGATGAAGAATTAAAATAAAAAATGTATTAATTAAAGGCATGTGATTAATTTTTATTTTTAAAATTTAATTTCATGTCTTTTATATACTAATGTACTATAAAATTTTAATCTATAGAAAGGGATGAATTATGCAATATTTTAATTATTTAACTCCTGAAGATAAAAAATCAATTTTTTATTCTCTACCAATGTCATTTAAGAGAGATAGTGACAAAGAAATTCTTTCTTATGCCCTTGGTTCAACTTTATATATGCCAGCTACAAGAGAGCAAATTTCACAGGATATAATAACATCTAAATATGAAGGCTTAATGTCTATAGTCATTTGCTTAGAAGATGCTATTGGAGATAAAGAAGTAGATAAAGCAGAAGAATATCTTGTAAATAATTTAAAAAATATAATTTTGGCAATAGAGAAGGGTCAAATTAAATATGAGCAAATCCCATTGATATTTATAAGAGTAAGAAATCCAAAACAAATAAGTATTCTTGGTGAAAAAATTGGAAGTATGATAAAGCTTATAACTGGTTTTGTGTTTCCTAAATTCTCAATAAATAATGGAAAAGATTATTTTGAAGAATTAAAAAAACTTAACTTTAAATTCAATAAAAAAATGTATGGAATGCCAATATTAGAAACATCAGATATAATTTATAAAGAAACTAGAGTTAAGTCTTTAGATAATATAAATCGAATATTAGATGAATACAGAGAATTAGTATTAAATATTAGAATAGGAGCAACCGATTTCTCAAGCTTATTTGGTATTAGAAGAAGCTATGATGTGACTATTTATGATATTGCTGTTATTAGAGACTGTATAGTAGATATTATAAATTTATTTTCTAGGTCAGATAGAGATTATGTTGTTTCAGGACCTGTATGGGAGTATTTTTATAAGGAAGATAGAGTTCTTAAACCACAATTAAGACAAAGTCCATTTCAAGATACTTATGGATTAGAAGGAATTAAGATTAGAGATAATATTTTAAATAAATATATAGATGGTTTAATCAAAGAAGTATCTCTAGATAAGGTAAATGGATTAGTTGGCAAGACTATTATTCACCCAAGTCATATTTCTCCTGTTCAGGCATTACATGTTGTAAGTCATGAAGACTATATAGATGCTTGTAGTGTTCTGGATAATAATAATGGAGAATTAGGTGTTATGAAAAGCCAATATCGAAATAAAATGAATGAGATTAAACCACATATCAATTGGGCCAATAAAATAGTTATGAAAGGAAAAATTTATGGAGTCTTTAACGAAAAGAAAAATTTCACAAGCTTGCTTGAAAAAAATATATACGTATAATATTTTGGACGATTTAAAACTAGAGGTATGTATAAAGGATAATCCCTATCAAATATCATTAGATAAATTGTTCAATATGGCTGCAAGAAAAAATAAAAAAAGATCATTTTTATTTGTTAGTAAAGTATTAGGAAAGCATATTCCAGTAAATCCATATATTCCACTGATAGCTGGGTCAGCACTTGCAACAAGATATATGCAGATAGTACATAATGAAGATCCAAAAAATATTAAAGAATTAATAAATGCATTCAATGAAGAAGAAAATATAAAGGAAGCATATGAGAGTATTTATAAAAAATGTTTTGAACTTCCAAAGAATTGTATATTCATTGGCTTTGCTGAAACAGCTACTGCATTAGGACAATCAATGTATAGTTGCTTTTCAAACAGTGGAGTATATATTCATACTACTAGAGAATCAATTTCAAATTTAAATTCAATAATAAATTTTGAAGAAGAACATTCTCATGCTACATCTCATAGATTCTATAGCATTAATGATAATATATTAAAATCAGAAGATACGGTTGTATTAGTAGATGATGAAATTACAACAGGAAAAACAGCGTTGAACATTATAGATTCTATTCAAAAACAGTATCCGAGAAAAAAATACGTTGTAGCTTCATTACTAGATTGGAGATCTGATGAGGATATACAAAAATTTAAAGAAAAAGAAAAGGAATTAGATATATCCATTAAAATGGTATCTTTACTATATGGGAATATTAAAGAACAAGGCAAAATAAATGAAGAAATTAAATCAAATACCAGAGATGTATTAGATTTAAAAAATGATTGTAGTATAAAATATATAGATTTAAGCAATTTTTTTGAAAACCTTATTTCTGGAGATTATAAGGAAGGATTGAGTTGTAAGAATCCTTATTTATTAGAGACTGGAAGGTTTGGAATTAAAGAAGAAAATAAAGAATATATTGAGTGTAAAACAAAGGAAATTGGCAATTATTTAAAAAAAATGAGAACTGGAAGAAATACTCTTTGTCTTGGAACTGGGGAATTTATGTATATACCTATGAAAATAGCAAGCTATATGGGGGAAGGAGTAAGGTATCATTCAACTACAAGAAGTCCTATCTATCCATATGATAAAAGAGGATATGGAGCAAAAAATGCTTTTCAATTTGAATGTCCAGAGGATAATTCTATAACAAACTATATATATAATATTCCATATGGATATTATGATGATATCTACATATTTTTTGAAAGAGGAATGAAAAAAGAAAATTTAAACTCAATATTGAAAGTTCTAAAAAAACAAGGAAGTTTAAATATTTTTATTGTTACATGCTCAGGAGAGATTGAAGAAGCAACACCTGTACATATGGGGAGTTATTCAAGTGATGATGTGATTTTCTTATTAAAGGATATTAGTGAATGTGTAGAAGAAGAATCTACAAAGGATAGAGAAAAGGCAATTCAATCAGGAAGACATTATTCGGAAATGCTACCTATAGAATATAAGCCTTCTTCAGAATATATAGATTTATTTCATATGTCATTAAAAGAATCAGCTGAGAAAATAGCTATTGCAGTAGGGGTTGTAGCAGAGAAAATAATAGAAAATAGAGGACTTGATATAGTAATTACTTCACTTGCTAGAGCTGGAACACCTATTGGTATATTAATAAAAAGATATATTAATTTTAAATACAAAATAGATATTCCTCATTATAGTATATCTATAATAAGAGGTAAGGGAATTGATGAGAATGCAATTTCCTATATTATAAAAAATCATCCAGATAAAGAAATTCAGTTTGTAGATGGTTGGACTGGTAAAGGAGCTATAACAAAAGTTTTAACAGAAGCTTGTGAAAAATTCAAGCAAAAGTATAACATATATTTAAATGATGATTTGGCAGCACTTGCAGACCCTGCTTATTGTATTTCAACATTTGGAACAAGAGAGGATTTCTTGATTCCTAGTGCTTGTCTTAATTCTACGGTATCAGGACTTGTTAGTCGAACTTTTCATAGAACAGATTTAATAAAAGAAACAGATTTTCACGGTGCAAAATACTATAAGGAACTAAAAGAAGAAGATGTATCTAATTTGTTTATAGATACTATTTGTGAACAATTTAAATATATATCAGATAAAATTAATAAAGCAGTAAACGAACAAAGTGATGATAATATAGAGCCTACTTGGGATGGATGGAAAAATATTCAAGATATACAAGAAGAGTTTGATATAAATGATATAAACTTAATTAAACCAGGAATAGGAGAAACGACAAGAGTTTTATTGAGGAGAATCCCTTGGAAGATTCTTATAAAGCAAGAAAATGACCCAAATTTAAAACATATCCTAGTTTTAGCAAAAGAGAAAAAAGTTCCAGTTGAAATATATACTAATATGACTTATAAGTGCTGTGGTCTTATAAAGTCTTTAAAAGGAGAAATATAATGCTATTTGCCTCTGACTTAGATAGAACTTTAATATACTCAAATAAATTTTTGGATAAAAAAGAACGTGAAGATGTACGATTAATAGAAACAAAGGGAGATAAAGAAATTTCTTTTATGACAAATAAAGCTATAGATAAGCTAAAAAAATTATCACAAAATATATGCTTTGTGCCAACAACAACTAGAACTATAGAGCAATATAAAAGAATTTCTATATTTCAAAGTGAAATTAAATCTAAGTATGCAGTGGTTAGTAATGGGGGAAACATAATAATAGATAACAAAGTTGATAAAATATGGAATGAATTAATCAGAAATAAAATGAAAAATGAAGCTGCATCAATTGAAGATGTATTAAAAAAATTTAATGAAATTAAAAATAAAGAATGGCTTATCTCTTGTAATACAGCAGATGAATTATTCTGTTATTGTATTGTTGATTGTGATAAATTTGAACAAGATAGTTTAAGCTATTTTATAGAATGGTTAGATATGAATAATTGGAATGTTTCAATGCAGGGACGAAAAATATATTTCATGCCTAATTGTGTAAATAAAAGAGACGCTATTCTCAATATAGCTAACAATATAGGGGCAAAACATATAGCCTCAGCAGGAGATTCTTACTTAGATTTATCTATGCTAAGTATTGCAGATTATGCAGTATCACCTCTTCATGGAGAAATATACAATATATATACAAATGAAAAATATGAGGATATAAAACTAGACTTTACACTATCCTCTGGAATTCTAGCTTCAGAAGAAATTTTGGAGAATGTAGAGAAGTTTTCAAATGATAAATATATAGAAACTGCATTGGGATAATAAGGGGATGTAGTTTCTAATCGCAAATAAATGGGATTCAAATACCGATAATGTGTTAAATTTTTTGCGTAAAACTAAGCATTCTGTCTTATTGAAGGTACTAAAAGTTCTAAACTCCCGTTGGTCAGACAACGAACTTTCTTAACGCACCTTCAAACGACAGAATACAAGTTTTAAGCAAAAATATTTAAATCATTCTCTAACATTAGAATCCCATTTATTTTTGGTGGGATAGTTTAACCCTTAAGCATTCTAGCTTTTATAAAAGCCTTAGCTTGATGGCTATAGTCTCGTCAACTATCCTACAAAAACCAATATATTAGCCACGTTAAGAGCCATAAACCTTGGTATATGGGATTTATATACAATAGACTATTTTTAATTATAAATCCTATTAAAACATGCACCATAAATAGCTAAGTAAGAATCATATTTATAAAGAATTATCAAAAAATAAATACGAAAAAAATATTCGTATACTTGCATTATAATGTGTAAAATTGTATATTATATATTATAATACAAAAAAAATATTCGCAAGGAGGAAATTATGCTTTCTCAATTTACGTTTAAAAATTATAAATGTTTCAAGGATGAAACTATATTAGATATGCAAGCAGTAACTATAACAGAATTAGAGGATACTATAATTAAAGATAAAAAAGATGGAGAGCGTTTTATACCAGTAGCATCTATATATGGACCAAATGGAAGTGGGAAATCTACTGTTCTTGAAGCTATATGGCATTTAACAAGTAAGATAATGTTTCCAATAGTTATGTTTGAAAATACAGAAGACAAAGAAAATATTACTCAAAATAATACTATGCCTTTCATGCTAGATGATATATCTAAAGATGAGCCTACTGAATTTCATATTATATTTAGATATAATGACACTGAATTTAATTACTATATTAGCTTTTTAGAAAATAAAATTTTAAACGAAAGTTTATACAAGATAAACATAGGAGAGAAAAAAGAGAGTGAAATATTTTATAGAGGTGAAAATGAAATAAAAAATGGGAGTTTGCTTAAATCTGTGTCAAAGACTGAAATATCCTCTAAAATGCCATATTTATCTTTTTTAAAAATTAATTATAATATATCCATTATAAATGAAGTAATCGAATGGTTTGGCAAATGTGACTACAGTCATTATGGAAAATCCTTTGAAGAAAGACACTTTTTCTTTCCTAAAGATAACAAAGGTAAAGAACTTATAATATCAGTCTTAAATGAAATGGATATTGATATAAATGATATAGAAATAAAAAAAGATGATAAAGATAAAATTGAAGATATTATTACAATTCGTAATCGTGGAAGTGAAAAATATCCTTTAAGTTTTTTTGATGAATCTAGTGGAACAATTAAAGTAATAACTCTACTACCTAAAGTCTTAGATTCTATTGTGCATGGTAAGCTAATGATTATTGATGAGTTAGATGCAAAATTACATCCAAAACTATTGAGATATATTATAAATTTATTTAAAAACCCTGAAATCAACAAATTTGGAGCACAATTAATATTTACTTCACATGACTTGACTATTATGAAAAATGACTTATTTAGACGTGATGAGATATGGTTTACAGCAAAAAACAAAAATGATGTTTCAGAGCTATACTCTCTAATAGAGTTAAGAGATGAAAAAGGTGAGTTAATTAGAAAAAATTCAAGATTTGATAAGCAATATTTAGAAGGTAGATATGGAGCTGATCCATATTTTCGAAGCATTATTGATTGGGAGGTTTTATTAGATGAGTAAAAAACCACTCAAAAGAGATGAATTAAAAAGAAGGATGCAAAAGAAAAAAAGGAAAGAGGGTTCAAGACTTGTACAACCAGAGAGATATTTAATTATATGTGAGGGAAAAAAGACAGAGCCGTATTATTTTAAAGGTATACAAAAAAGAATTGAAGAAAAGTATAACCAACGAATTAATGTTACAAGTCACCCAACATTAAAGGTTGAAGGTGTTGGCAGAAGTTGTTTATCTTTGCTTGATTATGCTCAAACTATTATTGATAATGAAAAAAAGAAAAATAGAGAATATGATCATGTATGGTTAGTATATGATTTAGATGACTTTCCATGTGATGATTTTGATAATACAGTTTATTCAGTTAATTCAATGAATGAAAGTAAAAATGATTCTAAAAAATGGCATGTAGCATGGTCAAATCAATGTATTGAACTATGGTTTTTGCTACACTTTAACAATTACAATACAGATATTCATAGAACAGGTTATTTTGAAAAATTAAGTGATATATTTAAATCTTATGGACTTGATAAATATGAGAAGAATAATGAAAATATATTTGAGATATTGATCGCATATGGGAGTTTAGAAAATGCTATAAATTATGCTAAACAATTATGTAAAGAAAATGAAGGGAAACCACCTTCAAAGATGGCACCTGCTACCAAAGTATATGAACTTGTGGAAATATTAAAACCTCATATATTTTAGTACACAATTGTAGAGGTAGTGTTTGCAAAATACGGATTTTATACGTTAAAATATATTCTCTAAGATATGGATTGCAAATCAATCAGATTATACGATACATTTAAATGGAGATAGATTTATAGGACCAGGATAAAAGGTATCAACAACTTTATAGGGATGGAATATTCGATTCATTTAATTTATGCTGATTTAATTGTTATCTTTAGTTTGAATCTTATGAAGTATACGTTATTTTTTGTATGATATAGCAATCCCTCATTCACCCCCTGTGGTAAGATAGTTGTCGTAGGAAAGAATTAATGATATTCTCGAATAAAGATAATGAAGGAGATTAGACCTATGGCAAAAAACAATAAAAGATATCCAATAGAAGAAAAACAGCAATTGATAAAAAGAATGCTGC
>NZ_JAOASI010000047.1 GCF_025210165.1 Tepidibacter sp.
AACATATAGTGAAAAGTTTAATATACATACAAGAAATATATGCCCTAGAAATGGAATTGAAGATCCAGGGTGTGGAGTAGGAAATTCAGCATTAGGTGCATATTTGTTAAGAAATAAATATTTCAATCAAAAGCATATAAGTTTAAAAGCAGAACAAGGAAATATAGTTAATCTGCCTTGTATCATTGAAATTAGAGCTGATCAAAGAGATGAAAATAATATAAATGTTTCAGTAGGTGGAAAAGGCAAAGTTATGATAAAAGGAGAATTTAGAATTGAATAAATCAGAAGAAATCTTAGCTGAAGAATTTGTAACATTTATTTTAGATAAAGTTACTAAATTTGATTTTGATAAAGTTTTCAAGGTGGGTTATAGATATATTTTGGAGTATAGAATATTGTACGGGGAATATTACCATAAGTAACGGTGTTTTTTTGTGTTATAATTATAATCTATAATTATTAAAATTTGAGTACTGAAAATGTACAATATAAGCACTAATGCCTAGACGGAGGATAATATGAAAAAGTTTAAAAATGAAATTAAATTTATAGATTTATTTGCAGGTATAGGAGGGTTTAGACTAGCATTAGAGCAATATGGCGCACGGTGTGTTTTTTCATCTGAAAAGGACAAGTATGCATGTCAAACATATGAAGCGAATTTTGGTGAAAAACCAAGTGGAGATATTACAAAAATTCATGAAAGTGAAATTCCCAATCATGATATTTTATGTGCGGGGTTTCCATGTCAAGCTTTTAGTATTAGTGGTAAACAATTAGGGTTTGAAGATTCTAGAGGGACACTATTTTTTGAGATAGCTAGGATAGTAAAATATCATAAACCACGGATACTGTTATTAGAAAATGTTGCAAATTTAAAAAGACATAAAGATGGAAAAACGATACAGCATATGACGGATATATTAAATCAATTAGGATATAACGTATTTTTTGAAGTTTTAAATGCTAGTGATTATGGGGTACCTCAATCAAGGAAAAGAGTATATTTTCTTTGTTTTAGAGAAGATTTGTTAGTTACTCAATTTAGATTTCCAGAACCTTCTCCTAATGATATATTTCTTGAAGATATTTTGTTGCCAGATAAATTAACTGAAAAATATATTATTGATAGAAATGATATAGTAATGAAAGAAATTACAGTTACAGAGAATGAGAGAAAGCCTATAAGGATAGGGACAATAAATAAAGGTGGTCAAGGAGATAGAATTTACAGTATTAAAGGTCATGCAATAACATTATCAGCACATGGAGGCGGATCAGGTTCTAAAACAGGTGCATACTTTATAAATAACAAAGTAAGAAAATTATCTCCTAATGAATGTAAAAGAGTTCAAGGATTTCCTGATGATTATAAAATACCTGTGTCAGATTCACAAGCGTGGAAACAGTTTGGAAACTCAGTTGCGTTACCAGTTTTATTGAATATAATGGGAAAGTTAGTTGAGTTAAGAGAATTAGAAGCTATAACTTATTGATTAAAAAAAGAGATAGAGAGTAATCACTCTATCTCTTTTTTAAATAGTAAGATATCATCTGAATTTTGATTCAATTTCAAAGATATTGAAAAAATTACATTTGCATTTCTAGTGTTTGAGAGTTTTCGTATTAAATATCTATTGCCATCTTTATTAAACTGGAACCTGTATTTTTTCCCAATTAATTTAGTTTTATTAGGTAAATGATAATTCGTTGTTAAATAAGATTTTTTTTCCTCGCTAACAATCGAGCATTCAGAAAAATTTTGCTCGAATAATTCTTTAACTTCAGAATGATATTTATATGGAACATCGCTTGAGCCACTAGTTTTAATCCTAAAATTAGCAAGAATATCAAAATATATTTCAAGTTTTTCAATAGGAAAAACTATAAAATCCTCATCAGAATGTGATGTTATTATAAATGAAACATCTTTAGATTTGTAATAATCCTTTATCCATTCAGCGAATATTGATGTATCTAAGTCTATAGGAATAGATTTTGATGATACAGATTTAAAAGTATTATAATATGTATTAATGTAATGAAGTATTATTTTGGTAAATTTATTAGCCTGAGATTTATTTCTATCACTAAAAATAAATTTATTACCATCATCTATTAATACAAATTGTCCACTTTGAGAATTTGCCATTTTTGCTTCAATATTGAATAAAGTTTCATCGTCTTTAATTACTCTTATATCAGAATTTGTTGAATTACTTTTACCTGTTCCTACAAATTTAGTAGTATAATTACCATAAGTACGATTTAAATATTCTACACATGAATCTTCAAATAAACGCCAATTTTTCAAAAAATCAACTCCTCAATAAAGTCTTTTTTAATACAGCATATACACAAATAATAGCAGAAAATACACTTGAAGTCTATATATTCCAATTGATAAAAAATACAAGGAAGTAAGGGTTTTGTGTATAATGATATATGAAGATTTATTAATTATATTTGAATTATTTAAATATTTGAGTATAAATCGAAAGGAAGTGTTTTTCTTGGATATAGTGTATATTGATATTAGAAATTGGAATTTTTGGTACGGTGAGTATGGTCTTTGTAATAAAAGTTGTAATGATGAGGTTACAATATATTTAGATAAAGAACAAAATATTGAACTTGGATACTTTGGAATTACAACTAAACCTTCTTTAGAATATCTTTTGAAAAATGAAATTGACAAAGTAGAAGATAAGGAATTTTATAATGAGATTGAAAGTTTTTTAAAAAGTAAAGATGATATTCACTATACATACATATATCCAAGAGATGATGAAGATATTTTGAGACAAGTAGAACATTTTGCACCAACTAATGAAAAAGAGCATAAGCCTACATATATTGAAATGTGGACTAAATTATCAGATTATTGGGATATAAATGAAATTAAGAAATGTGTTAAAGTACTTGTTAAAGAGTTTTTACATGAAGATGTTTCAAATGTAGAAATACTAGGTATTCCTACGTTTGAAGAAACTAAAAAATCATATGAGGAAGATTATGCTTTATATGTTAAGTAGGTGGTTTTAGAAGATATAGTTCTTAAGGAAGTGAAAATAATATGAAAAGAATTATTAAGATAAGAGAGTCTATTTTAAAATGGGTGATTATATTATTAGGAATAGCACTAGTTTTTATAAATATTGAAAAATATGAATATATGGGGCCTAGAAGAGCGCCTAACTTTGGCTTGTATATTATTATTTATATGCATATATTAGTTTTAACGATTAGCTTTATAGAACAAAAGATAGTCGAATATAGAGTTAAAGAGTTGGATTTAAATTATATGAAACCTTATAAAAATTCAACATTAGTAAAATATTGTATGCTTTATAGTGCTTTCATTGTCATAGCATGGTATATAGATATTATTAGAAATGGATTATTAATGATAATAGTGATATCTATTATAATACTATATATTTCAACTAAAATAAAAAATCATATAGAATGTAGGGTTATGTATAAAGATAATATTTTAGTAATAGGAAATAAGTTATATGATATAGAGAAAATAAAGAGTGTTAGAGATAACTTTGGTTCTAATTTTTATATGGA
>NZ_JAOASI010000048.1 GCF_025210165.1 Tepidibacter sp.
AAAATCATACTTACAACTATCATTACCAAAGTAAACAAAAACTTAAAATTCCTTTTCATAATACCACTCCTTAACATTTATTTTCCATACCTAAATATTATCAGTAATATTTTGTAATTTTAAGTCTTATTTTGTAAAATTCACTATGATACGCTTAGGGGTTACAACCCCCTCAAATAAAGGGGATTCTAATGTTAGAGAATGGTTTAAATATTTTTGCTTAAAACTTGTATTGTGTCGTTTGAAGGTGCGTTAAGAAAGTTCGTTGTCTGACCAACGGGAGTTTAGAACTTTTAGCACCTTCAATAAGACAGAATGCTTAGTTTTATGCAAAAAATTTAACATATTCTCGGTATTAGAATCCCCTTTATTTGCGATTAGGCTTATAACTTAAATTGACTATACTTTTGCATAATAAAAATGAAGGTTATCTTCATAACCTTCATTTTTATTTTTATTAACTTTTATGATACCTTACACATATCCCTACTAGCAACAATATTAACCCCAGTACCTAATACATTCTCAACAATTACATCTCCAACCATCACAGGTGCTTCAATCTCAATATCATCAAGAAGCTCCATAAGATTGAATATAAGCTCTTTTGGTATTGAATCACTAGTTTTTACAGGTACTAACCTTAAAGCTCCATCCTTTATCTTAACAGTAGTTGTAACCATTCTCTTAGGAGTTGTCATTTCTTCTACTCCGTATTTTTCTCCTCTTTTACATGTATTTCCTGTAACTGTATAACTCTTATCCTCATTCTTTTTAACTGTCATTCTACATCCAACAGGACATACTATACAAGTAATGTTTTTTTCCATTATTAAGCCTCCTCTACACAAACACTGATATTACCCTTTAGATTTTTAACAATTTCCGAACTCAATTTTAAGTTCTCCATCTCTGAAGGTATCATATGAGGTCTTCTCTTTTGAAGTATTACTTCATCTCCATCTCTAACAACTAGCTTTTTATTAGAGTATATATTTCTAACTCTCATAAATAGATTAACTTCTTCTCCTAATTTAGTATCTATTTGTTGAGGTACTATATATCCTATCCCATCTCCAGGATTAGTCTTAACAGTTTCGTTATTCTCTATTTTATCTAAAACATATAATGCGGCATTTCTTCCTGCTATTCTACTTTCCTTAGTAACAAAGTCAACTAAATCATGAACATGAACAACATTTCCACATGCAAACACTCCATCAACATTAGTCTGCATCTTATTATTTACAATAGGGCCTTTAGTTGTATTATGAAGATCAACTCCTGTATCACTTGAAAGCTCATTTTCAGGTATAAGTCCTACTGATAATAATACTGTATCACACTCTATTTCTTTCTCTGTTCCCTCTATAGGGTTTCTATTTTCATCAAGCTTTGATATAGTAACTCCTGTAACCCTATCCTTTCCATGAACATAAGTTATTCCGTGCTGTAATAAAAGAGGAATATCAAAGTCATCTAGACACTGAACTATATTTCTAGTAAGTCCACTTGAATGAGGATTAACTTCAACTACAGCCTCTACCTTAGCCCCTTCTAAAGTCATTCTTCTAGCCATTATAAGTCCAATATCACCAGAACCATATATAACTACTTTTTTACCTACCATATAACCTTCCATATTCATGAATCTTTGAGCTGCTCCTGCTGTATAAACTCCTGCTGGTCTATAACCTGCAAGGTCTATTGCGCCTCTTGTTCTTTCCCTACATCCCATTGCAAGAACTATTGCAACAGCTTCGATATCTATAAGACCTTTTTCTCCAAGTGCTATTATATTTTTATCTTCTATACTAAGAACCATAGTATTTAGCATATATTCTATATCATTTTCTTCTACCATTTTTATAAATCTATTTGCATATTCAGGTCCTGTAAGTTCTTCTTTGAATTCATGAAGACCGAATCCATTATGAATACATTGATTAAGTATTCCTCCAAGTTCTCTATCTCTTTCTATTATTAATACTTTTTTTGCTCCGTGCTTTTTCGCTTCAACAGCAGCTCCAAGTCCTGCTGGTCCTCCTCCAACTACAACAACATCATATTTCAACCTTTTCACCCCTTGCTTCTTTTACTTTTCCTAATATCATTTTAGAATTTTCATAGTCTTTTAAAACATCTTCCATGTCTAAATTAAGCTCTCTAGCTAATATTTCTACTACTCTAGGACCACAAAAACCTCCCTGACATCTTCCCATTCCTGGTCTTACTCTTCTTTTTACTCCATCAACAGTTCTAGCTCCAGCTGGTCTATGAATTGCATCTATTATCTCAGCTTCTGTTGTAGTTTCACATCTACATATAATCTTTGAATGATTTATATCCTTTTCAATAGCTTCTTTTCTTTCTTCATTACTCATATGAGAGAATGGCTTATCTTTTTTTCTATACGGATTAAAATCTTTTTTAGCTTCAAGATTTAATCCTTCTTCTTTTAATATATCTATTACATAATCAGCTATAGCTGGTGCTGCACTAAGTCCAGGAGATTCTATTCCTCCAACATTTATAAATCCTTTAGCCTTACTTGATGCAAATATCATAAAATCCTTAGTATTAGGAGTTGCTCTAACTCCTGAAAAAGATGTTATAGTCTTTGACAAATCAATACTTGGTATGCTTTTTTTAGCATTCTTAGTTAAAAAACTTAAGCCACTCTTTGTTATTGATACATCCTCTGAATCTCTTACTTCTTCAGCAGTAGGTCCTAAAAGTACATTTCCATGAACAGTAGGTGTAACTAATACTCCTTTACCTTTTTTAGTTGGACATTGGAATAATACATGCTTTACAATATCTCCTTCTGATTTATCTAAAACCCTGTATTCTCCCTTTCTGCTTATAATATGGTATTCTTCTCCACCTATCATTTCGTTTATCTTATCAGCATATAATCCAGCTGCATTTATAACATATTTAGCTTGTATATTTCCTTTTTTAGTTTCTATATTAAAGTATTCATTTTTAGTTATATTAGTTACTTCTGATTCTGTATTTAGCTTAACACCATTAGTAATAGCATTTTCCATTAAAGCAACAGTTAAGTTGAATGGACAAATAATTCCAGCGCTTTTACATCTTAAAGCTCCTACTACTTCATCACTTATATTAGGCTCTACCTCTTTAACTTGTTCTTTATTTAATACTTCAAGACCTTTAACCTTGTTTGCAACTCCTCTTTCATAAAGATCCTTTACAGTCTCCATTTCTTCTTCAGAAAATGCAACAACTAAAGATCCTATTCTATTAAAATGAACATCTAGCTCATTGCATAAGTCTTCATACATTTCATTTCCTTTAACATTTAGCTTTGCCTTTAAAGTTCCATCAACAGCATCGTACCCACCATGAATTATTGCACTATTAGCTTTTGTAGTTGCTTGACAAACTTCAACTCCTTTTTCTAATACAACCGCATTTAAGTTATACTTAGAAAGCTCTCTAGCTATACTGGCTCCTACAACACCAGCCCCTATTACAGCTACATCAAACATGTTTATTCCTCCTCATTGTAAAATCATTATCAAAGTTAAGCATTAGAAACTTAAAACTTATATCAATATGATTAAATTAATATAAATTGTAAATTCCCAAAAATTGTCAGTTAAAAAAACAGAGAGATATCCTATATTAGGCTATCTCTCTTCTCCTTGCCTTAAACATTAAGTTTAAATTTATTTAATTAAATTATTCAGCTGAATCTTCTTTTTCCCATTCCATAGCTCTTCTTACTGCTTTTTTCCATCCTTTATAAAGAGTTTTTCTCTTTTCATCTTCCATTTCAGGAGTAAAGGTTCTATTTATAGCCCACTTTTCTTTTATTTCTTCTTTATCCTTCCAGAATCCAACTGCAAGACCTGCAAGATAAGCTGCACCTAGAGCAGTAGTTTCTATAACCTCTGGTCTATTAACAGGAACATTTAATACATCTCCTTGGAACTGCATTAAGAAGTTGTTAGCACAAGCTCCTCCATCAACCTTAAGTCCTTTAAGCTCTATACCTGAATCATCTTGCATAGCTTCTAAAACATCCTTAGTTTGATATGCTATAGATTCAAGAGTTGCTCTTACTAAATGTTCTCTCTTAGCTCCACGAGTAAGACCTACTATTGCTCCTCTTGCATACATATCCCAATAAGGTGCTCCAAGTCCAGTAAATGCAGGAACCATATATACTCCATTAGTATCTTCAACTGAAGATGCATAGTATTCTGATTGTTTAGCATCATATATAACTTTAAGTTCATCTCTTAACCATTGAACAGAAGCTCCACCCATGAATATACTTCCTTCAAGAGCGTATTCTACCTTTCCGTCTACGCCCCAAGCTATAGTCGTTAATAATCCATTTCTAGATGCTACTGGCTTTTCTCCTGTATTCATAAGCATAAAACAGCCAGTTCCATAAGTATTCTTTGCCATACCTTCATCAAAGCATGCCTGACCAAATAAAGCAGCTTGTTGATCTCCAGCATCTCCTGCTATAGGAATTTGAGCTCCACCAAATGTATACTCGTCAGTAACTCCATATTCACAGCTTGATGGCTTAACTTCTGGAAGCATTGATTTTGGAATATCAAGGGCTTCAAGTAATTCATCATCCCATTTTAATTCTTTTATATTATAAATCATTGTTCTCGATGCATTAGTATAATCAGTAACATGAACCTTACCTCTAGTTAAGTTCCAAATTAACCAAGTATCTATATTACCAAATAATAATTCTCCATTTTCAGCTTTTTCTCTAGCTCCTTCTACATTATCAAGTATCCATTTAATTTTAGTACCAGAAAAATAAGCATCTACTACAAGACCTGTTTTATCTTTTACACTATCCTCTAGACCTTTTTCTTTTAATTTATCGCATATCTCAGCTGTTCTTCTACATTGCCATACGATTGCATTATATACAGGCTTTCCAGTATTTTTATCCCAAACAACAGTGGTTTCTCTTTGATTTGTAATACCTATTGCTGCAACTTCTTCAGGAGATATGCCAGTTTTTTCTAAAACTTCTCTTGCAACTCCACTTTGAGTTCCCCAAATTTCCATAGCATCATGTTCAACCCATCCAGCCTTAGGATATATTTGAGTGAATTCTTTTTGAGATACACCTACTATTTTGCCATCTTTATCAAACAATATAGCTCTCGAACTTGTAGTTCCTTGGTCTAAAGACATAATGTATTTCTTTTGCATAATTACAATTCCCCCCACTTTATTATTTTAAGATAAGTATATTTATATATCAATAAACAAATCTACTAAATTAATTTTTTTTATAATTTCCTACATTATAAAATAGTCTTCCTTTTGAAGATTTTCAATGTAGACTTTTTTGAAACTCATAACGAAAATTATATTTATCCACAATTTCAAGATGATTATAATTTCCTACTCATTATAAAAAAGTTGATAATAAAAATCCTCCAAGAGTTCCTCCAATTACTGAACATATAATCGTAGGTATAGATTTTCCAACATCTGCTTTGTCAACAACTGCTGCTGCTGCCCATAATCCAGCACCTGCGGCAAATGCCATATCTATCCATCCGCCACCTTCCATTTGATGTATAGCTCCTACACCATGATTTAAAGTCCAACAAAGACCAACGATAAATGCAGCTGCCATCCAGCCTCCTATAGGTCCAAAATCTTCAACTAATTTTCCCCATACAAGCCTTATCATAAATGGAAATATAAATGCTCCAGCAAATGTTCCAATTGCTAATTTTAAAGTCATTACAAATTCCCCCCTCTAAACAGATTCTGATTCAGATTCTTTTTTATTCAATACATCTTTTTGTATAAGACCTGCTGTTATACCACCTGTTACTCCACCAGCAATTACAATTAATAAAGTAAGCATTGAATTTGATATAGGCGCAAAGCTTCCTGCTAAAAATGCATCTCTAGTAAGACCTGCTACTGCAATTCCCAAAGCCATATCTACCCAAGCTGCTCCATCTTCATTGTTTAAAATTCCAATATAATGATTCATGTACCACATAACTC
Organism: Tepidibacter sp.; assembly: GCF_025210165.1. Classification (GTDB taxonomy): domain Bacteria; phylum Bacillota; class Clostridia; order Peptostreptococcales; family Peptostreptococcaceae; genus Tepidibacter_A. The sequence goes on from NZ_JAOASI010000048.1 coordinate 6,040, forward strand.
CAATTATTAAAAATCCTGCAAACCAACCACCAGCGATTCCATAAGGTACTACAAATGCACCCCAAACGGACATTACAAACATACCCGCGATAGCTGTTCCTATAATAGTTCCTAAATGCTTCAAAATTACACCCCCAATAGTATTAGTATTCGTGAAAATGTTTTCCTGATGCTTAGAAAAAGTCTTTATTTCTGGAGAATCTTAACTTTAGACTTCTTTCTTAAACTGTTAAGCATAATTTTTTGCTAAATTTAAATATATAAAAAGAGAGAACTATAATATTAATAATTTTTCATTTATTATTTACTATAGCTCTCTCGTCTCCAGCTTTTATTTATTCAATTATTATATTCCTATTATAATTTAGAGTTAGTTAAACGTCAATAGTTTTTTGAAAATTCCAACGATTCACTCTTCCCATATACTTTTATTAGTAGTGGATATAGAAGATGCTCCATTTTTAAGAATATCCATAACCTCTTCCTTAGTTTCAACAAGACCTCCTGCTATAACAGGTATTTTAAGTTGTGAATTCACCTTTTTTATAACCTTTGGCATTATACCTGGCATTATTTCAACTGCTTGTGGTCTAACTTTTTTAAGACTTTCAAGAGCGGAATCTAAAGATATAGAATCAACTATAAAAAATCTTTGCACAACTTTAAGCTTTTTATCTATAGCTCTTTTTATCATATTAACCCTTGTACTTATAACTCCTTCTACATTCATATTAGATACCATATAGTCTATTATTATTGGATTAGACGCAAACCCAGTTATCATATCTAGGTGAACAAAAACCTTTTTATTATTTTTATTTAAAAAATCAACCTTTTCCTTTAGTGTAATCACATCTCCATATAATAAGAATATTATTTCACAGTCAGACTTTGCTGCATCATGTAACCCTTTATCATTTTTTACCGCTGCAATTATAGGATTATATTCTAATAAATCTTTCAAATGAGTTCTCTCCTTTTTTATCCTGTTATTTGTATATGCTTATTATATTTATATACTAAATAGTATATTACAATTTTATGTTATTTTTCAATATTAGTTTAATTTTTATCAACATTTTAAAACCTTACTCTTGAACTAAAAATCTCTTAGAAGATAACTTAATTCCTAACGCTCCAATAGGTGCTGTAAATAATATTGCAAGAACCCCTATTGCAAGTATTACCTCTCCTGATTCAACTCCTAATGCTAATGGTATCCCAGCTATTGCAGCTTGTACAGTTGCCTTTGGAGTATATGATATAACACAAAACAATCTTTCTTTATAGTTTAAATCCGTTCCCTTAACAGAAATTAACACACCTATACTTCTCGCTAAAAGGCCTATGCATATTATAATTATTCCATTAAACCCTGATTCAAATGCCACAGATGTATTTACTTGTGCTCCTACTAGCACGAATAGAAGTATTTGTGCAAATAACCATATATGATTGAATCCACCCGATAATACACTTGATAGATTAGATGATTTTTCTCTTATTATAAATCCCATAGTCATAACTCCAAGTAATGAAGCTATTTCAACTGTATCTTTTAAAATATCTTCTAAAGTTGTGAGTAATATAGCTACACCTAAAACTATTAAAACCTTTTTTGTATCATGTATATTGTAGATTTTAAGTATTTTAATTACCATTATACCTATTATTAATCCAAGTAATATTCCAAGTAGTATAGATACAGGTATTCCAATTAACTTCATAGTTATATTTATATGAGATCCTGAGTATAACCCTAAAAATGTTGTAAATATTGTTATTGCAAATACATCATCTATAGATGCTCCAGCTACTATTAATGTGGGCACTCCTTTGTTCGTTCCAAGATTATTGTTCATAAGCTCTAGCATTTGAGGAACAACTACCGCAGGAGAGACTGCTGCTATTATAAATCCTAATATTCCACCTTGTATAAATGAAAATCCCAATATTTTCATAGATAAAAACGCTATTGTAAGTCCTTCCATAATCCCTGGTATACAGGATAATTTAGCAGCACTAACACCTACTCTTTTAAGTTCGACTATGCTAATACCAAGTCCTGCTCGAAGAAGAATTACTATAAGTGCTATTTTTCTCAAATCAGAAGATATATTTAAAACACCATTGTCTATTAAGTTAAAGCCATAAGGTCCTATTATTATTCCCAAAATCAACATTCCTAGTAATCCTGGAAGCCTCATTTTTTCAAATAATTCATTCATTATAAGACCTAATATTACAATTAAAGCTAAACTACTTGCCATTTTTATTACCTACCTTTACTATTTTTTATACACAAAAAAAACTCCTATAGATATTAATATCTATAGGAGTCATCAGCATTTAAGCAATTAAGGTGAACTCCATCACCTATTATTCTTTAATTATACTTTTAAGTTATTAGTTTGTCAAATTTTAGTTTCTATTAAAAACTTGTTTACAAATAAACTTTATGCGTATAATAATACCGTTAGCAGTTGTTATTTTTCTATATTTCTGCTATAATCAAATAGAAAATTATAACTTTTTTGGAGGAGGAATTTAAAATGGCTTACAAAATTAATGACGCTTGCATAAGCTGTGGAGCTTGTGAACCTGAATGTCCAGTTAGCTGTATATCAGCTGGAGATAGTGTATATGTTGTAGATGCTGACACTTGCATCGACTGTGGAGCTTGTGCTGGAGTATGTCCAGTAGATGCACCTCAACCTGAATAATAAAAATAAATTCAAAAATAAAGAAGCTATCATTTGATAGCTTCTTTATTTTTTCTAATTATTCTTTTCATTGAGTAAATACGATAAAGTAAATAAACTCTCAGTTAAGTGAACATTTTCAACTACTACATTCTCTGGTGAAACTAAATCCACTGGTGCAAAATTCCATATTCCACTTATTCCCGATTCAAATAATCTATCAGCTATATCTTGAGCCCTCTCCTTTGGTGTACATATTACAGCTATTTTAATATCATTATTTTTTATATATTCTTCTATATCATCTATATCAAATATTTCTAAATCTCTTATCTTAAGCCCTATAAGTCTAGGGTTTGCTTCAAATAAAGCTTTTATTTTGAATCCAGATTTTTGGAATCCAGAATAGTTAGCAATAGCTTGCCCTAAGTTACCAGCTCCAACTATTATAGTATTGTACCCTCTGTCTATACCTAATATTTTTCCAATTTCATTGTATAGTTCTTCAACATTATATCCATATCCTTGTTGTCCAAATCCCCCAAAGTTATTTAAATCTTGTCTTATTTGAGAAGCTGTAAAACCAATTATTTCACTTAATTCTTTAGATGAAATTCTATATATATCTCTATCTAATAAGTCTCTTAAGTATCTATAATATTTTGGTAATCTTCTTATTACAGCCATCGAAATTTGTTTAGACATTCCTTCACCTACTTCATATAATTTCTTTTGATATAATTATAACAAACTCTTTTTTGTATGTCAATTTCCATACCTACTATTATATCACATTTGTTGTCGATTAATACATATTTTTATCGATGTTTATTAATCTACTATACAAAACTTGATTATATCTTGTTTAAACTTTATAATTTTACTTAGATTTGTTTTAAATTAGTAGGAGGTTACAAATTATGATTGTTCTATCGTGTAATAATATAAATAAAAGTTTTGGAGTAGATTCTATATTAAACAGTATAAGCTTTACAGTAAATGAAGGAGATAAAGTAGGTGTTGTCGGCATTAATGGAACTGGTAAAACTACTTTATTTAAGATAATATCAGGTGAATATTCTTATGATAATGGTGATATATACATATCAAGGGGTACTGAAATAGGTTATTTAGAGCAAAATATGAACTTTGAATCTAAAAATAATATATTAGATGAGGTTTTAACAGTTTTTAATGATCTTATAGATATGGAGCAAGAACTTCGTGATATGGAAACAAATATATCAATTCAAAGTGAAAAAATAGATTCTAAAGAGCTTGAAAAATTGATGAATGAATACTCTCGCAAGCTAGAATTGTTCTCTGATAAAAATGGCTATGGTTACAAATCAGAGGTAAAAGGAGTTCTTAAGGGACTTGGTTTTTCTGATGATGATCTGGACAAAAACGTTAATATATTGTCAGGAGGAGAAAAAACCAGAGTTCTTCTAGCTAAGCTTTTACTTAAAAAGCCTACACTCCTTTTACTGGATGAGCCTACAAATCATCTTGATACAGACGCTGTAGAATGGCTTGAATTTTTCTTAAAGCAGTACAAAGGAAGTGTTCTTATAATTTCTCATGATAGATACTTCTTAGATCAAACTGTGAATAGGATATTTGAGCTTCATAACAAGACTTTAAGTGCTTATAATGGTAATTATTCTGAGTTTGTAAAAAAATCAAAAATAGAAAAAGAAATAGAGCAAAAAAAATATGAAGATCAACAAAGAGAGATCAAAAGGCAAGAAGAAGTTATCGAAAAATTAAAATCCTTCGGAAGAGAAAAGCAAGTTAAAAGAGCTAGAAGTAGAGAAAAAGCTCTTGATAAAATAGATGTTTTAAAAAAGCCTGATGCAGCTGCTAAAAAGGCTCGTATTAGATTCGAGCCATGTATATCTAGTGGTAATGATGTATTAGGTGTTGAGACTTTATCTGTTGGATATGATGATAATATATTGTTTAAAAATGTTGATTTCAATATATATAAAGGTGAAAAAGTAGCCCTTATAGGTCCTAATGGAATAGGTAAATCTTCATTATTTAAGGTTTTAATGAATAGTTTAGAACTAATAGAAGGACAATTCAAATTAGGTAAAAATGTTAATATAGGTTATTTTCATCAGGAGCAAAAGACTCTTAATTTAGATAATACTATAATTGATGAAATTTGGAATGAAAATAAATCACTTCAGCAAAGTACCCTAAGAACTATGCTTGCAGCATTTTTATTTGAAGATGAAGATGTATTCAAAAAAATATCAACCTTAAGTGGAGGAGAAAGAGCTAGAGTAGCCCTTTTAAAGCTTATGCTTTCAAAGTCTAATTTTTTACTTTTAGATGAGCCTACAAATCACTTAGATATAAACTCTAAGGAAGTGTTAGAAGAAGCCTTATCTAATTATGAAGGTACTTTATTCGTGATTTCACACGATAGATATTTCTTAAATACTGTTGTAGATAAAATAATTCTTCTAGGACCAGATGGAATAAAAGAGTATCTAGGTAATTATGATTACTATATAGAAAAGAAAAAACAATTAAATGATATTACAACCGAGACAGTTGAAGAAAAAACTAAAACTCAAATAAAAGAAGAAAAAAGAAAAGAAAGAGAAAAGAAACAATCTGAAAAAAAATTAAGAGTTCAAAGACAAAATATAGAAAAAGAAATAATGGAAGTTGAATCTGAAATAGAAAATCTAAATGAACTTATGTGCCAAGAAGATGTTTATTCTAACCCTGAAAAGTCAAAAGAGGTTACTTCTAAAAAATCTGAACTTGAAACAGAATTAGAAAATTTATATGAATCATGGGAAGGGCTTATTTAATAAGCCCTATTTTTGTCCAAGCTTTAGATTTGGAACTGCATTTAAACTAAGATCATCTACTTTACCATTTATATAGTCATAATAAGCTGCACATCCTATCATAGCAGCATTATCTGTACATAAATCTAGGGATGGATATTTAACATCTATATTATGTTTTTTACATTCATTTACTAGCATTTCTCTAAGTCCAGAGTTTGCTGCCACTCCTCCAGCTAAAACTATTTTGTCATACCCCTTTTCCTTTGCTGCTTTTATAGCTTTGTTTGTAAGTACTTCTACAACACTTTGCTGGAATGATGCCGCAACATCTTCAACTATTATATCCTCATTTTTCATCTTTTTTGCATTTAGGTAATTTAGAACAGATGATTTAAGCCCACTAAAGCTAAAATCATAGCTATCATCTTCTAAATATATTCTAGGGAATTTAATACTATCTTTATTTCCTACCTTAGATAATCTATCTATTATAGGCCCTCCTGGATATCCAAGCTTCATCGCTCTTGCTATCTTATCAAATGCCTCCCCTGCTGCATCATCTCTACTTCTTCCAAGTATCTCGTATTTACCATAGTCTTTAACCTCAGCAAGATGAGTATGTCCACCAGATACTATAAGGCATATAAAAGGAGGCTTTAATTCTTTATCCTGTATAAAATTAGCACTTATATGTCCCTCTATATGATTAACTCCAACTAAAGGCTTGTCAAGTGCAAATGACAGAGCCTTTGCTGTAGATAGTCCAACAAGTAAGGCTCCTACAAGTCCTGGTCCATGTGTTACTCCTATTATATCTATATCATTAAATGTCATGTTAGCTTCATCTAAAGCACTTTGAATTACAGCATCTATATTCTCTACATGCTTTCTTGAAGCAACTTCTGGAACTACTCCTCCAAATTTTTTGTGAAGGTCTATTTGAGTTGCAACTATATTAGATATAACTTCTCTTCCATTTTTAAGTATGGCAGCTGAAGTTTCATCACAACTACTTTCTATTGCTAAAGTTATTATATCCTTCATATTTACTCTCCTTTTTCTATATCTTTCCACATAATAAGTGCATCCTCCTGAGTATCAGTGTAATATCCAGGTCTTATTCCAGATAATTTAAAACCGTATTTTTTATATAAACCAATAGCCGTATCATTTGATTTTCTAACCTCAAGAGTCATAGATACTACGTTGTTTTCTCTGCATTCATGTATTAAAGCTTCTACTATTTTATTACCATATCCTAGACCTCTATGATCAGGATGGACAGCAACATTTGTTATATGGCCTTCATCTACTATTAACCATATTCCTGCATATGCTACTATTCTTGAATTTTTTTCTATTACCTTATATCTAGCAAGTTTATTTTTAAGTTCTTTTTGTAAGGAGTTCTTTGTCCACGGAGACTTAAAGCAAAGTTCTTCTATTTCAACTAAATCATCTATATCTTTTTCTTCTAAATCTCTTATAACTATATTATTTTCCATCTTCCTTTAACCTCTTCATCTTTTCTTCATATTGAACCTCTGCCTGAGATTTTCTTATATAATAAGGTACTACTTCGTAATGAGTTTTTGTATCACCTTTTTTGAATTTATCAATACCTATTTCACATACGCTAGATGCTCTTGATGATTTATGAGCATTAGGAGCTATATATACATTATCTATATTTTCAAAAACTTCTTTATGTAAGTCTACACCTTCTCCAATTAATATAAATTCTTCTAATGAAGATTTAAGCTCCTGAGCTAAATCATCTACTTTTTTTACGTCTATATCCTCTATTTTTAATAAAAATTCTTTATCCCAAGAATATTTGCAAGTATAAACCTGATTTTTTTGTGCATCTATCATAGGGCATATTGTTTTATTTGTCATACTCATATTAAAGGCAAGTGCTTCAAGTGAATTTACTATAGTTATAGGTATATTTCTTACATGAGCTATAGCCTTAGAAGTAGCAACCCCAATTCTAAGTCCTGTGAATGACCCTGGACCTACACATACAGATATCAAATCTATATCATCAGCACTCATTTCATTTAATTTAAACATATTCTCAATTATAGGCATGAGTTTTTGTGAATGTGTTTTGTTGTTATTTATAGTGTATTCTGATATAAGCTTATCATCTTCCATAATAGCAACTGATGCAGCCTTTGAAGATGTATCAATTCCAAGTACCTTCATTATTTAATTATCTCCTTTACTATGTTCTCGTAATGTTTACCATAAGCAGTAAGTATCATTTCTCTACCATCATCTTTGTAATTAAGTTCTATATTTATGTATTCATCTGGAAGTATATCTTCTATTAAATTAGCCCACTCTATAATACATATACCTTCACCGTATACATACTCTTCAAATCCTATCTCATACATGTCTTCACTAGATGATATTCTATATACATCAAAGTGATAAAGAGAATATCTTCCATCATATTCATTCACTATAGTAAAGGTAGGGCTTGTAATATAATCATCTACTTCAAGCGCCTTTGCTATACTCTTTGTTATAGTAGTTTTTCCAGCACCTAAATCTCCTATTAGGCAAACTACATCGCCTTTATTTAAAAGTTGTCCCAATCTATATCCAATTTCACTAGTTTCTTGTTCATTCTTTAAATATATAGTTTCCATGTTTTTGCTCCTATCCAACCTTAGTTTTGACCAAATAATTACTATGCACCTTATTATATCAAAAAACACGAAAAATTATAATAATACAAAAAACAGAAGCCATGAATATTATTCACGGCTTTTATTATCCTTTTATTAAATTTACTTTATTATGCAAGAAACCTTCTTGTACAATATAGCTGTAATAACAGACATTACAATCCCTTTGAATATATTAAACGGTACAACTCCATATAATATCAAAGTCTTAACATCTACTATATTCTTGTTTACAACAGTTCCCATTTGAATTATTGCATCTATTGGAAACAAATTTGCATAAAACGGAATAAGTATATACTGATTAGCCAAAGCTCCAATTATACTCATACCTATTGTTCCTATTAAACATCCAATTATAGCATTTTTCTTACTCTTTTTAAGATGGTATATTCCAGAGGATATAAATACGAAAGCTCCCCCTATTAAAAAATTAGCTATTTCTCCAACACCATTCGTAGAAGTCTTTGTTACAAAGTGTAATATATTTTTTATAAGTTCTATAAACACTCCAGCCACTGGCCCTAGAGCGAATCCTCCTATTATAGCTGGTATATCAGAAAAATCTAATTTCAAAAATCCTGGTGCAAATACTACTGGAAATTCAACAAACATTATTAAATATGAAATAACAGATAAAATAGATATTTTTGCTAAAACAGATGTAGTAAAAAGACTCTTTTTTGTAGTAACTTGATTATACATACTATACCTCCCAAATAATTAAAGCCTGAAGATATTCTACAGGCTTTATAATCAAGATATATAAATACATATAATATATATCAATCTTCTTTTATCCAGACTCTACTGTCGGCCTTGGAATCTAACCAAGTCTGCCATCAAATGGCTCGCGGGCTTTACCGCCGGTCGGGAATTTCACCCTGCCCTGAAGATTATCTTCATACTTTTTAATTGTATAATATTATATTAATACTTTTCTGATAATTTGTCAAAGTAAACTATCTCACCATCTATTATAGTACATATAACTTTACTTTGAATATCAAGTGGATGATTATTCCATATAACTATATCTGCATCTTTTCCAACTTCTATAGATCCGATTTTATCGTCAAGTCCTAAAACCTTAGCAGGATTTATAGTTATAGCTTCTATAGCCTTATCCTTATCCATTCCAGCTTTTACTGCAAGAGATGCACAAAGAGGTAGATATTGAATCGGAACAACAGGATGATCCGTCATTAAACAAACATTAAGTCCTGCATTTGATAAAATTCCTGGTGTTTCAAACGTTAAATTTCTAAGCTCTATCTTGCATCTTTCTGATAAAGATGGACCTACAAGAACTGGATAGTTTTCTTTAGTTAAATGTTTTGTTATTAAGTGACCTTCAGTACAATGATCAATCGTAAGATCTAGATTGAATTCTCTTGCTATTCTAATAGCTGTAAATATATCATCAGCTCTATGTGCATGAGCTTTAAGTGGTATTTCTTTCTTCAGAACAGGAATTAACGCTTCTAACTTAATATCATATTCGGGTCTATCACAATCCTCATCTTCTTGATAATCTATCATGTCTTCAAGATAAAACTTTGCTCTTTTTAATGTTTCTCTAAGTAGAGCTGCTGTTGCCATTCTTGTTTGTGGAGTTTTGTCTTCTTTTCCATATGCTGATTTAGGATTTTCTCCAAAGGCTATTTTCATTCCTATCGTCTTTAAAACCATATCATCTATTCTGTCTCCATATGTTTTTAAAGCTACAAACTGTCCTCCCATTACATTGGCACTTCCAGGACCACTTGCTACAGTAGTTATTCCACCCTCATATGCTTCTTTAAAATTTCTATCCATTGCATTAATAGCATCAATAGCACTTAAATGAGGTGTTATAGGATCTGTTTCTTCATTTCCATCAGCACCTTCATACCCCATTCCATCTTCCCACATTCCAACATGAGTATGAGGGTCTATAAAACCTGGAAACACATAATTTTCTTGTGCATCTACAACTTTCACATCAAGAGGCACTACTATATCTTTTCCGATTTCTTTTATTTTACCATTTTCTATTAGTATATCTCCTTTTACAATTCCATTAGTTACTGTATTTATTTTAGCATTTTTTATACATAACACTCTGCATTCTCCTCTCTTATAGGCAGTCTTATTTCAAACTTAGACATATGACCTTTAATAGAAGTAGCTTCTATTTTTCCTCTGTTTACCTCTAGATTTTTCTTAACTACACTAAGACCAAGTCCTGTACTTTTTTGTTTTGTCGTAAAAAATGGTTCAAATATTTTATCCAATATCTCTTTGTCCATTCCTTTTCCTTCGTCTATTATTTCAATTAATACTTCATTCTTTATATCATAAGTATTTATATATATATTTCCACCTTTTACCATAGAATCTACCGAATTTAATATCATATTTACAATTGCTTCTCGTATATCAGATTCTTGTGCGAATATAGTTTTTTTACTATTTAGATTGGATACTATGTCTATATTGCTGCCTTTTATATAAGCCATATTTTCCCATTTAGGTCTCGTAGTCTCTATAGCTTTTTTAATTATATCATTTATTAATACATATTTCTTATCTTCTTTTATATTCCTAGAGAAATCCTGCAAGGTTTTAACCTTATATATAGCCTCATTAGCTCCATCCTCAATTATTTTTATATACTCTTTTATGCTATATGCCTGTTTATTTATACTAAGCAACTGAGTATATCCCTTTATTATAGAAAATATATTGTTAAGATCATGTACTATTCCTCCAGCAAGTTCTCCAGTATATCTTATATTTTTATCTGTCTTTTTAAGAAGCTTCCCTTCTTCTTTTTCCTTTATAGCGTATATTATATCTCCTAAACTCTTACATATAACATCTATTATATATTCATCTGCTCTTTCTTTATTATAATTTTCTCGATATCCAAGAGTCAATATTCCAACTATTTCTCCATTACAGTGTATTCTATAGCTATAAGTCATATCTATATTAGAATAAGAGTATTCTTTTTCTATTTTTTTATTATTACTAAATAAAACTGTTATAGAACCATAATCCGCTTCTGTTATTTCAAGTACAGTTTCTATAGAACTATTTATTAATTTCTCAAGATTACTCTCAAAACTAAAATTTATTATAGAATTATTTAAAATTTCTAGATTTCTTTTATTTTTTTGAAGATTCAGATTATCTATTTTAGATTTTTTTATAGATTTTAATAAAAATTTTATATTGCTTAGTTCTTTAATATCTATCATCTGTCTTTTATTTTCGCCTTCAAATATTAATTTATTATATATAGATAAAAATTTATCTATAAGGTCGAGTTCAAAATCCATTATGTTAAAAAATGCTAATATCTTATAATTTTTATCTGTTATAATATTCATATATTTATTTATATTCTCTGAAATATAATATTTATATTTATCTATCCAATCAGAAGTTATAACTATACTCATATTCAAATACTTCTTATCTCTTGTATATTCTTCTACTTCAAATTCATCTTTTTCTATAACAATCACATCATCATCACTATAACTGCCTATAGATTCAAGTACTGTTTTATATCCTAAGAATATACATTTACTATTGTTATCTAATGCTTCATCTATAGTCTCTTTCATCAAATCAACTGCAAATAACTTAGATGAACCTATGACCCCTATATTTCCCCACTGAAACATAATACTCCTCCTAATTGAGTATTTGTAATATTTTTTTTATTTCCTCTATACCAAATGGCTTTTCTAATATATAGTCAATCATCATATCATTATAATTATCTATATCACCTAACCAGCCTGTCATTAAAACAAATTTTATATCCTTATATTTACTTTTTATTTTTTTTGCAAGCTCTATTCCATTTAAGTTTGGCATTGCTAAATCACTTATTACTAAATCATATTTTTGATCCTCTAGTTTTTGTAATGCTTCTTTGCCACTATAGCATATATCAACTTCTTTTCCTATACTTTTTATGATTTCTCCAGTTGCCATTGCAACTTGTATTTTATCATCTACAACTAATATCTTATAATATTTTTCATCGTTCTTTTCATTATCAGTGTTTACACTAATAACTTCTTCTAAATGCATAGGAAGATAAATTATAAATTTTGTTCCCACGCCTTCTTTAGTTTGAACCTTTATACTTCCTCCGTGATCCTTTATTATTTTATATGATACTGATAACCCTATTCCATTTCCATTTACACCTTTAGTAGAAAAAAACGGGTCAAATATTCTTGTTAAAATATTTTTAGGTATTCCCTCACCTGAATCTTCTATTTCTATGTAAATATTATTATCTAAATTGTATGTCTTTATATTTATGTTTCCTCCACTTGGCATAGCATCTATAGCATTATTTAATATATTTATCATCACTTCTCTTATTTCACATTCTCTTCCCTTAACATTCCCTTTTGCATTTAAATCCTCATTTATATTTATCTCTATTCCAAGCATAGCCGTATCATTAATTCTAGGATTTATCATATTCATAACTATCTTCATAATTCTTTCAAATCTAAAAAAGGAATTTTCTTCTTCTCTTATATTTTTAGTAAATTCTTGAATTCTTCTTAACATCTCAGCTCCATCAAGAGAAGCTCTCTTTATAATTTCCAAATATTCTCTAACATTATCATCTTGTCTTTTAACAAGAGATAACTCAACATATCCTGATATGGTAGCCAATATATTATTAAAATCATGTGCTACCCCATTAGATATTTCACCCAATGCCTTTAACTTTTCATTCTGGCTTATTATTCTATCATTTTTTATTTTTTCTAAAAATGAATTCATTACATTTTTAGCAGAAGAAGAGTATATTTCAAGTACATCTTTATTTATATACTGTTTTTTATCCTTATCAAAACACAAATAAATAACAGTGAATTCATTTATATTCAAAAATACTATAACCTTATTGTTTCTCTCAATAGTTCTTATTAATTCATTTTCATTATATTCTATATCTACATAAGATTTAATGCATTCACATGTTTCTCCTATTCCATAATATACTTGAAAATCTTCGGACTCAGATTTAGTCAATATGCCACTTTTTTCACAAGAAGTTATACCGCTTACAAGCTCTAAGAATTTTTTTAAAAAATCATCTAAGCTATCTATCTTATTTACACTACCTAAAAATAAATTAAGTTTCTCAAGATCCTTTACATTATCGTATGTATTTTTCTTTGCTAATACTGATGATTGTATACTCTCAAGTATCAATTTAAGTTCTTCGAATTTTTTATTATTGTATATTTCAACAGATTTATCATCTTCAAACAATATACCTTCATAATAAGTAGATATTTCTAGTAAGTCTTCTATTTGTAGCTCAAGTACATTATAATAACAACAGTATCTATATCCATTTTCAATAGATTTTTTTATAAATTCTATCTTTATATTCATCTGTCTAGAACAAAGTCCTATTGTATAAGTATTCTCGTAACCTAAATTTATACTATTTTGCTTTAACTCACCAAATAAGTCCATATTTTCTATAAATTCAGCACAATTTTTCACTATAATTTTATTAGATTTTATATAATCATACAAACCATACTGCTTTAATTTTTTTTCGTCCATAAAACCTTTTTCATATACCTTATCAACCATTATAATTACTCTATTTTTTTTATGTAAAATAAATCTAATATATTTGTATAATATCGTATAGTCTCTATAAAGCTTTGTACTAAGTATCATATTGCTATTTAGCTTACTCACCACACTTAATGATTTACATATACTCATATAATTTAAATCCCCTTCATAGAAAGTGATACTTTATGCTTTTGTAGGTCTATTTGTATAACTTTAACATCTACTATATCTCCTATAGATACAATTTGCATTGGATTTTTAACAAATCTATCGCTCATTTGTGATTTGTGAACTAATCCATCATTCTTAATTCCAATATCTACAAAAGCTCCAAAATCGACTACATTTCTAACAGTCCCCTTAAGTATCATACCTTCTTTAATATCTTCTATTTTTAAAACATCACTTCTAAATACAGGTTTTATACTCTCATCTCTAGGATCTCTTCCTGGTTTTTTAATTTCATCTATTATATCTTTTAGAGTTAAAACCCCTATATTTAATTCCGAGCTTAAATTTTCTATTCCCAAATCTTTGATTCTATTATCTATTTCTTCTATTTTTTTATTTTTTATATCATCAAGTGTATATCCTAATCTTTCTATTAACTTTTCACATGAATCATAGCTCTCAGGATGAACTCCTGTATTATCTAACATATTTTCTGAATCATCTATTCTCAAAAATCCTGCACACTGAACAAAAGCTGATGGTCCTAATCTTTTCACTTTCTTAAGTTCTTTTCTAGATTTAATTTCCCCAACCTCCTCTCTATATAGTACTATATTTTTAGCAACCGATTTACTTATTCCAGCTACACGCTCAAGAAGAGAATAAGATGCACTATTTAAATCAACTCCTACAGAATTTACACTATCTTCAACTATTCCATCTAGAACTTGTCCTAGTCTCTTTTGGTTCATATCATGTTGATACTGTCCAACCCCAATATGCTGAGGATCTATTTTTACAAGCTCTGCAAGAGGATTTTGAAGTCTTCTGGCTATAGATATTGCACCTCTTAAAGATACATTAATATCTGGGTGTTCCTCTGTAGCTAATGATGATGCCGAATAAATAGATGCACCTGCTTCACTTACTATTATATATTTTACATCTTTATCTATTTCTTTTATTAAATTAGCCACAAACATCTCTGATTCTCTTGATGCAGTACCATTTCCTATTGCTATTATATTTACATTGTACTTATTTATAAGATCTATTAAAACCTTTTTAGATCCCTCTTCATCATTTTGAGGCTTTGTAGGATAAATTGTAGTTGTATCTAGTAGTTTTGAATTTTCATCAACTACAGCTATCTTACATCCTGTTCTATAGGCTGGATCAAATCCTATAACTACATTCCCTTTAACAGGAGGTTGAAGTAACAATTTTTTTATGTTTTCTCCAAATACCTTTATAGCTCTTTCTTGTGCTTTTTCAGTTAAATTGTTTCTTATTTCTCTTTCTATTGAAGGAAATATAAGTCTTTTATAAGAATCATTTATAGCTTGCTCAATATAACCTGACAATTCATTTGATTTATTCTTTACATAAGAATTTCTTATCTTATCTATAATTAAATCATCATTAAGCTCTAATTTGACCTTCAAGAATTTTTCTTTCTCACCTCTATTTACAGCCAAAATCCTATGAGGAGCCATAGTCTTAACCTTTTCGGAGTAAGAGTAATACATTTCATATACAGATTTTTCATCTGTACTTCCTTTACATAAAATTACTCCATCATTTAAAGCTATTCTTCTTATATTCTTTCTAAGATAAGCATCTTCAGATATAGTTTCAGCTATTATATCAAGAGCTCCTTTTATAGCTTGTTCTTCATTTTCAACCTCTTTTTCTTTATTTATATATTTCTTAGCTTCATTATGTATATCATCTATATCGTAATTTATTATAGAAATAGCTAATTTTTCTAATCCCTTTTCTTTAGCAATAGTAGCCCTAGTTCTTTTTTTAGGCTTAAATGGAGCGTAAATATCCTCAACCTCTTGTAATGTTTTAGCCTTTTGTATATCAAGCTTTATCTTTTCAGTTAAGTTTCCACCATCTTGTATTATTCTAATAACATCTTCTTTTCTATTTTTCAAATTTCTAAGATAATTTAACCTATCATGAAACTCCCTTAAAACAACATCACTTAAATTTCCAGTCATCTCTTTTCTATATCTAGCAATAAATGGTATAGTATTTCCATCATCTATTAATTTTATAGTATTTATTACCTGAGAAGATTTTAAATTCAATTCTTCTTGAAGTATATTTTCTATATTCATATTAACCTCTCCCTATAATAAGACTTACAAAATTATTATATCAAAAAAACTATATATTCAAAAACTAGTTTAATTCAATACGATACTTTTTTGGTATTTTTTTCAATTTTTATCTAACTTATTCTCCTTACATTACATAATAAAAAGTCTCGCATTATAAATAATGCGAGACTTTTTACTATCCTTTTTCCCATCTATCTTGATTATTCATTACACTTTCATTAACATAACCCTTACTATATGTCATTCCAGCAACCAGCTTTGGTGCTTTGTTCTTCTGTATATTATCTATATACATCTTTTGTCCAAGCTCATTCCAGCCTTCATATAAAGGTGTTATCACCTTTATAGCTTCTTCAAACTTAGATTTATCTTTCATAATATAGCCTTCAGTTATAATGTTATTAATATATAAATATAAACTTCTATATCTATTGGGCACTTCAGAATCTCCTTTTAAAGTAGATATAAGCTCTGCTAATATGTCCCTACACTTATCAATTAAATCATCTATACTTTCTTTTTTGTCTATATTAGAAATACATTCATTTAATGTGTCAATTAGCCCTTCATAAACTATGGCTACAAGCTGCGCTTCATTAGCCGCTGCAACTCTTGAGGCTAAATATTCTTTCTCTATCATCTAATTACCTCCAATCTTAACCTAGTAATTTAAGAATTGATTGTGGTTGTTGATTAGCTTGAGCAAGCATTGATACTCCAGCTTGTTGAAGTACATTTAGTTTTTGGAAATTAGCCATTTCAAGTGCCATATCAGTATCCTCTATACGAGACATAGCAGCTGTTAAATTCTCATTAGTATTATCAAGATTTGCAATAGTATGCTCAAGTCTATTTTGAGTAGCACCAAGCTTTGATCTTTCAGATGCTATTTGAACTATAGCATTATCAAATACCTTAATAGCAGCAGAAGCCTTGTCTTCTGAACTCACATCTATTGCATACTCAACCATACTAGAAGAAATACCATCTGTAACAGTTGCACCTGTCTTTACATAAGAAGCACCTTTAACCCCAGGATTTCTCGTTGGATTATCTGCACTTATCTTTAATTCCTTAGCTCTTATATTTCCTATTTGAAGGCGAAACTCTTGTCCAGTATTTGCTCCTACTTGAAGATTAGTAGTAAAATCTTTAGGAGTTCCCTCAAGATATACTAAATTCCCATCAAACCCAGGTTTATTGAATTCTATAATCAATCTAGCATTATTAGAAGTTCCTGCTCCAGAGTCAAAGTTAGTATCCTCACTTAAAGTCACTCTATCTATTCCTGTTGCAAACTTATTAACTATTTCATCTACAACAGCTTCAGGTGTAGTTTTACCAGCAATATCAATAGGTCTATTTGAACCTACATATGGAGATACACTACTATCAAAGAACTCTATTGTTTCATTTCCTATTTTGATAACCGATCCAATCTCAGGAACTCCATCAAAGTAAAAACTTCCCGTTGCTATATTAGTTGCATTTTCTGCTACTCCCGTAGCCTTGGAATTGAATCCTGTACCATCTACCTTTGTTAAAGTAGTAAAACCTAGCAAAGTTGCACCTGTTGCTGTATCTGAACCTGTTAAATCTACTTTTTCTAAATGTCCTTTTTCAGTAGAAGTTATAACCAACTTATCTCCTGATTTAGATACCTTATACTTCCCATTTAGTGAAGTTGTATCTATGTCTTGTTGTAATTTAGCTACAACTGTATCAATGTTAGTTTTAGCATCATATCCAGCACCTAGACCCTTTATATTTATTAGCGGTACATCTACTCCGTTTAATTTAATTTTTGTAGCATTATCAAATCCAACTGAACCACTCAAATCAGCATCTGCTGTTTTTTCCGCTGCTGTAGGAGATGCTCCAAATACATTAGTAATTACTGCAGTACTACCTTTAACTTCTATATTGCTTAATCCACCTATCGAAGAAGTTGTTATTTCTATACTTCCATTTTTATCTATTACAGCTTTTGCTGAATCTCCTAAAGCATCGTTTACAAGCTCCATAAAATCTTTTACTGTAGTAGATCCATTAGTTTGAGTTAAATTAACTACCTTTTCCTCTCCATCTATCCATATAGATAACTGCTCACTTTTAAGATCAAAACTTCCTGGTGCAAGTGAATTTATATCTACAGATCCTCTAGCTTGAGCTGGCTTTCCTGTAGACATTCTATGAACTGAAGTATTACTGTCTGGTCCCTCATTTCCCTTTAATATATTTCTTGTATTGTATTCTGTTCCATTTGCTATTCTATTAACCTCTGATGTCAATTGGTTTATCTCATCTTGTATAGCTTGTCTATCAGAATCTGCTGCTGTACCATTAGCAGCTTGAACAGAAAGTTCTCTCATTCTTTGAAGCATAGAGTGAATCTCTCCCATAGCTCCTTCTGCTGTTTGAACTAAAGATACTCCATCAAGAGAGTTTCTTGAAGCCATTTTAAGTCCATTTATTTGAGCTCTCATCTTCTCTGTTATAGCCATTCCAGCTGCGTCATCTCCAGCTCTATTTATTCTCTTACCTGAAGATAATTTTTCAAGTGATTTTGTTGCAAAAGCATTATTAACATTAAGTAATCTATGTGCATTCATAGCAGGTACATTATGATTAATTCTCATTTTATTAATTCCTCCCCTTATTTTTAATTCCATATATTTTATCGTCCTATATTAACAAAAACTTTAACCTTTTTTACTCCTTCTTTCGTCTATATTTTCAACAAAAAGTAGGACTTTAGACACAATATCTATTAATTCTTCAGGAATATCTTCATTTAAATCATTATCACTTTTTAGTTTTTGTTCATCCATAGTATCACCTCTAAATTTTCACATCTAAAAATCCCTTAATATCACTTTCTATTTCTTGTTCATTTTTTATATCCATTATATTTTCTTTATCAAAATCAAACTCTATGTTTTCTAGATTATACCCTATATCTTCTAAAAAACTATTTAATATATCTTTATTATCTTTTATATAATTTATATTATTTTTATCGTCTAATCCAATCTTCACTTTAACCTTAGACTTATTTACTCCTAAGTGAATATTTATATTACCTAAATTCTTAGTATCAAGACTAAGAACTACATCCATATCATCCTTATCTATATTTTTAGATGAATTTTTTCTATTTTTATAGTACATATTTAAATTCGAGAAGTGTTCATTTATCATAATCGGATACTGAATAAACTTTTCATCCTTATTTGATATATAGCTTCTATCAAGTGATTCCTTTGCTTCCTTATGTCTTTCATCAATATCCTTGTTGTGTTCTTTGGTTAAATCTATATTTTCTCTAATATTTTTTATATCCTCATTTATATCTTCATAAGCCTTGCGAGGCTTAAAATCTCCTTTTTTTATTTTATCAGAATATTTTTTGACTGTATTCTCTATTTGACTTGTATACTTTTTCAATTTACCCTCTTCTTTTTTCTCAAGCTTACCATTCTTTTTTATTGCATTTATAAGGCTTGATATTTTATGGCCTAGCTGATTTTTATTTTTAAAAAAGTCAGATGTACTTTGAAATTCTTTTAAGGTCATATCTTTATTGTTCTTTATATTAAAAGCTATACAATTATTTTTTTCTTTATTTATGTTTTTTATATTATCAGTTAGCTTTTTAATATACTTATCTATTTTAATATTTACTCTATCCGTATTAGTAAATTCTCTTATATAATTATCAACTTCTTTTAGGCTCATATTTTCTATAGGATTATTCTGCTTTATACTTTCTTTAATCATATTACTTGTTAAATTATCTTTTATATATTCATATTGATTATATGCACTATATACCTTTTGGATATTAGTTCTACTTAAATTCATTTTATTTTGAATTAAAGACTTAGCTACTTCAAATGCCTTATTTAAATTCATAACCTTATTATCATTATCTTGTGTCTTAAATAAATTGATATTGTCCTTCACATGTTTT
Organism: Tepidibacter sp.; assembly: GCF_025210165.1. Taxonomy (GTDB): domain Bacteria; phylum Bacillota; class Clostridia; order Peptostreptococcales; family Peptostreptococcaceae; genus Tepidibacter_A. The sequence goes on from NZ_JAOASI010000048.1 coordinate 26,155, forward strand.
TCAACTATATTTTCACTGTTTTGTTGAAGCTTTGTAGGAATTTCTAATTTTCTATAATCAATATTTTCCATTTTTTCCCCACTAAGAACTTTATGGGATACATATATATTGTTTAATGTCATAGGTATTGAATTCCTTAAGTTAAAAGATATATTATTAAATCCCAAATTCTTTACATCCTTGAATATATTAGTTATTTTATTTATAGATTTTGCTGTTAACTCTATATTATTTTCAACATTAGCTTCTTCTACAACAAAATCTATATCTTTATTTATACTAATCTCCTTATCTACATTAATCTCTTTATTTACATTAATCTCTTTATCTACATTAATTTCTTTATCTACATCAATTTCTTTATCTACATCAATTTCTTTATCTACATCAATTTCTTTATCTACATTAATTTCTTTATCTACATTAATCTCTTTATCTACATTAATTTCTTTATCTACATTAATTTCTTTATCTACATTAATTTCTTTATCTACATTAATCTCTTTATCTACACTAATTTCTTTATCTACATTAATCTCTTTATCTACACTAATTTCTTTATCTACATTAATTTCTTTATCTATATTAATAGTTTCTTCTATGGCAGAATCTTTATTTTTTATAAGCGTATCAGCTTCCTTGTTATCTATATTCTCTAAATTATAAGTTAAATTATCAATGTCTTTAATTTTATCATTATTAGAATTTGATACAACCTTGTCTAATTTATTTAAATTAAAATCTACGTCCTTTTTTATAAGCTTCACTAAATCAGTTTCATCTAATTCTTTTAAATTCTGTAATTTTTCTATTATATTATCCACTTCTTTTTCATACGTGCTAGATACTATGCTAATATTATCTATATTTTTCAATTCATTAGCTATATCTCTTATATCCATAGTTTCTATATCTATGTTTTCTTTTATCATAGATGCTAGATTTTCTTTGTTTAAATTCTTAATTACATAATCTAGTGATTCTTTCATTTCCTTTATACTTTGAATATTTTCTTTTGTAAAATCTAACTCATTTCGTATCATTTTCTGAGAAAGCTTTATATTATCATCTGTAACACTTATTTGCATTCTATCTAGACTTTCTTTTATATCATCCTTTAATAAATCAAGCTGCTTTTGTGTAATATTATTTACCTTAGGTAAAAAAGATTCATAAGCTTTAGTAGATATAGAATTTATCTTATCAGCAACCTTTATTGCTCCTTTTTTTACAAAGTTCTTTATGTTGTACAAGTTATCTATTGTAGGAGTTATACTATTTTTAAGTGTGTCTATAAAGGTATCTTCTTCTACATCTTGTAATTTATCTAATTTATAGAATATATCGTTTACTCTTTCTATATTTTTTTTAGTTATATTGACACCTTTTTTGTGTAGAGTTTTTACTATATCAGTTATATCCTTACCCATCTTACTTCCATACAATTTCTCAGTTATTTTCTCAGCTTCATCCGTTGTAAGCTCTTTTTTATGCTTAAATAATTTTAAAAATGAAAAATTATCCTTCTCATTCTTAACCTCCTGTATAGTATCTGATATCTTTTGAAGTGAATCCTTCTCAATATCAATGCCCTTATCCATTATCTTAACAGCACTATCATAATCTAAATTTACTATAATGTCATCCAGTGATTTTTTACTATATACAAAGGACATGATATTTTCTTTAGTTATACTTATATCATTGTTTTTTAGAGTCTTAACTGCTTCTAAATTTTCATCACTTACATCTATATCTAGTTTTTTTAGTATGTCTGAGTATTCTATTTTCTCATTCTCAGTAGTTTTTTTATATCTAATATCGTCTATTTTCTTAGACTTTATTATATTTTTTTTATCTATTACTACTGTATCTCCCTCTTTTGCATCTATCTTATCTTTAAGCTTTAAATTAAGTAGCTTCTTATCACCCGTATCTATAGTTACGTTATCTTCTTTAATTTCAACAACCCTACCTCTAACCTTTGAAGTTGTATTCAAATTATTATAGGCATCACTTACAGCACTATATGCAGCTTCTGCTGAAACTTTATTTATCATGTTCTCACCCTTTTTTAATTAGTTATAATTAATTATCGACATGAATTAATTATAAGTTTAGGCTATTAATTTGATTTAAAGACTCACATAGGTTATATTTAAAATATATTAAATAACATATAAAATTTGTATTTATTTTGCCGATAATATAAATATAGTCCGTAAAAGAGAGGAGATAGGATTTTGAATAGGGTTAATCAGGTTAATAATATAAATCAGATATCTAATGTTAATAAAGTTAATAAGTCAAAAGAAATCAAAAGAGCCGAATTTAAAGCTAAGTTTGAAAATATAAAATCTGATAAAGTAAAAGAGCATCTTACAGAGCTTTATGACAAAATAAGTGAGCAATCTGATAAGATAGGTGAAAAGCTATATCTTAAGGATTTGATTGAATATAAAAAATTAGTAAAAGAATTCCTAAATGTGGCAGTTAATAATTCTCATTCCTTCTCTCAACAAAACTTTCTAGATCGAAGAGGCCGTCATAGAGTTTATGGAATTGTAAAAAATGTAGATAGAGAGCTTAGTTCATTAACTAAAGAATTTATAGGGCAAGAAGTTGATAGACTTTCTGTAATAAAAAAACTTGATGGAATAAAAGGTATGTTGGTTGATATTATGATGTAGCACATAAATAGGGAAGAGACTTAGTCTCTTCCCTATTTTTTAGTATATTTTAGATATTCATTCATAAATGGGTCTAAATTCCCATCCATTACACTTTGAACATTTCCAATATCTAGATTAGTTCTATGATCTTTAACTAACTTATATGGTTGAAATACATATGATCTTATCTGACTTCCCCATGCTATTTGTGAATACTCACCTTGTATATCTTCTATTTTTTCTTTTTGTTCAAGTTCTTTAAGCTCTATAAGCTTTGCCATTAACATCTTCATAGCTTTATCTTTATTTAAATGCTGTGATCTTTGATTCTGACATTGAACCACAACCCCTGTTGGTATATGAGTTATTCTAACAGCTGATTCTGTTTTATTTACATGCTGTCCCCCAGCTCCTGATGCCTTATAGGTGTCTATTTTTAAATCACTAGGATTTATATCTACACTTGTATCATCATCAAGCTCTGGTATTACATCTACAGATGCAAATGATGTATGTCTCTTTCCCGATGTATCAAAGGGAGAAATTCTGACCAATCTATGAACTCCCTTTTCTCCTTTTAGATAACCATATGAATTAATTCCTTCTACTGATAATGTAGCACTTTTTATTCCAGCTTCAGGGTCTGATATTATATCTAGTAAAGAAACTTTATATTCCTTACTATCTGCCCATCTTGTATACATTCTAAGTAGAATTTTTGCCCAATCCTGAGCATCAAGTCCACCTGTTCCTGCATGTATAGACATTATGGCATTGTTTTTATCGTATTCTGCATTTAAAAGAGTTTTTATTTTCATTTTATCTATATCCAAGACTAAATCTTCTATAGATTTATTTACCTCTTTTTCAAGAGATAAATCATCTTCTTCAAGAGAAATCTCTATTAATACATTTATATCTTCTAAAGAGTTTTCAAGATTTCTAAATTCTTCTATATTCTCTTTTAGCAGCTTGTTTTCTTGAAGTAATTTTTGAGCTTTTTCATTATTATCCCAGAAATTTTGCTCGGACATTTTCTTTTCTTGTTCTTGTATCTTATATTCTATTTTTGATATGTCAAAGAGAAGCCCTCAATTCTTCTATTGAATTTTTCATCTCATCTATTCTTTGATTATATTCTTGTATATTAAGCACTTATAATCACTCCTATACATTTCTTCCACAGCATTTTTTATACTTCTTACCACTACCACAAGGACAAACTTGATTTCTTCCTATCTCGTCTTTCTTTACAACAGTCTTATTACCAGGCTCATCTGATGCAGTAGATAAGTTGTCTATATCAACAACTTGTTTTCTTTCTATTTTTTCTTCTACTGTAAAGTTATATAAGTATTTGATAGTTTCTTCTTGTATAGACTTTATCATTTCCTCAAACATATCAAATCCTTCAAATTGATATGCTCTTACAGGGTCTTCTTGACCTATTGCTCTAAGACCTATACCTTGACGTAATTGTTCCATAGCATCTATATGATCCATCCACTTCGTATCTACTACTTGAAGTAGGATAACTCTCTCTATTTCTCTCATTCTTTCATCTGCTATTTCTTTTTCCTTCTGATTGTATAAATCAATGGCTATGTTCATTATATCTGTCTTTATCTTATCTCTATCAAGCTCTTCTATATTATTAAATTCTATACTTCCCTTTGGTAAAAATATATTATATAAATGATCCGTTAATCCTTCTAAATCCCACTCTTCAGGATAATCAGTATCTGCTGTATATATCATAACTGAACTGTCTATAGTATTTTTTATCATATTAGTTATATTTTCTTTTATATTCTCACCCTCAAGAACACTTCTTCTTTCCTTGTATATTATTTCTCTTTGCTTGTTCATAACATCATCATATTGAAGAACATGTTTTCTTATAGAGAAGTTCTTGCCCTCTACCTTCTTTTGAGCTCCTTCTATGGATTTTGAAAGTATCTTATGCTCTATAGGTGTATCTTCGTCCATTCCTAATTTGTCTACAACTCCCATAATTTTTTCACTACCAAACAATCTCATAAGGTCATCTTCAAGTGTTATATAGAATCTTGATACTCCAGGATCTCCTTGACGTCCAGCACGACCACGAAGCTGATTATCTATTCTTCTTGATTCATGTCTTTCTGTCCCTATTATACAAAGACCTCCAGCATTTAGTACCTCTTTTTGTTCTCTATCTGTTTCCTTTTTTATTTCAGCATATAATTTATTGTACTCTTTTTTAGCCATTTGAATATACTCATCATCAATTTCTATATGAGATGTTACAAGTGCTAATATATCATCCTTATATCCTTTTTTCTTTAATTCATTCTTAGCTAAAAATTCAGGATTTCCTCCAAGTATAATATCTGTACCACGACCAGCCATGTTAGTCGCAATAGTTACTGCACCTAATTTTCCAGCCTGAGATACTATTTCTGCCTCCCTCTCATGCTGTTTTGCATTAAGAATATTATGAGGTATCCCTTTTTTCTTTAACATAGAAGATAACAGTTCAGAGTTTTCTATAGATATAGTACCTACAAGAACAGGCTGCTTGTTATTATGTCTTTCTTCTATTTCTCTTACCACTGCTTTAAACTTTCCATTTACAGTTCTATATATAGAGTCTGATCCATCTTGTCTTTGAATAGGTTTATTAGTAGGAATTTGAACAACATCCATACCATATATAGATCTAAATTCTTCTTCTTCTGTTTTGGCAGTACCTGTCATACCTGAAATCTTCTTATACATTCTAAAGTAATTCTGGAATGTTATAGTAGCAAGAGTCTTTGATTCTCTTTGTACTTTGAGTCCCTCTTTTGCCTCTATTGCTTGATGTAGTCCATCTGAATATCTTCTTCCAAACATAAGTCTTCCAGTGAATTCATCTACTATTACTATTTCTCCATCCTTAATTACATAATCAACATCTCTCTTCATTTGATTATGGGCTTTTAGAGCCTGGTTTATATGGTGGTATATTTCCATATTAGACATATCAGTTAAATTCTCAACTGCAAAGAATTTTTCTCCCTTTTGGATACCATCTTCAGTCAGTGATACAGAATTAGCTTTCTCATCTACTACATAATCATCTTCATTCTTTAACATTTTAACAAACTGATCTGCTGCAAAGTAAAGCCCTGTAGACTTATCTCCAGCACCAGATATAATAAGAGGTGTTCTAGCTTCATCTATTAATATAGAATCCACCTCATCAACTATTACAAAGTTTAGTTTCTTTTGAACCATCTGTTCCTTATGTATAACCATATTATCTCTTAAGTAATCAAATCCAAACTCATTGTTAGTACCATAGGTTATATCACAATTATATTGTTCTTTTCTTTCTTCTGGAGTTTGCCCATGAACTATAACCCCTACACTTAATCCTAGATATTCATATAATTTTGCCATCCACTCTTTATCACGCTTAGCAAGATAGTCATTAACTGTTATTACATGTACCCCATCTCCACTTAAAGCATTTAGGTATACAGGAGCTGTTGCAACCAAAGTCTTACCTTCTCCTGTCTTCATTTCAGCAATTCTTCCTTGATGAAGAACTATTCCTCCAACTAACTGAACTCTATAATGTCTCATTCCAAGAACTCTCTTTGATGCTTCTCTAGTAACAGCAAATGCTTCAACTAATATATCATCAAGTGTCTCTCCAGTTCTTAATCTCTCCTTGAATACATTAGTCATATCTTTAAGCTCTTCTTCACTCATACTTTCAAACTTACTTTCCACCTGATCTATCTTATCTACAACCTTTTCAATCTTCTTTATTTCTCTTTTTCCCGAAAATCCAAATAAATCTTCTAAAAAGCTCATATTATTTACCTCTCTTTTGTATTAATTTTCATTAATATATATTTTAACATAGCGAAGTTAATAAATAAAATTATATTAATGTAAATTTCTAAATTATATGCAAAAATTCCCTTTATAGATTGTTCACTGCAATTACATTAAAATGAAAAAGGTGGGATATGTATCCCACCTTTTTTATGCCTGTTCTATTATACCGTAATCACCTGATTTACGCTTATATGCTACATTCATTTCATTAGTTTCTGCATTTGTAAATACGAAGAAACTATGTCCTAAAAGCTCCATTTGAAGTATTGCTTCTTCTTCATGCATAGGCTTTATGCCAAATCTTTTCCTTCTTGCTATCTTTATTTCACTATTACTATCACGTTCAATTGAACTGTCTATATTCTCAAATCTAATACTTGCATTATCTTGATGCTTGTTTATAAGCTTTGTTTTATATTTTCTAAGCTGCTTACTTAACTTATCTACAACTACATCTATAGCTGCATATAAATTCTCTTCTGAATCTTCAGCTCTTATTATATTTCCACTTACAGGGATTATTGTTACTTCTATAGTTTGTCTACTTTTTTTAGCACTAACAGTTGCTCTGACATCTATATCATCGTTAAAATATCTCTCTATTTTACTTAACTTTTCTTCTACTGATAATTTGATTCCTTCTGTTAATTCAATGTTTTTTCCCACTATAGTTAATTTCATATAAGCCATCCCCTTCCATTATCTAAACTGTTGCATATATCACATAAATAATTTTATTTATGTAAATATCTTTGAAATTATACTTATTATAATACAAAATTTGGATTTTAAAAATAGTTATTTTAAAATAAATTTTATTAATATTATTTTACCCACTAATATATTATTAAAACAGTTTTTTAAAATTAAATTAATGCTTTTTTTAAAGAATTTTACAGGCAAAACTTTTTAAAATCAAAATGAATTAATATTATACAATATATTAATTTATTAATATTTATGATTAATATCATTAAAATCTGTAGTGGATAACTTCTAAGTATACCTGTGGATAATGTGTATAAACCTGTTAATAAAGTTTATAACTGCTTTTTAGTTGTGGACTTTTTTGACGAAAGTCCACAAGGTTGTTAGTTTTTAATTTTTCTAAATTGTCGAACTATTGATTATTATATAATATGAAAAAAGAGCATCTATTATAGATGCTCTTTTTTCATATTATAGCTGACCTGGTTTTTGACCCCACACTCGCCTGCTGGAGATTTCGCTCGGGTTTGCCTCACTACTAACCCTCTCGATTTTGTATCGGCAGGACTTACATCTAAGCCGCACCATGATCATTAACTCGCTTTTGAATTAACTTACGTGGATCCTTTTGCCTGCGACTGGCTTGGACTTTCAACCACAGACCTATAATATCAACCATAATATCTTATCAAATTTATAATTTAATGTCAATAGTATTTCCAAGGTGAGGTGTAATAGATTTTTCCATAACCTTAGCATCTGTATTAATCATTTCATTTATAACATTCGATTTTTGATTTGATGTATTCATAGCCATCTTCATAACAGAAAGACTTACTTGTTGTGCAAGCTTAGCTTGACTAAGTCCTATAGACATAGCTCCAATATCCATAATTATCCCACCTTTTTATTTTCTATAATCCATAAAAACTCCCTGGGTATGATTATATTTTGTATTATATCCTTTGTATGCCTTTATATTTTTGTTTAAGTCTTTATGCTCTTTTTTGATATTATTCATTTCTTCTTTTACTTTATCAAATTCTTTTTTTACACTTTGATTATTAATTCTATCTAAATCATCTATATTCTTAGTAACACGTAATATATTTGATACATTTTTCTTTAAATCCTTAATATTAGGATATTTTTGAGTGTCTATACTTTCAATTGATTCTATTTTTAGCTTTTCTTTTACATTTATATATGCTGAATAAAACTTTTTATCTATATCATTTATCTCATTTATTTTTTGTTGCTTCTTCTCTATATTCTCAAGAAGATAATCAGTATTAGAATTATTTATACATGCACTCTGAGCTTTTGTTATTTCATATACTTCAGAAATTAGATTATATTTAATTTCACTGGTTTGAATTAAAATATCTATCAATTCATTCACACTCATCAAAATTACCTACTTTCCTTGTCTTGCAAGTTTCATAGCTTCTTTCCAAGTTTCTCTAAATTCAACTACAAATTCTTTAACCTCTTCAAGTATATTCTTATCCTTTTTAATATTAGCCTCTATAAGTCTTGAATGTAAATATTCATATATTGGTCTTAAGTTCTTAGATATTTCATAATCCATATCTAATGTTATATTAAGCTCACTTATTATATTTTGAGCCTTTATTATATTAGTATTCGATTTTTGAATATCCTTTTCATCTATTGCAATCATAGCTATATTTATAAATTTTATACAGCCCTCATATAATTTCAATGTAAGTTCCTCTGGAGTTGCTATATTCACTGATTGATTCTTATACTGTGCATAGGGATTTCTCATTGCCATAGTTTATTCCTCCTTTAAATTTATCTAACTTCCTCCCAATTGAGATGCAAGCCATGCACTTTGAGAGTTCATCTTGTTCATAGCGGCTTCAAGAGCTGCGAACCTTTTGTAATAATTATTTTCCTTTCTAGCTAATCTCTTCTTTTCACTAATTATCTGCTTTTCTATTTTTACTAAATCCTTATCAATTGAACTCTTTGATCCACCCTTAGTAACAAAATCCACAAGAATATTAGACTTTACCTTTCTATAAAGATCTGATTCTCCTCCAGTTCCAGACTTATCTATTATTCCTTTCATTCCATCAGCAATATCATCATAAAGCCTAGTTATAAGACCTGATTCTGCTCGTTTTTGAACTCTTAATTTATTTTTTTCATCTGCTGTTTTTGCATTCCTTATATCTAATTCAGTTATATCAGATTTACTAAATAATAAATCAACTACCGCATCTATATCGTTTCCAATAGCTTCTCTTAAGTCATCTTCATCAATCTGTAGCTTTCCATTTTCTTGATATTTACCTGTAGTTATACCTATTTGTGTTAAATGAGAAAATCCTATTAGCTTTTCATCGTTATTATTATCATTATCATCAGTATAATCAGAATAAACACTCTCATAAAGACCTGTTCTTGTTGAATTTAATATTCTATTTATACTACTATCATCTCTTAAAAGCCCAGATTTAGCTTTATCCTCCCAAAGCTTTATTGTATCCTTATCTCCCATAGATTCTTTTTCTTCAGCAGTTAAAGGCTTATAATCTCTATATTTTTCTTCTGATATTTTTTTGTTTAATTTATCTACAAGCTCGTTATACTTATCTACAAAACCTTTTATTTTATCATAAACAGCATCAACATCAGTTTCAATATTTATATTATATTCTTTATCAGTATCTGCTGGAAGTGACTTTAAATCAACACTTATACCATTGATTGTAAATTGATTTGAAGAATATTTTATATTCTCTGCTCCATCAAAATCTACTATGGCATTTTCACCAGCTTTTGATTTATGGAGTTTACCATTAATATCAGCTATTTTTAATTTATTCTCAAAAAGCTTTTGTGAATCCTCCTGTAGATTTATATTTGCTCCTGTTTTATTTACCAAATGAAACCTTCCATTTTCATATCTAGCTTCCACATTTAAAGGTGGGTCTTTTTCCATTTCTTCATTTATCTTCTCTGCTACACTTTCCATATTATCATTTTCTGATAGCTTAATAGTTTTTCCTTCTATTTTTAAGCTATATGGAAATGTTATTCCTAAATCCTTTAGTTTTTTATTCTCTATATCTTCACTACTTGAAGCTATATTTACATCTGTAAACCCTGCTAAATTTAAATTTAATTTTTCTGTGAAAATCTTGCTTTCATTATCCAATTCTAAACTATTATCTTCTCCAGTTTTAGACGTAGATAAGAAAAACCTTTTCGACTTAGAGTCATAACTAGCTCTTACACCTGATACTGAATTATTTATCTTTTTAGCTAAATCAGAATAACTTTCATCTTTTTTAAAAGTAATTTCGGTTCCTCTTATCTTAAAAGTAATATCCTCTGTTCGAGTAGATTCATCAACGGCTTTAGTACTTGCTAAGTTTACATTTTCCGCTAATTTCTTAACCTTTATTTTATGATTTCCAGGAACAGCTCCAGCTCTAGTACTTGCTTTAAATATATCCTCATCAGATGAAGAAGCCTTCTTAAGCCAAGAAGCTCCGCTTATACTTCCAGTTATACCTACATCTAAATCCTTTTTAGTATCTACTATAAAATTTGCCATATCTTTGTTTATACTATTATAAGCATCCTGAGTCCACAACTTAATCTGCTTATTTTGATTATATTTAATAAGTTTTATTTTCTCAGCATCCATAAGCTGCTTCACAGTTGCATCCGTATCCATCCCTGATGCCAATCCACCGATTCTCATTGGTGCCATATAATCACCCCCCCTTATCCTCTTTTATCTACAAAAATACCTGCTCTCTCGCACATCTCAGCTACCATATCTATTATTTTTTCTGATGGTATTTCCTTTATAACCTCTTTAGTCTCTCTATCAATTAATTTAATCACTATATCATTAGTTTTTTTATGTATAGAAACCTTTAGGCTAGTATTCTCACCTGTCATTCCCTTGTTAGCCTTTTCAATAGCTTCTATAAGTCTTTTTTCCCCTGGCAGAGCTACATTTTCCTCTTTGTTTTGAATTTTTTTAGTTAAATCTACCTTTTCTTCTTTATTAGTATTATTTTTTTGGTCAAAAACCTCTGACTTAAACCCTGTCATTTGATTGTCAAATGTGTTAGAATCAATTCTCATTAAACTCTTCCTCCTACATAAATTATATATATTTTATTTATCGGTATTATGCATATTTATGTTTATACTACATAAAAAAAAGAGTCGAAAAATTAACTCGACTCTGCGTTTAGTTTTTGATTAATATAGACATATATGCCATTGATGTAGCATTATTTTTTTTCAAAAGTTCCTTTATATGATTTAAGAATTTTTTATTATGTTCTACATTTTTAGCTAGAGATTGTATCAACTTTACTATATGCTCGTCACAAAAACTTTCTTTATGATATCCTATCATTCCTATTAAATTCAATTTTATTAATGAGTAATGAATAACCATCATCACATAATTCTCAAATACAGTACTATTTATATCAACAAAAGGGAATTGATTTTCAAATACATAATTAACCAAATAATTTTCTAAAATATATTCTTTTTCATTCATATAAGAATTGTAATATTTTTTGTAGATATTTTTATATATTTATCCGATTTTTTCTATATCCGTTCCTTTAACATAACCAATTCCATACAAACACTCTTTAAGACATTCTATATATCGTTTAGATCTAACTCCTTTATATATTGCTTCATCAATTAATTCCTTTAGAATTTTCATTTGTAAAGTAGTTTGAGTTGGAATATTGTCTAGCATTCCATCAAAAACTCCATTATCTATCATGCTAGTATATTTAGCTATAAGGTTTGGTATATCATTAGATTTATTTTCTTTGATATATTCTTCTACCTTTTCATAGAAAAGCCCCAAAATTATCAATCTTTCCCATAATTTAAAATTCCTGTTTTGCAATAAAGATATTGTAAATATTCTAAATTTCCAAAAATGTTCAGTAAATTTATTATTATGTAGACTTCGTTTTGTAATATGCCTCGGTTTTATATCCTCATAAATTTCATCAAATTCCATTTTTTTTGGATTCAAAAGAGCTAATCTAGCTACTTCTGGACACGATATACTCCCAGATTTTTCAAATGAATTATTTAATTTATTAGGATTTCTAGGATAAATAGTACATGCCAAAGATAAATATTCTTCGCCTAGACTACTCTGAATGCTACATAGCTTATTATCATCTAAAAAAGGGCATGAGCCATGTTCATTTAATTTTATTTTAGCATAATCAAATTCAGATGTATTAGATCTATTTCTCTTAACTTTATCTTTAAGTTTTGCTTTTAAATTTTTATTGTTACAATTTCTATACTTTTTATATGTATTTTTGTCAATTTCTATATTCCATCCCACACAGCATGTATCTTCACATTCAGACCCTATACATCTAAATTGATTCATGTATTGAGGAATTAATACCTTTCTTTGCTTTTTATCAGACATTAATATCATCTCTTTTCTTTTTTATAATGATCAGAAAATTTAAATTTATTCTCAAAAAGAGCTGAGGATATTTTCCCCCACTCTTTTTTAATTAATAAAATATTATCTTAGTAACTGAAGTACACCTTGTGGCGCTTGCTTAGCTTGAGCAAGCATTGCTTGAGAAGCTTGTTGTAATATATTCTGCTTAGAGAATGTAAGCATTTCCTTAGCCATATCCACATCTCTAACTCTTGATTCTGCCGCTGTTAAATTCTCACTTGTATTATTAAGGTTATTTATAGTATGCTCTAATCTATTTTGATACGCCCCAAGCTTTGATCTAAAAGTAGATACTTTACTTATTGCATTATTTATTGTTTCAATAGCATTAGTTGCATTTTTGTGAGTAGATACATCTATTGCAGATTCTATACTCTTACTGTCTGTTCCATTAGTTACACCAGCTTCTTTAGTGAAAGAACTTTTACCATCTTGACCTTTTTTAGCTTCTTCTGCATCCTCTCCACCTTCAAGTTTTGCTTTTGCTGGTAGAGTTGCTCCTGATAAATCCTCACCTGTAGCTGTAGAATCTAATCCTGATACATTTATCTCATCTTTTTTTATTCCCTCTGGAGTATTTACTGCGGCTTGTATAGCTGCATTTATTTTAGCATCCGTATTTTCATTTTGAGTATCATCAGAAAGTTGTATAGTCAATTTATTTCCTGTCCAAGTTGCTGTTGTAGCACCATTACTTTTTGTAAACTCTACTTCTATATCATTTCCTTTAGCTCCTGCTGATTTTCCCATAGAAACTTTTAAAGTTTTATTAGGAGTTGTGATTTGGAAATCCTTACTAGCCGCTACTGCTTCTTTTTCTTCACCTTCTGTTTCCTCAGTTGCTCCAGTTCCTCCTGTACTAGATACTCCAAGTGCTGATGCACTCATATCTTGTAACTCTATTGTCATTGATTGTCCTTTATTCGCTCCTATTTGTAAAACAATCTGCGATGATGCCAACTCTTCCTCTGGCCATTTAATATCAAAGCCATTAACAGTTTTTCCTGTAGACTTACTTTCATCAACTACATCTTCTGCATTTAATTTAGTAGCTCCACCGTGATCTTTACCAAGTATAGATCCAACATCTGATTCTTTAGAACCCCAGTTAAGTTCTACTTTACCAGTATTTTGCAGATATGCCTTTAAATTAGTTTTAAAATCATTTTTAAAATCTGAGTAACTTCCAGCTATATTATTTTCAATAGCATCTTTAAGAGCTTCCGCCCCTGTTTTATTAGATGATTTTATATCAGACATTATGTCCTTCATAGATTTTGAATTATCATTGGCTGTTGAGGCTATAAACTTAAGCATAGCATAACCAGCTGCATATTCCATTTGTGCCTTATCATCGCCACTCGCATCCCATTCTTTACCATCTAATAACTCATATGCTCTATCTACCAATGCATCAAGCTTAGTAGTATTTATTCCACTTTGGTCATCTTTTCCTATAACATTCTTAAGTCTTTCATCTGCTCCAGCTATTCCTTCAGCTGTTCCTTCCATAAACCAAGTAGGTATTCCTGTATTTCCACCTACCTTATCTCCAAATGAATCATACATTATAAGATGAGTCATTTCATGAGCTATTATACGGTCAGCATAAAGGCCTCCACCAGTATCTCCATTCTCACCACTGCTCTCACCAAAATCCTTTAAATCTATTTGAAGCTTTAATTTTCCCTCAGCAGTACGAATAGCTGTAGCTGCTGCTCCTCCTTTTTCATTAGATACAAATTCTACTTCTATATCATTGTTTCCTGAACCTTCTAACCCATAAGCTTCTTTTATATTATTTGCTGCTACTTCAAGCCATCCACTATTCTTAAGCCCTTTTATAATGTTAGCTTTTGCAGTAGTCTCATTTACACCACCGTCTTCACCACTTCCAGAACTTAGAAGCTTCTTTTTATTAAATTCTGTCGTACTTGATATTCTATTAATTTCTGAAGTTAATTGGTTAATCTCATTTTGAATCTGATCTCTATCTTCACTTGTATACGTATCATTACCTGCTTGTACTGCAAGTTCTCTCATTCTTTGAAGTATAGAGTGAGTTTCATTTAAAGCCCCCTCAGCAGTTTGTATTAAAGAAATACCATCTTGAGAGTTTCTTGAAGCTTGATTAAGTCCTCTTATTTGACCTCTCATTTTCTCAGATATGGCAAGTCCTGCTGCATCATCTCCAGCTCTATTTATTCTAAGACCTGAAGATAATTTTTCCATAGATTTTCCAGATACTACTGTATTTGAACTCATCATTCTATGAGCATTAATAGCATTCATATTGTGATTAATAATCATGATTTTACCTCCTTGAATTTGTAAGATAGACTTCCTTTTCTATCCAATTTTCTCTAAATTTTGCAGTGTTTAAAAAAAGAGCCGAAGATTTCTTCGGCTCTATTCTCTAAAAATTTACTATCTTAATAATTGAAGTACACCTTGTGGTGCTTGTTTAGCTTGAGCAAGCATAGCTTGAGAAGCTTGTTGTAATATATTCTTCTTAGAGAATGCAAGCATTTCCTTAGCCATATCAACGTCTCTTATTCTTGATTCTGCTGCTGTTAAGTTCTCAGAAGCAGTACCTAAGTTGTTAATAGTATGCTCAAGTCTATTTTGGAATGCTCCAAGCTTAGATCTTTGAGTAGATACTTTTGTTATAGCCTCATTTATTGTTTCTATAGCATTAGTAGCGTTTTCATGATTTGAAACATCAAGAGCTGATTCTATATTCTTGCTATCAGTTCCATTAGTTACAGTAGCTTTATCAGTGAAAGTTCCACCTTCTCCACCTTCTTTAGCTTCTACTTTATCTGTTCCTTTAGCCTCTTCTGCATCAAGTCCAAATACACCTTTAACATCATCTGCATCTGTACCTCCAATTGCTACTTTAATATTTGAACTTTCTCCTGTTGACTTTGATGTTATAACTAATTTCTCCCCATCAAGTTTTATATCTGCTTTATCTGTTATA
>NZ_JAOASI010000049.1 GCF_025210165.1 Tepidibacter sp.
TATTGTTAGCAATTCTCCAATGATGCTTATAGTATTCACTATCTGAAAGTTTACTATCTTTAATATTTCGTCTATTTTTAATTGATATAGGTGTAGTTTCATTGTATATGTCATCAATTATTACAAAAACAGTTGTAAATAAATCGGTTAAATTTTCGATATTTTGGATAGAATAGTTATTAAGCTCCAACATATTGAAAGCCTCCTTTAATAAAAGTTTTTTTGATTAACTTCAGGTTTTCATATTTGTTGGAGTTTTATTATTTGAAAAATTTAACTAGCATAACGGGTTAAATTATAAGAAGAAATGAATAAATTTAAACTTTAAATTAACCAAAGTGCATTTAAAAGTAGCTACTTAAATTTCGTACAAATGAGATTTGGGTAGTTACTTTTTTCATTTTATGCTTTATATACCTAAAATTCTGTTGATAAGTGGATAAATGATGTTGATAATTATTTTTAAACAAACTCTTTACAAAATTTAGATATGTGCTATAATTGATAATGATAATACATATCAATTAAAGGAGGTATATTTATGAAAAAAATATCTATCGTTTATTGGAGTGGAACAGGAAATACAGAGGTTATGGCACAAGCTGTATCAAAAGGTGCACAAGATAATTGTGAAGTAAAACTTGTAACAGTAGAAGAAGCTACTAAAGAAGATATTTTAAACGCTGATGCAGTAGCTATAGGTTGCCCATCTATGGGAGCTGAGGAACTTGAGCCTGAGTATATGGAACCATTCATAGCTTCTTTTGAAAATATAGATTTAAACAATAAGCCTATGATTTTATTCGGATCTTACGATTGGGGAGATGGAGAATGGATGAGAGAATGGGATGAAAGAATGAAAAAATATGGAGCTAATATACTAGAAGAGGGATTAATAGCTCATTTAACTCCAGAAGGTGAAGATTTAAGTAAGTGTGAAGAAATAGGAAAGAAACTAGCAAATGCTTAATTGTCACTAAATTACTAAAAAATAATTTCAATTCAAAATGGTGGTTATAAAAATAATGCTACTGCATTAAATCTTTTTATAACCATCATTTTTTACTCTATAGGAAATTATAACATATTTGTTTTTGAATAACATTGATTAAAGAACTATACTTTCAACTATTTTTAAGCAACAGAGTCGTAAGACTTATTGGCGACATGAGTTACCGCGTTAGCGAGTAGACGAATTTTGTGTTTACAAGAAAAAGAAAATATGATAGATTTATTGATAATAATAATCATTGTATGGTTGTAATAATTATTATTATGAATGGAAAGGGGGGTATATAATTGATTCAGATAAATCTATCTAAAAACAAATCAATGATATACAGTGTTTTTAAAGAAAATCCTAATTTGGAATTAGACATAAATGACATATTAAAATTTATAAATAAAGATAAAACAATTATAAGCAAAAGAACAGTATATAGATCTATAGATAAGCTTATAGATATGGGTAAAATATACTGTAGTTCTGTACACGATAGAAAAAGAAAGTTTAAACTTAGTGATATAAACTATTGCGAGGTTATATGCAATGAATGTCATGATTTTAAAAAAATAAAGATAGCAGATAAAAATAAATTTAAAAAATATACAATAGGAGATAAATCATTTGATATAACGGGTGGATACATTAAATTTTATGGAACTTGTAGTAAGTGTTTGGATAAAATATAGAAAAAGATATTGACAATCACTATCGGTAGAGATATACTTTATAATTGTAATGATAATTAAAATCAAATGAAGAAAAAGAATAATTGATATTAAAAGTTATTATAAAATATAACTTTTGAAAGTGAATAGATAATTCGTTCAATAGTAAAATATTAAAAAAATAGTTTTAGCCATTGAAAAGAGAAATATGTGGGGGGGGATATATATGGCTGGTACTTTAGTAAGTGGAATGATGAATGAAGCTTATAGGTTTGAAAGGACAAGTGATTATTCAATGAAAAATCTATCTAAGGCAGAAGTGGATGTAGAATACATAGTTAAAGAAATTAAGACTGATGATGAAGAAATGAAGAGTTTTCTATTTACATTGGGATGTTATGAAGGTGAGAAAGTGACAGTAATATCCGTATTGGCTGAAAACTATGTTATATCAGTAAAAGATGCAAGGTATAGCATCGATGTGGAATTGGCAGAAGCTATAATTATATAGAATTGTATAATTTTTAGGTTGCAGATAACATTGATGAAGAACTAGGTTTGCAACTAAACAAATTTTTAGGAGGGGAATTATGAAAATAGCACTAACAGGTAATCCTAACAGTGGTAAAACAACATTGTTTAACGCTATAACAGGTAAGATTGAACATGTTGGTAACTGGGCTGGTGTTACTGTTGATAAAAAAGAAGGTAGTATCAAAAAAAATCTAAACAAAACTGGTGTAGAGATTACAGCAGTCGATTTACCAGGTGCATATTCAATGTCACCATTTACATCTGAGGAATCTATTACTAGAGACTTTGTTAAGAATGAAAATCCAGACGTAATTATAAATATTGTTGATGCAACAAATTTAAGCAGAAGTTTATTCTTCACAACACAACTTATGGAATTGGGTATTCCAGTAGTTGTAGCTCTTAATAAGAGTGATTTGAACGACAAAAAAGAAACTGTAATCAATATGGATGAACTAAGCAAAGCATTAGGGTGTCCAGTTATCAAAACTGTAGCAACAAAATCAAGTAGTAATGGTTTAGAGGAGTTAATTTCTAAAGTTGCAGAAGTTAAAGGTAAAGCTCAAAAAGTTACATATTATAGTAAGGGAGTAGACCTTACAAATGCTGAAGCGGTGAAAGCTTCAGATAAAAATCGTTATGAGTTTGTTAAGGGAATTGTAGCTAAAGTTGAAGATCGTAAGGTTATTAGTAATCGTCAAACGAATCAAGATGCTGCTGATAGAATATTGGCTCACAAGTGGTTTGGAATTCCAATCTTCGCATTAGTTATGTGGGCGGTATTCTCAATTTCACAAACACATTTAGGTCCACTATTAGCTGACACACTTGTTGGTTGGATTGATGGAGTATATGCATGGGCAGAAGGTGCTATGGGAGAAGGCGTATCTCCAATTCTAAAATCACTTCTTTTAGATGGTATTATTGGTGGAGTAGGTGCAGTAGTAGGATTCTTACCTCTTATAATGGTATTATTCTTCTTATTAGCATTACTTGAAGATTGTGGTTATATGGCACGTGTTGCTGTAGTTATGGATAGATTCTTTAAGCGTGTAGGATTATCAGGTAAGTCAATCATTCCTATGGTTATAGGTACTGGATGTGCTATTCCTGGAGTCATGGCAACTAGAACAATAAAAAATGAAAGACAAAGAAGAACAACTGCAATGCTAGCTCCATTTATGCCTTGTGGTGCTAAGCTTCCAGTTATAGCATTATTTGCAGGTGTATTCTTTAATGATGCATCATGGGTTGGTACATTAATGTACTTTATGGGTATTGCAATAATTATTATAGGAGCACTAATAGTAGTAAAAATAACTGGTGA
This sequence comes from Tepidibacter sp., assembly GCF_025210165.1. Classification (GTDB taxonomy): domain Bacteria; phylum Bacillota; class Clostridia; order Peptostreptococcales; family Peptostreptococcaceae; genus Tepidibacter_A. The sequence continues at coordinate 3,533 of NZ_JAOASI010000049.1, forward strand.
AAAAAATAAAAGATCATTCTTCATAATGGAATTACCAGAATATAGATTCCCAAGCATTAAAAGAGCTACAATTTCAATGTTTTCTAGAGGAAAAGCATTTATTATAAAAGCTGGTACTATTATACTTCTTTGTAACGCAGCTGTACAAATTATGCAAACATTCAACTGGCAGTTCCAAGCTGTTGCAGAAGGAGCTGAAGGTACAAGCATATTAGCAAGTATTTCATCACCATTTGCTATATTACTAGTTCCACTTGGATTTGGTGTATGGCAGCTTGCAGCAGCAGCTATTACAGGATTTATAGCAAAAGAAAATGTTGTTGGTACATTAGCTGTAGTATATTCTATTACAAACTTTATTGATACTGAAGAATTAGCACTTGTATCAGGTGGATCAGATGTTGCAAGCATTATGGGATTAACTTCTGTAGCTGCACTTTCATACCTTATGTTTAACCTGTTCACACCACCTTGTTTTGCAGCAATTGGTGCTATGAACTCTGAGATGGAAGATAAAAAATGGCTTTGGGGTGGTATTGCATTCCAATTCGGAATGGGTTATGTAGTAGCATTTTTTACTTACCAAATTGGTACGTTGATTACAACAGGTTCTTTAGGTACTGGTTTTATCCCTGGACTTATTGCTGTAGCAGTAATGATTGGATATGTTGTAGTTCTTATGAAAAAAGGTGAAGAAAAGGCTAAGCTAAAAAATTTAGCTTAAGCGAATAGGAGAAAAATTATGGCAAATATAATTGTTGGAATAGTGATACTGTTAATTATTACTTTATCTATTACGAAAGTTATTATAGAAAAAAGAAAAGGTGTCAAATGCATTGGTTGTCCGCATTCTGGATCTAATAAAAAGAAAAGCAATTGTAGTTGCAATATAACGAAACTAGATAAATAACACAAAAGACTGAGTGGAATACTACTCAGTCTTTTGTGTTATATGAAATTTAATATATTACCATAAAAGAAAATAAATATCAATTGAGAAGTTATGACAAAAGATAAAGAAAATTAATAATAGATGAAAAAATGACAAAAATATGTTAATATATACATATAAAACTAAAAAGTAGGTGTGAATATGTCTTATATATGGGGAACTATTATTTATAGTGCTATTGGAATGATTTTTGTAGATAAGAATAAGAAAAATAATATAATGAACAAAATTCCAAGCTTCAAAGGAATCTTAGAAGTAAGACATTGCATATCTGGTAGAATAAGGATATATATTCCAATATTAAAGAACAATGAAGAAATTAAATCTATAATAATAGAGCAACTTAGTAAAATAAAGGTTATAACTAATATTGAGATAAATACCATAACAGGTACAGTTCTTTTAAATTATGATAATGAAAAAATAGATCCTATGATTATAATTGGGGTTATGATAAAAATATTAAACTTAGAACAAGAAATAGAAAAAAAGCCTAAATCAAAAGTTGAAAAAGAGATGATAGAACTTAGAACTAGTGTGAATAGAGCAGTATATGAAAAAACCCAAGGAATAATAGATGGAAGAACTGCTTTAGGTTTGAGTCTATTTTTATTTGGTATATATAGACTAAGAAAAAATACTAATATAATACCTAGTGGAATGACGCTTATGTGGTGGGTATATTCTGAGTTTTTTAAAGGAGGAGTTAATTAAATGTTTGACATAGTTTCTTTTGCAGCTATTCATCTTAAAAAATTCAAAGTGATACATAAATTACCAGGAAGACTTAGAATTAAGGTTCCTAATATGAATAAAGTTAATAAAGATGTAGTTTCATATGAAAAATATCTTACAGAAGCAATTAATATATTACCAGGTATAAAAGATGTTAATTACAACTATATAAGTGGTAATATTCTTTTAACCTATGATACTAAAGTTACTTGTGAAAAGCAGGTTTTAGTATGGTTAGACAAAATATGGGAAATAAGCATTAAAAATAGGAAGTTCATAGAAGAAAATGCTGCTAATAATATGGATTATGTAGCAGATAACATTAGATATCAGCTAAAAAAAGAAGCAGATAATATATAAAAAAAGAAGGTGGTATTTTGATAAAAAAGAAAAATAAAAGAAAGCCTTTATTAAAGTGTGAGGTCATACATAGCATTGATGGAAGAATAAGACTTGGCTGTAGAGCCTTTAAATATCTATTTGAACAAAAGGAAGAAATAGAGAAAAAAATTCAAAATATAAAATCTATAAAATCTGCAAAAATAAGTGTAGTAACTAAAAATATACTTATATATTATGGTGGAGACTCTATAAATCAAGAAGAGATAATAGGGATAGTAGAGGATACAATATCATTATATTCTATGATTGCATATAAAGGGGAAAGAGAAGACAAAACTAAGGTTTCAGTTAAAGAAAGAAGTATTCAAGAAGAGCCTGTTGAGGATATATTAAAGAGGATAGTTTCAACTACAGCTGTTATAGGATATTCTTTATTTAACAGAAAAAATAAAGTTATATCAAAGGGAATACTTGGTAAATTTACTACAATTCCTGCTATTGCCTCTATTGGTCTGTCGCTACCTATTATAAAAAGTGGTATTTCATCTTTAAGAAATTCTTATAGACCAAATGCAGATGCCCTAACAGCAACATCTATTATAACCAGTATATTAGCAGGTAAAGATTCATCAGCCCTTACTATAATACTACTTTCAGATATAGCTGAACTTTTAACATCTTATACTATGTCTAAAACCAGGAATTCAATAAAAGATATGCTTTCTTTAAATGAAGAATTTGTTTGGTTACAGCTTGATGATAAAACAGTAAAGAAAGTACAAATATCAAGTATAAAGAAGGATGATTTGGTAGTAGTGCATACTGGAGAAAAAATATGTGTAGATGGTGAGGTTATATCAGGAGAGGCTGTTGTAGACCAAGCAGCAGTTACAGGTGAATTTATGCCAGCTATAAAAAGAAAAGAAGAAAAGGTATTTGCCGGAACTGTTGTCAAAAATGGTACAATAACTATTAAAACTGAAAAAGCAGGTGATGATACAGCAGTAGCTAGAATTATTCATCTAGTAGAGGAAGCTTCTCATAGAAAAGCCTCTATTCAGGCATATGCTGATAATTTTTCAGCATATTTAATACCATTTAATTTTATATTAGCGGGTATTACATATATGGTTACAAAGAGTTCCTCAAGAGCTCTTAATATGATGATTATAGATTATTCTTGTGGAGTTAGATTATCGACAGCTACAGCCTTTTCTGCTGCTATAAATACAGCTGTTAGAAATGGAATACTTATAAAAGGTGGAAATTACATAGAGAGATTAGCCGAATCTGATACCTTAATACTAGATAAGACAGGAACATTAACTGAAGGAAAACCACAAGTACTTAGTATTATACCTGCAAATAAAGATATATCAGAAAAGGAAGTTATTGAAATAGCAGCTGCTGCTGAGGAAACATCAAACCATCCTATGGCAATAGCAGTTCTTTCAAAACTTAGACAATCGGATTGGGATATTCCAGTTCATGGTAAGAATAAGGTACATATAGCTAGAGGTATAGAGACTACTATAGGTGAAGATAAAATATATGCAGGTAGTAAAGTATTTATGCTAGATAATGATGTAGATATATCTATTCTAGAGGATGAGGTTAAGACATTAATATCTAATGGTGAAGGTATAATATATGTAGCTAGAAATAATCAATTAGTAGGGATTCTTGGAATTCAAGACAAATTAAGAGATAATATGAAAAAAGCTATAAATAAATTAAGGTATCAAGGGATAGATGACATAGCTCTTTTAACAGGAGATTTAAAAGAACAAGCTGAGATAGTTGCCAATAAAATGGCTGTTGATAGATATGAGGCACAGCTGCTTCCAGAGGATAAGGCAAAACAAGTACTTAGTATACAATCAAAAGGCTCTAAGGTAATAATGGTTGGAGATGGAATAAATGATGCTCCTGCACTAGCATATTCAGATGTAGGTGTTGCAATAGGAGGAGGTATGACAGACGTTGCTATGGAGGCTTCTGATGTTACTATACAGTCAGACAATCCTATGCTACTTCCTGGTATTGTAGATATGTCTAATAAGACTATGAATATTGTAAAGCAAAATTTCGGAATGGCAATAGGAATAAATACAATAGGATTATTATTAGGTGCAGTTGGTACACTTCCGGTATTTTGGGGAGCTGTTCTTCATAATTCAAGCACTATATTAGTTATTGCAAATTCCCTTAGATTGCTTGTATATGATGTAGAGAAAAGGTAGGTGTGAACATGGTAAATCCATCTATTGTTATACTTCATAAGATGTATAATAGAGTAAGAGTAAAAATATCATTACCTATTAGAAATGAAGAAGATGTGAAAAATATGATTATGAGTACACAAGGAATAAATTCCTTTGAGTATTCGCCTATAACTAAGAGTATATTGGTTTATTTTGATCATTCAAAAATTGAAGTAGAAGAGGTTCTTATAAAGATTACAATTGCTTTTTCTAAAGAATATGGATTAATACCTATAGATATAATAAGTAAGCATCCTACAAGAGATATGCCTAAAATGGCTTTTTATGCAGCTATATCTATTGCAGCTGCATCTACTTCACTTACAATGAAATATAATAAAAATGTTCAAGAATTACTTAATTGGATTGCAGTTGGAAGTACTACAGGAGCAGTTATGGATCATGCTTGGATGGAAATAAAGAAAAAGGGTGCATTTGACCCAGAGGTTGTATCTGTTATGTACCTCATAAACTCTGTATTTAAAGGAAATTTTATAAATTCATCAGCACTCACATGGCTTACTACATTTGGAAGACATATTGTAAGTCCTACTTATGATAAAATAAGATTTAAAGTGTATGAAGTTAGAAATAAGGAATCAAGTGATATAGAGTATGATGTAGAAATAATAGAAAATGAGGATATAGATAGTGCAGTTGATTTTTTTAAGACATTCGCATCTAAATGTATACAAAGAAATGATAATTCATTTAGAAATAGAAGGATGTATAGCGAAGGAATACTAAATTGTGAATATGCAAAATGCATAAAAAATTATTAAATATAAAGGGGAGAATTGAATATGATATCAGTTAATAAGGACCATATAACAGGTGCATTAGTAGGTGTAGGGGTTTGTGCAGTTGGATACTATGCTTACAAAAAAAATCAATGTAAAGTAGATGATTTTTTAAGAAATCAAGGAATAAATATTTCATCATCTAATACTAAAAACTATGCTTCTATGTCTATAGAAGAATTAGTAGAAACAAAAGAATTATTAGAAGATTTTATAGCAGAAAAAGAGGTACAACCTTTATCGCCTACATTATAATTTAAAATTAAGAAAAACTCGTGCTAAGGTACGAGTTTTTTGTATATAAGCTACTTTGAGTGTATAATAATATTTAAATATAAAAATAGGTAGGTATATAAATGTTTGGATACATTAGAATAAATAAAATAGAACTTAAAATAAGAGAATACTACGAGTATAGAGGTTATTACTGTAGTCTTTGGAAGTATCTTTAATATAACTAAAGATTACGCCTAATGAATATACTTATATTATATAAATTAATACTAAAAAACTGTCTATAGAAATATTGTCGTATTTGTGGTATTTTTATAGACAGTTTTGATTGCTCACATAAAATCTATTATATAGATACACTAACACTAGGGTCTAGGTTATATATTACATCTTTTCTCTCAACTATTATTTTGGCAGTTTTAGATAAATAGGAATCATTTTGGATCTTACATAAAAGTTCTTTGGCTGGATTTATGGCTATAGGATTTCCTACCTTTGTTAGCATTGAAAAGTCTCCATTTGTATCTCCATAAGCATAAGATTTTGATAAATCTAGGTTATACTTGTGAACAAAATCATCTATAGCTTTATTTTTACTATCTGAATCCCACATTGGAATAACATCTCCGGTAAATTTGTTATCTTTAAATATATATCCACTGCCTATACAGTCTACAACATTGTACTTGTTAGCCATTTTTTCAACTAAAAAATCTGGACTACCTGATATAAATATTACTATATGACCTTCGTTTAAATGCCATTTTATCCTCGAACGAGTATATCTATAAACTCTTTCAGCTTTAAGGCTTATAACTTGATTACTTGTAAATTCTATGTCTTTTTTATTAAGACCTTTTATAGAAGAAATATATATTGTTGCAAGTTCAAGCAAGTAATCATCGTAATTTCCTTGCCTTTTATCCCAATCTAAAAATGTTTGTTTAGCATGAGAGTGCCATACAGAAGGATCTACTAAATCGTATTTTATAAGTTTCTTAAAATGTTCAACCATTAAAGAGTCTCTATATAACGTACCATCAATATCGAAAAAAGCTGCTGTTTTTTTCATTAAATCACCACCTTAAGAATAATTCTATATAAATTATCAATTGATTAATTTTAACTTCTGAATTAAGTTTCACTTTATAAATATTATATACATTATTATGCAGAATTCAACAATATTTATTAGTAATTTGAGAATATTAAAGTAATATATAATTAAAATTAATACTTAAAATATAATATGTAAATAATATATAGGAAGGTGAGTAAATGAAATTTTTATTTGCAAAGGTTACTAATTCAAGGCTTATGGGAACTTTAGGGCTTAGAATTGCTTTAAAGACTGATAATTATAGATTAGATCAATATTTTTTACTTGATGCTGAGAAAGTTGGGATAGCAGACTATGTATCTATAAAAAATGGTAATAATAGATATTTATATGAAGAAGAAGAAAGGCTAATGGGAGGACTAGGAGCAGATAGAATATATATAAATGAGAAAGAAGCTATGTATCTTATAAATCATTTTGGCAATAAAAATTTAAGGTACAAAAAAGAGCTACCAGGATGTAAAGATGAGTATATAGATATAATAAAAAATAAAGTAGATAATGTAGATTATGAAAAATTATTTTCAAAAATATCCAAAACAATAGAAACTCCCATAGAATTTATAAACTATATGACTATGAGAATAATGGGAAGTGACTATGAGGCGTTAAACTTTTATTCAAATTATTACATTGAAGATATCAATATAACTGATAATGAAGCTATACTTCTTAAAAATAAGGTGTTATCTATAAACAACAATAGATATATATCTGAGTTTATATTTGAAGATGACATATACTATAAATCTAAAATTGGATTTAATATATCTTATTCAAAAGGATATTATAAAATAGAGTCTATAATTTATATTGATAAAGAAGAAGTTGATTTTAATATTGTTTCAAATGAATTAAGAAAAACAGAATATATAAGTGTTTATAATATAGAAAATATATTTTATGAAAAATTTATATATGATAATCCTGGGTTTATGAAAAGTGAATTTGAATATGGTGTATTATTGACTGAGTTTAAATCGAATAACAATCATGTAAATGATTATGTATATTATATAAGTGGCGATATAAATACTATATACTATATAAGTGATACACAACTTGTAGTTGCGACTTATGATTATAATATAGAGATTAAAGTGGGAAAAATATTAGAAGATAAGTATAAAGAGTATATAAATTTAACTAGTAAATATGAATTTGAAAAATCTTTGATATATGAATTTGCACAAATGGGATATGGTAATTTTTATGATTTTATGAAAATACTATAATTTTCAAATTAAGTTGTGTTTTATATGTATATATTATAGTATATGTATATTAAATATTGTATATAAATGAGAGGGATGATTAGGTTTGGATTATCTTGTATTAATAATAGGGTTTTCATTTTTGATAAAGGGAGCAGATTTGTTTGTAGAGGGGTCTTCATCAATAGCTAAAACGTTTAAAATACCTCCGATACTTATAGGTCTTACTATAGTTGCCTTTGGAACTAGTGCTCCAGAAGCTGCTGTTAGTATTAATGCAGCTATTAAAGGATCGAATGAGATAGCACTTGGAAATGTTGTAGGATCTAATTTGTTTAATTTTTTATTGGTTATAGGGATATCATCTATAATAAATCCTATGAAGGTTCAAAAATCTACTATATTAAAAGAATTTCCATTTGCGATATTAACTAGTATTGTGTTATTCATTTTATGTGCAGATGTGAGTCTTCAAGGATCAGAAATTGATGTTATATCTAGGGCTGATGGATTAATACTTCTTTCTTTGTTTTTAGTATTTTTATACTATCTTATAGAGATGGCTATAATGTCAAGAGATGATTATAAGGATGATGGTCAAAAGTCACCTTTAGGAAAAAGTATATTTATGAGTATTATAGGAGTTGCGGGAATTATTTATGGTTCCGAGTGGGTAGTTAATGCAAGTTCATCTATTGCAATAGATCTTGGAATGAGTAAGAATTTAGTTGGGCTAACTATTGTTGCTGTAGGAACTTCGCTTCCAGAGCTTGTAACATCTATTGTAGCAGCGTTTAAGAATGAAAGTGATATAGCTATGGGAAATGTTTTGGGATCTAATTTATTTAATGTTCTTCTTGTTTTAGGTATATCATCATCTATAAGACCTATACCAATAAATCCAGCTATATTTGTAGATATGATATTTTTACTAATAGTTACTATAATAACATATGTATTTGCCGTAACTAAAAAAAAGGTATTCAGATTAGAAGGAGTATTTCTTGTATGCCTATATATAGGATATATGAGTTATATAATAATTAGAAATTAAGATAATAATAAAAGGAGCTACCTTTTTAAGATAGCTCCTTTTATTATTTATTCATCATCATCTTCACAATAGTCCATATCCATCATAGGATTCATACCATGCATTGATTGCATACCTGGCATACCCATCATACCGTGCATTGATTGCATGCCTGGCATACCCATCATATTATGCATTGCATTCATTGGGTAAACATATGCTACATAACCCATAGGAGATTGCATATTCATATCTTCCATACCCATTGTACCATCCATAGGATTCATAGGTTGCATACTCATCATAGGGTTCATACAGTACATACCCATCATAGGATTCATGGAATACATTCCCATCATAGGATTATACATATTCATATCCATTTCCATATCGTCATCATATTTTTTATGACATTTTCTATAATCATACATAAAGTAAGACCTCCTGATAAAAAAATTTTATTCCTCCCTATATATATATTTAAGTAATATAAAAATTGTTACAAAAATAAATGCTCAATATAGGAATAAATCTAGTATGAAAATAATATAAAATATGGTAATATAAATATATTCCAAATGTGGAATAGATTATAAAGGAGGGGTTTGAGTTGAAAATTTTAAAATTTGTATTTGCTTTAGTAATGTCTATTTTGATGTCTTTTACAACAGTTTCAATGGCTCAAGAAAATGAGAGTATAAGCAGAATAGAATTATCAAAAAACATAATAAATTCGTTTGAAATTAAATTATTAGAAGATGGAAAATCTTCTTTTACTGATGTTAAGGAGGAAGATTCAAAATATGTAGCTACTATAGTAGAGAAAAAAATAGCATCAGGATATGGAGATACTTTTAAGCCTGATAAAGCTGTTACTAATGAAGAAGCAATGACGATGATAGTAAGAGCAATGGGTGAAGAGAAGTTTGCTCAAAGAATGGATATTCAAGGAATAGAAAAAGGATCAGATTGGGCTAAACCTTATATTGCTTATGGTATAGACAAGAAAATAATAGAAAAAAGTTTTGATCCAAGTGGAGTTTTAACTAAAGAAAACTGTGATAGTATGATTAAAAATGTAGTTGAGTACTACAATAAAGAGTTAAAAAGAGATGGACTAACAGTATATGATATGTTAAATAAGGTTAGTCAAAATGTTATTGAGAAAAAGACCTACAAGGTTACAACTAATATTGATACTACAAGTACTGCAAAATCGGAAGAAGCAGAGGATACAGTTATTAATATGAAGAAGGTTCAAGAAATCCAATTTGAAGCACCAGAAACTATATATACAAAAGATACTACTACTATGAAAAATCCAGAAACAGATGAAGATATGAATATAACTTCAGAGGTTTATATGAAGGATAGAATAATGTATATTAGGGCTGATGGACAAGAAAAATGGACTAAGATGGATATGAATCCTATGATGAATGAATTACAATCTGTTATGGGAGGTAGTATGAATAATACTACACTTACTAAAGAACAATTAGACTTATTTGGTATGTATGCTAAGTATGAAGCAGATGAGAAAATAGAAGATAAGGATTATTATGTTGTATCTGTAGATATAGATAATGAATCATTTAAAGAAATAATTAAAATGATAGCTGCTAATGTTAAAGAAGCAGAAAATAAAGATAAAAAAGATATAGATGAGTTTATAGATGAATCTAATAATCAAGAAATGGTAAAGCAAATGATAGATTCTTTAATCGAAAATATGGAAATGAATATGAAGTGTAAATATTATATAGATAAAGAAACTAAGTTGTATGGTAAAATGAATTTGGAAATGGAAATGAATATGAATTTTATGGGAATGAATAATGAAACTAAGGCTACAGCTGAATCAAAGTACTATGATTTTGGGGAAGAGTTAAAGTTTCCTGAAATAAGTGAAGATGATGTGGAAAGTATGGATTTATAAAATTGAACAGATTAATGAAAAATGGTGCTATTTCTGTAAGCATCATTTTTTATTAAAAAGAAGAAATTAAAATAGTATATAAAAAGAGAATTTAGAGTCATATAATGGGATATTAAGTAAAATAATCATTTTATTTACATATATATATTTTCTATAGAGGAAAACTTTGCTATAATGAATTTGTCGAGAAATTAATATCGAAGTATACATAAAAATGAACTTTTTACATACATGTCTTATTGATGTTAATTTAAAAATAAATTTAAATTAGTAATTTGTTTATAGTGATTTATGTACTATAAATGAACATGAATATATAAATTTTATTTATTTATATTTTATATTAAATAGGAGGAATAAAAATGATGATTAATAGCAATGTCAATTTAATGAATAATAGACAGACATATACAAATGTAAAAGTCCAATTAAAAAATAGCAATTCTAACAAAGTAAATAATAAAAATGTTAATATGCAAAATAAAGCTTTTGATAAAGAAATAGAAAATTTAAGAAAACATATAGAAAATATTAATAAAGATAAGAATATGGATATCGGTAAAAAGAATAAATTAATTAAAGACCTACAAAATCAAATAGAAGAAATAGAGCAATTAAAAAGAATGTCTGAAAAAGAAAATTTAAAATCCGCTTTAAAGCAACCTGACGATATAAAAAAACATAAAGATACTAATATAACTAAAAATGAAGATGGTGATACATTAGAGTTAAATCAAGCTTTCGATGATATGATGAAATTGGACAATACTCTAAAACAATCAAAAAAAATAAAGTCTATACAAGTAAACATGCAAGGAGAAAGTAGAATATTAAAATCTGAAATAAAAATAGACAAAAGTAGAGGTGTGGATACGTCTGCAAAAGAAAATAGACTTAGCAAAGTAGAAGAAAATATACAAAAATTAAAAAAAGATATGGGAAAAAACAACAAAAAGATTAATGATGAAATATTATCAAGTTCCAAAGAAGAAAATGATAAACTAAAAATTGAAAAAGAAGAATTACATAAAATTGATAAAAAAAAGTATAATAAAGTTCTTCAATATCAGAATATAGACATTAAGTATTGATTATATTTTGTAAGCTTTATTGAAAGGAGGTGAATATGATGAAAATCAAAAAGTTAGGAAAAAAAGTTCAAAAAAACAAAAAGTCTTTACAAGCTTATTGGGGTAATTGTGATTGCTATTGCTCATCAAACTTGTACAATAGTTACCGTATGAGAAACGGTACAGGATATTAAATTTACATACAGTACAGTATATTAAATTTAGTAGAATGATTAAAATAAACCTATCTATCATAAAGATAGGTTTATTTTAAGTCTACTTAATAAGGAGGGAATTTTTTGGAACAAAATATTAATATAAAGCAGATTCCGTATATACATAAATTTAAAACTCCGTATAATTATTATATATATGATGTAAATACAAATTCCATTATAAAAATTAATAAAGAATTATATGAATTTGATTTTGAAAAACATGATGAAAAATTTTTGTCTGACAATTCAAAACAATTACTACATGATTTCAAAGAATTGAATTTATTGTCGGCAAATAAAATAAGTGCTATTGAACATCCAGAAAGCGAATTTTTACATAGTATGCTTGATAGAAAAGTTAATGCAATAACACTTCAGGTTACTCAACAATGTAATTTAAGATGTAGTTATTGTGTATATTCTGGAAATTACAATACAAGAAGCCATCAAAATTTAAAAATGGATATTGATATAGCAAAGAGAAGTATTGACTTTTTAATAGCTCATTCTATCGATTCTCCACTTCTAAGTATAGGATTTTATGGAGGAGAGCCTTTATTAGAATTTGAATTGATTAAAGAGTGCATGATTTATGCATCTTCTTGCTCACGTGGTAAAGAGATATCATATAATATAACAACAAATGGAACATTACTAACTAAAGAAATTATTGACTTTTTTATACAATATGATGTTAATATAACTGTAAGTTTAGATGGAGATAAAGATTCTCATGATAAAAATAGAATCTTCTCAAAAAGTGGAAAAGGTTCTTTTGATGTAATAAAAAGAAATCTTATTTATATAAAAAATACATATCCAGATTTTTATGAAAAAATCACATTTAATATTGTATTAGATCCAACTAATGATTTTGAAGTAATAGATGACTTTTTTAATAAAGATGAAATGGTCAAAGATTCAATAATAAATGCTGATTTTATAAATGAAAATTATGCTATAAAAAAATTCCAAAGAAATGAAAAGTTTTTTATAATGAGAAATTATGAAATATTTAAGATGTATTTGATAAAATTGAATATTTTAGATAAAGGCAGTATATCAAATTTAATAAGTGATGAATTAGAAATTATAAAAAATTCAATTGCGAATAGATATATGGAGGAAAAACTACCTGAAAAATGTCATCATGGAGGACCGTGTATACCAGGAGTACAGAAATTATTTGTAAATGTTAAAGGTGATTTTTATCCATGTGAAAGGGTAAGTGAAAAATCAGAAGTGATGAAAATAGGAAATATAAAAGATGGATTTTATATTAATAAAGCTAGAAAAATTTTAAATGTTGGAAAAATTACTGAAAAAACATGTAGAAATTGTTGGGCTTTTAGATTTTGTGGTTTATGCTGTGCTTATGCCGACAATATAAATGATCTATCAGCATCTATAAAATTAAAAAATTGTGATTCAGTAAAAAGATTTGTAGAAAAAAATTTAAAATGTTATGCTATGCTCAAAGAATTTAATTATGATTTTGAAAATTAATACTCAAATAATATGAAAAATGAATTATCAAAAAAGAATGGGTGAGTTAAAAATGAAGAAGTTAGCTATTTATCCTTTTGATATAGAATCTATTCAGATTGCAAAATATAAAGAGATGTTACCTAATTATGAAATAGTAGCAGCAGTATCTCCTCCAGGATGGGGGTTAAATAATAGAGATATATCGTATACAGATTTAAGTGAGCCTATAGGCATTAGCGTGCAAAATAACCTCAATGATATTATTAAAGATATAGATGGAGTAATTTTTGTAGATAGTTTTAATGATATTGATTTTTATGAAGATATATATTCTAATATGAAAATATGTGCATATAACAATAAAATTATAGTTGATTGCATTAGACGAAAAGATAACGAAAAAAAAATGATTAAAGAATTTTTATATAATGAAAGTAAAAATTATATAAATTATAATGAAGAATATGAGCATTTGAATGATTTATCTTTGAGAGAAATAGAAGAGATAAATGTACCAGTGATATTCGTCTGTGGCCTAGACGAAGAAACTAATAAATTTGATATTCAAATGAATATAAGAAAATTTATTATTGATAATCAATATAGGGTTTCACAAATAGGGACTAAAACATATAGCGATATTTTTGGATTTCATAGATTTCCAGATTTTATGTACTATACACATTTATCTGAGGTAGATAAAATACTTAGATTTAATCAATATATTAAAGACATTGAAAAAAACGAAAATCCAGATGTTATTATAATTGGAATTCCAGAAGGAATTAATCCTGCTTCGGAAATATTTAATAATCAGTTTGGAATACTATGCTATGAAGTTTCTAAAGCAGTAAATCCTGATTTTGCTATAATTAGTTTACCATATTTTGATTATGATTTAAATTTTTTTAATGAAATTCAAAATATATCTTTTTATAAATATGGTTTTATGTTTGACTATTTTAATATATCAAATGCTAGATTTGATTATGTAAATTCTAAGCAATTTAATAAAAGAATGTATACAAGAGTAGAAAAAGAAAAGGTTAATAAAATAGTTGATAGATTGAGACAAAAAAATATACCAGTTATGAATATATTTGAAAAAAAATATATAAATTCAATCAATGAAGAAATTATAAGGTCATTAACTAGCAATACTAATATATCTATTATTTAATAAAGTAGAATATTTTATAGACTGAATAATTGATATTAGGAGATGGTAGTGTGTATAATTTAGAAAATAAAACTTTATTTAAAATAAATAAAATTTTTAAAGAATTATTTGATTTAGAAATAAATGAAGATAATTATAATGAAAATTTATTGAGTTCAAATATGGGATTAGATCCTATAGACTTAGTCTACTTTTATAATGAGTTAACAAAAACATTTGATGAAGAAATTCTTAAAGAAGCAATTTTATCTGGAAAATTTAAAACCATAAATAATATAGTTATAGAATTAGAAAAAGTTATAGAATTAGAAAAATCTTGTATGGAAAACTAAAAAAATGAACAGGAAAATAAATATTGCAATAATAGATGATGGTATAAATGAAAAAATATTTTGTACTGATATAAATAAAAAAATTGAAATACGAGATAGATTAGTATATGAAGACAATAATTTATATGGACATACTATTACACATGGAACTCTATGTGCTGGAGTTATAAATAAGTATAGTGATAATATTAATATAAATAGTATAAAAATATTAAATGATAATAGAGGAGATATAAATAGCCTAGTAGAAGCATTAGAATGGTGTATAAATAATGATATTAGAGTTGTTAACATTAGTTTAGGAACGTATTATTTAGTAGATGAAGTTATTTTAAAATATATAATTAATAAATGTTATAGAAAAAATGTAATTATAGTTGCTGCAAGCGATAATCATGATTATTTAACCTTTCCAGCCTCTTTTGGCAATGTTATTGGTGTAAAAGGAAAATCTAGCAATTTATTAAGAAAGAATAAATATAGTTTTTTCTATAATTTAATTGATGGAATTGACATTCTGGCTTATTCAACTCATGAATTAATAGATTTAAAAAATAGAAGAATTATATGCCCAGATTTTAATAGCTTTGCAGTGCCATATATTACAGCTTTAGTAGCCAATATATTATATAAAGAAACACATCTTACTTTTAATCAAATTAAAAATAAACTATTTCTAAATTCAGTAAAAAATATAGATAAAATAGAAAATATTATAAGATATAAAACCCCGAATTGTATGGAAAATGTATTAATATACTATGTTGATTGTAAAAAAAATACAAATTCAATATACCCATTTAATGCTATCTCAGAACAATATATAAGCAATATAGAAGAGTTATTTAATGATATTAAAAAAAACTATTATAATATAGACACTATAATAATTATAGCACAATTTATAAAAAAATATGACTTGAAAAATATTTATATAGAATGTAAGAGATATAATATCAATCTTGTTATTATAAGTAAGTACATAAAATTCAATAATTTGAATAATGAAGACATACATGTTTGGTGTAATGAACATATAAAACACATAATAAATAATTTAATATATAAAGAATCAGCATATGATAATTATATTCCATCTGTATGCATTTATGTAGATGATAGTCTAGATTTAATTGACATATGTTTAAAAATCAAAGAAAAATTTATGGAGAATGGATATAATGCTCTACTAGCTTCAGACATATTAGAATCGGAAATATATTCAATTGATTATTTGCCTATAGATGATGATGTTTCAAAAAAAAATATAGAAAAGTACATTCAAACTCTTAGTTATAAGAAGAATTCAGATATTGTTTTTTATTGTACTTATCAAAAAGAAAGCTTGATTACACAAGATATAACTATTAAATTAAATTGTAAAAATGATTCTTTATTTGTAAATATAAATGAAATTGAAAAGCCTATTGAAGGTATATTAGATTTTATAGAATATATTTATAAATATATTTTTGATAACTTTAGTTGAAATAAAAACATTTAAATTTATTAGATTGACATAAAGTATTGGGGATGAAATTTTGAATGATAAAAAAACCTTAAGAAGATTTATTAAAATACTATTTAAGAAAAATAAATTTATTTCATTTATAGCATTTATTATTATGTTATTAGTGTCTACTCTGAATCTATTAATACCTCAATTAACGAAAAATATATTAGATGACGCTATAAAATTTAGTAAAATTAATTTATTAATCAAACTTATAATAATATATGCTTCTATAAGTATATTATTACCTTTGCTTGATATAATATTACAGTATATATATTCAAAAATGAAAAAAAAGGTAGGTATCAGTTTAAAAATAAAAATATTGAAACATTTATCTAAATTATCTGGTGATTATTATACTAATATTAAGACGGGTAATATATTGAGTATAATAGAGCAAGATACTTATATTATAGAAAATTTTGGAGCAGACATAGTATTTTCTTTAATAGTAGATATGTTTACCGCTATAATTGCTTTGTTTTTTTTATTAAAGATGCAATTTGATTTATTATTATTAGTTATTGGGATTCAATTATTACTAATAGTTAGTCAATCAAAGTTTACTAAAATAATAGCAATAAAAACTGAAGAAATTAGAAATTATGCAGGGACTATATCAAATATAGTTCAAGAATATGTTTCTAATATAATGAATATTGTAATATCTAAATCTATTTTTAGATTTTTTGAAAATTATATAAGAGAAGAAAAAAATCTTATAAAGAAATGTATTAAACTTGATGTTATTATTTCTAGTAATATTGGAATAGCTAATATGTTAAGGAATCTGATAAGAATATCTATATATGGTTATGGTGGATTTAAGATAATAAATAAACAAATGACTATAGGTGAACTGATAGCATATCAGCAATATACGGATATGCTGATATACCCATCTATAAGAATAATAAGATCAAATACTACAATGCAGCAATCACTTGCATCTATAAAGCGTATATTTAGTATATTAGATGAGCCTATAACTATAAGTCAAAACAATAAAGGAAATAGATGTCTAAATGATTTTACTGGAAATATACAGTTTAATAAAGTTGATTTTTCTTATGAACAAAATATTAAAACTATAGATAATATAGATATGCAATTTCAAAAAGGACAAGTAACAGCATTAGTTGGTTCTAGTGGGTGTGGAAAATCTACTATAGCTAATCTGTTATTTAGACTATGGGATATTGATAGAGGGAATATATATATAGATAATATACCTTTGGAAAACTACAATCTAAGAAGTATAAGAAGTAATATATCTCTTGTTACTCAAGATGTACTATTATTTGATGATTCAATATTAAATAATTTAACATTGGGCAATAAAAGTATAGATATAAAAGAAGTAGAATGTGTATGTGAAAAAGTGAATATTTATGATTTTATATGTAGTTTACCAAATAAATTCGATACAATAGTTGGAGAAAAAGGAGTAAAGTTATCAGGAGGTCAAAAGCAAAGAATTTATATTGCAAGAGCACTTTTAAGTAATTCTAAGATAATAATATTAGATGAATCCACATCAGCATTAGATAATCTGTCACAAAAAGATATATTAGAAAATATAAGACAATATTTGAAAAATAGAACTACTATAATAATAGCACATAGATTATCAACTATAAAAAGTGCAGATATTATATATGTACTTAACGATGGAAAAGTTATGGAAAAAGGAAATCATGAGGAGTTAATTAGAAAACGAAAGTATTATTATAGCCTATTAAATGAAGAAAAACATACTAAAATATGATTTACCAAACGAATTTTAAATTATATAACGGATTATAAATTGCGATTTATGGACTAAATATTTAAATATCTAATATATAAAACTAGAAATAATTTAAAGAATATTAAGTAAAGGGGTGATTCCTCCAAAATATGAATAGGTTACATAGTAAAGCAACATAAAAAAGCTAGTTCTTAAAAAAAAATTTAAGGATTAGCTTTTTCATGTTGCTTATTATAAGGATTATTTTTTGTATGGGGTTATCAAAAAGTTATTGAAATCATTTTCCTTTTGCTTTGTTATTTTAAGTTTACTTGAAATACGGATGCATCAAATAGGTCAAGATTCAAAAAGTATTATTTTGATATGGCTCAATCCAATTTTGAATTATATATATCATTCAGATATAGGTTGTAACTTGATGAATTCTGGGATGCAGATTAAATGTAAGACTATTATAAGGGCGATTTCTATTTATTTGTATTTTGGTTGCGTGTTATCTTTCCTTACTTTACGGACTAATATTTGACAGTGTAAAGTTTTCGATAAAACGTATTTGTAATTATATGTAAGGAAATATATAGATTATTGTTAAAATAAGATGTAGAAAAAGAAAATTTCAGAAAATTCTGCAAAAAAACATTGAATTTTCAGAAAATTATGATACAATAATATTAACAAATACCTAAAGAATAGGAGATGATTCCACCAAAGATGTTAGCTTGAATTATAAGACAATAAAATTATAGAAAGGGTGATTAAGACAAGATATATAAAACTAGAAATGATTAAAGAATATTAAGTAAAGGGGTGAGTCCACCAAAACATGAATAGGTTACATAGGAGAGCAACATGAAAAAGCTAGTTCTTAAAAATTAATTTAAGGATTAGCTTTTTTATGTTGCTTATTATAATGACTATTTTTTGTATGTGGGTTATCAAAAACTACCTATAAAAATACCGTGAATGCAATTGATGATGTCCTACAAAAAAGTGTCAACAATCCA
Source organism: Tepidibacter sp. (assembly GCF_025210165.1). GTDB lineage: Bacteria > Bacillota > Clostridia > Peptostreptococcales > Peptostreptococcaceae > Tepidibacter_A. The sequence continues at coordinate 22,724 of NZ_JAOASI010000049.1, forward strand.
ATAAGAAAAACAATTTTAATCAAACCATATTTCTATATCTTTCTGTTGTCTGTTTAAAACATAGTTTATTAAAATATATGAAAATTTAGATTTGAGATATAAAAATGGTAATTATGTAAAAATGTGTTTTAAATATTGATTTTTTAGTGAATCTTATTTATAATTAATTCTTGTATTTGGAAATTATTTATTAATTACTGAATAGAAAAACAACCGCAAAAAACAAGGGGGGATTTTATTATGAAATTAAACAAAAATTTAATGGCACTAGCAATAGGAGTAATGACTTTAGCATCAACAGCGGCACCATCTTTTGCTTATTCTAAAGATTCTACATCATATAAAAGTGTAGGAGATACTCAGTGTAAGCTTGTTCTTACGTGTACTAAAACAACATGTAATACAAAAGTTGTTTGTGAAGATAGTGTAGAACATATTGAAGTTCATACAAAAGCTTGGGGAGATGGAAAAACTGCTACTTCTTCAACTGCAACTGCAAGTTATAAATCTTCATGCTCTGATAATAGAGATCCTGCAAGATTATCAGGGGGAACTGAGGTTGAAGGTGCACGTGGTTGGGCTGAAGTAAAAGATGGAGGAGATACAATTAGATTAGAAAAACAAAATTAAAAATAATAAAAACTAATATAAATCTATGAATTATTAAAAAACTGCCTTTTTAGGCAGTTTTTTAATAATTCATAGATTTAATGTATATTTTTTATATTGTATGTCCTGTTTTTCATCTAGAACGTTAAAGATTACAAATTTTATTTATTCAAAAACTTAGATTTACTTTAGAAAGGGGAAATAAAATGAAATTTAACAAAATATATGTTATTGCTTTGTTAGCATCTTTAATGCTTATTGGAGCTTGCTCAAATAATACACTAAAATCTGGAGGTTTATATTCTACTCATTTGGATAAATCTCGTTTTTCAAAAATAATTATATATGATAAACAGTTATATGCGTGTTATAGTGAAGGTTCAATAAAAAATATAAATCAAGTAAAAGTAAAAAAATATGACGATAATGAAAATAAATGGATAAACGTAGATAACGGTTGTTTAAATTATAACACTTCAAAACATGCAACAGATATAAGACCTATAGTACACAATGATGAACTATATATTTTTTGGAGTGAACAAATAGAAAATAATAAATTTGAAATCAAAGTTAAAAAATATAATAAGAATAGTAATACATGGATAAATATTAATAATAGTAGTATAGGATATGGTACAGAACCACGTACTCTAACATATAACAATGAATTATATGTTTTTTGGAGTGAAAAAATAGAAAAAAGTTTAACTAAAATAAAAGCTAAAAAATACGACGAAAACAACAATGAGTGGATGAATATCGATGATAGTTATACAGAATATGGCTGGAATCAACAACCTATAGTATATAACAATGAATTATATGTTTTTTGGAGCGAAAAAACAAAAAAAGGTTTAACTGAAATAAAAGCAAAGAAAACTGATAAAAGTAATAATATGTGGATAGATATAGACAGTTCGATTTTGAATGATGGTTCTTATAAAAGACATTATGTAAAGGATTTATTAATTTTCAATAATGAATTATATATTATTTCTATGTGTACATCTAAAAATGATGTATTTGAAATACAAATATATAAATTCAGTAAAAATAGTGATACTTTAGTAAAAATAGGAGATAAACCTTTAAATTATGATAAAAATAAAGATGCTAATTATTCTAAGGCTCTAATATATAATAATGATCTGTATGTTTTCTGGAGTGAAGAAACAGAAAAAAATTCAAGTAAAATAAAAGCTAAAAAATATGATGAAAACAAGAATAAGTGGATAACTATAGACACTACTTGTTTAAACAATCCTAAAGCAATACGTGAAGTATTAACGGATATAATTATTTACAATAATAAAGTATATGCTTGTATTGATGAAGAAAATGAAAAAAATCAATTTAGTTCAAAAATAAAAATATATCATTAACCCCAAAAATGCAATAGAATTTTGAAGAAATAAAGGGAAATTAATATATAATATAGAATTTAAGCAAGTAGATTTAAAACCTAGCCTTAAACGGTTAGGTTTTTTTAAAGGGAGGATTTTAATTGAAGAAAATACTAATTGCAGGGACTAGTAGTGGTGTTGGAAAGACTACTGTTTCAATGGGTAACAAAACTGTTACTACAAATTTAAACAAAACTATACAAATATGTATAGAAGTATAGATTTATAACAGAATACCCTGCGTATCGTGCAAGCGGTGCGTACTCGGTGTTAATTGCTTTTAACTCCTAAAGCCTTGCAACCAAATCGGAATTGGAAACGATAAACGCAATGGTGCGAAAGCAGAAAAAATAGCAAGGATGGCATAAGCTGAA
>NZ_JAOASI010000050.1 GCF_025210165.1 Tepidibacter sp.
ATATCAAATCGATATTCTTCGAATATATCTCTTGGAAATCTACCTTTTTCATACTCTGATATGAAAATACGCTTAAATTCATCAGTATAATTAATTCCTTTCATCCCAACTCTTTTTATATATTGGTTGCGAGAAAGTATTTTTATTTCTTTTTCTGTAAATATTTTATTACTCATTTTATCTTCCACCATTCGTCTTTTTTTCTATTATACATAAAAATACCCTATAGAATAGACTTTTTTTAGTGTCCACTCTATAGGGTACAGTATAGCTTTAAGCTGTTCTATTTTTTTAATAATGCTTTAGGAGCAGTAGGCTCTTCAAAAATTCCATGTGGGCAGAAAAAACTCATAGATGTATTTCCTAATAAAAAAGCACCACCAAACACCAATGAACATAATACAGATTTTAACTTATTTGAAATCTTCATAATTCTTATACCTCCTGTTAAACATTTTATATGTAGTAGGGTGTATAACTATACACTCTAATAATAAAACAAATAAAAATATATTAGATATTATTTGATTACTGTAAATCAAAGAAATAATAAGATATACGATTCCAGTTAAAATAGAAAGTAGTTTTTTTCTTTTTCTAGTTGATGGATTAAGTAATGGTCTTTGTTCTGTATCTGCTGGAGCGTATTTATATAGTGTATATAGCATTAATATAGATATAAATATTTTAATACTTGTAGAAAGTAATATTATTTTTGATATATAGATCATACTAAAAAAAGATATACAAGTGTAAAAAAGACACATTTTACCATTCTTCATATGTATTCCGTGAGCATTACCTCTTACAAATCCAAATAAAAAATAAATCAAAATACTGTACTTAAATATGCCTAAAAAGTAAGCAAGTCCTAAAAAGATAGGAAGTTTATAAAGATCCATTAAGAAAAGATTTAAACCATATTTAGCAATTTCTAAATCATCTTCAGATTTATTTTTAATATAAGGTTTCATAGAATCGAATATAGCATCTGTTGTTTTGTATATAAAACTCATAACTTAACACCTTTCTTTTATATAGTATAAATTATACCAGAAAAATACATAAAATTCAAATATTCATTTAATATGGGTTATATGTAATTCGCTACCAAACCATATAGTAACTGGAAGGATTACTTCGAATATAGATGAATAGAAAGGCCATATGTTATTAGCGAATTCAAATATTTCCATAGTATTATGGTTTTGAAAATAAGTTGCAACAATAATCATTAAGCCCATAGGAAAAACTATAAACTTATAATTAGTAAGATTAAAGACTTTTGCTAGGCCTTTACAACTAGCGAATAGAAAAATGCTTATTTTTGCAAATGCTCCTAATATTAAAACTATAGCAATTAAAACTTCGATTCTTTGGATAGTATTGAAAAAATTTATCCTTTCAGCAGCCAAATAAGTAGGATAATATGATAATGAAACTATATATTCTCCTAGAAGCAATAAATTTGTTAGAGCAATTGAGCACATTATGAATCCACCCATCAATAATCCATATAAGTAGACTTTGTAAGGGGATTTTTTGTTTTCCATATTATAAAAAATCATTGTAAATACATAAGTTTCAGCAAAAGGAAATGAAAAAACTGAAATAGCTCCACCTAGTATAGGCTTTAGCCCATTATTTAGAATAGGTAAAATATTATTTATATCCATTTTAGGAACCAACAAAATAAAAAGAACACCTAGTAAAAAAATTATTACTGGGAAAAAAAATTCTACCCAATCACTTATAATTACTATTCCTTGTTTTACTATAATGACACATAGAATAGTCATAAAAATTTTAGGAACTAATATCGGAGTTTCATCTAAAGAAACTGTATTAATAAATGAACCTATATTTTCTAAAATTAAAGAAGCATTATGTAAAGTAAACCATACATATAATAAGCAAATTATTTTTCCTATAAATTTTCCAAAGCAAATTTCAGCAATATCGAATAAATTATTTTTAGGAAATATAGAATGTAATCTAGCATAAATAAGAGTTATTGGGAATGCTAGTAGCATACCTAAAAGAATAGATAACCATGCATCTTTTTTAGCTTGAATACCCATTACCATTATTGAGGATGAACCTATCAATAGTATACTTATAAGATATATTGCTTGTTTATCAGAAACAACTTTTCTATTCATTAATATTTCTCCTCTAAAAGCATTATAGGTTTAGTATAAGCTAACTAATGTATTATTATGTAATTGATTAAGGAAATTGTAGATTTAAGCTAAGCATTAAGGGTATTATATAACAAGAATAGAATATATAATAAGGGAAGGTAAATTATGAGTATAATATCAAAGATATTTATTGGAATACTTGCTATTGAGCATTTGTATATTTTGTGGGTGGAGATGTTTGCATGGACAAGAAAAGGGCCTAAAATATTCAAGAAATTCTCAAAAGAATTATTTAACCAAACAAAAGAAATGGCATCAAATATGGGGTTGTATAATGGTTTTTTATCAGCAGGATTATTATGGAGTTTATTGATTACTGATCAAATATGGGCAAAGAATATTAGTATTTTTTTTGTTAGTTGTGTTATATTAGCAGGGTTTTATGGTGCTATTACAGCTGAGAAATCTATATTTGTAAAACAAGCTCTTCCAGCAATAATTACTATGATATTGATAATATTATTATGATTAAAACTAAATTTAAATATTTTAAGAAGAAAATAAAAAAGGTGTTTAAGCAAAACTAAGGCTTATTAAAATACCGTGAATGTATTAAATATTTCTAATAGAACTAAGCATTACTCCTTATTGAATATCCTAAAAGTTCTAAACTCCCTTTGGTCAGACAACGAACTTTCTTAACGGATATTCAAACGGTGTAATACAAGTTCTATAAAGAAATATTTAAATCATTCACTAATATTTGAATAAGCCTTAGTTTTAAGTATGATTCCAATTATAAGTTAGAAAGTCTATAGATAAATGTATAAATAAAAACTTAGCTAAGGTTTTATTATTACAATTTCACCCAAAATTAATACAATTATTCTAATATATAATACATGTATTTACATAGATTTTTGTTCTCTTATAAATTTTAACCTACCTATACTTATAATTATAGAATAGATAAAGCTAAATAAATATGGTCTGATATCATTAAAAAGCTGAATTTCTGGATGAATTTTCAAATCCCATATTATAAAGATAATAATTTCTAAGGTAAAAAATCCTAAATGATAAAGGACTTTGTCTTTAAGGATTTTTTTAATTAAGATAGATTTTAAATATATAAACTCTAAGGCACAATAAATTATCCCAAGTACTATAACAAGTAATAATGGAAATAAAAAATTATGTAATGGGTACGCTAAAAGGTTACCAGTATCGAGAAATTGATGAAATCCAATGTTTAGAAGAATATAATTGAAAATAAAAAATCCTAGTCTTTTTAAATAAAAAGATTTGATATGATTTTCTTCTAATTCTAATATAGTATTATTTGTATAAAGTATAATTGATAAATTGCTAAATATTAGTTTAGAATTTATTTTCATATATATTATATCCTTTTCTTTTTCTTTTTAAAAATATCTTTCCAAAATATAAATTTAAAAGTATTAATAGGAGGAGATTCTAATAAAAGAATAAATCCCATAATTATCATAGGAATAGAAATGATTATCCAAAATGGTAATGCAAAAATATAAAATAATACATTAAGAAGAGTAATGTTATTTTTTTTAGGTATCATAAATATCATCTCCATAATTTTCTTTTCTAATTAAAAAGTTTTTAACAATATTAAAACACAGGAAGAATGAAAAAATAATAGATATACACTAAAATATAACATCTGTAGGATTAAATGTAAATACTGATGAGTGATTAAGCAAAATCAAAGCTTATTAAAATACCTTGAATATATATAAATATCTGTAGTTTTTGTAAAAGATAAGAGGCAAATCTTGTTTTGGAATGAAAATAGTAATTGAATGTTCGCTTTATTGCGTACGTTCATAATTTGCTAATAAAAAATACATGAAAAACTATTGACTATTAACGAACAATAATTTATTATTAAATCATAAGATAACTTAATAGCCGAACTTTCTTATATAATCTCCGTAATATGGTCGGGGAGTTTCTACGGAATAGCCTTAAACATTCCAGCTATAAGAAAAGCTTTATATTCCACTAAATTTAGCTAGTTTAAAGCTTTTCTTATTATAATTGTAAGAATTGTTTGAGCTAGTTTTATTAAATTTAAGGAGGAATATGAATGCAATTAGCACAAAAAGAAGTTGAGTCTACTCAGCAACCAAAAGGTATGCTAGATAAAATATTTAAGCTTTCAGAACATGGGACTACTGTTAAAAAGGAAGTTCTTGCAGGTATGACAACCTTTATGACTATGGCATATATATTAGTAGTAAATCCAATGATACTAGGAGATGCGGGTATGGATAAGGGTGCGGTATTTATGGCAACAGCACTTGCATCTGTAATAGCAACCTTTGTTATGGCATTTTTAGCTAACTATCCAATTGCACTTGCACCAGGTATGGGTCTTAATGCATTCTTTGCAAATGGAGTTGTTTTAGGAATGGGATATTCATGGCAATTTGCTTTAGCTGCTGTATTTATAGAAGGTATTATATTCATACTACTTACATTCTTCAACGTTCGTGAAAAAATAATAAATGCAATTCCTCAAACTTTAAAAAATGCAGTTACAGCAGGTATTGGATTGTTTATAGCTTTTATAGGACTTGCAGCTATTGGATTTGTAGAAGCTGGAGGAGCAATATTAACTCTTGGAAATCTTAAAAATCCATTAGCACTACTTGCAATGTTTGGAATTATACTTACATCTGTTTTAATTAGTAAAAATGTTAAGGGAGCTTTTTTAATAGGAATGACAGTTACATCAGTAATAGGAATGGCTACTGGAATAGTAGTTTCCCCTAATAAAGTAATAGATGCACCACCATCTTTATCTCCAATATTTATGGCTTTTAGACATATACCATCATCTGAGATATTCAGTATAGATATGGTAGTAGTGGTATTCACGTTCTTATTTGTTGATTTATTTGATACTATAGGATGTTTAGTTGGTCTTGCTAGTAAGGCTGATATGTTAGATGAAAATGGAAATCTTCCAAGAGCAAAGCAAGCATTATTTGCAGATGCTGTAGGAACAACAGCTGGAGCTATGCTTGGAACTTCTACTGTTACAGTATTTGTTGAGAGTGCGTCTGGTATAGCAGAAGGTGGAAGAACAGGCCTTACTTCTTTTACAACAGGAGTATTATTCTTAGTATCAACTTTATTTGCACCTGTATTTACATCAATACCACCGCAAGCAACAGCACCTGTATTGATACTTGTAGGGGTTATGATGGCATCATCACTTCTCAAGATAGACTTTAATGATTTCACAGAAGCAATACCAGCATTTTTAGCAGTTATAATGATGCCTCTTACGTATAGTATAGCTGAAGGACTTGTATTCGGAATTGTTTCATATACTGCAATCAAGCTTTTAACTGGTAAAAAACACGAGATTCAACCTACTCTATATATTCTATCTTTATTGTTTATATTAAAGTACGGATTTGCTGGTTAAATCAAATAATAGCCCTAATTTATAGAAATTTCTATATAGGGGGCTATTTTTATACCTATTTTAGGACAAAATGGGACTTATAAGATAAAATAAAATATATGGGAGGGCATATTATGAAGGTAGCTATTATAATGGGTTCAAAGTCAGATTACCCTAAGTTAGAAGACGGGGTAAATTTATTAAAAAGATTTGGAATAGAAGTTGAAAAGAGAGTTTTATCAGCTCATAGAACACCTAATGAATTGATGGAATTTATGAAAAATATAGATGATGTAGATGTGATAATAGCGGCTGCTGGAAAGGCAGCACACTTAGCTGGAGTTGTAGCATCTCATACTTTAAAGCCTGTAATAGGAATTCCGATTAAGTCTTCAACATTAGATGGTTTAGACTCTTTACTTTCTATGGTTCAAATGCCAAAGGGTATTCCAGTTGCAACTGTAACTATAGATTCTTCTTTAAATGCATCACTTCTTGCAGCTCAGATAATGAGTCTAAAATATGAAAAACTTAAAAATGAGCTTGAAGGTTATAGAAAAGAGATGGCTAGGAAAGTATTAGAAGATGATGAGGTTGTAAGAAATTTATAATAAAGTTAGTACATTTGTGCCTAGGCAAAAAATGAGAATAATTGAAATACCGCTACTTAATTAATCTTTTAATACAACTAAAGATTGTATAGTAAAAGATTAATCAAAAAGTAGCTAACATTAAAATTATTCTCATTTTTAAGAATAATTGATACAAGATGAAACTAATTTATGATAAATATTTTAAGGAGTGAATAATATGGAAATGCTTTATGAGGGAAAGGCTAAGAAGATTTTTAAAACTGATAATGAGGGTGAGTATTTAGTTTATTATAAAGATGATGCTACTGCATTTAATGGAGTTAAGAAGGATGAGATAGATGAAAAGGGAATTATAAATAATAAGATATCTTCTTATGTTTTTGAACTTTTAGAAAGCAATGATATAAAGACTCATTATATAAATAGAACTTCTGACAGAGATATGATAGTTAAAGCTGTAGAGATAGTTCCTCTTGAGGTTATAGTTAGAAATGTATCAGCAGGATCTATGTGTAAAAGATTTGGAATAAATGAAGGTATAGAGTTTGAACCTCCTGTATTTGAGTTCTCATATAAAAATGATGATTTAGGAGACCCTTTAATGAATGATTATCATGCTATAGCTTTAAAACTTGCTACAAAAGAAGAATTAGATTATATAAGAAATCAAGCTTTTAAGATAAATGAAATATTAAAGAAATTTTTCAAAAAACTAGACTTAAGGTTGATAGATTTTAAATTAGAGTTTGGAAAAACTAAAGATAATCAGATAGTACTTGCTGATGAGGTATCTCCTGATACTTGTAGACTATGGGATATAAATACTAATGAAAAGATGGATAAGGATAGATTTAGAAGAGATTTACCAAATATAATAGAGGCTTATAAAGAGGTTCTCAGTAGAATTGAGTTATAATTAGTAAAAATGAGAATAATTGAAATCTCGGTACTTAATGAAAAGTAGCTAACATTTAAATTATTCTCATTTTTAAAACTAATCAGTACAATAAGGAAGGTGGGGATAAATGTGTGCGGAATTATAGGTATTAGCTCAGATAAAGATATATCTAAGGAACTTTACTATGGGCTTTATTCCCTACAGCATAGGGGTCAAGAGAGTTGTGGTATAGCTGTTTTGAATGAAGATAATAATATAAATTATCATAGAGGAATGGGTCTTGTATCGGACGTTTTAAAAGAGAAAGAGCTGAGTAATTTAAAGGGACATACAGGGATAGGTCATGTTAGATATTCAACTTCTGGGGGAAGTCATTTATCTAATTGCCAACCTCTTGCTGGAGTTTGTAGAAGAAAGAAGCTATCTATAGCTCATAATGGAAATCTAGTAAATCATGATTATTTAAGACAAACTCTAGAAGAAGAAGGGTTTATGTTTCAAACGTCTATAGATTCTGAGGTTATACTATATATATTATCTAGGTACTATAAAGGTAGTATTATAGATAGTGTGAAAATTGCTATGGATTATATAAAAGGAGCATATTCTCTAGTAATACTTAGTGAAGAAGGTCTTGTAGCAGTTAGAGATCCTCACGGATTTAGACCTTTAGTTCTAGGTAAAAAAGGTGATAAGTATATAGTCTCATCAGAAAGTTGTTCTATAGAGATACTTGGAGGAGAAGTTATAAGAGATATAGAGCCAGGGGAGATAGTTCTTATAAATAATGGAGAGGTTAAATCTTATAATTATAGAGATAACTATAAGGAAAAGCAAAAAACTTGTATATTTGAACATGTGTATTTTGCTAGAAATGATGCAATAATAGATAAAGTTAATGCTTATGAATTTAGAGTAAAATCAGGTCAAATACTTGCACAAGAAGATGATATAGAGGCTGATATAGTAATACCTGTTCCGGATTCAGGGATACCAGGAGCATTAGGATATAATAAAGAGAGTAAAATACCTTTAAAAGAGGGATTAGTTAAGAATAGATATGTTGGAAGAACATTTATAAAGCCTACTCAAAGCGAAAGAGAAATAGGGGTAAAATTAAAGCTTAATCCTCTAACTTCTGTAGTTAAAGGAAAATCTATAGTATTGATTGATGATTCTATAGTTAGAGGAACAACATCAAAAATACTTATAGATTCACTTAAAAAAGCTGGGGCAAAAGAGGTACACCTTAGAATAACATCTCCTCCAGTTAAATATTCTTGCTATTTTGGGATAGACACACCAAAAAGAAGCCAGTTAATAGCATCTAAAAATTCTGTAGAGGATATAAGGAAAGAAATAGGTGCAGATTCTTTAAAATTTTTATCTACAGATGCACTTATGAAAGCAGCAGATTTTAAGAATATATTCTGTATGGCTTGCTTTAATGGCAATTATCCAATAAAGCCTATGGTTGAGGAGGATTAGTATGGAAAAAATAACTTATAGAGATAGTGGAGTTAATATAGATGAAGGAAATAAGGCTGTAGATATTATAAAGGAAAAAGTTAAGTCAACTTATAATAAAAATGTTTTAGGAGATTTAGGAAGCTTTAGTGGTTTATACAGTATAAAGGATTGCTTGAATATGAAGGAGCCAGTTTTATTATCTTCTACAGATGGGGTAGGTACTAAGCTTAAGATTGCTCAAATGATGGATAAGCATGATAGTGTAGGAATAGATTTAGTGGCAATGTGTGTAAATGACCTTATATGTCAGGGAGCAAAGCCTCTGTTCTTCTTAGATTATATAGCTACAGGAAGCCTTAAATCAAACCAAGTAGAAGATATAGTTTCAGGTATTGTACAAGGATGTAAAAATTCAGGATGTGCACTTATAGGTGGAGAAACAGCAGAAATGCCTGGAATGTACAATGATGATGAGTATGATTTAGCTGGATTCTCAGTTGGCATATGCGATAAAGAAAATATAATAACTGGAGAAAATGTTAAAGAGGGTGATGTTCTTATAGGTATATCATCTAGCGGAATACATAGTAATGGATTCTCTCTTATAAGAAAAATATTCTTAGACAATTTAAATTGGAAACTTGATAAATATGTAGATGAACTTAAAAAGACATTAGGAGAAGAATTGTTAACCCCTACTAAAATATATGTAAATATAGTAATGGACTTAATAGCTAAATATAATATAAAAGCTATAGCTCATATAACTGGTGGCGGATTAATAGAGAATATCACAAGGGTTATACCAGATAAATTAGGACTAAGTATAAATAAAAATTCATGGAGAGAACTAGATATATATTCTCTTATAAAAAAGTTAGACTTAGTTGATGAGAGAGAACTATATAGAAGCTTTAATATGGGAGTAGGACTTGTAATAATAGTTGATAAAAATGAAGCTGAAGAAATCGTTGATTTTATAAATAAAAATGAAGAAGCTTATATAATCGGTGAAGTAACTAGTAATAGTGGGGTCACATTATGTTAAACATAGCAGTTATGATATCGGGTTCTGGAAGTAATCTTCAGAGCTTAATAGATGGTTGTAAAAATGATATAAATGGGAATATAAAGATGGTTATATCAAGTAATAAAGAGGCTTATGGATTAACAAGAGCTAGAGAAAATAACATAAAAAATGTATATGAAAAAGATGAAAAAAAAATAATAGAAATATTAAAGCAGGAAAATATAGATTTAGTAGTTTTAGCTGGATATTTAAAAATAATAAGTAAAGAATTTGTAAGTGAGTTCAAAAATAAGATAATAAACATACATCCATCTTTGATACCTTCATTTTGTGGAAAAGGGTATTATGGAAAGATTGTTCATCAAAAGGTTCTTGAATACGGTGCTAAAATAACTGGAGCTACAGTACATTTTGTAGATGAGATAGCAGATAATGGACCTATTATAATCCAAGAAGCTGTAGAGGTTAAAGATTTTGATACTGTAGATACTCTTCAAAAAAGAGTGCTTCATGTGGAACATAAGATAATTAAGAACGCAGTTAAGTTATTTTGTGATGAAAAACTTGAAATTAGGGGAAGGAGAGTTGTTATAAATGAATAAAAGAGCGTTAATAAGCGTTACTAATAAAGAGGGAATAGTTGATTTTGGAATAAAACTTGTAGAACTTGGATATGAAATAGTATCAACAGGAAATACTTATAAAATACTAACAGAGTCTGGTGTTGATGCAATTAAAATAGATGAAGTAACAAATTTTCCAGAAATATTAAATGGAAGAGTAAAAACTTTAAACCCATATATACATGGTGGAATATTGTTTGAAAGAGATAAGTCTGAACATGTAGATACTATAAAAAAACATAATATAACTCCTATAAATATTGTTGTAGTTAACTTATATGATTTCGAGGGATCTTTAAAAAAAGATGAAGACCATGCTAAAATGATAGAGAACATAGACATAGGAGGTCCTACTATTATAAGAGCAGCATCTAAAAATTATAAAGATGTAACTGTAATAGTTGACCCTAATGATTACGATATTATAATAGATAAAATCAAAAACAATTCTCTATCTATACAAGATAGACTAAACCTTGCCTTTAAAGCTTTTTCTATAACAGCTCGTTATGACTCATTAATCTCAACTTATTTTGCAAACAGCTTGGGAGAAAAATATCCTCAATATTTAAATTTAACCTTTGAAAAGCAGTATGAGCTTAGATATGGAGAAAATCCACATCAAAAAGCCTGTTATTATAAAGATAGTTTTAGTCAAAATAGTATATTAGATTTTGAAAAATTGCACGGTAAAGAATTATCTTTTAACAATATAAATGATTTAAATGGATGCCTTAATATAATGGGTGAATTTAAAGATGAGGATTATATAACAGCAGTTGCCATAAAACATACTAATCCATGTGGAGTAGCTATTGGGAAAAATTCATATGAAGCATTCAAAAAATGTTATGAATCAGATTCTGTATCTATATTCGGAGGAATAGTAGGTATAAATTCTACTGTTGATGAAGATACAGCTAAGTTGTTAAATGATATATTCTTAGAGATAATTGTAGCATATGACTACACAGATAAGGCACTTGAAATACTAACTCAAAAGAAGAATGTTAGAATACTTAAAATAGATGACTTAAATAAAAGTGGTAGAGGGTATGACTTTAAATATTTAGATGGAAAACTTTTAGCACAAGATGAGGATGATAAATTACTTGATAAATTTGAAGTTGTAACTAATAATAAGCCAAATGATAAAGAAATAGAAGATATGAAATTTGGAATGAAGATAGTTAAGAATATGAAGTCAAATGCAGTTGCTATAGTTAAGGATGGAAAAACTATTGCACTAGGACCGGGACAAACTAGTAGGATATGGGCACTTGAAAATAGTATACATAATAACTGTGACAAGGACTTTAAAGGTGCTACACTTGCATCAGATGCATTCTTCCCGTTTGATGATTGTGTAAGACTTGCTGCAAAATACGGTATCAAAAATATAATTCAGCCTGGAGGATCACTTAAGGATATAGACTCTATAAAGGCTTGTGATGAGTTAGGGATATCTATGGTGTTTACAGGAGTTAGACACTTTAAACATTAAAATTAAGGTACGGGGTGATTTTATGAGAGTTTTAGTAGTTGGAAGTGGAGGTCGTGAGCACGCTATTTGTTATAAGTTATCAAGTGAGGATAAGGTCGACAAGATATATTGTGCTCCTGGAAATGCTGGAATATCTGAAATCGCTGAAACTGTTGATATTAAGAATAGCGATATAGATTCTTTAGTTAAATTTGTAAAGGAAAAAGATATAGATATTACAATAGTAGGACCTGAGATTCCACTTGTAATGGGAATAGTTGATGAGTTTGAAAAAAATAATTTAAAGATATTCGGACCTAATAAAGCGTGTGCACTTCTTGAGGGAAGTAAGAGTTACTCTAAGGAGTTTATGATAAGACACAATATACCTACGGCTAGATATAAGGAATTTGATAATTTAGATAAAGCTATAGAAAATGTCGGTATATACAAATATCCTGTTGTAGTTAAGGCTGATGGTCTTGCTGCTGGAAAAGGTGTAATAATAGCTAACTGTGAAAATGAAGCAGTTAATAGCTTAAAGGATATGATGAAAAATAAGAAATTTGGAACATCTGGTGAGAAGGTAATAATAGAAGAGTTCTTGAGTGGAATAGAGACATCTATATTAACTTTTGTAGACAATGAAACTATAGTGCCTATGGTAAGTGCAAAGGACCATAAGAAAGTATTTGATTTTGAAGAAGGTCCAAATACTGGAGGAATGGGAGCATTTTCACCAAGTAATATATATAATGAAAAGTTAAAAATAGATATAGAAGAAAAAATATTAAAGCCTATAATACAAGGACTTAAAAAGGATAATTTGAAATACAAAGGTATACTTTTCATAGGACTTATGATAACAAATGATGGACCGAAGGTTTTAGAGTTTAATGTTAGATTTGGAGATCCTGAAACACAGGTAGTTCTTACAAGACTTGAAAGTAGCTTGATAGATATAATAGAGAGTATATTAGATAATAGATTAAGTGATATTCATATAAAATGGAGCGATAAGAAAACTGTCTGTGTAATGCTAACGTCTGGTGGATATCCTAATAATTACGAAAAAGAAAAAGTTATAAACATAGGTGACTTAGACGAGGATATAATTTTATTTCATAGTGGTACTAAAAGAGAAAAAGACCTTCTATTAACAAATGGAGGAAGAGTTATAGGGGTAAGTGCAAAGGCAGATACTTTAAAGGAAGCTACAAGAAAAGTATATACAAACATAGGTAAGATATATTTTGATAGAATGCATTATAGAAAAGATATTGGGGAGGGTGAATAACTTGTCTAATATAAGAAGATTATTCGTAGAGAAAAAATATGGATTTGATGTAGAAGCTAAGAAATTATTTAGAGATATAAAAGTTAACTTAGGAATAAAAAACATAGACAATATCAGAGTATTAAATAGATACGATATAGAGAATATATCAGAAGATGTATATGAAAAGTCTGTTAAAAGTATATTCTCTGAGCCCAACATAGATAATGTATATCATGAGAATATAAAGATTGGTGATAATTCAAAGATATTTGCTGTAGAATATCTTCCTGGACAGTATGACCAAAGAGCTGATTGGGCTGTTCAATGTATAGAAATATTAACTCAAAATACTAGACCCTTAGTTAACTTTGCCAGAGTCATAGTAATAGAGGGAAAAGTTGATGATACTCAGTTTAGCAATATAAAAAAATATCTTATAAACCCTGTAGATTCTAGGGAAGCTAGATTAGACAAGCCAGAAAATTTAGTTACAGAAATAGATTATGTACATGAGGTTGAGGTTTTAAAGGGATTTATAGACATGGATAAGAGTAATTTAAAAGACTTTATAAAAGACAGAGGCCTTGCAATGCTATATGAGGATTTAGTGTTGATACAAGATTATTTTAAAAACACTGAGAAGAGAAATCCAACTATAACTGAGATAAAGATAATAGATACTTATTGGTCAGATCACTGTAGACATACTACTTTTTTAACGAAGGTAGAAAGTGTAGAAATAGAAGATGGTAAGTATTCAGATATAATAAATAAGACTTATAATGAGTATAAAGAATCTAGAAGTTATGTATATGAGTCAAGACAAAAAGATATAACTCTTATGGATATAGCAACTATATCTATGAAGGAGCTTAGAAAAAAAGGACTTCTTGAAGATTTAGACTTATCTGAAGAGATAAATGCATGTAGTATAAATGTAGATGTAGAAATAGATGGAAGAATAGAAAAGTATTTAGTGATGTTTAAGAATGAAACACACAATCACCCTACTGAAATAGAGCCATTTGGAGGAGCTGCTACTTGTCTTGGAGGAGCTATAAGAGATCCTTTATCAGGAAGAAGTTATGTATATCAAGCTATGCGTATAAGTGGATGTGCAAATCCTCTTCAAGATATAAGTGATACTCTTGATGGTAAGTTACCTCAAATTAAGATAACTAAGGAAGCTGCACATGGATACAGTTCTTATGGAAATCAAATAGGTGTAGCAACAGGTTTTGTTGATGAAGTTTATGATGATGATTTTGTTGCAAAGAGAATGGAAGTTGGAGCTGTTATTGCTGCAACACCAAAGGATGAGGTAATAAGAAAAACTCCACAGGCTTCAGATGTAGTTGTACTAGTTGGTGGAAGAACTGGAAAAGATGGATGTGGAGGAGCTACAGGTTCATCTAAGGAGCACAGCGAAGAATCTATATCTACTTGTTCTGCTGAGGTACAAAAGGGAAATGCTCCAACTGAAAGAAAGATACAAAGGTTATTTAGAAATAAAAAAGTAAGCTCTATGATAAAAAGATGTAATGATTTTGGTGCAGGTGGAGTATGTGTTGCTATAGGAGAGCTATCAGATGGTATAGATATAGATATTAATAAGGTACCTAAGAAATATGAAGGTCTTGATGGAACTGAGATAGCCATATCTGAATCTCAAGAGAGAATGGCCGTTGTTATAGATAAAGAAAATTTAGATGAGTTTATAAAATATGCAAATGAAGAAAATGTTGAAGCTACTCATGTTGCAACTGTAACAGATACAAATAGAGTAAGAATGAGTTGGAATGAAAAATTAATAGTAGATATAAGTAGAGATTTCTTAAATACTAATGGAGCTAAACAATACACAGATGTATTAATAAAATCCACAGATGAAGATACTAATTATTTTGAAAATACAGAAATACTTGGGGATAACTTGGAAGATAAGTGGATAAATAAATTAGAAGATTTAAATGTATGTTCTAAAAGAGGACTAATAGAGATGTTTGATACATCTATAGGGGCTGGAACTGTGCTTATGCCTCTAGGCGGTAAGTATCAATCAACTCCTGCTGAGGCTATGGTTTGTAAGATACCTGTTCTAAAAGGAAGTACACCTACTGCTACTGCTATGGCATATGGATACAATCCTAAAATAGGAAAATGGAGTCCATTTCATGGTTCTATATATGCATTAGTTGAATCTATATGTAAGATAGTATCTGTTGGCGGAGATTATAGTAATATAAGACTAACATTACAAGAATACTTTGAAAAAATAGGAAAGAATAAAGAAAAATGGGGAAAACCATTTAGTGCTTTACTTGGAGCATACTTAGTTCAAAAAGAACTAAACATACCTGCTATAGGTGGTAAGGATAGTATGTCTGGAACCTTTGAAAATATAAATGTACCTCCTACATTAATATCCTTTGCTGTAGATGTTGTGGATTCAAACTACGTTATATCCCCAGAATTTAAAAGATCAAATTCTAAAGTAGTATTATTATCCACAAGAAAAGATGATAATTATATTGTAGATTTCGACTGCTTAAAATCTAACTTAGATACTATAACAAAAAATATAAGAAGCAAAAATATAATATCAGCTTATCCTATAAAGGGTGGAGGAATATGTGAAGCTGTAAGTAAGATGTCATTTGGAAATAAAATAGGATTTAAGTTTAAGGATGAAATAAATAATAAAGATTTATTTTCACCTGACTATGGAAGCTTCGTTCTTGAAATTGAAGATAAAGTCGATATAAATGAGATATTTAAAAACTGTTATTATAAAATACTTGGAACTACTATAGAAGATGAAGTTATACAAGTAAATAAAATAAAAATAGATTTGGATAAAATGCATAGTGCTTGGAGGAATACACTAGAAAAAGTATTCCCAACTGAAACTACTAATATAAATCAAAAGATAGAGAATATACATTATGAAAAATTAAATATAATAAAACCTATAACTAGTATATCAAAGCCTAAGGTATTAGTTCCAGTATTCCCTGGAACTAACTGTGAATATGACTGCATTAAAGCGTTTGAAAGAGTAGGCGGAGATTGCTATACTAGTATATTCAAAAACTTAAAATCACAAGATATACAAGATAGTATAGAGGATTTTGTTAAGAAAATAAATCAATCTCAAATAATAATGCTGCCAGGTGGATTTAGTGCAGGAGATGAGCCAGACGGGTCTGCCAAATTTATAGTAAATGTACTAAAGAGCCCTAGAATAAAAGAAGCTATTATGGAGCTTTTAAATAATAGAGATGGATTAATGCTAGGTATCTGTAATGGATTCCAGGCACTTATAAAGCTTGGACTACTTCCTTACGGAGATATAAGGGATATTGATGAAAATGATCCAACACTTACTTACAATAATATAGCTAGACATCAATCTAAGGCTGTAAAAACTAAGATAGTATCAAATCTATCTCCGTGGATGTCTAATGTAGAGGTTGGAGATATACATTCTATACCTATATCACATGGAGAAGGTAGATTTGTATGTAACGAAAAAATGATAAAAGAGCTTATAAAAAATGGACAGATAGCTACACAGTATGTAGACAATAATGAAAATGCAACATATGATATAGACTTTAATCCAAATGGTTCATTCTACGGGGTTGAAGGAATAACTAGTCCTGATGGTAGGATATTAGGGAAGATGGGACATTCTGAGAGAGTTGGAGAGAATGTTCTTAAGAATATATATGGAGATAAGGATCAGAGATTGTTTAAATCTGGAATAGAGTATTTTAAATTATAAATCAATAACTAAAATTAAAGTAGTTACTTAAATTTCACAAAAATGAGATTTAGGTAGCTACTTTTTGACTTTATGTGAGGTATAGCAAAAAACTATATATAAATACAGTGAATACAGCGATATTTTGAATACAAACCTCCCTATGGTCAGAAGTGTAGACAATCCATAATTCTAAGATCTATTGACTAAAATTAGCTGGTTTTAAGGGCAGATACGCAAGGTTTTTAACGAAGTGTTAAAATTTCAGAACAGGTAATAAGTATTAAAAAATGAAAATTATATATAAAAATGTAAAGTAATGGGTAAAAATAACGATATAAATTAATGAAGTTGAAAATATATTGAATTAATAGGAGGTAATGTATCTGAAAAGATATGCAGCATTTTTATTAACGATAGCTTTATTCTTATCATCTATGACGATAAGTTTAGCTATATCAGACGAGAAGAAAATGGTATATTATACAACACCGAATGTAGCAGAAGTAGTTGGTGAAAAGGAAGAAGTAGTTACTGAAAAGAACGAAGAGACAAGTATAATAGAAAATAATAAATTAAGAGCAACAATCAAAATGGATTATGAAGGAAAATCATTTTTATATAATCAAGGAGAAACTAACAAAAATACAGATAAAGAAATATATAAAACAACAAAAATAACTTGGACATCAAGTTTAGCACAAAAAGATAATATAGTAGAAGAAGAATGGATAAATAAAAAAGAAACTTATGATTTGTATGGAGAACAAATAGTAAAACTAAGAGTTAAAGACAATTCAGGAAAATGGTCTGAATGGACTGAAGTGAGATTCAATATAACAAATAGAGCTCCAGTTGCTCAACTTAAGTATATGATATTAAATCCTGAAAGCACAACAGATGGAAAAATAACAACTGATACTCAGATTTCGTGGCTTTGGTTATATAAAAATCAGAGTTTTGTTTATGATCCTGATGGAGATGAAATTACTAATATAGATGTTAGTGGAATCAATGAAGATGATATTATACAAACATTAGATGGTGGAACAGAATTTCAAGGTTTTGCAACTCAGTTCAAATCACCTGGAAGATATACATTAGGATTTAAAATTCAAGATAAGCAAGGTTTATGGTCAAATGTTTGGAGTATTAATATTGAAGTTGAATCCTCTGTACCTAAAAAAGAAATTACTATTTCAAACGTGAAATCTGAAGAAACTCCAAATGGAACATTTAAATTTGCTTATGCATCAAAGTATCCTAATATTGTACTTAGCAAATTTATGCCATCGGGAATCAATAATTATCTAGATTATTATGTTCAGACAAATGAATATTCAAGTGATAGATCTGGTTCAATACTTGAAACAAGATGGATTAATGAGGAAAAATCTCGTGAAAAAGTTAGAGAAACAGTAGCTATAGCTCCTCAAGTAGGACCTAAATTTAACTACCAAACATATACTTTATTTCCTAGTAAGTGGGATGCTGTAAAGGTAACTGGGCAAAAGGAGCTGGAAATTGTAAAACCACTTGTCAAAGGTGGCTTTACAATAGAAGGAACAGCCACTCCACAAGGAAAAACTGTTACAGCAACATTATTTTATAGAGGTAATAGATTAAATGATGTAAATGTACTAACAGATAAAGATGGAAATTATAAGTTTACAATTGATATATCTGGAATAAAAGGTAAAAATACAAAATATATTTATCTGAGTGGTTATGATACCTACTATTATGATGAATTAGATGTTCATATAAGTTGTGAAGGACAAGAACAAACAAAAACTGTATTAATGGAAACTGATGTTACAAAAGGATTGCATATTATTGGTGGAGATTTGATTAGAAAACCAGGATATTCACAAAATCTAGGACAAACAAGACCTTATGATTATTGGACTTCATATTTACATTGGAAATATTGTCAAAAATATGGACATTTAAGTTTTAATCCTATGGGTTGGTATTAATTATATATAAAGGTTACTATTTTTTAATAATATCAAATTAACTGCTCATCAGGTAAGCTGATGGTCAATTAAGCGATTTTTAAAGTTATAGGAGGAATTTTATGTATATCAAATTTGCTCAAAATAACAATTTTTTATTTTATAATAAGTTTCAAAATAAGAAAAGTAATACTTTGAAAAATAACAAAGAACCTATTAATAAAATTAAAGATCAAGAATTAAAGACTAAAATACATTTACTAAAAAAAATAAAAATAACTACTGAAGAAAAAAGTGTTAATATGGTTAATGATTTATTGAAAGATGAAATACGATTTTTAGATGAAATAGGGCAACTTGTAGAAAGAGCAAAAAAAGCATTTGCAGATTATATAAATCCTGCAAGTGTAGATAAAACAAAAATAGATAAACATACTTCTCAAAAAGAACTAAAAGATGGTAAGGTTTGTGAAACTAATAAAGCAGTATATTCAATATCAGATTCAGAAAAAGGGAGAGAATTAATATTTGAATCTGCAATAAAAACATTGTTTAATATGGTTGAGTTATATTCAGGTATTACAGATGGGATGGCTAAATATTATAAAAATAATAATAGTATGGTACAAGGTAAAATAGAAGAAGTATTGAAAAATACAAATAATGATGAATCATTATTTGATATTGGATATAAAGCATTAGGATTGGAAGATTTAGAGAATTTAGATTTAACAAAGCCAGATGATCTAATGAAAAAGTTTGATAATTCTTTAGAGTTAATAAAGGAAAAAAGAAACAGAGTGCAGGGAGCTTATTCGTATTTGAATAATACTTATTCTAGTATATTAAATTCAAATAAAAATAAGTTCTTAATCAATAATCAATCTAAGTATATAAATGAAACACTATAAAATGCAAATTCAAAATTTTAGGTTATATAGAGTGTATATTAAGTAGTTAGTTAAATTTCACACAAATGAAATTTAGGTAGCTACTTTTTTTATGATTAATCTATTGTGCTAGTTGAAATTAATTTACTTAATATGGTAAATTGATTTCAACAAAAAAATATCCTCTTAACTTCAAACGTATGGTTATATTATCCAAATGATAAAGACTTAATTCTTGATATATCTTCATCTTTTCCAAGTAATTTATTTATAAAGAATGATATATTATGAGAAAGAATTTTTATCTTGATTCTAGTAATAAACAATCCTTATATTACTTGAATACCTAGACATAAAGTGAGATAGATGTACTCTAATATTATCTATTACAGAGTGTAAATTTCTCTTTGTTCTATTAAACCTACTTCTATCGCCTAAATTAGGAAATAGGTTAGAAAACTCTCTTTTTAAAAGGCCGAAAAATGATTTTTCTGAGTCTATTGTTAGCAATTCTCCAATGATGCTTATAGTATTCACTATCTGAAAGTTTACTATCTTTAATATTTCGTCTATTTTTAATTGATATAGGTGTAGTTTCATTGTATATGTCATCAATAATTACAAAAACAGTTGTAAATAAATCGGTTAAATTTTCGATATTTTGGATAGAATAGTTATTAAGCTCCAACATACTGAAAGCCTCCTTTATAAAAGTTTTTTTGATTAACTTTAGGTTTTCATATTTGTTGGAGTTTTATTATTTGAAAAATTTAACTAGCACAACGGGTTAA
>NZ_JAOASI010000051.1 GCF_025210165.1 Tepidibacter sp.
ATAGGAGGATTAGGGAATATGTTTTAGAAAACCATGATTTCCTCATTCCATATTTCAGAGTTACAGTTATATATCATAATGATATACCGCAATTTCCGTAGCTTAGGCTACGTTATAGGCGAACGTGTCGCACTCCCATTGAGCTCTTTCACAACATCTATGTTTAAAGAAATTAAATAAACTTCTAGCATTCATAGTAAATACCATCTTTGTCTCACATGCATTAGGGAATACATATCTTGCATCCTCGATAGATTTTTTTTGAGCTAATAGTTTAGCCTCTTTTTCAGTTTTTCCACCTTCAATAAAATTATTAAAATGTTTATCAAATAATATATCAACAAGTTCATCATATACCTTTTGGTCTTTTTCCATAGCCTCTATAAATATTTCTTTAGCCTTAGGTACACTTTCAATTTCTGGTGGTATTATATACTCAAAGCTTCCTAGCGTTACATATCTTTGACTTTGTTGAGAAAAAGAAGCTATACGATGTCTTACAATTTGATGCGAGCAACTTCTAGATATCCCCTCAACAGCAAAAGTAAAATTAACATGCTCAATAGGAGATTCATGCCCTATATTTATAAGCATATTTAAAAACTTGTCCACCTTCTCATCAGTTAAATCCTTTTCTATATCGTCAACTCCAACAGACGAATAACAAAGCTTAGCAGCCATTGACACTACCTTTTCTGGATTTGGCGTATATTCTATTAATTTTACCTTCACAAAAGTCCCCCCTCAAAATTTTTAATGTCATCTTAATATTATATCATTATACAGATTGACATAGGAAATTAAAATTCAATAATTTATTTAATACAAATGTAAATATCTCTTTTCTATAAAATCCAATATGTTCTTAATCCAAAGTAAAGGGTACAGATTAAACATTTTAATACCCTTTATTTTGTAAGTATAGTTCTTATATTTCAAATATATCTAAACGTATATTATTACTAAAAAAAACAATTTTAATGAATTTAACAAAGATTATTTTTTAATGAGGTAAGGTTGATTTTATAATAGTAAGTATTCATTCTAAAAAACTATATATGAAAATGTTAGTGAATGCTTATAGATATTTTGACTAATATAACTTAGTTTTTGGCGTTTAATAATCCGTTAAGAAATTTATGTGTCTGACCGTAGGGAGTTCATAAATTTTAGGATTGTTAATAAGGTAAAAGCTTAGTTGTATTCAAAATATCGTTGCATTCGCGGTATTTTCATATATAGTTTTGATAACCCACACAAAATCATAAAAATAGCTACCTAAATCTCATTTATAAGAAATTTAGGTAGCTACACAAATTTAATTATTAATCTTAGGTTATTTTTAAATATTAGATTTCACTCTCTATAATTTCTACAGCCTTACTCATTATATAGTTAACTCTATCCTTCTCTTTAATCAAATGTAAATACCCAACCAGAGCCTCAAATCCAGTAGCATATCTATAATCTGTTGCATCTGCATTCTTTGGTACACTGTTTGATTTTTGATTTCTACCTCTTTTTACTATATAACCCTCATCATCACTTAGCTCTTCTTGTAGAGAAAGTACTGCTTTAGCTTGAGCACTTGCTTTTACGAACTTGACTGCCCTCTTGTGAAGATCATTTACTTTGCATATATTATTTTTATTTATTAAATATTCTCTTACAAAAGATTCATATACCGTATCACCCATATAAGCAAGTACTATAGGTGACATGTTTCTAGCTTGTATTTTTTCCATATTAAACTCTTCTCCATTTTACGCCTTGTCTTGTATCTTCTATTAATATTCCCATATCAAGTAGCTTTTGTCTTATATCATCAGCTAATTGATATTCCTTATTTTTCTTAGCTTGCGTTCTTTGAGCTATAAGGTTTTCTATTTCTTCATCTATACTATCATCAGTTGATTTATTAGCTATATTCAAAACATCTGTAAGTTCTTTAAATAAATTATAACATTCATTAGCAAACTCTAAAGAAGCCTTATCATCTACGTTAGTATTTATAAATCTTGCAAGTTCAAATATTACACTTATAGCATCTGCTGTATTTATATCATCATCCATACTTTCTATAAATCTATTTCTAAAAGTATCTAATTCCTTAACAAGGGTTCTTTCTTCATCACTCATACTTCCCTCTAACTTTTCTTTTAAAAACTCTAAATTATTCTTAGTATTATATAATCTTTCAAGTCCAGAACCTGCTTGCTTTAACATATCATCGCTAAAATTCACTGGATTCTTGTAATGTGCACTTAGTAAGAAGAATCTTACTATATCTAAATCATATTTTTCAGATATATCCCTAACTGTAAAGAAATTACCTTTAGACTTAGACATTTTCTCATTATTTATATTTATATATCCATTGTGAATCCAGTAATTAGCAAACTTCTTACCAGTTCTAGCTTCCGTTTGAGCTATTTCATTTTCATGATGAGGGAAAGTCAAATCTTGACCTCCTGAATGAATATCTATAGTATCCCCTAAATATCTTCTAGACATTACAGAACACTCTATATGCCAACCAGGTCTTCCTTCTCCCCAAGGACTACTCCATCCAGGCTCTCCTTCTTTTTTACTCTTCCAAAGAACAAAGTCCATTGGGCTTTTCTTATTATCATTAACTTCTATCCTAGCCCCAGCTTCTAGATCTTCTATATTTTGCTTTGATAATTTTCCATATCCCTCGAACTTTTTAGTATCGAAATATACATCTCCATTTACAGCATATGCATATCCCTTATCCTCTAATTCTTTAACAAACTCTATTATTTGTTCTATATTATCAGTAACTCTTGGATGAACAGAAGCTCTCTTTATTCCAAGTCCATCTGCATCTATAAAATATTCTTTTATATATTTGTCTGCTACCTCAAGTGAAGTTATTCCCTCTTCATTGGCTTTGTTTATTATCTTATCATCGACATCTGTAAAGTTTTGTACATAAGTTACATCATATCCTCTATATTCAAGATATCTTCTTAAAGTGTCAAATATTATAAAAGGTCTTGCATTTCCTATATGAAAGTAGTTGTATACTGTAGGTCCACATGAATACATCTTTACTTTTCCTTCTTCTAGGGGAATAAATTCTTCTTTTTTTCTAGTTAAAGTGTTATATAATTTCATTTTACCACCTCTTTATAATTTTTTATCTACTCTAATCCCATTTCTTTTTTACTATTTTACTTGGTATTCCCGCAACTGTATAGTCCTTAGTAACCTCTTTTAGTACTACTGTATTTGCTCAAATCTTTAAAATCCAATCATTGTATAGGTCTTAATATTTTTGCTCCTGCTGATATTATAACATTATTCCCTACAGTTGGATGCCTTTTTAATGTATTTCTATTCCTTTTAAAAATCTTCTTATAGTAGATATTATACTTATCCAAAATTTAAATAGTACTATAATTTCCTACTCATTATAAAAAGCCCTGAATTATAAATTCAGGGCTTTTTATGCTAGTTTTCTAAAAACTCTATTTTTTTAGATGAATATTCATTGTATTCTTCTTCAGATATTATATTTTGATCTTTCATTTTATTTAACATGTCTGTAAATTCTTGACAAAGAGATTTCAATTCCATTTTAATTACATCAATTTCTTTACTCATCACAATACCCCCTATAAAAAAATTCGTCTACTCGCTCAGCGGTGACTCATATTGCCAACAATCCTTACAGACTCCGTTGCTTAAAAATAGTTGTAAGTTTAACTTTCTTAATAAGTTATCCACAAAATAAAATATTATGCTTTTCTATTACAATAAAAAACGATAGTTATTCACAGCTATTAACATTATACACAGTATATTAACAAATTATGCACAAACTTATTCACAATATTCACTATTTATAATATTATATTTTTTACAAAAAATTCCTTCATCATTTTTGAAATTTTTCTAAGTTAAAAATAAAAATCCTATGCTATCTTAAAGATAGCATAGGATTTTTATTTTTATATTATATTATTTTTCACATGATTTATTCTATTAAGTATTTTTTCTTTCCCAAGTAAAGTTAATACTAAAGGCATTTCAGGTCCATGCATTTGTCCTGTTAATATTATTCTAGTTCCCATGAATAAATTTTTACCTTTAATTCCATGTTCTTTTTGAATTTGCTTGAACATAGCTTTTATAAATTCTTCGTTTATTTCATCAGCATCTGTTACTTTTGCTTGTAATGCATCTATTAAGGCAGGTATATGCTCTAGCTTTAAGAACTCTCTACATTCATCATCTTCAAGCTCTAATTCATCCTTAAAGAATATATCAACCTTAGTTGTAATTTCTTTTACATAAGATAAGCTTTCTTTTACTACTCCTACCATTGACTTTATCCAATCGTATTTTTCCTCAGCTTCTTCTTCTGTTATAAATCCAGCTTCTATTAGGAAAGGTATAGCAAGATCAGCTATAACTGCATCGTCTGCTGCCTTTATGTAGTGTGCATTTACCCAGTTTAACTTATCAGTGTCAAATACTCCACCACTCTTTGAAACTCTTTCTAAAGAGAATGCTTCTTCAAGCTCTTGCATATTAAATATTTCATTGTTATCTTCAGGAGACCATCCAACTAATGATACATAGTTTACAAGACCTTCTGGTAAATATCCTTTTTTTCTAAAATCTTCAACTGCAACATCACCATGTCTCTTACTCAATTTCTTTCTTTCTGCATTTAATATATTTGGAAGATGAACAAATGTTGGAGCTTTCCATCCAAATGCTTCATACATATATACATGCTTCGGAGTTGATGGTAACCACTCTTCTCCTCTTATAACGTGAGTTATTCCCATTAAGTGATCATCTACTATAACAGCAAAATGATATGTAGGGAATCCATCTGATTTCATCAATACTTGGTCATCTAAATCATCTGTATTTATAGATACAGGTCCTCTTACTATATCATTAAACTTTATTTCTTTATTAGCTGGAAGCTTAAGTCTTATAACATATTTTTCTCCAGCTTCAATTTTTGCCTCTACTTCTTCTTTTGATAATCCTCTACAAATACCATCGTATTTAGGAATTTTTCCTTCAGACTTTTGTATTTCTCTAACCTTATCAATTCTTTCTTTTGAACAAAAGCAGTGATATGCATGTCCATTATCTAAAAGCTGCTTTATGTATTCTTTGTATATACTAAGTCTCTTAGATTGAATGTATGGACCATTTTCTCCTACTTCACTTATATTTCCATTTTCATCAAGAACTACACCCTCTGTATGATTAACTCCAGCCCAGTCCATAGCTTTTAGCATTCCCTCTATAGCACCTTCAACTAATCTACTTTGATCTGTATCTTCTACTCTTAAAAGGTATGTTCCACCCATTTTCTTTGCAAATAAGTAATTATATAAAGCCGTTCTTAAGCTACCAATATGAACAAACCCCGTTGGACTTGGCGCAAATCTAACTTTTACACTCATTAAAAACCCTCCTAATGTAAATTTTCTATATGATTATATTATATAAGCTGAGTTATGTCTATATTTTCAGATTCTTTAGTTGCCCTATTTCTTATTTCAACTCTATTATTTTCAATATCCTTGCCTACTACTATAGTTTTTGGTATACCTATTAATTCACAATCCTTGAATTTAAATCCAATTCTTTCTTTTCTATCATCCAGTAATACACTATATCCTTTTTTTATCAAGCTTTCATATATAGACAATCCAGCATCATATTCTTTTTCTTTTTTGATATTTCCTATTATAATATGATAGTCAAAATAACTTATATTATCTGGCCATACTATACCTATTTCATCCTTATTTTCCTCAACAGTAATAGAAAATAATCTGTCTAGGTATAATTTAGTTTCAATCATATATAAATTTTCTTCTTTAGAATTTGAATTTAAATATTTTAACTCTGTTTTTATTGTATCTATATCCACAAAATTTATCCCACTAAATGCCTTTATTTCTTCACTACATCTAAAACAACTATCTTTTATACTTGCTAATTTGAAATCACCTATAAAATCTACATCAAAATCTCTTTTATAATTTACATTCTGAATGTGATAATCTGTTTTATTAGCTCCTATAACTGCATTTTTTATATAAATAACTTCTTCATCACAAAGTAATGTATCATCTTTTATTCCTATAGGACCAGCAAAGCCAACTTCAGCACCAGTTGCAGCTTTTACTTCTTCTTTATTTGCCATCTTTATATCTTTTTCTTTGACATTAAAATGTTTTGCAATTAACAAGTTATTTACAGTCCTATCTCCTCTTAATAAAACTGCTACTATACTTTCGTTTATATTAAAAATTATTGTCTTTATAAGTTTTTTGGATGAAATATCTAAAGATAATTCTAATTCATCTATAGTTTTAATACTTGGAGTGTGTATAAAACTCTTTTCTTTAAAATCTTGTGTGGATAAGTCCTTTTCTGATCTTGATTTTATTTCTTCTTTTAAGTCTCCATATCCACATTTTTCACATAAAAATACTTCTCTTAGTGGATAAGTTGTATTGTAGAAATATCTGTATTTATTTTTCTCATTATTTAATTTAGTGTATTTTATGTTTAATTGTTCTGTTAATTCATGTATGATATTTATTATACTATTAATAGTTGTATCTATATCATTTTCCCCTATTATACTTATAAACTTTATCACATTTTCTTTTTTAGGATTTAATAATCCATCTTTAAGTTTAGATTTTTCATTGTTATTAAGAGTTAGGTAGGCCAAATCAAGAGGTATATTCTTATATGATCTTAGGTCTTTCATATATGAGTTTAATATTTCTTCCTTATCTGTATTTGGTTTTATCAGTATATTATCTTTGAAGTTATGTAATATATATTTTGTTATTTTATCTAAGAACAGATTTCCTAAACCCGTATAGCAATAACTCCCACTATCCATGTATTTAACAATACCTGACCTATGTAGTAATTTAGAGCTTTCATTGTTAAATTCAATAAAGCAGTCTTTATATGTCTTTAAATATATAGAGCTTAATTTCATAATAGTATCCCCCTTTAGTTTATCCAAAATTTAAAAATGCTAAGATTCCATCTGATTTAAGTTTCTCTTTTATAATACTATCAAAATTTCCATACTTTAATATAGTATTTTGAAAAATCATATTCAATTTGTATATTTAATTCTTAATAAAGGATTTTTATAGCATACAGTGTAATATATGTAATATAAGTTGACAGCATTGATATGAAAAGTCTTCCTGTAAAAATTTTAGTTGCGAATATAGTTATTTAACCAATATTATATAGAAAAGAAAATATTATGCTTTCATAAAGTAAAAAGGAGATTTAGATATGAAGATAGTAGATTCAAAGGGGATGTATACTATATTGATTGATAAAAAGAATAGAGTAATATATGAAAAAAATGTAGGAGTTTGGACAAATGAAGATCTTAATAGATTCTTAAATGATTACAAAAATATAGTTTTTAATGAACTCGGTAATGATAAACCTTGGGCTAAATTATGCAACCTAAGCGAATATGAAGTTTCTTCTATATATAATGGTCTAATAGAATTTTTCGAATTTTCTATAGATAATGGATTTTCTGATTGTGCAATTATTTCTAATGATTGTTTAGTTAACTCTCAAATACATGAAGTATGCAAGCGAATATATTTAAATCATTCATTTTTTGGTGGAATAGATGCATTTGAAAATGCAATTGATTGGTTAGAATCTAATGGATATTCACTAAAAAGTTCGTCTACTTGCTAACGCGGTGACTATAAAAGGTATTTTATCAAGACATTGAAATTACTCAATTTTGATCAAGTGAAACTTATCTTCAGGTGGAGTTTGTAACTCCATCTGAAGGTTAGTTGAACTTATCCAGAAGCTGTAGAGTTCTCATCTCCAACCTGAAGAGGATGGAGTCTAAAACTCTTAGCTTTCGGATAAAATATCTTTAAGTATTTTTTATAACGAATAGGAAATTATAATCATCTTCAAATTGTGTATAAGTATAATTTTCGATATGAGTTTCAAAAAGTCTACATTAAAAATTTTCAAAGGAAGACTTTTTATATTTTATTTAGTAAGCTTTTGCAAAGTAAGCCATTTTTTCTGCTTTTTTACCACAGCAGACACAAGTATCTGCTAGATTTTCTTGTTCAAAAGGCATACATCTTATAGTAGCTCCTGTTTCTTCTTTAACTTTAAGTTCACACTCTGTATCCCCACACCACATAGCTTTTATAAATCCTGGCGTTTCTTCTATTGTTTTCTTAAATTCATCCATATTTTTAGCTACATAAGTTTTTTCTTCTCTAAGCTTTAATGCTTTGTTATATAATCCATCATGAATATCATCTAATAGATTTTCTATACTTTCTTTTAAATTTTCCATTGGTATTTGAGTTTTCTCAAGAGTATCTCTTCTAAATATAGTAACTTGATTCTTTTCTATATCTTTAGGTCCTATTTCTAATCTTACAGGAACACCCTTCATTTCCCACTCATTAAATTTCCAACCTGGAGAATAATTAGGTCTATCATCAACTTCAACTCTTACAGATTCTTTAAGGCCTGCATATATTGAATCTACAACTTCCATAACATTTCCTTTATGTGCTGCTATTGGAACTATCGCAACTTGTGTAGGTGCTACTCTTGGAGGAAGTACTAAACCTCTATTATCTCCATGAACCATTATAAGGCCACCTATAAGTCTTGTTGATATTCCCCACGAAGTATGATATGGATTAGCAAGATTTCCATCTCTATCAGAGTATTGTATTTCAAAAGCCTTAGTAAAGTGCTGACCTAAGAAATGGCTTGTTCCTGATTGTAATGCTTTACCATCATGCATTAAAGCCTCTATTGTATAAGTACTATCAGCTCCTGCAAATTTTTCATTTTCACTCTTTTGTCCACATACAACAGGCATAGCAAGTAAGTCCTCTGCTACTTCTTTGTATATGTCAAGCATTTGAAGAGTTTCAGCTTTTGCTTCTTCATAAGTTTCATGTAATGTATGCCCTTCTTGCCATAAGAACTCTGAAGTTCTTAAAAAAGGTCTAGTTGTCTTTTCCCATCTTACAACAGAACACCATTGATTGTAAAGATATGGTAAATCCCTGTAAGATTTTAACCACTTAGAATACATAGAGCATATTATAGTTTCTGATGTAGGTCTAACACAAAGTCTTTCAGCAAGTTCATTATGTCCTCCATGAGTTACCCATGCAACTTCTGGAGCAAACCCTTCAACATGCTCTGCTTCTTTTGTTAATAAACTTTCTGGTATAAGTAGTGGGAAGTAGCAGTTTTTATGTCCAGTTTCTTTAAATCTTCTATCTGCAAAAGCTTGAATGTTTTCCCATATTCCGAATCCATATGGTTTTATTACCATAAATCCTTTCACAGGAGAATAATCAACAAGGTCTGTCTTTAATATTACATCTGTATACCATTGTGGAAATTCAACTTCCATTGGAGTTATTTCTTCAACAAATTGCTTATTTTTTTTACTCACTTTTATTCCTCCTTCAAATTTGCTTTATAACTAAAAAAGCCTTTCATCTCTAATATTAGAGACGAAAGACTTATATTCCGCGGTACCACTCTAGTTAGCAATAAATTGCTCCCTTAATAGGATATAACGGTCCTACCGTAAGAACTTTTTAACGTTCTTAAACTCCAGAACTGGTTCAATAAATTTCTCTTAAAAACCTCTCACCAATGGTTTTTTCTCTGTGAAGATAGATTTATCTACTATTCTCTTTCTATGTTTGTAAATTATTATAATTTTAATTATTAATTCTATATTATAATTTATTTTTTGTCAACCAATATTAATGAACATATTGCTTGAGAAGATATACCTTCTTTTGTTCCTGTAAATCCAAGTCCTTCCTCAGTTGTAGCTTTAACATTCACTGCTTCTATATCTATATTTAATGCTCTTGATATTTTTTCTCTCATAATATCTATATGAGGAGCCATCTTTGGAGCTTGAGCTATTATTGTACTGTCTATATTATTAACCTTATATCCATTATTGTTCACAAGTTCTCCTACATATTCTAATAATCTAATACTATCTGCTCCTTTATACTTAGGATCACTGTCTGGAAAATGCTTACCTATATCCTTAAGAGCCATAGCCCCAAGTATACTGTCCATTATAGCATGTGTAAGTACATCTGCATCAGAGTGACCTAAAAGTCCCTTATCATTGTCAATTTTAACACCTCCTATAATAAGATCTCTATTTTCCACTAATTTATGAACATCATATCCTATTCCAACTCTTATCATAAAATCACCCTACTCTCTATTTTTAAGTATTTGCTCTCCAAAATTCAAGTCTTCTCTTGTTGTCATCTTTATATTTTCATACGATCCCATTATCATCTTTACATTATACCCCATGTTTTCAACTAGCATGGCATCATCTGTCCCATAAAAATCTTTTTCAAAAGCATTTTGGTAAGACTTAAGTAAAATATTATAATCAAAGCCTTGAGGAGTTTGGACTGCCCATACATATTTTCTATTAGGTGTATTAGTTATTATATTATTATCATCTAATACCTTTATAGTATCCTTGACAGGTACTCCTACTACAACAGCTTTATGCTTTATTGCTTCTTCAATAGAATTTTTAATAATATCATTACTTACAAAAGGTCTTGCTCCATCATGTATTAAAACTATGTTACATTCTTTATTTACTTTTTTAAGACCATTATACACAGAATCCTGTCTTTCATTTCCTCCATAAGCTATTTTTATATTTTTATCAAAATTATATTTATCAAGTACATGTTTCACGAAGAACTCTTCTTCATCTTCTCTTACAACAACAACTATTTCATCTATATTATCATTTTTATCAAAAACCTCAATAGTATGAGCCACTACTTCTTTATCTTTTAGTTTTATGTACTGCTTGTTTATATTGGATTTCATTCGCTTGCCTGTTCCAGCAGCAACTATAACTACACTATTCATTTATAATCACCTCTAAAATAGATTATACTATAAAAATAGCTTATATATTTATATAAATATATAAGCTATTTTTAGTATTTTTTAAGGCCCTAATGTTCCAAAATATAAAAACAAAATTAAAACTAATGAAGCATCAGTTAACGCAATTACAAAAGATTTTTTTAATAAACATACTATAACTGAAACTCCTCCTATAATCCAAGATAACATAGCCATAAGAGGAGCTGTAAACATTCCACTTATATAAGTAAGCTCCCCTAAGTGAGCTACAATACTTAATAAAAACAAAACATGTATAATCCCTACTAGTTTTGGTATTTTAATTTCCTCATTAATAAAATTCATTATATATCTCCTCCGTTATCTAAAAAGCTACAAAGATGTAACCTTCAAAATTAGTTTTCATCTTTGTGTATATATTTCAATCCAATAAAGTAGCATCCACACATTAATGAACTAATAAGAATAGGAGAAGCTATTAAAATTATTCCCAACCCTATATTTGCACCACCAGATTTTTCGTAGACAATATAAGTATAACCGTCATAAAAGTAATATCCCCATAGAAGAATTGAAGCAATACCTCCTCCTACATAAGCACTCATTAATCCATTAAAAATATTTTTAGGATAGTTTGTTTTTGTTATGATTTTTCTGCATATTAATAATGCTCCAAAAGGTACATATATTAACACAGTTTGTATCATTCTTGGACTAAATTGTTCTATAAAATCATAGCTCCTATTTGTAAGTATAGATACTATATAATCTCCCATCCAAATGGTTGCAACAGCATATATTATAGCTAGTATCTCTAATTTCTTCATTATTTTTAATTCTTTTGAATCCATATTTTTCATTCCTTCCCGTATTTATAGTTTTTCTTAATTATTTAAATTCCATTAATATTATTTACTTTTGATTAAAATACCTCTACTAATAAACTATAACCCCTATAGACCTTAACTTTAGCCTTTAGCTTTCCTACTCTAGCTTTGTTTTCAAAACCATATCCTGTATTTTCCTCAACAAAGTACCTATCTAAGTTATACGAAACTCTAATACCTGTAATATTATTTTTTTCTTTATCCTCATCCCAATTCCCTATAGTATGATCATACTTAGCTTTTAAATAAATTTTATTCTTTGGCTTTTTATCAGTTAGATAATCAACTTTGTATATATCATCTTCTCTTTTTAAAACAACATATAATTTCTTATCTTCAAGCTTTTCTTGATGATAAACATCCTTATCTATTAAAGTATCTGGTATTTGATCTAAGCTTATATCATTTATATCGTAATTTAGATATACATAATCTCCTCTAAAGAAGTCTCTTGGATCATATGGTTTTGTATTAATTATTATTTCTTCTCCTTTATAATAAGTCATAAGAGGAGTTATAGTCATGCCTATTAATATGATTATAGGCAAAATCATCGATATTATATATTTATTATTTTTCAATGAATTCACCCCCTCTTTTATTTCTCACTCTTTCAAAGTAATGCCCAAATAATAAAAGTATCGCTCCTGATGTTATAAAGAACATCGACTTTGGCATAAAGTCATAAAATGTATCAAAATAATATCTAAGTATAGTTATACATATAAATATAAGAGATATTAAATTTCCTTTATTAGTCTCATAAAAAAGATATAGTACATATAAAAGTGAGAATATTAAACTTATAGTAACTCCACTTTTTATAAAATTAAAACTTTCTTCCCATATATAAGGACTTGTAAGAACCAACCCTGATATTCCAAATACTATTAATCCTTGTATCTTAAATATCTCCTTATTAACGTCTATTTTTATATAATACATAAATAATCCTATTATTAAGAATATAACTGTTGTATAAAATACGTCTATATTATAGTTGTTTAAAAAGTATAATACAGTACTTAATGATAGTAAATTATTAAAAAATGTTCCTACCTTACTATTTCCTAAGTGCTTGTTTATATAGTATAAAATAGGTATTATTAGAATTATACAGTAAGATAAATAATCTAGATTATATGATTTAGATAAATATATGAGTAAAAATATATGTGAGAATATAAATGCAAGCTTATCTTTAAATAATAACCCTACAGGTATTATACCTACACCCCAAAATAAAAATGCTTTTGGAAAATCTCCTCCGTAATTAAATATCTGACCTATTAAAAATATACCTGCACCATATATTAATATTCCAATATATAAAAAGCTCTTACTAGTTTTTGGATATTTATCTTCTAGTTTATAACTTAATATATTAAACCCTATATAAGATCCTATAATTATAAACACCTTAGTCATTTTACTTATAGAATTCCAATTACTGGCTATAAAGCTGATTATTCCAAGTCCGACTAATATTGCTCCTATAGTGAATATTATTCTAACAAAATTTAATCTCACAATATCATAATTATCTATAATGTCTATTTTTTGTTCTTGGGTTATCAAATTTTCTTTTTTCATAAATTCCAGTTCTTCTTCTAAAAAGTTAAGCTTATTTTTGCTAATCTTCCTTTTTTCCATATCAACCTACCTCCTATCCTATTTATCTATTAAACCATTAAATTTTTCATATATATATTCCTTATCAAATGAACTATATAGTCTATAATTTTTATCATCTAATATTCTATAATGAAATGTAATTATATTTTGTTGTATCTTAAAAGGATCAGATTGTTCTATATCCTTCCACCATAATCTTCCTCCTCCTGTCTTATTTTTAGGAAAATACATCTTACCAAGAGCTACTATTTGTACAAGCTTTACAGGCTCTTCTCCAAAGCTCATTCTGAGTATCTCACTTTCATTGAAAATACTACAAACAGCAATACAAGTACTCCACGACAAAGAATTTCTCTCTTTTTCTATTTGAACTAATGTCTTTTTTGATACTCCTATAACTTCAGCCATTTTATCCTGAGAAAAATTATACTCTGTTCGTATAAGCTTTAATTTCCTAGACACTATATCAATTACTTCTTCTTTATTCATATAACCACCTCAACAGAGTTTCTTTTTTAAATTATAGTGTAATTTTACACTATAATCGTAAAAAAGTAAACTATTTTTTTTAATATAAAAAAGACTCTGCCATTGGCAAAGTCTTTTTTATATTTTATATTGATTTTTCTGTTGCTGTTTTTGGTTTTCCAAATATCATTCTACCTGCTGCAGTTTGAAGTACAGACGTTACTAAAACATCTATAGTCTCTCCTATATACTTTCTTCCTCCATCAACTACAATCATAGTTCCATCATCTAGGTAAGCTACTCCTTGACCTGACTCTTTTCCTTCTTTAATAACTTGAACTATCATTTCTTCCCCTGGTATAACAACTGGTTTTACAGCATTTGCCAGTTCATTTATATTCAATACTTCAACACCTTGGAATTGTGCTACTTTGTTTAAATTAAAGTCATTAGTGACAACTTTTCCACCTATTGTTTGTGCTAATTTTAAAAGCTTAATATCAACTTCCTTAACATCTTCAAAATCTTTATCTGTTATTTCAACCTCAATATCAAGCTCTTTTTGTATCTTATTTAATATATCAAGTCCCCTTCTACCTCTTACTCTTTTTAAATCATCTGATGAATCTGCTATATGTTGAAGTTCTTTTAATACAAATTCAGGAATAACTATTTTCCCCTCTATAAATCCAGTCTTAGCTATATCTGCTATTCTACCGTCTATTATTACACTAGTATCTAGTATCTTCGCTTTATCTTTTGTTTCTTTTTTATTAATAGACTTTTCCTTAGTATTAGGTATTTTAATGATAGATGTTATGTTGAATAAATCATCCTTATATCTTACAGATATTTTTATTCCTATATAACCCATAAGAATATATACAAGGACAGAAAGAACCGTTCCAAGTATAGGAACAGGTATTTGAAGCAATAAATTACTTACTAAATACGCTATAAATAATCCAATTATAAGACCGATTGAGCCTATTAATATCTCTATAGGTGGTACTTTTGATAATTCCTTTTCCACAAAATTAGCTATATTCTTTCCTTCTTCTATAAGCCATGGTGAAATTAAGAAAAATATAAATCCCATTATAAGCCCAGATACCATAGACCCTAAAATTATAGTTATTTCAGATGCCGGTAATAGATGTGGAAAAGCTTCGCCTACAGAAAAGTACGTTCCAACCCCAATAGTTATACCTACTAAAGACATAATCCCTTTTATAATTTTATTTATCACTATTTCACCTCCTGTTTAAAGTATCGTCTATATTTTATTTTTTTAATCTATATTTATATTACTTTCTATTAATTCCTTAACATTTTCAGAAGTGTCATCAAGAACTAATGTCAATTCGCTAACCAGCATATCTTTAGCATCATTCAACATTTTCTTTTCTCCTGTTGAAAGTCCTTTTTGCTTATCTTGTATCATTAAATCTCTAACAACAACCGCTATTTCATATATATCCCCGGTTTTTATTTTATCCATATTATCTCTAAATCTTTTATTCCACTTTTGATCCATATCTCCTTTTTTATCTTTAATTATATTCATTAAATCTTCTACTTTTTCATTATCTATAATATGTCTTATTCCTAGTTTATTAATATTATCAATAGGTATCATTATCTCAACTTCAGATATTACCATATTTAAAATATAATACTTCTTCTTCTCCCCCAATACCTCTTTTTCCTCTATAGAATTTATTATACCCGCTCCATAATTTGGATAAACTATTTTATCTCCTATATTAAACATAAAATTTCTCCCTTCAAAATAATAATCTATTATAGTATATAACAACGATTTGAAATAGTCAAACCAAAACAATTATTTTATCACATTAAATTGTAGTATGTCAATTATATTTTGTAATTAAATGCTCTATTATTACCTATTATGAAAAAATTTATACAATTGACCTGCAATCGTTTTCTTATTATAATTATTATGAGGTGATTTTAAAATGAGTGAGTTTAATTTTGATAAATTTGAAAATTCAGTAAGTAATTCGTTAATAAGACATAAAAGCATTTTAGATATAATAACTAAGCTTGAAGAAAGTAACTCTAAAACAAACAGAGCTATAATAAAATCTGTTACAAACTGTGGTTGTATTGAAATATCAGGAAAGAAGCAAAGTCCTCCAAAAGACATAGCATTCAATGAGCTTTCTAATTATATGGATAACCATATAGTAGGGAATTTATGTGATAATTGCAAAGAAAAAATAGAAGAAGAATTAGGAAACCATCTTTTCTATATACAATCTATTTGCAATTGCTTAAATGTAAGTTTAGAGGATGTATTTAAAAAAGAAAATAATAAACTTCAAACGCTTGGAATATACAACCTACTTTAAAAAAATTCGTCTACTAGCTAACGCGGTGACTCATGTCGCCAACAATCCTTACAGGCTCCGTTGCTCAAAATAATCTCAAGTATAGTTTTCTTGACAAGTTATCCACAAGACGAAAATTTTATAATATCCTATATAGCAAAAAAGGTTATGAAAATATTTACTTAAAGTATTTATTTTCATAACCTTTATATTTAAACCTAAGCTTTTTAAATATGTCTATCGAGCAGTACTTGTTCTTGGATTCTTCTTAATCCATCTCTTATATATCTAGCTCTTATTTCTCCAATTCCTTCAACATCATCAAGCTCTTCAATAGTTGCTTTTAGTATAGACTGGAAGTTTTCAAAATGATATGTTAAATTCTCAACTACACTCTTAGGCAGTCTATATATTTTTCTAAGAATTCTCCATCCCCTTGGATAAACTGTATACTCTATATTGTCTATATTACTAGCAGTATACCCCAGAAGTCTTACTATATTATTAAGTTCAAGTAAGTCCTCTGATGAAAAATTTCTAATTGATTTTTTGAACTGTGAATAATCCCTATCTTCAATTACATTATAATCTTTAAATACCATTTCTGCATCTTCTTTTACATTCCCTATTAATTCTTCTAACTGCATGCTAACTAATATTCCTTCATTTCCAAGCTCTATTATATAATGTTCTATCTCTGTAACTATTCTCATGACCATTTCAGTTCTTTGAACAACAGTTGCTACATCATAAAGAGTTACCAAATCCTCAAATTCTAAAGCACTTAAATTAATCATAGCTTGATCTAATACAGATTTATATTTTTCAAGAGTTTGAATAGCTTGATTTGCCTTTGTTAATATTTTTGATGTTTCTTGTATAACATATTTACTATAGCCTCTATATAAAGTTATTATATTTCTTCTTTGAGATATAGATATAACCATCTCAGCTGTTTGTCTTGCAACTCTTTCTGCTGTTCTATGTCTTATGCCAGTCTCTGATGATGGTATTAATGGATTTGGTAT
Source organism: Tepidibacter sp. (assembly GCF_025210165.1). GTDB lineage: Bacteria > Bacillota > Clostridia > Peptostreptococcales > Peptostreptococcaceae > Tepidibacter_A. The sequence goes on from NZ_JAOASI010000051.1 coordinate 17,377, forward strand.
TAATTGAGTATTTGCATAAAGTATCTTCTTTCCATCGCTACTTACTATTATTGCACCATCCATTTTTGCAAGTTCATATAAATATGCAGGTGAAAAATCAGCATTTATATTAAATCCACCATCAACTATTTTCATTATTTCTTCACTATCACCTATTACAATTAATGCCCCAGTTTTTGCTCTTAAGACATTCTCAAGACCTTCTCTAAGAGGTGTTCCTGGTGCTATCATCTTCAAGCAGTTTAACTGTTCTATATCTTTTGTAAAGTTTTCTTTCATCTATATCTACCCTCCTAGGACAAAGTCTAAAGCCTCTCTTATATTTTCTACACCTATAATTTTAATATCTTTCATATTTTCCAATCCTTTTACATTATTTTTAGGAACTATTACTCTATTAAAACCTAATTTTTTGCATTCTGATATTCTTTTTTCTATAAAACTTACTCCTCTTATCTCTCCTGTTAACCCAACTTCACCAATTGCAACAGTCTTTTCATTTACCTCTAAATTCCTAAAGCTAGAAGCTATAGATATTACTATTCCAAGGTCCATAGCCGGCTCATTAAGCTTTATTCCTCCAACAACATTTATATAAATATCTTGATTTTGTATTTGCATACCTGCTCTTTTTTCAAGAACAGCCATAAGAAGTGAAACTCTATTGTAATCTACTCCTGTTGCAGCTCTTTTAGGTATTCCAAAGCTAGTTGGGCAAACAAGAGCTTGAAGTTCTACTAACATAGGTCTTGTCCCTTCTATAGTTGCAACTATAACTGATCCTGATACTCCCTTTGGCTTTTCAGATATAAGTATTTTTGAAGGATTTTCGACTTCTATAAGCCCTTTTTCTCTCATTTCAAATACTCCAAGTTCATTAGTAGACCCAAATCTATTTTTAACAGCTCTAACCATTCTATATGTATTATATCTTTCTCCTTCAAAGTAAAGAACAGTATCAACCATATGTTCAAGTATCTTAGGTCCAGCAAGAGATCCTTCTTTTGTTACATGTCCAACTATAAAGGTTGATATACCTACTTTTTTAGATATTTTCATAAACCTAGAAGTTCCTTCTTTTATTTGACTAACACTTCCAGGAGTAGAAGTTATTTGAGGACTAAATACAGTTTGTATAGAATCTACTATAATCATATCTGGCTTTATATTATCTATTTGTTTTTCTATTATATCTAAGTTATTTTCTGCAAATATATACAGATTACTACTTTCTATATTAAGCCTTTTTGCTCTCATTTTTATTTGATATATAGATTCTTCACCAGATGCATACAAAACTTTTTTTCCGCTCTTTGCTACATTTTCTGCAACTTGGATTAAAAGAGTAGACTTTCCTATTCCAGGGTCTCCTCCAGCTAGTATTAAAGATCCTTTAACTACTCCTCCACCTAATACTCTATCCAGTTCTTTTATACATGTTGAAAATCTTTCTTGCTCTTTTATTTCAAGTTCATTTATAGATACTGGCTTTTGAACTTCTTTTTCTATTATAAAAAGATCATGTTTACTTTTTTTATCTTCTATTTCTTCTACGAATGAATTCCAATCATCGCATTCTGGACATTTGCCAATCCATTTTAAGCTTTCATATCCGCAAGATTGACAAACATATTTAGTTTTAATTTTGGCCATAACATCACCTTTACATTTTAATTAATAAATTAATACTATAATTATAGGATACCAAAAAATATATACTTTGGGAAACAAAAATGATATAGTTTCCTTAATCATAAAAAAAGAGCTTAAACTTAAGCTCTTTTTTCAAATAATAGTTTGCCATTATTCTCTTTAACTACAATGTCATCCCCTTTATTAATATTTCCTTTTAAAATTTCCTCTGAAAGGTTATCCTCAAGAAGCTTTTGTATAGCTCTTTTCAAAGGTCTTGCCCCATATTCTTTATCAAATCCTTCTTTTGCAATTAACTTAACGGCACAAGCTTCAAGTTCTAAATCTATATCCATGTTTTTCAATCTTTCTTTCAAATCTTTAATCATCAGCTTTACTATTTCATCTATATGTTCTTGATTTAAAGAATGAAAAACTATTATTTCATCTATTCTATTTAAAAATTCTGGCTTAAACTTTAATCTAAGTTCTTTCATAACATTTTCTTTCATTTTTTCATATTCACTTTTTTGGAGTTCTTCACTATCTAAATGTTTGGTAAAACCTAATGTATTTTGCTTAGATATGTTATAGGCTCCTACATTAGACGTCATTATTATCAAAGTGTTTTTAAAGTCGATCATCCTACCTTTAGAATCACTTAATCTTCCATCATCTAATATTTGAAGTAATATATTAAATACATCCGGATGAGCTTTTTCTATTTCATCAAATAGTACTACACTATAAGGATTTCTTCTAATTTTTTCTGTAAGCTGTCCTCCTTCTTCATGCCCTATATATCCAGGGGGTGATCCTATTAACTTTGATACAGAATGTTTTTCCATATATTCAGACATATCTATTCTTATTATACTATCTTTATTAGAGAACATAACATGAGCTAATGCTTTAGAAAGTTCTGTCTTTCCTACTCCTGTTGGTCCTAAAAATATGAATGACCCTATAGGCTTTTTAGGGTCTTTAAGACCTACTCTAGCTCTTCTTATAGCCTTTGATATGGCTTTTATAGCTTCTTTTTGTCCTATAACTCTATTGCTTATTATATTCTCAAGATTTAATAGTTTTTTGCTTTCCTCTTGAATAAGCTTATTTACAGGTATTTTTGTCCATGAAGATAGTATATCAGCTATATCCTCTTCATCAACCACATCAGATGATTTTGAAAAATCTTTCTTCCATGCTTTTTGGGTCTTTTCTAATTTTTCTCTTATTTCTTTTTCTTCATCTCTTATGCTTGCAGCATTTTCGAAATCTTGATTTCTTACAGCTTCTTCTTTTTCTTTTGCTAAAACTTCTAGTCTATCTTGCATATCTTTTATATCTTTAGGAGGAACATAATTAGAAAGTTTAACCTTAGAGCTTGCTTCATCTATTAAGTCAATAGCCTTATCTGGTAAAAATCTATCATTTAAATATCTATGAGATAACTTAACTGCTGCATTTATAGCTTCATCAGTTATTTCTACCTTATGATGAGCTTCATATCTGTCTCTAAGCCCTTTTATTATTTCTATAGAATCTTTAATAGATGGCTCATCAACCATAACTGGCTGGAACCTTCTCTCCAGAGCAGAATCTTTTTCTATATATTTTCTATATTCATCAAGTGTAGTTGCTCCTATTATCTGTATTTCTCCACGAGCTAGTTCAGGCTTTAAAATATTGGATGCATCCATAGATCCTTCTGAACTTCCAGCTCCAACTATTGTATGTAACTCGTCTATAAATAGAATTATATTTTGATGATTTTTTAATTCTACCATCGCATTCTTTATTCTTTCTTCAAATTCACCTCTATATTTTGCACCTGCTATCATTCCAACTAAATCTAATGATACTATCCTTTTGTCTTTTAATATTTCTGGAACATCACCTGATACTATTTTTCCTGATAAACCCTCTATTATAGCAGTTTTTCCAACTCCTGGATCTCCTATGAGTACAGGATTATTCTTAGTTCGTCTACTAAGTATTTGTATTACTCTTTGTATTTCAATATCTCTTCCTATAACAGGGTCTAATTTTCCATCTTCATATAATTTATTAAGATCTTTTCCATACTTATTAAGCATTGGTATATTATTACTATCAAATTTCTCATTTTTTTTATGTGCTATATTTATATCCTTTAGAGAATTTAATATTTCTTTGCTCAGCTCACTCATATTTATTCCTAAATCATTTAATATCCTCCATGCTATTCCATCGCCTTCTTTTATAATTCCTAAAAGAATATGCTCTGTTCCAACATAGTTATGTCCTAATAATTTTGCCTGCATAAATGCAAGTTCAAATATCTTCTTAGTTCTTGGGCTAAATCCAATTACTTTAACTTTTAAATTGCCTATTTGTATGTATAAAGGTATGCTCTGTTTTATTAATTCTTCATTAACTCCAAATTTATTCAAAACTTGTCCAGATATGCTTGTATTGTCTTTTAAAATACCTAATAATATATGTTCACTTCCAACTAAATTATGTCCCATATTTCTTGCTTCTAGAGCTGCTTTATCTAGTGATTTTCTAGCTCTTTTAGTAAATTTATCAAACATAATACCCCTCCTAAATCAATACTCATATACATTATTTCCAAAATATAAAATATTGATTCAGATAGGTATATACATACTATCACTACTTCATCAAATAATAATCAAACCATTTTGTGATTTCTTTTAATCTTCCTATTCTTTGTAATGGATTTCCACTTCTACTTAATTCATGATTTGCTCCCTTAAACACACATAATTTCGATTCGACGTTATGATATTTAAGAGCTGTAAACATTTGAATTCCCTCACCTAAATAACATCTATAATCTTCATCTGAATGAATAAATAGAGTTGGTGTTTTTACCTTATTAGCATATTTAATTGGAGAATGATCCCAAAGCTTATTTACATCACTCCACGGAGTAGCTTTATTTTGATCCTCAACCCAATAATATCCAATATCTGTAGTATTGAATTTTGATATCCAATTCGAAATGCATCTTTGAGATACTGCTGCTTTAAATCTATCAGTATGACCAATTATCCAGTTAGTCATGTATCCTCCATAGGATCCTCCTGTGACTCCAAGCCTTTCTCTATCTATATATGGACATTTTTCTAGAACTGCATCAGTAAAGTTCATAATATCTTCATAATCTATAGTTCCAAAACGACCTCTTATATCTGAATATTCATTATCTCTAGTATTACTTCCTCTTAAATTACAGAAAAATACAACATATCCTTTTCCAGACCAGTACTGCATTTCATGAAAGAATACATCTCCAAAAGCACTCTTAGGTCCTCCATGTATATTAAGAATAGCTGGATATTTCTTACCTTCTTCAAAATCTACAGGTTTCATAATCCATCCATCTACTTTTACACCTAAATCTGACTCTGTGCTTATTTTATCAATATTTGTAATTTTTCTCTCTTTTTGTACCCATTCATTAATATTAGTCTTTTGAACCTCATATAAACCACTCTTTAAGTATATTTCTTGAAGTTTCTTTCGTATAAGGGCAATAAAAATAACCTTTCCTTGAGATACATCATAGCTATCTACTGATCCATTATTTTCTATTGTTCGTTTGATATTTCCATATTTATCAATTTCATTAAGATAAGAATTCCCATCTTCACTTGTTGTAAAATAAAGCTTATCTTCTTTAATCTTCATAGTAGGTGATCCACCAAACCTACAATCAGATCCTACAGTGTTCCAAAGACTTATCTCAAGTTCTGGGGTTATACATCTTATATCTTTTGTTTTTAAATCTATAATAAAAAATTTATGATTTTCATTATTTCCATATCTAGTCATATCACTACCGCTAAATATAATCTCATGATTATCTATAAATGCTGCATAACTATATGAAAATTTTCTTTGAGGTGAAACCTTTATATATTCTTCGTTTTCTATATTATACATAAATATATTGTTTTCAACCTGCATCTTATTCTTATATTCTTTTCCAATAAATAATATATTATCGTCTTTAACTGTATATTGTTCTACATCCATATATTCTCCTGTTATAGGTGAATGCTTTCCTGTTTCTACATTAAAAATATATAATCTATTTCTATTTTTACTAGTATAACCTGATCCATTATTCCAAAATGGAATTTCATCAACAATAATATAATCACCTTCTATTTGATTGATATCGTTTTCTTGAACATGATTATATGTTGATGTAAATAAATATAGTTTATCATTTATACGCTCTATGCTATTAACCTTCCTATTAATTTCAAATAATTTTTCAGGAGTTCCTCCATCTATACCTACTTTATAGAAGTTTGTAACCTTATCATTATTTTCTCTATGATTTTGAAATACTATGTGTTTATCATCTTTATCCCAAAAAAAGTTTTTGGCCTTATTAAAGTTTGTTATTTGACAATATCGATTATTATCTCCATAATACATCCATAAGTTAGAATTATATCCATCTCTCTCATCATTTACTTTATGAACTAAAAAACATGCATTCTCTCCTTTGGAGTCTAATCTTATGTCCGAAAGAAATCTGAATTTACATATATCATCGATTTTTATATTTTTCATAGAATCTCCTCTTCCTATAGATTATCAAATTATTTATCTGTCATACAATCACATTTAGGATATATATTTTTAGAAAATAATTTATCAGCATACTCAAAATATTCATTTTTGTTATTAAAAACTGGCTTATAGCCTTCAATAATTGTCTTTGCTTTTTCAGAATCATTGTTTAATAGATCAATAACCATTCCTGTTAAAAATTTTGTTCCTGTTATATAAGCAGTATCTTTGTCGCTCACTTCATAATCTGGACTGTGTAATCCTCCACTAATACAGCCTATGCACGTTTCTATAGCAGGTATTAAGGATGATACATCTCCTAAATCTGTTGAACCCTTACTTGGTGGAATCACTGTTACTTCGTCTTCTCCAACTAATTCGACTCCAACTTTTTTTGCAACATTTCTTAGATTTTCATCAACTATAAGTGGAAGCATTCCAGGAGTATCTTCTATTTCAACTTTAGCCCCCATTGCTACTGCTCCTCCAGTAAGAGCCCTATTAACTTTAAAATTTGTTTCAACAATTTCATGTACATTATTTCCTCTAACAAAAGTTTCAAGTGTAACCTCTGATGGTATTACATTAACAGCATCTCCTCCTTTAGTTATAACAGGATGTACTCTTATTGCTGATTGTTCTTTGAATGTCTCTCTTATTGAATTTATAGCCATAATTCCTATATTAGCTGCATAAAGTGCATTTATACCATTTTCAGGAGCTGAAGCCGCATGAGATGACTTTCCAATATACTTAATTTTTTTAGCTATAATTCCATTGCTTCCTGATTCCAGTATAACTTTATGAGTACCAGATAAAACATGTATCATAACACAAATATCTACATCATCAAAAACTCCTCTATGAATAAGCTCAGCTTTTCCAGTTGGATATTTTATTATTCCTTTTTTTATAAGTTCATTTCTAAAATCCATGTCTAAATACTCTTCTGCAGGAGCTGCAATAAAATGTATTTTTCCTACAAGTTTATTGTATACTTTACTTTCAATTATTGCTTTTGCAACACCAAGCATATCTGCAATCATTATATTATGTCCACAAGCATGGACAACACCAGTTTCTTTATTACTATCTTTATGTTGAGTACATATTACTCCGTCTAATTCTCCAATAACAGCTATTCCAGGTCCTTCTTTGCCTGTATCTAGGGTTGCTTTTCCACCTGTTATATTATCAAAAGTTACATAATATAGACCCATTTTTTCAAATTCTCTTTTTACTAAATCATTTGTATTAAATTCTTTAAATCCTGCTTCAGGATCCTTATAAATTTCTTCAGATATATTCTCAATATAATCTTTTATACTATCAATAACATCATATGCTTCTTGTTTAATTTTCATTTTAAAATCCCCCATTAATCTCTAATTTTGTCTATAACTATTTACACCAAGTCCTTATAAATTATTGGACTTGGTGCATTAATTTTAAGATTCCTTTGTATTAAGATTTTTGTAAGCCTTTGCTTTTTTATAGAGTACAGATACTATTACAAAACATATTACTGTCATAAAAAGCATATAGCTAAATATATATTTAAATCCTGTTACACCTGGATACATATCCATTATCTTTCCATTGAATATATGATAGTAAGTATCTGGAATGAAGCCTACAAATGATGCAAAACCTATAAAAACACCTGTTTTTTCAGGGGAAACATTTAATTCTCCAAGAGATGAGAAGTAAATTCCTCTTATTGCAAAGTTGGCAAATTGAGCTACTCCCCAAAGACCTATAATAACAAATGTTAACTCTTTTTTTGCTGGAACTATAATATAAGCTATTAAAGAAACTATTGCTAAAACTATTAATGATCTTACTACTTTTAATGTTGAGCCAAACTTATCAACAAGAATACCAGCAGTAGCCGCTCCTATGAATCCTATAACATAAAGAACAAACATTGAAATACCAGAAGCTGTTGCTCCCTCCATTCCAAAAACTTGAGTTAAGTATGGTGTGATTCTATTTAATCCAATATGGAAATGGTATGCACTAAAAATCATTGCTCCTATTAACCAAGCTCTAGGGTCTTTAATAATTGTTACCATCTCATTCATTGGAATAGCAGTCTTTTCAACAGTACTGATATTTTTAAGAAGGAATAATAATGCTATACCAACAGATATTAATACTACTGAATAAATTACAATAATTGTAGCCATTCCTAATTTGGCTTCATTGAATTTTGCAAAAACAGCAAGAGCAGAGTAAGAAATTATTAAACCTGATATTTGCTTTCCGCCTTCCCAAAAACCAAACATCTTACCTAAGTCATCTCCACTACTTAATAATCTAACTGCTTTAATTGCAACAGACCAATAAGTTAGACATACAACTGCACCATAAGCTATGTGTATAGCAAGTACTACATTATAAGATGGGAATGTTGAATAAATTAAACCTAAAGCCCCTAACGAAATAAATGAAAATGATAATAATGCCTTTGGACTAAATCTATCTGCAATCCATCCTCCAGGGAAATAACATGCAAATGATGCCCAACCAAAAGCACTTACAAGTACACCAAGTTGTGTATTATTTACCCCTAACGCTTCAACCAAAGCATCATAATAAGAATATTTAAGATACGGTATTTTAAATACAAGACCTCCCGCTAAGGCTAATACTAACAGTGTAATCCAATTTTTATTGACTCTTTCCTTCATTTAATCATCTCCTTAGTATAATTATTAATTATTTCTTTGTGATTGTATATAAAGACCTCTAATCTAATATTAAATTTTTAAAATAGTCTATCTATATCAATCCTATTAATACTTAAGCAAGATTCATGCCATTTTTATTTCTATACTTTTTTGTATACTTTTCGACTTTTTTTGCATTTAATGAATAATTTATATACTTAATTCTTATTCCAAAAAAAAGTGGACTATGTTTTTTCATCCATAATCCACTTAATCCGCACCATAATCCATTTTATTTTTCTTTTAAAGATTCTATACCTTCCTTTGTAATAATACACCCTCTTCTTCCAATTTGTTTTTTCATATATCCTATACCTTCTAATTCTTTAATGATACTTCTTAATCTATACTCTGAAATTTTTTCATAAGGAAATTTTATATTATATTCCTCAAGTATTTTTGTTCTCCCTATACCAATTGATTCTTTTGAATTTTCCATTACTATTTCCAAAATACGATTTTCTTCTTGACCTCCTTCTTCATCATATCTTGTCAATACTTCTGGAAGTGGATTTATACTATCTTTCATAAGCGAGTAATTTTTTTAGTTCTCTTACATTCCCTTTCCATGTATGATTAATAAGCGCTTTTTTAATACTATCTTTTGAAATCTTCTCTCCATTTAAGTATTTTTCAAAAATAGGAATTATATCTTCCTTCCTATTTCTTAAAGCTGGGACCTTAATAGGAAGAACATTTAATCTATAATAAAGATCTTCTCTAAAGTTACCTCTATCAACTTCTTTTATAAGATTTTTGTTTGTCGCAGCTATAATTCTAATATCTATATCTATTACTTTATCACTTCCTATTCTCATAACCTGCATTTCTTGAATTACTCTTAAAAGTCTAGATTGAAGAGAATAAGGCATATCACCTATTTCATCTAGAAATATAGTTCCATTATTAGATTGTTCAAATATACCAGCCTTTCCATCTTTTCTTGCGCCAGTAAAAGATCCTTTTTCATAACCAAAAAGCTCACTCTCTAAAAGACTTTCTGGAAGAGCTGCACAGTTTATGGCAATAAATGGTTGGTTTTTTCTTTTAGAGCTATTGTGAATGGACTGAGCTATAAGTTCTTTGCCCGTTCCACTTTCACCTGTTATTAAAACTGTCTTGTCAGTTGTAGCAAATCGCTTAGCCATTTCTATACATTTGTCCATTTCTTTTGAGAAATATAAAATTTTATCAAACGTATATTTAGCTGTAAGCCCTTTAGATTTTAGTTTTTGACTTATGCTTTGCTCTAGCTTTTTAATATAAGTTATATCCTTTAAAATTATAATTTTTTCCCATACATCATTGTATAAAATAGATGTTTTTACAGAAGCCATCAAGAACTTTTTATTTATTTCTATAATTTCATTATCAATATCCTTAATATTAAATAATTTCAAAAAATCACAATTAAATATATTTTTAATATTACTATTTTCATTTAGCTCTTTATCAATCATTTCTTTACATTTATCATTGCATAGTAAAATTTCCCCATTATTATTTATAAGAATTATTCCATCATTTGAATTTTCTAAAATAGATTTAAGTCTTTCATTTTTTTTATAGAGTTCTTTATACTGATTTTTAATTCCTTGGTCAACATTAACTATTTTATTTATATACTTTAATAATCTATATTGAACTTCTTTATCATTTATCCCAAGTTTATTTATTATAAGTAAAAATGTGGATGTATCAAGGCATCTTACTCCAATATCTATAATATTTGGTATATAAGATGGAACCCTCTCCTTAATTCCAGCTGTTATTGCATAATCAATACCTCTATAATCTTCTCCTTCTTTGTATGAAATAAACTGTAGATCTTTAAATTTCAATTTATACAGCAAAGATGTTATTTGAAGAGTCGTCTCATAATAATCATTCACAACAAGTACCTTGCTATTTATAGGAATCTCTAATATTTTAAGAGCCTTCTCTTCAATAATAGTTCTAGTTACTACTATTATATTATCCTTATTTTTTATATTATTAATTACTCTTCCTATTCTATCTTCAATCATGAATAGTATAACATCTCCATCTATTATATGATTATCACACATTGAATTTAAATAGCAGTGATCTATTATTATTTTATTCCCAAATACAAATCTTAAATTTTTCTCTAATTTATATGATAATTCTCCTTCAAAATCTGTTACTATATTGACTTTTTTCAGAATAATCACTCCCTAATTAAGGCATATTCAAAAAATAAACTAGTCATCTTACTCGTCCTTTTGATTCTTTTCGTCGTTACTCAATCACTTACATACATTAAGTATGCTCGTTATTGAGTGCCTAGAAAATAATCAAAATTACTTCATAACTTGACTTATTTATTTTTTTCATATTCCTAAATATCCTTTTTTTATATTTGTCAGAAATATTATATCAAATTATTTAATATTTTGTTCTATTTACCGGGTAAGGTTTAATAAATAAATATTTGTAATTTATAACAATTAAAAGGATAGCTTGAAAAGCTATCCTTTCTGGTTTATTTATTATTTTTTTGCTTCTTCTATTATTTTTTGTGCAAATTGTGCTGGGACTTCATTATATTTATCAAATTCCATTTCAAAATATCCTCTTCCTTGGGTCATAGATCTTAGGTCTATAGCATATTTAAAAGTCTCAGCTTGTGGTGCCTGGGCATATATAATTTGTTTTCCTCTTGAAGAAGGCTCCATTCCAAGTATTTTTCCTCTTCTTTTATTTATATCTCCGATTATATCTCCCATATACTCTTCAGGAACTACTATTCTCAAATTCATTATAGGCTCTAACAGTACAGGCTCTGCTTCTTGTATTCCTTTTCTGAATGCGATTGAAGATGCTATTTTAAATGCCATCTCTGATGAGTCAACATCATGATACGATCCATCATATAGTATTGCTTTTATATTCATGACAGGGAATCCTGCTAATGCCCCTTCATTAAGGCATTCTTTAAGTCCCTTTTCCACTGCAGGTATATATTGTTTCGGAACTGATCCTCCAAATATAGCTTCCTCAAATACAAACTCTTCTTTAGATGGCTCAAATTTTATTTTGACATCTCCATACTGTCCATGACCTCCACTTTGTTTTTTATGCTTTCCTTGTACGTCAGATTTTCCTTTTATTGTTTCTCTATATGCAACTTTTAAATCTGAGAGTTTAACCTCTACTCCAAATTTTTCTTTTAATTTGTCTTTTATAGAATTTATATGAAGCTCTCCTTGACCTCCTATTAAAGTTTGTTTTGTTTCATGATTTCTGAACCACTTAAAAGAAAGGTCCTCTTCGGATAATTTATGGAGTCCATTACTTATCTTTTCTTCATCTCCTTTATTTAAGCTATCTATTGCATAATATATTTGAGGTTTTGGAAATTCTATATTTTCAAAAGGCTCTGTATTAGAGCTTGTAGACAAAGTATCACCAGTTTGAACATTTGAAAGCTTATTTAATACTACAATATCTCCAGCAACAGCTTTTTTAAGTTCAATTTGATCTTTATTTTTAAATGAATATATATGATATATTTTTTCTTTATTGTCTTTATTTATATTATAAACTTCAGTATCTGGAGTTAATTCACCTTCACACACTTTTAATAAAGATATTTTCCCAATGAATGGGTCAACTAATGTTTTAAAAACTATCCCTGAGAATTCTTTATTATCACTATCTAGCCCTATGTCTATAGGAGATGGCATATAATCCCAAACCATATCTAATAAAGTATGTATTCCTATATTGTTGCTTGTTGATCCACATAAAACGGGAATAATATCTCCTTTTAATACACCTTCTCTTAATCCTTTATGTATTTCTTCTTGTGTAAATTCTCCTTGTTCAAAATATTTATCAAGAAGCTCATCATCAGTTTCAGCAACTGACTCCAGCAACATTTCTCTAATAGGACTTATGCCTTCTTTCATATTTTCAGGTATATCAACTGTAACACAATCTTTACCATTGTATTCTCTTGCAAACATATCTACTACATTTACAAATCCTTTAAATTCTTCATTATTTCCCATAGGTAAATGAAATGGCGCTATCTTCTTTCCATATCTTTCTCTTAATTGCTCTAATACCTTATTATAATTAGCTTTTTGACTATCAATTTTATTTATGAATATAAATTTTGGGGTATTATTTTCATCTGTTATCTCTAAAGCTTTATCTGTTCCAACTTGAATATCACAAGTTCCATCTACTACTATTATAGATCCAGCTGCGGCTTTAATAGCTGATATTGATTCTCCATAAAAATCAAAATATCCAGGAGTGTCTAAGAAATTATATTTATGGTTATTCCATTCAACAGGAACTAAGTTAATCGTAGATGTCATATTTATTTCTTCGTTTGGCTTACTTATCCTATTTACTAATTTATTAGTATATAAAACAGCTTCTATTAAGTTACTTTTTCCACATCCAGAATGTCCTAAGACCACAATATTTCTTATTTTGTCACTTTCATAAGTTTTCATAGAAAAATCCCCCTTCACTTTTTATAATATTCTATATTTTTTGAATTTTTCCTCTTTTTTAGCTTTACTTATTAATCCAAAATAATACATAACATTTTTAGCTTATTAGGTTTTTGATTAAGTTATACTTTATTGAAAATACTATAATTTTCTTATATATAAAATATTATGTTTTAAAGTTTTTATTATTCCAGTTTAGTTTTTTGCAAAAAAAAATAATAGGTCTTTTTAAAAGCCTATTATCTTTAAAACATCATCTATTGTATTTTTTGTATATTCACCTTTTTTGTATTTTCTTTTTGAAACTAATATTTCTGCTTCATTGCCCCTATTTATAATTTCTTTTAGTATAGTCGGTAATTCTATAAATATTCCCATTTCTTCAAAGTCCTGATCCATTATTATAAAAGTCGGTATTTTAGGTTTTCCATTGAACTTATACTTGTTTAAAGTCTCTTCATTTCCTTCTCTTGATACAATTCTTAAGTTAATATTTGAATTCAAATCACATATAAAGCTTACTCCAGGTAAGTTTATTTGGCAATCTGGACACCAGTCTTCTGCAAACACCAATATATATATTTTTTTTTGAATGCTCTTTATCTTATTCATTAACTTTTTATCCATGTTTATAGAATTTTTTATTTTTTCTATTTTTTGCTTATATACATCTTCTGAAGACTCTAAAAACTCTTGAAAGCTTATTCCTTTAAAAAACAAGTTTTTTAAACTCATATCTTATACCCCCTATATGGATATGCTACTCAAGAACTATTATATCACAAAAAATATAATAAAAAAAGATTACGTGGCTACGTCCTACTCTCCCAGGGGGCTGCCCCCCAAGTACCATCGGCGCTAAGGAGCTTAACTTCTGTGTTCGGAATGGGAACAGGTGTATCCTCCTTGCTATAATAACCACATAATCTTTTA
>NZ_JAOASI010000052.1 GCF_025210165.1 Tepidibacter sp.
CGAGAAAGTATTCTTATTTCTTTTTCTGTAAATATTTTATTACTCATTTTATCTTCCACCATTCGTCTTTTTTTCTATTATACATAAAAATACCCTATAGAATAGACTTTTTTTAGTGTCCACTCTATAGGGTACAGTATATTTTTCTGTTTATTCTAATATATTCCTTCTTCGAATATACTTTTTATTTCATTTATATCGTTAGTTTTTCCAAGGGAGAGCATTAGCTTTATTCTTGCTTTTTGACCAGGTAGATTTCCTCCTAGTATGCATCCAAGATTAACTAAATCTCTTCCTGAACCTTCATAACCATAAGTATCTAAAACTCTTCCTGAGTGGCACCTAGACACTATAACTACAGGGACATTTTTTTCTTTTGCATACTTAATTCCATCTAACATTTTTGGAGGGATATTTCCTCTTCCCATAGCCTCTATAACTATGCCTTTAGCTCCTGAATCAATAGAAAACTTTATAAGCCTTGAATCCATACCAACTACAACCTTAAATAAGTCAACACAAGGTTCAACTTTATGAGTATGAATATGTTGTTTTCTTACTATGTCTCTATGAAGAATTAATTTATTGTCATCTATTATTCCTAGTGGTCCATAAGCAATAGATTTAAAAGTATCAAGGCTTAATGTATTTGTTTTAGTTACTTCTGAGGCTAGATTTACCTCGTTATTCATAACTACTAAAACACCTTTATTTTGAGCCTCATCAGCTATAACAGTACAAACAGCTGCTGCTAGATTACTTGGTCCGTCATAACCAAGTTCAGAAGAATTTCTCATAGCTCCCACAACAACAACTGGTTTTTGAGTATAAAGAGTTAAGCTTAAAAAATAAGCGGTTTCTTCTAAACTGTCAGTACCGTGGGTTACAACAATACCGTTTATATCATCTCTATCAACTAAGTCTGATATTAAATTTTTAAGATCCATCATCATTTCGGGTGTCATATGAGGTCCTGGAATTTCTGAAAAATTAACAACCTCTATATCTGCTATTTTATCTATATTTGTAACCATAGACATTATTTGCTCTCCTGAAAGAGAAGGGATGGCTGCACCTATTCTCGAATCTACAGTCATAGAGATTGTTCCACCTGTAAATACTATAGCAACCTTTTTTTTATTCATAAAGATTACCTCCTTAAAAAATAATATATATTAATTATATAATATTAAGTATAGTTATAAACTGTTATTATTAAAATAAGCAAAAAAAAACCTGCCGTATAGGCAGGCTTCACATCCGAAAATGTGAAAATCCGTTCAAAAGGGGTATTGGGAATAGAGATTTTATTGAGGTTACCAGGGGGATAACCACTAAAGATAGTATAACAAAATACGACATGTTTTGCAACGGTTTTTTAAAAAAATATATAAATCTACATATTTTTGTTCTTTTTGAAGAATATGAAAGCATAATTCTTTTACATTATTATGTGTATAATTTGAATTTTCATATTTTTATAGTAGGTGTAATTATAATATAATGTTATTATCAAGTGAAACTTATCCAGAACTCTTAGCTTTCGGATAAATTAAAATAGAGGGGGCTATACAAATGAAAAAAATAGAAAATTTAATAGGAAATTTAAGAAAAAGAGGTATAGAAGCAAAATCTTTTGAAACTAAAGATGATTTAAAGAAAGACTTATTGAATGAAGTTAATAAAGATGATTTAGTTGCAATAGGAGGGTCTATGTCTATAGATCAGATAGACGTATACGATGATCTTGTAGAAAAATCTAAAGAAGTACTTTGGCACTGGAAGGTTGATCCTAGTGAAAGAATGGAACTTCTTAGAAAAGCTATTTTTTCTGATGTATATTTATCAAGTACAAATGCTATATTAGAGGATGGAAGAATCATAAATATAGATGGTGTAGGTAATAGGGTTGCATCTATGTTCTTTGGACCTAAAAAAGTAATTCTTGTATGTGGTATAAACAAAGTATGCAACGATTATGATGATGCTATGAATAGAATAAAAACATCTGCATGTCCAAATAATGCTAGAAGACTCAACTTAAATGTTCCTTGTGCAAAAATAGATTCTTGTGTAGATTGTAAAAGTGAGCAGAGAATGTGTATGGTAACGAGCATAATAGAAAAAAAACCACCTACAATAGATTTTAAAGTATATATATTAAATGAAGAAATAGGGTATTAACTTTACAACAAAAGCCAAATAATATAATATATTATTTGGCTTTAATATATATTTATATATATTAAAGGATTATATATTTTTAAAGATATAGATAACATTGATTAAATAACTAAATTTGCAACTATTTTGAGAAACAGAGTCCGTAGGACTCGTTGGCGACATGAGCTATGCGATAGCATAAAGCGAATTTTATTTAGAAGGTGATTAAATGGAAATTTATTTAGATAATAGTGCGACTACAAAACCATATAAGGAAGTAGTAGATAAAATGGTTTATGCTTTAACTGAGCAGTATGCTAACCCTTCTTCTATACATAGAAAAGGAGTAATTGTAGAAAAGGAAATAAAGAATGCCCGAAGAGAAATAGCAAAGCATGTAGGTGCTAAGGATAAAGAAATATTTTTTACATCTGGGGGAACTGAATCTAACAATATAATAATAAGAGGTGTAGCTTATGCTAATCATAGAAATGGTAAGCATTTAATAACTACCAAAATAGAACATCCTTCTGTATTAAATACTTTTAAAGATTTAGAAAAAGATGGATATGAAGTTACATATCTAGGTGTAAATGAAAAGGGATTAATAGATTTTGAAGATTTTAAGAAGGCTTTAAGAGAAGATACAACACTTGTAAGTATTATGCATGTAAATAATGAAGTTGGAGCTATTCAGCCTGTTGATAAAATAGGGAGATACTTATCCAAGCTAAAAAGAAAGGTTTATTTGCATGTGGATGCAGTACAGTCATTTGGAAAAATAGATTTTAAGCCTTCAAAATACAATATAGATTTAATGTCTGTAAGTGCTCATAAAATACATGGACCAAAGGGAATTGGATTTGTATACGTAAAAGAAAATACAAAAATAAAGTCTATCGTAACAGGTGGAGGACAAGAAGGTTCATTTAGATCTGGAACTGAAAATGTACCGGGAATATTTGGATTATCTGAGGCTGTTAGAATAACAATGGATAACCTGAAGGATAATGTAAAAAAGGTTACTAAGTTAAAAGAGTTATTACTTAATGAAATAAAATCTAATATAGATGATATAAAGATAAATAGTATTGAAGATGGAGTGTGCCATATATTAAATGTATCGTTCATAGGTATAAGAGGAGAAATACTTCTTCACTATTTAGAAGAAGATAATATATATGTATCAACAGGGTCAGCTTGTTCTTCTAAGAAAAAAGGAAGTCATGTTTTAATAGAAATGGGTCTCTGGGCTAGTGAAATAGAAGGGGCTATAAGATTTAGCTTATCAACTATGAATAAAGAAGAAGATATAAAAAAGGCTGTTGAGATAATAAAGAAAAAAGTTGAAGAATTAAGAATTATAATAAATAAGAGGTGAATACATGTATAATGTAGTAATAGCAAGATACGGAGAAATAGGAGTAAAGGGAAAGAATAGATATATATTTGAAGACAAGCTTGTAAAAAATATAAAAAATGCTTTAAAACCAGTAGGTAAGTTAAATGTATACAAGCAATTTGGAAGAATATATATAGATGTTGAAGAATATGATTATGAAGCTATAATAGAAGAAGCTAGAAAGGTTTTTGGAATAGTTTCACTTAGTCCTGCTGTTAAATTTGAAAATGATTATGAAAAATTAAAAGAAGTATCACTTGAAATATTAAAGGATAAAATAGAGTTTGAAGATGTAGAAACTTTCAAAGTAGAGTCTAAGAGAACTGACAAAAAGTTCAGGATGACATCACTTGAAATGAGCAGAGATATAGGTGGATATTTATTATCTGAATTAGGAGATAAAATAAAGGTTGATGTAAGAAATCCTGATGTAAAGGTTGAGGCAGAGTTAAGAGAAGAGTGCTGCGTGGCTTATTTAGAGAGAGTAGATGGTTATGGAGGATTACCTCTTGGAACTAACGGTAAAGCAATGGTATTATTATCAGGAGGAATAGATTCCCCTGTAGCAGGCTGGATGGTAGCTAAAAGAGGAGTTGACCTTGAATTAATGCATTACCATAGTTATCCGTTTACTAGCGAGAGATCTAAGGAGAAGGTAGAAGAATTAGCAAGGATTTTATCTAAATACTGTGGAAGACTTAAAATGCACAGTGTAAACCTTCTTCCTATACAAAAGCAGATAAATGAGCATTGTAGGGAAGAGGAAATGACAATTATATCTAGAAGATTCATGATGAGAATAGCTGAGAAAGTTGCCTTATCTAAAGAGTGTAATGCACTTGTTACAGGAGAGAGTATAGGACAAGTTGCATCTCAAACAATACAAGGACTTACAGTTACTAATGCATCAGTTGAGGTACCTGTATTTAGACCTTTAATAGCTATGGATAAGAGTGAAATAGTTGATATAGCTAAGAAAATAGGAACTTTTGAAACTTCTATAATACCAGAAGAAGATTGCTGTACAGTGTTTTTACCTAAAAATCCTGTTACAAAGCCAAAGCTTGAAAAGATAATATTATCAGAGAAAAATCTTGATATAGAAAAGCTTATAGATGAGGCTATAGAGAATATGGAAGTTATAGATATAACTTTATAATTTAGTGTTTTAGCCGAAAAATGTGGTTATTAAAATAACGATACTCTAATTAAGAGTATCTAACATTTTAATAACCATATTTTTAATTTGTGGATAATTATTGATGAAAAAACTGCACTTGAAACTATTTTTAAGCAACAGAGTCTGTAAGGATCGTTGGTGACATGAGTCACCGGGTTAGCGAGTAGACAAATTTTAATTATAGAACCATTTAGTAGGTAATAAGAATGTACACGGCATTGTAAGAATAGCTATGGTTAGTGAAACCTTAAATCTTAATTTACTATTCTCAAATTGGTCTTTAAAAGTAAATTTATAATTAAATATAAAAATAAAAATTGTTGATATAAGCATTGCAAATAATATTATTATAACTGCCAAGGGATTGCTAAAGGGGTCATAGCTTATTGCTGAGCTTAATTCATACGGCAATTCAATGGCACCAAAATCAAAAGTTACTAATAGAAATAGTAGCAAGGCACCTATAATATCTGCTAAAAATCCAAACTTCCACACAGGCAATATATTTTTTTTATAAAATGTTTTTAAGTTGTTTTGTGCATTTCCCAACTTAAACATAAAAAAGCATAATATTATTACTAATGAATCAATAACAAAATTGCCTATAAGAGTTACAAATATAACTGGTGGGAAAAATAATAAAAACCAGATTGGGAAAATCAAATTATACAATTTTACTTGTTTCATTTTTAACATCCTTTCAATTAAATTTATATTTATGTCTGCATTAGATATTCCTTAGATTTTACAGCTATATAGAGTTTATTTCCATTATCTAATATTTCTTTATATTTATTGCGTGCTGATATTAAATCTCCATTTTGTTTATCTATTTGTGCTAAAGTATATAATATGGATAATCTTGTACATTTATCTAATTTCTCATTTGATAATATTTCTTCAAATTTTTCTTTACTTTCTTTATATCTATTTAAGAAGAAAAACCTTTCTGCTATAAGTAGATTAACAGCTAAGTTCATTCTTTTATTCACAGGTGCAAGAATGGGAATTTGTGTTTCAAACAATTCTTCAGCATCTGAAAGTTCTCCAAGTTCATACAAGCAGGAGATTAGATTTATTGTGTATAAAAGCAATGTCCCATTCTTATTTGATAAATAAGATTTATCTATAGATAACAAAACTTCTTTTGCCTGTTGAAAATTTCCCATTAAAATGAATGCTACAGATTTATCAATATTTAAATAAGCATTTATCTTAGGATTTTTTCCTGTGATTTTTTGTTGTTCTTCTGTAGCTTTTAAAAACTTATACGGATCACAGTATTTTTTTAGTAAGTTTAGCCTTTTTCTACTTCGTTTATTGGCTATAAATATGTAGCCGATAATTATAATTAAAAAAGTAATTCCTCCTGCTATAACAACATTATCTATTAGTGCAGATAATATTAACATTATAGTAAAAGTTGTAATAATTAAATTGATACGTTTTACTAACATGAATATCCTCCTTAGATTATATGGTTTAATACGATTATACTAACATAATTTTCCTTAAAAGAAAATATGGAGGTTATAGATATAATTTTATAATTCAGCGTTTTAAGCGAAAAATATGGTTATTAAAATACCTATATTCTAATAATATTTTTAGTGAGTGAGCAAATTGGTTGCAATTATTGTAAATTATACTTCTTTGTGCTAAATTGAATTCATAATAATAGGTTATAAAAGGAGTGTGAATTATGAAAAATGTAAATTTTTCAACCAAAATTAAAATATATATATCGATCACTTGTGTACTTTTATTTGTTTTAATAATTTTAAATTCATTATTTGGAAACCCGATATCTAAAAATATTTCAAATAAAAAAATAAGATCATATATACATGATAATTATAAAAATTTAAACTTAACTATAGATGAACCTATGTATAATTTTAAAATGGCTGAATATTTTTGCAAGGTGTATTCAAAGACTCAACCTGATGTATATTTTGAAGTTTCATATAGAGATAAAGAAATTTTTGATTCATATAAATATGAAGTATTGAGTGGTCAAAATACAGTGAATAGAATAGAAAGGGAATATGCAGATATATTAACACCTCTTTTAAAAAAAGAATTTGGGGCATCTTTTGATAGAGTTCGAATAGATTATTCAATGGAAGATGTAATTAATAAAAATATACCCAAGTTAAATGAGCCTTTAGATATTAATGATAGATATTATAAAGAAATTTTACTTGATTTAAAAGATACAGATATGACAGTTGAATCTTTTTCTTTTAATCTTACAAAATTAAATAGTATATTAATTAAAAACGGGTATAACATTGATGAGTATATGGTATGGATAGGGGAACCAACTGATGATTATGCTTATATATCAGGAATTAAGCCATCAATGATAGATGAAGATTTAATCAAATTAATTCAATACTGTAAAGATAATAAAAAAGAAGCTTTTCAAAGGTATGAAATTAGTATTACTTTGTAGAATAAAAAATTTATATAGATGCTAATAATTATAAATATATTTGGATAAAACACATAAATAAAGCATAGGGACAAAATATTGTCTCTATGCTTTATTTTACTGCTATATCTATCCCATACTCTTCAAATATTTTAGAAGCTCTTAATACATCCTCATCATTTGCATCAGGAATATCTTCTAAAGGATATTCATATCCAAGTTCTTCCCACTTGAATCTCCCCATAGAATGATAAGGAAGTATTTCAACTTTTTCTATATTATCAAGTGTATTTATAAACTTACAAAGCTCTCTTATATCATTTTCTTTATCTGTAATCCCTGGAACTAAAACATATCTTATCCAAGTAGGTATTTTTTTATAGGATAAATGCTTTGCAAAATTTAATGTTTTATTATTGTAAACACCAGTTAAATCTTTAAAAGAGTCTCTATTTATATGCTTTATATCTAGTAAAACTAAGTCTGTATAATCAAGTATAGAATCTATAATGTCTATATCTACAAATCCAGAGGTATCTATAGCCGTGTGAATATCGTTATCTTTAGCCTTGATAAGCAAGCTTTTTAAAAACTCAGGCTGCAGAGTAGGATCGCCACCAGATACAGTAAGACCTCCACCAGATGAAATCATAAAAGGTTTATACTTAACAATCTCACTTATAAGTTCATCAACATCATATTCTTGTCCGCCTTTAGGGTCCCACGTATCTCGATTATGACAATATTTACATCTAAGAGGACATCCTTGAGTAAATACTATAAATCTAATTCCAGGACCATCTACAGTTCCGAAAGTCTCTAGAGAGTGTACTCTACCTTTAATACCCATATAAACACCACCTTAAAATTTGCTTTATACTACCGCATAGTTCATATCACCAACGAGTCCTACGGAATCCGTTGCTTAAAAATAGTTGATATTGTAATTTTTTCTATTAAATAAAGTCCTAAGCGATTGTTAGGACTTTATTTAATAATACTACATTTTTGAGTGGAAAGTTCTATTTATAACGTCTAATTGTTGTTCTCTAGTTAATTTTATAAAGTTAACTGCATAACCAGATACACGTATTGTAAGTTGAGGATACTTTTCAGGGTGATCCATAGCATCAAGTAAAGTTTCTTTATCAAATACGTTTACGTTGATATGGTGGCCGTTTTGAATGAAATATCCATCAAGTAAGAATGTTAAGTTGTTTATTCTTTCTTCATCAGTTTTACCTATAGCCTTAGGAACTACAGTAAATGTATAAGAAATACCATCTTGAGAATGCTCATATGGAAGCTTAGCAACTGAAGATATAGAAGCAAGACAACCTTTTGTATCTCTTCCGTGCATAGGGTTAGCTCCAGGTCCGAAAGGCTCTCCAGCTTTTCTTCCATCAGGAGTATTACCAGTTTTTTTACCATAAACTACGTTTGAAGTTATAGTAAGTATTGATTGAGTGTGTACAGAGTTTCTATAAGTTTTGTTCTTTTTTATTTTATTCATAAATGTTTCAACTAATTCAGATGCTAATGAATCAACTGAATCATCATTGTTTCCGAATTTAGGGAAATCTCCTTCGATTTCAAAATCAACAGCCATACCGTTTTCATCTCTTATAGCTTTAACCTTAGCATGCTTTATAGCAGATAATGAATCCGCACATACAGAAAGTCCAGCTATACCACAAGCCATAGTTCTTAATACATCTCTATCATGTAAAGCCATTTGAGCTTTTTCGTAACAATATTTGTCATGCATATAGTGAATTATATTTAATGCATTTACATATAAGTTTGCTAACCAGTCAAGGAATAAGTCGAATTTTTCCATAACTTCATCAAACTCTAAGTATTCAGAAGTAATAGGAGCAAATTTTGGTCCTACTTGGATTTTTTTCTTTTCATCTATACCACCATTTATAGCGTAAAGTAGAGCTTTAGCAAGGTTACATCTAGCTCCGAAGAACTGCATTTGCTTACCAATTCTCATAGCAGAAACACAACAAGCTATACCGTAATCATCTCCCCAATGAGATCTCATTAAATCATCATTTTCGTATTGAATAGAGCTTGTATCTATAGAAACCTTAGAACAGAATTTTTTAAAGTTTTCAGGAAGAGCTTTAGACCAAAGTACAGTTAAGTTAGGTTCTGGTGCTGCACCTAAAGTATATAAAGTATTTAATGTTCTAAAAGCAGTTTTAGTAACAAGAGTTCTTCCATCAATGCCCATACCACCTATTACTTCTGTTATCCAAGTTGGATCTCCAGAGAATAAATCATTATATTCAGGAGTTCTTAAGAATCTAACCATTCTAAGCTTCATAACGAAGTGATCCATTATTTCTTGGGCTTCATCTTCAGTTAAAACTTTGTTTTTAATATCTCTTTCAAAGTAAATATCAAGGAATGTAGAAACTCTACCTAAGCTCATTGCAGCTCCGTTTTGATCTTTAACAGCTGAAAGGTAACCAAAGTATGTCCATTGAACAGCTTCTTTTGCATTTTGAGCAGGTCTTGATAAATCAAAGCCATATTCAGCTCCCATTTGAATCATTTCTTTTAAAGCTTTGATTTGCTCAGATATTTCTTCTCTTAATCTTATAGTGTTTTCATCCATTGTTAAAACGTTTAAAGATTTCTTTTGAGCATTTTTGTCTTCTATTAATTTATCTATACCGTAAAGAGCTATTCTTCTATAGTCTCCTATTATTCTACCTCTACCATAAGCATCTGGAAGACCAGTTATTATACCAGCACTTCTAGCAGCTCTCATTTCAGGAGTATAAACATCAAATACTCCGTCGTTATGAGTTTTTCTGTAGTTATGGAAAATTTCTTTAACTTTTGAATCAAGTTCGTATCCGTAAGCCTTACAAGAATTTTCAACAACTCTGATTCCACCATAAGGCATTACAGCTCTTTTAAGAGGTGCGTCAGTTTGAAGACCTACAATAGTTTCTAAGTCTTTATTTATATATCCAGCCTTATAAGCATTTACACCAGATACTGTTTTAGTGTCGACATCTAAGGTACCACCATTTTCAACTTCTTTTTTCATTAAAGCTGAGACGTTATCCCATAATTTTTTAGTGTTCTCAGTAGCACCTGATAAGAAAGAATCATCTCCCTCATATGGTGTATAGTTAAGTTGAATAAAATCTCTTACGTCTATCTCTTTAGACCAATTTCCAGTTTTAAAACTCTTCCATGCATTTATCATTAAAATCACTCCTTAGTAAAGTAATATTTTATTCTATATAGGAAACTATATAATTTTTTATTTTGTGGATAACTTGTTAAAAAAGCTATACTTGCAACTATTAATAAGATTCTCTTAAAGAAGAACTTTTTTATTTAAATTAAAAAAATAAAAATAATTTATTTGTTGTAAATATAATAACATAAAAATTAAGCATTTTGTATACAATATTCAAATATTACGAAAAGTTAATAGTTCTGATAATTTGATAAATTTAAACAAAGTCACTATATGCCATTTAAAAAAATGTTATAATAATAATATAAGAATGTAAAAAAATGGTGAAAATCTCTTGATTATAGAGTAAATACTTTAGAATTTTAGTTTTAATAGTCGTGTATACAAAAAACTAATATGAAATTATATTCCTAGTGAAATTGGATAATTATAATTTTCTAATTACTTCCTAGTGAAAATATATAAATATTAATAAAATCTATATATTCATATTTAAGGAAGAAAAATTATATTAAATGTTTTGAAATCAGATAAAATAGTGAAAATATAAATAAATAAAAAATATTTGTTGCATAATAACAGTAATATATATATAATTGAAAAGATGAGCAAGAGAGACGTAAAAACGAAAGGAAAGGTAATATATATATGGAAAACATAAAATTTGAGAATTTAGATTTATCAAGAGAAATAAAACAAGCTGTAGCTGATATGGGATTTGAAGAACCATCTCCTATACAAGCTCAAGCAATACCACATATATTAGCAGGAAAAGACATAATAGGTCAAGCACAAACTGGTACGGGTAAAACAGCAGCCTTTGGTATTCCTGTGTTAGATATGGTTAATGAAAAAGATAGTAGTGTGCAGGCTATAATTTTATGCCCTACAAGAGAATTAGCTATACAAGTTGCGGGAGAGTTAGGAAAATTAGCTAAATATAAGAAAAATGTAAGAACACTACCTGTATATGGTGGACAACCTATAGACCGTCAAATAAAAGCATTAAAAAAAGGAGTTCAGATCGTTATAGGTACTCCTGGTAGAGTTATGGATCATATGAATCGTAAAACATTAAAGCTTGGAAATGTAAAGATGATAGTTTTAGATGAAGCGGATGAAATGCTAGATATGGGATTTAGAGAAGATATAGAGACTGTACTACAACAGCTTCCAGAAGAGAGACAAACTACTTTCTTCTCAGCTACAATGCCAAAAGCAATATTAAATCTTACAAAGAAGTATCAAAAAAATCCTGAACTTATAAAGGTTGTTCGTAAGGCCTTAACAGTTCCAAATATAGAGCAATTTTATATAGAAGCAAAATCTAAGAATAAATCAGATGTATTATCAAGACTTGTAGATATATACAATCCTAAGCTATCTGTTGTGTTTTGTAATACAAAGAGAAAAGTTGATGAATTAGTTTCAGAGCTTCAATCAAGAGGATACTTTGCTGATGCACTTCACGGTGATTTAAAGCAAGCTCAAAGAGATAATGTAATGGCTAAATTCAGAAATGGAACTATAGAAATACTAGTTGCAACGGATGTAGCAGCTAGAGGGATAGATGTTGATGATGTAGAGTGTGTATTTAACTATGATGTACCACAAGATGATGAATATTATGTACACAGAATAGGTAGAACTGGACGTGCGGGAAGATCAGGACGTGCATTCTCTTTCGTATCAGGAAAGAAAGAAATATATAAATTAAGAGATATTCAAAGATATACTAAGACTAAAATGAAAAGACATGATATACCATCTCTTAGTGATGTTGAAGAAATTAAAACTAATGTATTCTTAGAAAAAGTCAGAAATGTTATAGAAGAAGGACATTTAACTAACCAAGTTAATTTCTTAGAGAAATTAATGGAAGAATATACTTCTTTAGATATAGCTGCTGCACTTTTAAAAATGTCAATGGGTGATCAAAATAAAGAAGAAATAAAAGAAGATTTATTTGAAGATACTGGTGCAGAATCTGGAATGGTAAGATTATTCATAAATATAGGTAGAAAGCAAAATATAAAGCCTAAGGATATATTAGGAGCTATAGCTGGAGAAACTGGTATGCCAGGAAAGTTAATTGGAACTATAGATATATATGATAGATATACGTTTGTTGAGGTTCCAAGAGAGCGTGCTAAGGATGTATTAACTATAATGAAGAATAATACTATAAAAGGTAAAACTATAAATATAGAGCCTGCTAATAGAAAATAATAAAAGAGCTGTTGACTAAGTCAACAGCTTTTTTATGCTTAAGAAAACTATATCATTTTTTGTTTTGTGGATAACTTATCGAAAAAGCTATACTTTCACCCAAAATATAAACAATTAAATACCGATAATTAATATACCTTCTAATAAAACTAAAGATTATATCTTATTAAATATACTAAAACTTCTTAAACTCCCTTACGGTCAAACAAAAAAAGTTTTTTAACGTATATTTAAACGATACAATCTAAGTTTTATAGTAGAAGGTATATGAAAATTATCTAACATTTAATTGTTTATATTTTTAGATGAGATGATGATTGAGTAGACGAATTTTTTAAAATATTAGTTCGAGTTTTTTTAGCCTTTGTTTTAAATCATTTATAACACATTTTTCTTGTGCATGGCTTGATGCTTCAAAGGTCACTGAAAATCTTAAAAAGCTTCCAGCATCATCCCAAGGTACTGTAGATATTAATGCATTTTTTAGTATATATAAAGATGTATCTTGAGCATTCTTAAATGCATAGCCTGATTTAGTAGCTTTAGGAATAGGTACATAGCAGTAAAAAGTACCTAGTGGCTTTTTAGCATCAAATCCTACATCGCAAAGTGCATCAACCAGCATATCAAATCTTCTTGAATATTTAATACAATTACTAGTTATTATTTCAGAATGATTAAGAGCATAAGCTCCAGCCTTTTGAATTGCTCTAAATTGTCCTGAATCTGTGTGACCTTTTATATTTGCATAAGCCTTTATAATTTTTGGATTTGATACTATAAATGCTAGTCTCCATCCTGTCATATTGAAGGACTTTGATAAAGAGTGTATTTCAAGGCCAACATCAATAGCACCATCTATAGATAAAAAACTCAAAGGATCTCTATCAAAAGTAAGGGCACTATAAGCTGAGTCACAAACTACTAATACATCATTCTTATAAGCAAAATCCACAACTTTCTTATAAAACTCTTTAGTAGCTACTTGTCCTGTAGGATTGTTTGGATAATTAATGTATAATAACTTTGATTTTTTGAGTATATCATCAGGTATAGACTCAAAATCTGGATAAAAGTTATTTTCTCTATATAAAGGCAAATTATATACTTTACCACCCAAAAATCTACAATAGGTAGATAATACAGGATAACCAGGAACAGTAGTTAACACTATATCACCAGGATTTATAAAGCATATAGGAAGCATAGCAAGTATTGGTTTTGATCCTATTCCGTGCATAATATTTTTATATGGATCTAGGTTATCTAATTTGTATATTTTTTTTAAAAAAGAACATGCAGCATCTTGAAATTCAGCTATTCCATTATCAGAGTACAGTCTATTTTCAAGTTTAGAACACTCTTCACATAGTATTTTACATATACTAATATCAGCTGCAAGATCTGGCTCTCCAACACCCATATCTATAATCTTTTTATTTGGGTATTTATTTTTAATTATTTCTTTTTCTTTTTTTATAGATTCAAACTTATAATCTTTTGAATTGTTAAAAAAATCAATTCCTCCTAAACGATTTGATATTTTATTATCTACAAAATCCATAGAAAACTCCCCCTTAGATGAGAAACAAACTGCTAGAACATGATTAAATTAAAGCTATAGAATATAGTATTAATAGTTAGAATACTTTGATACAATATAAAGTAGACTCAACAGATTATGTATAAATAAAAAGAAAAGGAGTACTTAATGTGAATAAATTTAGCCACGGATGTACACTTGATTGTTTTGATTGTTGCAAGTTTGATGTATATATAGATGAAAATAACATTATACAGATAGAGGCAGACAAAAACCATCCTTATACAATGGGGATTATTTGCTCAAAGGGTAAGAAACATTTAGATAGACTAAATCACAAAGATAGAATATATACACCTCTTAAAAAGGTAGATGGAAAATGGATAGAAATAACATTTGATGAAGCTACATCAATAATAGCTGACAAATTGAAGTTTTATAAAGAGAATTATAATTCAAATTCAATTGCACATTATTATGAATCGGGAAGTGGTGGAGTACTAAAGTCTATACAAAATATATTTTTTAATTTTTACGGAGGTATTACAGAATTTGAAGGTGGTACATGTTGGTCTGCTGGAAATAAAGCTCAGAAATATGATTTTGGATATGTAAAAGGAAGTTCGCTTGAGGATTTAATGAATTCAAAAAATATAATAATTTGGGGAAGAAATCCTTACAATACATCTATACATCTTATGGAAACTATATTAAGAGCCAAGAAAAGTGGAATAAAGGTTACAGTTGTAGACCCAATATATACAGAAACTGCAAAGAAAGCTGATGAATATATAAGGGTTAACCCATCATCAGATGCAGCTCTTTGTATGGCTATGACGAAGGTTATAATAGAAGAAGGTTTACAAGATAAAGAATTTATAAAGAAATATGTAAAAGGATTTTTTGAATATAAAAGCTATTTAGATACACTAAGTCTTGAATATTTATCAAAGGAATGTTGTGTAGATATAGATACTATAAAGAGAATAGCACGTGTATATGCTAAAGAAAGTAGCACGATATATATAGGATACGGAGTTCAAAAGTATAGAAATGGAGGAAATACTATAAGAAGTATAGATGCCATGTCAGCTATAACAGGTAATGTAGGGAAACCTGGAAGCGGAGTAAATTATGCAAATAGAGTATATACAGACATATTAAATCTAGATCCGTATAATAGCTGTGATTATGCGAGTAATGAAAGGTATCTCAATGTTCATAGTTTTACAGAAGATGTAAAAAAATTAAGTAAAGAACCTATAAAAGCTATATTTGTAACAAAAGCAAATCCATTATGCAGATGGGCTAATCTAAATAAAAACATAAAAACATTTGGCGAAATAGAATTTAAAGTATGTATAGATATGTTTATGACTGATACTGCCAAACATTGTGACTTATTTATACCTTGTACCAATACTTTAGAAAGTGAAGATATTTTGTATTCATCTATGTGTAACCCTTATATTATATACAATGAAAAAATAGTTGATCCAAAATACAAACTTATGGATGAATATTATTTCTTTATGGAGATTAGTAAAAAAATGAATATGAAAGAATATCCTCTAGTATCAAAAAAAGAGTATTTAAAGGAAATAGTAAAACCTTTATCTAAATGGAACATAGATATAGAAGATATAAAAAAAGACTATGTAAATATGGCTTTTGATAAAGTGGCTTGGAGTGATAAAATTTTTAAAACTCCCTCTAAAAAGATAGAAATATATTCAGATAATGCAAAAAAAGATGGACTAAGTCCTATACCTGTATATATAAAAAGTGAAAAACAGGATATAAGATTGATAACTACACATGAAAAAAATTCATTATTCACACAACATTATTTAGATGATGATAAAATTTCAATAGTATATATGAATATTACTCTTGCTAAAAAATATAAATTATTAGAAGATGAAGTAATAATTTTAAAATCTAGAAATGGAAGTATAGATACGAAAGTAAAGATTACTGACGATGTAACTGATGATGTTGTTCATATGTACACAAGATGGACTAATAAAGACGGAAATCCAAATTTTTTAACTGAAGATATATCCTCTGAAATGGGAGGTCAAGTCGCATATAATGAAACATTTGTAAAAATTGTAAAAAAGTGCTAATTTTTAGCACTTTTTTTATGCTTATTCTACAAAAGTAGTTAAAATTTTATGAAGGAAAGAAGTAATATTTTATAGAAAGATATGTAAGAGCATAATAAGGGGGGATAACATTGGATATAAACTATAAAATAGATAACAGAAATTTAATTGTTGAACTATATGGGGAGCTAGACCATCATATAGCTTCGGAGGTAAGGGAAGAGATTGATATGGCTATAGATAAAAATTCTATAAAAAATGTTGTATTTGATTTAAAAAATATGAATTTTATGGATTCCTCAGGAGTAGGGGTTATTATAGGTAGATATAGAAAGCTTTCAGAAACTGGTGGAAAGGTAATAGCATTAAACTTGAATAAGCACGTTAAAAGAATATTTGATTTATCAGGTATAGATAAGATAATAGGAATTTATAATGATTACGAAGAAGCAATAAGTTCTTTATAAGGGGGAAAAACGATGAAGAATTATATGGAAATTAGTTTTTTAGCCAAATCTGAGAATGAATCTTTTGCTAGGGTGGTAGCTGCTTCTTTTGCATCTCAATTAGACCCAACAATAGATGAAATAGCAGATATAAAAACTGCTGTATCTGAGGCTGTTACAAATGCTATAATTCATGGATATGATGAGGATGAAACAAAGTTTGTAAATTTAGTAAGTGAAATAGATGAAGACACTATAAAGATAGTGGTAGAAGATAAAGGTAATGGAATAAAGGATGTAGATATGGCAAAGCAACCACTTTATACTTCAAAGCCAGAACTAGAGAGATCAGGAATGGGATTTACAGTAATGGAAACTTTTATGGACAGCATTGAAATATCTTCTATTTTTGGGGAAGGGACTAAATTAGTTATGAAAAAAACTATACAATCCAATAAAAATAAAGATTAGGGGTAATAATTATGGTGATGCCTGCTGTACGTGAGGAAAAAAGACATTTACTTAGCCATGAGGAAACTCTAGCTCTTATAGAAAAAGCTCAGGATGGAGATGAAAGATCAAAGGATATATTAATAGAAAGTAATTTAGGGCTAGTCAGAAGTGTTGTTAATAAATTTATGAATATAGGTTATGAAAGAGATGATTTGTTTCAATTAGGTTCAATTGGGCTTATAAAGGCTATATATAAGTTTGATCCCACATTTAATGTGAGATTTTCTACATATGCAGTACCTATGATTTTAGGAGAGATAAAAAGGTACTTAAGAGATGATGGCATGATTAAGGTATCAAGATCTCTAAAACAACTTGCTACAAAGAGTAAGATGGAAACAGAAAGATTATCAAAAAAGTTTGGACGAGAACCTACAATAGAAGAGGTTGCAAAATCTCTTGAGGTATCTAAGGAAGATATAGTTATGGCTCTTGAATCAAACTCATCAGTTGAGTATTTACATGGAGTTATACATGAGGATGAAGGATCTCCTATATGTCTTATAGATAAAATAAGTCAAACTAAAACTATGGATGATGAAAAAATAGTGGACAATTTACTTTTAAAGCAAGTGATAGGTAAGCTAGAAAAAAGAGAGAGACAAATAATTGTTTTAAGGTATTTTGAGGATAGAACACAAAGTGAAATAGGAAATGAACTTGGAATATCCCAAGTTCAGGTATCAAGGATTGAGAAAAAGGTTTTAAGCAAACTTAAAAATATGATAAGTTGAGAGAGGGTCATACAATTTGTATGGCCTTTTTTGTGCTTAACCCCAAAATAAATGGGATTAAAATACCGCTTATGTGTTAAATATTTTTAATAAAACTAAGCATTACAGCTTATTGAATATCCTAAAAGTTCTAAACTCCCTTACGGTCAGACAATGAACTTTCTTAACGGATATTCAAACGCTGTAATACAAGTTTTATACAAAAATATTTAAATCATTCACTAATTATACTGTACCCTATAGAGTGGACACTAAAAAAAGTCTATTCTATAGGGTATTTTTATGTATAATAGAAAAAAAGACGAATGGTGGAAGATAAAATGAGTAATAAAATATTTACAGA
>NZ_JAOASI010000053.1 GCF_025210165.1 Tepidibacter sp.
GCCGCCAGCGTTCATCCTGAGCCAGGATCAAACTCTTAAATAAAAGTTTGTCAGTACTCAGTAAACTGACTTAATGTGTTGTTTCCGAAAATCACTGTTGTGATTTATTTATAACCTACTGTTTAATTTTCAAAGTTCATTCTGTGTTTCGTGTTTGCCTCGTTGTCGAAGACAAGTAATAATATATCACCTTTAAAACAATTCGTCAATACTTTTTCTAAAGTTTTTTATATATTTTTGTATATATATATCTAAAAATGTCTTTTAATACAAAAAACAAATATATAATGATTAATTTGACAACTATATTTATATGCTTAATCAAATTGAAAATCAGTTTCCATTGCTGATTTCTATAAAATATAGTTTAATTATCATAAGTTTTTTATTACAAGAATTAGTCATTACTATTTATGTCAAACTTATAATAATCCAAATACATATATGTACAGTATTTAGTAATACTACTACATATACACAATAATCATTATATATTTGATGTTATTTATAATCTACATTTGTACATAATTTTATTCATATTCTAATAAATTATTTCTATCTTTTCATATCCAAGTCCCCTTAATATATTTTCCAATAGCTTTTGAGTATTCTTATTTGTTTGTTCTAGAAAACCTTCTTTTATTATTTTTTGTTCTATCTTTTCTTTTTCTTTACTTATTTCTGTAAACACATCTTTTATTTCAAGTTTATTGAACAGAGAAGTTTTTTCATCATATACATATATATTTTTTTCATCTATTTTATGATCTAGTATTTGAACTTTTTTTATTTTTAGTTTAATATTATTGTTCTTGTTTTCAATTATCTTTACATCATTTAAGTCTATTCCTGTTTTTATTACTCCATCGTATTTTATTAAAAATGACTTTTGAGTAAAAGGTATTTGTAAATCTTTTATTTTTTTATTTTGTTTAAAAGATATTACATTTGTATAATAATATTTATTAACAGATAGTTCTCGTATTTGGGATATTTTTTCAAATATAATAGCAGAATCTTTTTCTTTATTTAGTTTTAATATGTTTTTATTCATTAAAATTGTAAATAATATAAATATAGTAAAAAGAATCATCAAAATTTTATTTTTATCATTTTTATCTATCAAATTACCCTCTCCTTTTGATATAATAATGTTTTGAAGATTTAATATAATAATAATCATAGAAAGGAGAAATATCAATGTCAATTTTAATATTTGGTCATAAAAATCCAGATACTGATTCGGTTACTTCAGCTATAGCTTTTTCTTATCTTAAAAATAAATTAGGTTTTGATACAAAGCCATGTGTTTTAGGAGATATAAGAAAAGAAGCTGAATTCGTTCTTAATTACTTTAAATTATCACATCCTACTTTTATAAAGGATGTTAAAACTCAGGTTAAAGATTTAAATTTCGATAAAGTATCAGGAGTAAGCCCTAACTCTTCAATTTTATCAGCTTATCAAACTATGGAGAAATCTAACCTAAAAACACTTCCTATAGTTGATGATAATAGTAATTTGCTTGGAATAATAACTATGAAGGACATAGCTATGAATCTTGTAACAGGAAATATAGACTGTTTAAACACAACACTTTCAAATATAGCTTCTGATTTAGATGGTGATATTCTTGTAAATTGCAATGATATTGTAAACGGAAAATTATCTATAATAGCTTTTTATTATAAAACTATACAAGGTACTTTATCTGATAAGGATATAATAATAGTTGGAGACAGATATGATGTTATAGAACATGCTATTGAATCTAAGGTTCAATTAATAATATTAACTGGAGACAATGAAATTCCTGAAAAATACTTAAATCAAGCTAAAGAAAATAATGTATCTATAGTAAAAGTTCCAAATGATACTTATTCTACTTCAAAATTAATACATCAATGTAATTTCGTATCATCTATAATGAACTCTGATATAGTTAAGTTTAAAGAATGTGATTATGTGGATGATATAAAAGAAGATGTATTAAATACTCATTATAGACATTACCCTGTTATTGATTCTAATAACTTATTCTTAGGATTGTTAGGAAGACACCATCTTTTAAACCCTAACAAAAAACAAGTTATATTAGTTGACCATAATGAAGAAGCTCAAAGTGTCGATGGGTTAAATCAAGCTGAACTTCTTGAAATTATAGATCACCATAAAATAGGTGGAGTATCTACAGCCGCTCCTATTAACTTTAGAAATATGACAGTTGGAAGTACATGTACTATAGTCTATACTATGTTCAAAGAAAACAATATAGAAATACCTTTTGAAATTGCAGGTGTTCTTACATCTGGTATATTATCTGATACTCTTTTATTTAGATCTCCTACAACTACTAATTTAGATAAGGTTGCAGTTGAAGATCTTAATAAAATTTTGAATCTAGATGTAGAAAAATATGCTATGGAAATGTTCAAAGCTGGTACTTCTCTTGATGGATTCTCTATAAAGGAAATTGTCAATATGGACTTTAAAGAATTTAATCTAGAAGGATTAAAAACTGGTATAGGACAAGTATTCACTTTAGATGTTGACTCTATATTCAACAAAAAAGATGAATTCTTAAATTATATAAATGATACAGAATATGATTTATGCGTTTTAGCTATTACAGATATAATAAAAGAAGGGTCTTATTTAATATATAAGAGTAAAGATAAATTAATATCTGAGGCATTTAATGTAGACTCTTCTCAGGGTGTATTTGTAGATGGAGTAGTTTCTAGAAAGAAACAATTAGTTCCTAATTTAACTGAAGCTATAAAATCTTCTAAATAGAAAAAAATTCGTCTACTCGCTTTCTTATCTAATAAAAAACCAGCCATAGGCTGGTTTTTTACATTTTTTCTACTTGTGGATATTCAACTCCAAGTGTATCAACTGTAACTTTTTTCATTTTTTGATCTTCATAAGGTTTATCAGAATAATCTGTATCTGCTCCTACTATTCTATCTACTTCTTCCATTCCCTCAGTAACTCTTCCGAAAGAAGCATATTGATTATCAAGATGAGGTGATCTTGCAACCATTATAAAGAATTGAGATCCACCTGAATTAGGGTCCATAGTTCTAGCCATAGAAAGAACTCCTCTTTCATGCTTTAAATTATTTGTATGTCCATTTTGAGTAAATTCTCCTCTTATAGAGTACCCTGGACCTCCCATTCCAGTTCCATCAGGGCATCCTCCTTGAATCATAAATCCAGGTATTACTCTATGGAATATAACTCCATCATAGTGTCCTTTTTGAATTAAAGATATAAAATTGTTTACAGTATTAGGAGCTATATGAGGATAAAGCTCTGCCTTAATTATATTTCCATTTTCCATTTCAATTGTAACTATTGGATTGTTTTGCATTTTTATCTTCCTTTCTGTATAAAAATTATTATGTAATTTTACAATTGCGACTACATAATTATATCAAATTTTTAGCTTCTAGTTTTAATTATTTCTGATTCTAATAATTTTATATCATCTAAATCGCTTTTTTGTATTTTATTTAATATTTCTTTCCTATATTTTTCAGATAATAGATTTTTAGATCTCAAATTATTTTCTATTACATCTGTCCAGTTTATTTTTTTTCTATTATAGTAAACATCATAGTCTATAATTCTCATTCCACCTTCTAAAAATTCAGCTCCTACTAGAATCTTTTTTATATATTTAGGATCATAGAATGTGAAAAATCTTACCCTATATACCCCAACTGCCATAAATAATCTAGGATAATCCTTAGACCAGGATTCTCCTAGTATAACTCCCAGTTCTAATCCCTCTAGTATTTTTAATAGTCTATCATAGTGAAGATTATAAGCTCCATATATATCATATATTTTAATTTCTATTTCATACCAATCTTTATTATCAAGTCCAGCATTTAAATATCTTAGCGCATCTGTTCTCATTTTTCTTATAAGCGTTGAATATTTTTCTTCTATATAAAGTGCCTCTTTATATATATCAGATACATTAAAAGTTTTTCTAAGAGGTTTATCTGTAAAAGCTACTATTGTTCCTTTATCATTATAATTTTCTAATATATTTATAACATCGCCCTTAACATAACGCTCTTTATTGTCTTCTTCTATTTTTTCTATTATCTTATTTAAATCACCAAAGACTCTCATAAATATTATTCTAGGGGCAATTCTTGAATATGTTATATATTTTTTAATATCATTGTTTAATACTCTACATAATATTACATCTGGTTCTTCCTGAATAATAAATATATCTAAGCATTCTTTTGAATTTATAATATCCTTAGCCTTTTCTACTATAAATATTATAGTACATTCTTCATTAGCTTGTTGAAAAGCAGATGTTAAGTCACATTTTCTAGATGCATTAAAATTTTTAGAAAGATATCTTTTAACCTCTAATACATTATTACTTTCGATTATCAAAGATTTCGGTCCTCTTCTAATTATAGAAAACATAGTATCATCTCCTTATAGCCCTATTTTTCCCTTTCTAAGTCTTTCATCATCTATCCCAAATGGATAAGCTAGGTACTCAACCTTTTTTGTATCTGTATATATAATGTTTATACTTTGTATTCCATTTAAATATGTTCTTCCATTATCTATTTTATTTTTAATATCTAGATTATGTCCATATAAATTATATTCTTGTGGATCCTTTATTATTTCACTAGAATAATGACTCATTCTTAGTTCTAAGTCTTTTATTCTTATATTCTCACATATATCTATTATATCTATTTTATCTGACATACTTTTTAGTACTTCTTTTTTATCATGATTTCCTAAACATATGTATGTTTTCTTTGCACTCGATTTTGATAATATATCCACTAAAATTTCAAGCCTTTTACTATACCTATATAAAGAATAATGACAAAATTCAAGCTTTATATTATCTACTAAATCCCCTGTATGAATTATATATTCTGGGTTTATCTTTTTTATTAAATCCTTTAAAGCATAGAAAAAGCTATAGGGTGTATCTGATATATGAAGTATCACTTCTTCACTTCTATTTCTAATATACTTTGGAACATAAACTCTTCCTATAGACCTGTTTAAAATCACTTTAAGTTTTTCCATTAAACCATTCCTTATACCGATGTATTTACTTAAATTATACTTTATATTTCTTAATTTTCAAAATTTAGTTTCCTAATAGAAAAAACTACCTATTTAAAATAGGTAGTTTATTTTACATCCGCACATAATTCTTTTGTC
The DNA here is from genome assembly GCF_025210165.1 of Tepidibacter sp. GTDB lineage: Bacteria > Bacillota > Clostridia > Peptostreptococcales > Peptostreptococcaceae > Tepidibacter_A. The sequence continues at coordinate 5,230 of NZ_JAOASI010000053.1, forward strand.
TCTATATACTCTAAATCTAACATTTTCAATATCTGTTTCGCTCTTTCCTTAGTGCTTCCACTAGCTTCTATATAATTAATATTTTCTGCTTTTAAGAATGTAAGTATAGCATCATCTACTTGCTTTGCTATTTCTTCATCTTGCCATCTTACTCCATCTTGAACGTATCCGAATTCTCTTGGTAGATATATTATATGATCGTATTTGGGAATATCTTCTAATGCTAAACAATATAAATCTTTTAATATTTCAGTTTCTTTTTTAGTTCTTTTCTTATTTCCAAGCATAAACCTTCCGTAGATATAAGGTACAAATGTAGCATAATCAGTAAGAGCATAATCGAATTCATCAAGCTTATCTTCTAATCTCTTCTGCCCTAAATATATACCATATTGTTCTGATATAGATTCAATCATTCCTTTATCTCTTAAATAATCTGTTGAATATTCAAGTGCATATCCTGTATTAAGTCCTGCTATTTTCATTTCAACATAAAGATGTTGTATTAAAGTTGTTTTTCCACATCTTGGTCCACCTAAAACTGCAATTCTCTTAGCCATCTTTACTTCACTCCATAATTTCATTTTTTTGAGACGACTAATATAGTATACTAGTTTTTTTGTATTAATTCAACAAAATTCCCTAAACTTTTTGATATTTCCAATAATTTAATTCTTAATTTATTACTTTTTCATATCCCTCATAAAATAAGCTTTTACAGAACTCTTTCTCAAATTTAAGTGTATCACTAGGCTTCATATCTGTATCAGGCTCTATTACTATAATGTCATCTTTATTATAATGTTCTAATATATATTCAGGTATTATATAGCCTTTCTTAAGAGCTATTATAAATAGTTTATCCACTTTCTTATATATAAATGGAGACAATAAATTGTTATTTAATATTCCTCCATCTAAGTTATATCCTTCATATTCACCATTTAATACATCTTGTTTAAATGTTTCAAATACTTTTTTTGAGTCAAATGTATTCACAAATTGATCAAAGGATACTTCTTGATCTACATTACATGGAAGAAGAGAGCTATATTTTATATAAGATAGAGCTAGTTGGCTTTTATATCCTTTAACATTTGTAACTATTTCTCTTAATTTGTTGTCTTTAGTATTTACATAATTTACATAAAAATCTGTTTTATATTCTATGTTTTCATCTAAATTATTTAAATTGTTTATAAGTTGTGAATTATCTACAACTTTTCCACAGATTTTTCGTTTTCCTAGCTCATCTCCGTCAATATTTATCCACAATTCTTTGAGTTTTCTAATATTTTCTGTGTATATAAAGTATCCATTAACAGCTCCAATAGAAGTTCCAGCTACTATATCAAATTTTATTTTTTTTTCGTAAAGTCCATATATAACACCTGCTGCAAAAGCTCCTTTTGCTCCACCTCCAGGCAAACAAACTCCTAACATATTATCAATCACCCCTAGAAAAAATTCATATAGCCACTTAAAGCGGGTATATTTTTAACTCTATACTTCATAGAATTTCATAAAACTCTTATATGCAAAATAATGATCTTTTACTCCACCCAGCTCTCTAACAGAATGCATACCAAGTATAGATGTCCCTATATCAACACTATTTATATCTAAATGAGTAGATGATATAGGCCCTATAGTAGAACCACCAGGTTGGTCTGATCTATTTACAAATTTTTGACAAGGTACTCCTACTTCTTTACATAGACTCTCATATACAGCTGCCGAATAGCTATCACTTGTATATCTTTGATTAGCATTTATTTTTATAACAGGGCCTTTATTTATTACTGGTCTATTAGTAGGATCATGCTTCTCACCTCTATTTGGGTGAACAGGATGAGCCATATCAGCAGATATCATAAAGGAATTATATATACTTGTAAAAAATTCTTCTCTATTTTTATTTAAAGATATAGTTATTCTCTCAAGTATATTCTTTAACATATCAGAGTCTGCACCTTGTTTTGTAGAACTTCCTATTTCTTCATTATCAAACATAACAAATGCATTTATTCCTTTTGAATTGTTTGAATTTATAAAAGCATGTAGGCTTGAGTGAGCCATAGCCAAGTTATCAAGTCTAGCTGATGAAATAAATTCCTCATCTAAACCTACCAAGCATCCCTTTTCATACTCATATAAAAATAAATCAAAATCTAGTATATCATCACAAGTAATACTTATTTCTTTACTTATCTCTTTTAAAAGTAAATTATCTTTTTCTAAACTTTCATTTACAATTGAAACAAGCGGAATCATATCCGTTTGCTTATTAAGTTCAACACCTTTATTTACATCTCTATTCATATGTATAGCAAGATTTGGAATAATGCATATAGGCTTATTTATATTAACAAGAACTTCTCTTGGCTTTAATACATTATTACTTTTAACAGAAATCCTTCCTGCAATAGCTAAAGGTCTATCCATCCAAGTATTAAGAATTGGACCTCCGTATACTTCTGTATTTAACTTCAAATAAACCTTCTCACTAATCATCTCAGGATTTGGCTTTATTCTAAAGCAAGGAGCATCACTATGAGATGCTATTATTCTAAACCCTTCGTCCTCCACCTTATCAGAATTTATCTCAAAAGCCACAAGAGCAGAAGAATTCTTAGTTACAAAATACTTCCCACCTTTTTTAATCTCCCACTTATCAGTTAACTTTAACTCCTCAAATCCTTCTTTTGCTAAAATATCCACACTATTCTTAACAGCATGAAAAGAACTAGCCCCCTTATAAGCATAATCTATAAGATCATTAGCAAACTCTTTTTCTCTCATATTCATACCACCCTTTTTAATATAGTTTTTATATAAAGTGAAACTTATTTTTACTTTAACCTCTCTCTAAATGATTAACAACTACATTTAAAAATGAATATTATTGAAGTGTTAGAGAATGGTTTAAATATTTTTTATAAAACTTGCGTTATGTCGTTTTAATATCCGTAAATAAAGTTCGTTGTTTGACCAACGGGAGTTTAGAACTTTTAGGATATTAAATAAGACATAATGCTTAGTTTTATTAAAATATTTAACACATGAACGATATTTTAATAATATTCATTTTTTGCTAACAAACCGATTTCTAATAATATTTTTATATAAATATATTAAATTCTAAATTAAACTCAACTTTACATACTCTAAATTAATACTCTTAACCCCTTTATTCTCAAAAGCTATACTAACAGTAGACCCATTCTTTGCTACAACTGTTCCTATTCCAAATGTAGGATGCTTAACCTTAGACCCAAGACCTACATTATTATTGTCTATACTCTTACTTTCTTTTTCCATATGTCTTTGCTTATATTTTTCTACTAAGCTGTTTTGTTTTTTTAGTATTTTATTTTCAGGTTCATTCTTGTTAAGACTTTTTAAGCAAGCTTTAGGGAGTTCACCTATAAACCTTGATACCCTTGAATAGTTAGTCTTTCCATATATAGTTCTTGAAGATGCATAAGTCATATATAAAGTCTTCATAGCTCTTGTTATTCCAACATAACAAAGCCTTCTCTCTTCCTCAAGCTCTATTTCATCAGTTAAAGCTCTACTTATAGGAAATACTCCTTCTTCAAGTCCTGCTAAAAATACTACTGGAAATTCAAGTCCCTTAGCACTGTGAAGAGTCATTAAAGATACATAATCATCATCTTCATCAGAAGAATCCATATCAGATATAAGAGATATAGTAGCTAAAAATGTTTCTAAATCTTTTTCTTCACTTGTTTTTTCAAACTCCATTGCAACAGATATAAATTCCTTTAAGTTCTCTATTCTAGTTTGATTCTCTATAGTATCATCTTTTTCAAGCTCTTTTATATATCCAGTATTCTCTAGTACCTTTTCTATAAGCTTAGTTACAGAATATACATCGTTCATAGCACTAAGAGATGATATTAAAGTTGTAAACTCTCTCAACTTACTTTTTACCCTAGTTGATAGATCTATATTATCAGCATCATATAAAGAAAGATACATACTCTCTCTCTTTAAAAGAGCTACATCTTCTATTTTTTCAAGAGTTTTAAGACCTATACCTCTTTTGGGAACATTTATTATTCTTTTAAGCGAAATATCATCTACAGGATTTTGTATAATTCTTAAATAAGCTATTAAATCCTTTATCTCTTTTCTTTCATAGAATTTTATACCTCCGAATATCTTATACTTTATATTCTGCTTTATTAAAGCTTCTTCTAGCGCACGAGATTGAGCATTAGTTCTATAAAGTATAGCACAATCTTTATACTCTATACCTTTGTCGTTATTCATTTTTTTTATACTATGAGCTATAAAATCGCCTTCTTCTCTTTCATCTCTTGACTTAAAAGTTCTTATTCTATCTCCTGAATCACTCTGAGTCCATAGTTTCTTATCTTTTCTGGTTATATTATTGGCTATAACCTTATTGGCAGCATCAAGTATAGTTTGAGTTGATCTATAATTTTGCTCAAGCTTTACAACTAATGCATCCTCATAATCCCTTTCAAACTCTAATATATTCTTTATATCTGCTCCTCTCCAACCGTATATAGATTGGTCATCATCCCCTACAACACATAAATTTTTATGTCTTCTAGCTAGCATGTTTACAAGCTTATACTGCGCTCTATTAGTATCTTGGTACTCATCAACCATTATATATCTGAACTTTCTTTGATAAAAGTCTAAAACCCCTTCATTATTTTCTAGTATCTCAATAGCCTTCATTATAAGATCGTCAAAATCAAGGGCATTATTTCTCATAAGTCTTTCTTGATATAAAGAATATACTTTTGCTATATTGCTCATTCTAAAATCATTTTGATGAATTTCTTTAAATCTCTTTGAATTTATCATCTTGTCCTTAGCATCAGAAATATATCCAAGCACAGTTTTTGCTTCATACATTTTATCATTTATATTAAGTTCTTTTATACAATCCTTAACAAGTGTCATCTGATCCGATCTATCGTATATAACAAAGCTTCTCGTATATCCTATTTTATCTATATCTTTTCTAAGTATTCTAACGCAGCAAGAGTGAAATGTACTTATCCACATATTATTTGCATCAGATCCTATTATTCCCTCTACTCTTTCCTTCATCTCATTAGCAGCCTTATTAGTAAATGTGATTGCCAATATATTTGAAGGATGTACTTCTAAGTCATTTATAAGATGGGCTATTCTATAAGTTAAAACTCTCGTCTTTCCAGAACCCGCTCCAGCTAAAAGAAGTAGTGCACCCTCCGTTTTAAGTACCGCTTTTCTTTGCATATCATTTAATGTAGATAAATCCATTTAATTTCTCCCTTCAAGTAAGTTCTAATATATCAATTAAAATTTCCCGTGTAAGTTAAAAAAACCTATAGACAATTTTCTATAGGTTTTACTTTTTGCTCATTATATTATAATATCACATATAAAGTAGTATATACAAATTTAAAATCTTTATCTTTTCTCTTTATTATGAATTTTCAACCAAAGATATTCTTTTCTATTCTAAAACATTTATTTTATATACAACCTTACTTTTATATTATCAATACAATATTATTCTATATCATCTAATTTTTATCAAATCGACAAAACTATACTTTTTTCATCGAAGGTATATACTTTTTTATGTAGAAATGTATATTTATGTATTTTTTCACATAAAAGGAGATTTTTTTATGACTAATAAGAATAAATTTTTTTGTTGTTTTTTATCTATATTATTAATAAACATCTTGTATTTATATAATTTTTTCTCATTTGCAGAAGAAAAAATCAATCATATATTGATTATTAACTCTAAAAATATGGCCATACCCTATACTCACGATGTCGTAAAAGGTATTTATTCAAATTTAAAAAACAAAAGTAATATAATTCATATAGAAAATATGGATATTCAAGTAAAACACGATGATAAATATTTAGATATTTTATACGATTTATATAAATATAAATTTGAAGACTACAACTTCGATATCATAATAGCTACAGATGAAGACTCTTATTACTTTTTTGAAAAGTACGGAGATAAGTTATTTGAAAATTCTCCAATACTCTTCTGTGGAATCAATGAACCTAATATACTTGATAAAGTAAAATCTAACGAAAGATTTTATGTAGTTAAGCAATTAATAGATATAGAAAAAACTTTGGATTTAGCTAATAAAATTCATCCAAATAATAAAATATTTATACCTGTTAACCCTAACTTACTGAGTTCTCACTATATAAAGTTATTAGAGAATCAAAAAAAATATTATTACGATAAAGGTGTAGACATATTAATTTATTATGAATCTAATATAAACAGAGTATTATCTAAGCTAAATACGTTAAAATCCGGTTTGACTCTCATAACTCTTACTGAATTCAAGACTGACCATAATGACAATTATCCTATGAATGATTTAATTAAATTTGCTTCTACTAAAAAAAATATACCTTGCTATTCCTTTTGGAACAGTATGATAAACACAGGTATAATTGGAGGATCTTTATGTGATTCATATGGTTTAGGAAATACTGCTGGAAGATTTGCTCTGAAAATAATGGAAGATCCTAAGTATAACGTTCGTAATATATCTCATAAAAATAAATATATGTTTGATTATAATCAATTGACTAAATTCAATATACCAATATATAATTTGCCACCAGAATCTAAAATCAAAAATAAACAATCTAATTTTTATAGTATATCTAAAGATATAATATATGCATTCACTATTTATATAATATTTTTTTTAGTATTAATAATATTTATACTTCTTGTAAGTATAAATAAAACAAAAAAGCTACAGAAAACACTTAAATCAAACACAGAAGACTACAAGAATTTAATTGAATTTTTACCATTTGGAATACTAGTTCATAATAATGGTAATATACATTTTGCAAATTCTGCATTTTTGAAATTATTTAAATATAAAGATTTAGATTCTATAAAAAACACATCTGTATATAATTATATACATAAAGATTTTCATGAAAAAATAAAGAAAAGACTAGAAAATCAACAAAAACATATATATTCACCTGATATAGATGAGTTAGGTGTAACTGCTAATGGTGAACTTATAAATATAGAAGTTTGTGCATATCCAACATTAGATTCTAACAACTATACAATTGCAGTAATCAATGATTTAACAGAAAAAAGAAAAGCTGAAAAATTTAGAAATAAAATATTAGAAGAAGAAAAAAAATTAAAGCAAGCTCGTGAATATGATAAATTAAAAACTGAATTTTTTTCAAATTTGTCTCACGAACTTAAAACACCTCTTAATTTAATTTTTTCTATAACTCAATTAATAGAAAGTAATTTAATAAACAATCAATTAGTATGTAAGTCGAATAACACATCACACCACATAAATATATTAAAGCAAAACTGTTATAGAATGCTCAGACTTGTAAATAACTTAATAGATATAACAAAATTAGACTGTGGCCATTTTAGTATAGAACTTCAAAATCATAATATAGTAAGTCTTGTAGAGAATATAACTTTATCTGTAAGCGAATATATAAAAAATAAAGAAATATCTTTAATATTTGATACTAATATTGAAGAAAAAATAATAGCTGTAGATCCAAATTCTATAGAAAGAATTATCCTAAATCTTCTTTCTAACGCTATTAAGTTTACAGATTCAGGAGATTCTATCATAGTTAATTTATTTGCAGAACAAGAATATGTAACTATATCTATAAAAGATACAGGAATTGGTATTCCAAATGATAAATTGGAAATGATATTCGATAGATTTAGGCAAGTTGATAAGTCTTTAACTAGAAATACAGAAGGAAGCGGTATAGGTCTGTCTTTAGTTAAGTCTTTAATAGATATACATAATGGATATATAGATGTTAAAAGTGAGTATGGGTACGGAAGCGACTTTATTATAAGACTTCCTGTAACTACTGTAGAGGATACTAAGGAAATAGATACTATTTATGTGAAAGATAAGTCTATAGAAAAAATACATATAGAATTTTCGGATATATATTCTATATAGGAATGAACCTTATAAAAAAATAACTACCTAAATTTTGTACATACAAAATTTAGGTTCTTTTTATAGTCTGTGGATTATTAAAAATATTTTCATATAATTTAACTCTTTAAGTAGACACCTAATATTTTTGTTTAACTTACCCTTTAAAATTTTAAATAAAGACTTTTTTAGTGTACTCCTAATAATAACATATCTTTAAACATATTTAACTTCTGAATCTTCTTAATCTATTTTAATAAATACCTCTACTTTATTATTTTATATTAATTCTTCTTCCGAGAGTTGGAAATTTGTGTTCATCATCCATAATATACGTTCCCATGATAACTCTTATTATATCCTCGTATTTCCACCAATCAGTATTATTTTTATAAAATTCTCTATCTAATCCTTCATCATCTACAGAAATAATATTGAATAACTTATCTTCTATATCTTTTTTTATTAATCCCATTACTTCCTTAAAAAAATACATAACAAATATATTATCCTCTTTTTGCTTTGAGAAAATGAAAAATACTCTATCATTTCCCTCATGTATCATAGTTTCTCTTCCTTCAGACATATCATTTATAAAAAATTCTTTACACTTACTATAGGTATTATTTATTTCAAGGAAAATATTTTTACTCTTAATAATTGGAAATTCTGAAATGAATCTATTATAGTCTTCACAATAAATCATTATCAATTTATTGAATTTTACAATCATATCCCTTAATGAGTTTTTATCTACAAAAAGTCTATATTCATGCCCTAAAATAACATCATAAAAAACAACAATTGCATAAAATTCAATTGAATAATTCTTATTATCCCTTAACAGAACCCTCATAACCCCACAATTTAAATGCTCCTCTGTAACTTTATTAGGGAAAAATTCTTCATAATTATTGTTTAATGGCATAGGTCTTATGATATCGAATATCTTATATACATCTTTTTTAGATACTTCTTCTAAAATAAAATTGTCCTCACTAGTATTTTTAATACTTTCTATATTTTTTATAAGTATACTTGTATCAATATTTTGGACTTCAAATCGCTTTTTATACAAATTAAGAACCTTCAAAAAATTCTCCTTATTTCTTTCAAATGATTGTAATCCTGTGTATTTTAGTAACATATCGTCTGTTATATTGTTGACATCATTATGATTTAATAATTTTTCTAAACTCTTTAACAGTATAGTATATCTTTCATTAGGATCAAAATCTTTGCTATTTTCAATGATTTTGGCTTCTATATACTCATTATTTAATAAATCTTTTTCAGATAATTTAGTAAAATCTATATTCATAGCTATAAATGCTATTCTATTAATAATATTTGTTTCTAATAAATCCTTTGCATTATTTTTACTTAATATATTTAATATCTTTTTTCCATGATAAATAGCATAATTTTCACTTTTCTTAAACTCAGTAACAAAACGCTCATATCTATCTTTGCTAGAACAAGATATTATTGCTAATTGATGGAATAAAGCATAATTTTCATTTAAAACTAAATACGCCTTCTGCATTGTTCTTGAAATTTTCTTCAGATCTTCATTATTTAATCCTATTTCTGTTTGTTCTAATATAAAATTAACAAATGCAAAAATTGTACTTGTCCCTAGTTTATGATGCATATATTCATGTAGAATATTTGATATATCATTGTAAGCAAAATTACAATCAACAAACCCCACTTCGCCTAAATCGTATTTTCCTTTTATCATAAATTACCTCCTAATATTAATCTTCAAATTCATTTTTACAGCAATTACACCAAGCATTTTTACCAATTTTAAAGAACCCACATATTATTATAGAAACTATGCCTGAAACAAGTGCTATATCAACACCTAAATTTGCAGATAAAGAAACTGCTAACATAGGAATAATTTTTTCCACAATTTGAACACCACTTTGTCTTTCTGTGTTATATTCATTAGAGGATGTACATAATAATTTATATATTTCTATTTTAATACTCTTTCTAATATTATTATTTTCTTTCAAAAAAAATCCATCTTGCTTATCAAGTATTTGTCCTATTATTAGATTTTCCATACTTTCATAATCATCAATATCTGTATTAATTTCTCTATTATAATTCTTCCATTTACTTATATATATTCTTGGTACATTATTATTTTCCATAAATTCAATACAATGTTCTTGTAAATTATCATTATTAATCGTCATAGAAAACACCTTCCCTTTAATTATTTACATTATTATACAATAAAATTATTGATTGTTCAATACTTCTTAAGGTCAACACAACTTGTATTTATTGATATATTTACATACTAAAAAAGATGGTTATTTAAATGTTAGTGAATCTTTTAAATAGATTTCAATAAAACTTATGTTATATCGTTTAAATATACGTTTAAAAATTTCTTATGTCTGATCCTTAGCGAGTTTAAGAAATTTTAGTATATCTAATAAGATAGAACATTTAGTTTTATAAATCTATTTAATGAATTCAAGGTATTTAAATAACCATCTTTTTTGATTAACAACTATACAATATAAAAAAGATTACGTGGCTACGTCCTACTCTCCCAGGGGGCTGCCCCCCAAGTACCATCGGCGCTAAGGAGCTTAACTTCTGTGTTCGGAATGGGAACAGGTGTATCCTCCTTGCTATAA
>NZ_JAOASI010000054.1 GCF_025210165.1 Tepidibacter sp.
CAGAAAAGACATTTCCTTTTCTACTCTTAAGGTTTCTAAATCCAACTCTACCTTTTTCTAATAAAATTTTAACCATTTTCTTACTTACTTTCTTTCCAAATGACTGTATGTACTTATCATCCTTCCAAATCGTAAACTTACACCCATTCTTCCAATTACTACATCCAAACCCTTTGCTACCTTCTATAACTGGGTTTTTACACTGTGGACATTTACCTAAGCTTTCTACATCTTCTGCTAACTCTACTTTAAATTTACTTAACATAGAAGTATCTTTCTTTATAAGATTAACCCCTTCAATTGTAAAGTTCGTAATCAAATTCAAGAACTCTTCTTTTTTTACCTTTCCCTTTTCTATATCGGATAGTGTTTTTTCTAATCTACCTGTATATTCTAAATCAAATAGTTCTTTGGCTGGAAATATATCTACGATTGTTCTTCCAAGTTCTGTGCAAACTAAACTCTTCCCTTTACTTGAAATATATCCTACTGTTTTTAATTTTTTTATAGTTTCTGCACGAGTAGCAGGAGTTCCTATACATATGGTCTCTTATATTATGTCTATTTATTGTTAAAGTGCCTAAATATACACATTTACTAATCTTTTATTTGCAATTTTTAATATAGACACTTTTATTACAAATAGTATAGTTTTATCTCTAATTAAATATATATTTTTTGTTTTTATTTCTATTATTTTTTAGACACTTTTCACTCATCATTTTAAATTATTTAACTAATGTTCTCACAAAATAAAGTTATATAATAAACTTGCAACAGTTATTTTTTTGTTAGTGTTATGTTCTCTATATTTAATGAGACAATAAAAGAAACATATAGTTAAAATAACGATAACATTAGAGTAGTTCAATGCTGCTCATAGCTACTTCTTTGGTACTTGAATCTATACTAACATTGGCGCCAACACATACTTCACAACTACCATTATCGTGGAAATCACCTTCAAAGTATCTACTGCAAGACAAATGACATTCAAAAATTAAATAATAATTCATATGTCCTTCTTCAATAATATAGATTATATATGGTTCACATTCTTCAACTCTATCTATTGTTCCCCAATCCCCTGTAAAGCTTGATTGTATTATATCACTTGAAACATTTCCAAAAACAGTTTCTTCTACTACTTGTTGTAATATTTCTTCTATACATTCTTCTTTACATTCTTCTTTACACCCTAACATTCCAGCTTCTTGATTAAAATCAAAGGCGCTATTATGGATTTTTTCCCATTTACACTTATCCATAATTTCATCTAATAGGCCAATACATTTTTTGTATGAACCCTTAAAGTTGACCTCTTTGTACTGTTTTTTAATCCATTTTTTATATTTGATATTTTCATATTTAAACTCTCTTTCTGTATTAAGGAATTTTTCATATTTTTTAAATATACTTTTGCAACTAGAGATTTTTTCTTTCATTTTAATTAAATCTTTTACTATTAATAGTTGTGACGGTCTATCTAATTTACTAAACACTTCAACCCTCTTATTTAAATCATCTAGTACTTTTTCATACTCTGAATTAGAAGATTCAATTAATATCTGTAGAGAATATATAATTTTACTGTTTAGAATTTCTGTAATTACCTCTTCAAGTATTTCAGATTTTACTTCCAAAAATTGTTTTGTTTTTTCATTTTCTACAATTGAATCTAATAGTTTATTATAATAATTTCTAAACAGGAGACAATCTATCTGCTTGCTCAGAAAATCATATATAGAAAAATATTCCCAAGAATCATAACCTATTAATTCCAGCATATTCATATCTTTTCTATCTAATAATGTGCTATTATCATGATCATCACTACTATACCTTACCTCATGAATATTTGAATCTTTATATTTTTCAAACATCTTAATAACAGTTGTTAATTTCCATAAATCTCTTTTTTCATAAAGACCATCAACATTTTTCTTTACTTCTTTAATCATCATATATTCATTAAATTCTTTAATATTATTCTCAAATATATTAGTTATAGTTGGTAACAAAGAAGCAATTACATATTCCACTTCTATTCTTTCAATATCAACTTCATAATGAGTTAACTCATTTCTTAAATTATTCAACTCTTTAAACATCCCATAAGTATCTTTATCAATATCTTGATTATATAACATCAATACTCTATTAACTGCATCTATATATTTAATAGTATCTAGTCTTTTATTATATTTTTCTTTTATTTTAATATTCACCTCTTTTTCAAAAATCTTGCTTGTATCCTCATAAAGATAATACTTGCCTTTCCTCTTTACTAAATATTTGCATAAAATTTCTAATGAATGGTGAAAATCCATAATTATATCTTTTAAGTGAAACTCTATTTCACAATCTTCCACTTTATCCAATTCAAATAATTTGTTTAATGACTTCTTAAAAGAATGCATCCCATTATCAATACAATTCATATTATGCCTCCAAGCTATTAATATTTTTCATTAGCATTTTTTGTTAATTAAAACAGTCCATTAAATTTTGATTCGTCTATTCTATACTCAACTCTAACAGAGTCATGCTCTATTAATTGTAATAGTCTATATCCAATAATTCTAGCTGCTAAATATCCAACTATTGCATCGCTTGGCATAAAAAGTCTTTTTCTGCCCTCATTTTGATTTACTTCATGCTTAGATTTATTGTATATTTTTACAAATTTAAAAAGATGATTTATTAATTCAGTTGGAATATCTTCTACCTTTGATAAAGATTTAGTAGCATTTCCAAGAGTAGAATTCATATATCTTATCCTTCCAAGAAATTTATACTTTCTCAATGCTAATCTAACAACTGCTTCTAAATGTAACCCCGAATTTAAAATAACATATTTAGAATGTAAATAGACACCCGTTATGTCAATCTCTGAACGTGCATATTGTAAAGGTCTAAATAGAGTTCTATATTCACCCCCTGGAAAGGGATTTTTTATAGGATCACAAGGCATACAATAGCCTCCTATCCCTCCTATTTCCTTATCCATTTCCCACAACGATTTTGTTGAGTAATTATCAAGATTTGTATTTATCTCATTTAGTATTCCTTGAATTTGTAGTTTTTGTTTGTCTGAAAATATAACATTGTAAAGTTCCCTGCTCTCTGGTAATAATGATTTCATTATATCCCTCATCTTTCTTCAAATTATATCAATTCCATTATATACCTAATTTTACCTATTTTCCACATTTTCCCCACTGTAATTCCACATTTCAACACAAAAAAACAAAATGCTTTTTGCTGATAATCTCAATCCTATCAACTAATGCATTAAATGTGTATTTATCAAATTCTCCTAATAACTCTTGCCTACTATTTATAACATCTATAATTTCATTAACTCTTTTCTTATGAAATTTTTATTCATTCTTTTTTAACTCTACTTTTGCCTCTCTATATACATTCAGTTCACTAGATAATCTCTGCTATTCTTCATCTAATTTTACTATTGTTTGTAGCTTCACTAAATTTCCTAACGATTCTTTGTATCTTCAATTTTCTTCAATTGTATCCGTCAAAGATTTACCGTCTTGAAATTAAAAAATCCAGTATAACTAATTATAAAAATTAGTATACTGGATTTTCAGTTTATTTCTTCTTTTCTATTTTTAATTCTTCAGGCAATGTATCTGACCAAGGCATCAGTCTTAATAAATTTTCTCTGGTTCTTTCTATATCTTCTAATTTTGACATCTCATTCATTAAATATAGAAGGTATTTTTCTGCTACTAAATCA
>NZ_JAOASI010000055.1 GCF_025210165.1 Tepidibacter sp.
AATTAAACAATACATGACTTATTATAATAACTATAGATATCAGTGGGGATTAAAGAAGATGACTCCTGTCCAATACAGAAATCATCTTCTTAATGTAGCATAGTCTTTTTTAAATTGTCCTTTACAAAGGGTACAGATTATTATTTTAATAAGCTTCATTTTATCTTACCCAAATAAACGAAGTAATACTCCAGCTGCAACAGCTGAACCTATAACTCCAGCAACATTTGGTCCCATAGCGTGCATCAAAAGGAAGTTTCCTGGATTTGCTTGTTGTCCTACCTTATTAGAAACCCTTGCAGCCATAGGTACTGCTGATACTCCAGCTGAGCCTATAAGTGGATTTATAGGATCTTTAGAGAATTTATTCATTATTTTAGCCAGTATAACACCACTTGCAGTTCCTACACAAAAAGCTATAACTCCAAGTGCAAATATCTTTAATGTTTGAACAGTTATAAATGCCTCTCCTGTTGCAGTAGCACCGACTGTGATTCCTAAGAATATAGTTACTATATTCATAAGCTCATTTGATGCAGTCTTTGATAATCTATCAGTAACTCCAGATTCTCTCAATAAATTACCAAACATTAACATCCCTATCAAAGTAGAAGCAGATGGTAATATTAAAGAAACTATTATAGTAACCATTACTGGAAATATTATTTTTTCTTTTTTAGATACTGGTCTTAATTGATTCATAACTATATTTCTTTCTTCCTCAGTAGTTAACGCTCTCATAATGGGTGGTTGAATTATAGGAACTAATGCCATATAAGAATAAGCTGCAACCGCTATTGTCCCTAGTAACTCTGGTTTTAATATCGAAGTTAAATATATAGATGTTGGTCCATCTGCTCCTCCTATTATAGCTATTGATGATGCTGCTTGAGCATCAAATCCTAAAAGTATAGCACCTATAAATGTGAAGAATATACCAAACTGAGCAGCAGCTCCTAAAAGTAAACTTTTAGGATTAGCTATTAATGGAGCAAAATCAGTCATAGCTCCAACACCCATAAATATTAAAGGAGGAAATATACCGAGTTCATCTCCTTGATATAAATAATAAAGAAGTCCTCCTGGAAACTTATTCTTAATATCAACAGACCAGATTCCTTGCTGTGCCTGTAGAGCTGCCTCTTTAGTATCTATAGGATTTATATTCAAAAGTGTCTGAGGATGACTCATAATATCTGATAAAGGCAAATTCGTAAGAATCATACCAAATGCTATTGGAACCAATAAAAGAGGCTCAAATTCTTTATTTATAGCTAGATACAACAAAAAACAACCTACAACAATCATTATTATCTGCTTATAGTACATTCCAAAGTCTGTAATAACATTGTATATGCCTGTACTTTGTATAAAATTAAATACAACTTCTCCCATTGAGTAATCCCCCTTTCCTACTTTTTTAAGAGATACCTATAATAATCTCACCTGCACTTACAGATGATCCTTTAGTTACATGAATATCTTCAACAACTCCATCTGTTGGTGACATTATCTCATTTTCCATCTTCATAGCTTCAAGTATTAAAAGAACTTGCCCTTTAGCAACACTATCTCCTTTATTCACTTTTATATCATTTATTGTTCCAGGCATAGGAGCTTTTACTGTATTAGTAGAGTTTGAGTTAGCAGATATAGTTTTATTTACCTTGACTTCTTTTACAGGAATATTCTTTTCTACCTTTGGTTCAATTACTTTGGATTTATTAACAGCTTCCTTTATTTCTTCTACCTCAACTTCATAAGAAACTCCATTTACCTTAACATTAAATTTTTTTATCATATTCATATCCTCCTAGCATTGAACTCATTTGCTCTATTCTTCCAAGCTTTGACCAAGCATTATCACTATTTTCACTTCTTTTTATCTTCTTAATAATAATATTATTAGTAGTGGTATTTAAAGCACTAGCTACAGCTGCACTTATTGCTGCTACTATTTCTTTATCATCTTGATTATATTCTATACTTTGTTTTAAATCTTCCTTTATAATCACTTCTTCTTTTTTATAATCTAAGCTAGATCTTGTCATTATTTTTACAGCAGCCATTATAATCATAAGAACCACAAATACTATAATCATAGAAAGCAGTGTAACAACCAAGCTAGCGATTAATTGCTCGGATTTAGTAAGTAATGTTATGTCATTTTTCATTACATCTAATAAATTAGTCAAATTCATAGTTTCACCCTCTTATTTTAAAGTGGAATATTTCCATGTTTCTTAGGAGGTCTGCTTTCTCTTTTTGATTTTAGAACATCAAAAGCATCACAAAGTCTAATTCTAGTCAAAGATGGTTGTATAACATCATCTACAAAGCCTCTTTGAGCTGCTTGATACGGATTTGCAAATTCATCTCTATATTGCTTAACTTTTTCAGTTCTAACTGAAGCAGGATCATCAGAGGCTTTTATATCTTTTCTAAATATTATATTAGCTGCTCCATCTGGACCCATAACTGCAATTTCAGCACTTGGCCAAGCATATACAATATCAGCTCCTAAGTCCTTAGAGCACATAGCAAGATAAGATCCGCCATAAGCTTTTCTCGTTATTATAGTTACCTTTGGAACTGTAGCTTCACTATATGCATAAAGCATCTTCGCTCCATGTCTAATTACCCCCCCATACTCTTGAGATGTACCAGGTAAGAACCCAGGAACATCTACAAAGTTCAAAATAGGTACATTAAAAGCATCACAAGTTCTTATAAATCTAGAAGCTTTATCAGATGCATTTATATCAATACATCCTGCCATATACATTGGTTGATTACCTATTATTCCTACTGATTCTCCATTAATTCTTGCAAAACCCGTAAGTATGTTTCTTGCAAAATAAGGTTGAACTTCAAAAAAATCACCATCATCAACTATATTTTTTATTATGTCTTTCATATCGTATGGCTTATTTGAATTATCTGGCATGATGGTATCTAGGATATCTATTTTTTCATTAACATTATCACACTCTAATATAGGAGCTTTTTCTAAATTATTTGAAGGCAAAAAGCTAAGCAATTTTCTAATACCCATTATACAGTCTTCATCAGATTCAGATACAAAGTGTGCAACCCCTGATGTAGAATTGTGAGTCATAGCTCCACCAAGATCTTGTGCACTAACTTCTTCTCCTGTAACCGTTTTTATAACTTGAGGACCTGTTATAAACATCTGGCTAGTTTTATCGACCATAAATATAAAATCAGTAAGAGCTGGTGAATATACTGCTCCTCCTGCACAAGGTCCCATTATAGCAGATATTTGAGGAACAACACCTGATGCTATAGTATTTTTATAAAATACTTTTCCATATCCAGCTAAAGCATCTACTCCCTCTTGAATTCTAGCTCCACCAGAATCATTAAGTCCTACTATTGGTGCTCCCATTTTAAGAGCCATATCCATAATTTTTTCCATTTTCTTAGCATGCATCTCTCCAAGAGATCCTCCTAAAACAGTAAAATCTTGAGCAAATGCATAAACCAACCTACCTTCTACCTTGCCATATCCCGTTACTACCCCTTCTCCAGGAGCATCTACTTTATCCATCCCAAAATGATTACATCTATGTTTTACAAAAGCATCTAACTCAATAAAAGTTCCTTCATCAAATAGTATATTAAGTCTTTCTCTTGCTGTAAGCTTTCCAGAGTCATGCTGTTTTTGTATCCTTTTTTCTCCTCCACCAAGCTCAATTTTAGCTCTTTTTTCTAAAAGAATATCCAGCTTATTTTGTGACATTATTAGATTCCCCCTTCTAATCTCTTTGGCTTAGTTCAAGTAATATACCATGAGTACTCTTTGGATGACAAAATGCAATTTTTGCTCCACCTGCTCCATATCTAGGCTTTTCATCTATCATTCTATATCCCTTTTCCTTAACCTCTTCTATAGCCTTTTCTATATCATCAACCCTCACAGCTATATGCTGAAGTCCATTTCTTCCACCATTCTTTTCAATAAACTTAGCTATGGGTCCATCCTCAGAAGTTGACTCTAAAAGTTCAATTTCAGTATCTCCAACAGGTAAAAATGCAACCTTAACCTTTTGATCTTCAACAACTTCAGTTCCCTCACATTTTATACCAAGAACATCCTCATAAAACTTTAAAGTCTCATCAAGATTATTAACAGCTATACCTATATGATCAACTCTACTTATATTCATATTAAGATCCCCCTTGTTATAATTAGTTATCAATTAAAATTTTAATTTTCCTTTATTATCCTATTAAATATCTTCTCACTAACAGTATAAGGGTCAAGTTCTTTACTTAATGTCTTAATTATCATTCCTTCTACTTCTTTTTCATTTTGTATATTTTGAATCTCTTTTTCTATTTTTCTATGTATTATTTCTCTTATCTCAGACTTATTTCTCTTAAGTACTTTACTTTTTAAAATATCATTTTTTTCTTGATGATTTTTATGATTCATAATATTTCGAAGTAATTCATCTACTCCACTTCCATCATTTGCAACAGCCATTGAAACAGGAGGTCTAAACTCCCAATCCTTCTTAAAATCCAACATCATCTCTATCTCAAGTAAAGTTCTTTTAGCCCCATCTTTATCAGCTTTATTGACAACGAATACATCTCCAATTTCCATAACGCCTGCTTTTATAGCCTGTATATCATCCCCAAGACCAGGTACCATAACCATGACTGTAGTATCAGCAGTTTTAACTATATCAACCTCTGATTGTCCAACACCTACAGTTTCAACAAATATATAATCACACCCATAAGCATCCATAACTTTTATTGCACCATAAGTAGCCTTAGACAGTCCCCCTAAATATCCTCTAGTCCCCATAGACCTTATAAAAACATCTGGATCCAAGTTTAAATCACTCATTCTTATTCTATCTCCAAGTATAGCTCCCTTAGAAAAGGGGCTAGTTGGATCTATTGCTATAATTCCAATCTTTTTATCCAATTTTCTAAGTTTTTTCACCAATTTATCAGTTAAAGTTGATTTGCCTGCTCCTGGAGGGCCTGTTATACCTATAACATAAGCTCCCTTGGTATTTTTATGTATTTCTTTTAGTATATCAAAGTAACCTTCTTGTTCATTTTCTATTATAGAAATAAGCCTAGCACAAGCTCTCTTATTCCCTTTTAATAAGCTGTTTATCAAATCCATATTTTCACAACCTTGCTAAACCATTGATTTCTTTAAATTTGCTTTTATAAATTCTATAGTTGTTGTCGTCGTTGTACCTGGAGTAAATACCTCTGCTATTCCATTTTCTTTAAGATATGGAATATCTTCATCAGGAATAACACCTCCACCAATCACAAGCATATCATCATAAACTTCTTCTTCTTTTAAAAGTTTAACAACTTTAGGAAGAAGATGGTTATGAGCACCAGATAAAATACTCATTGCAACAACGTCTACATCTTCTTGAATTGCAGTTTGAACAATCTGCTCAGGTGTTTGTCTAAGTCCTGTATATATAACCTCCATACCAGCATCTCTAAAGGCTCTGGCTATAACTTTTGCTCCTCTATCATGCCCATCAAGTCCGGGCTTTGCAACTAATACTCTTATAGGTCTCATATTATTTCTTCCCCCTTTGTACTATATCATTACACTTTGTTTATATTCGCCAAATTCATCTCTCATAACATCACATATCTCTCCAAGTGTTGAATACGAATTAACCGCATCAAGAATGTAAGGCATTAAATTATCATCACTTTTACAAGCCTTTCTTAAATCTTCTAAATTTTTCTTAACAATATCATTATCTCTTCTATCTTTTAACTCTTTTAATTTTTCACACTTTCTTTGACCAACACTAGGATCTACTCTTAAAAGATCCTTTGGTGCTTCTTCTTCTACTTTAAATTTGTTCATACCAACTATTATTCTCTCATCATTTTCTATTTCTTTTTGGTATCTATACGCACTCTCCATTATCTCCTGTTGCATATACCCCTTATCTATAGCATTTGGAGACCCACCAAGATTATCTATCTTTTCTATTAATTTCATAGCTTCTTTCTCTATTTTATTAGTTAAGCTTTCAACATAATAAGATCCTGCAAGTGGGTCTATAGTATCTGCTACTCCACTTTCATGAGCTACTATTTGTTGAGTTCTAAGTGCCGTTCTTACAGAATCTTCAGTAGGAAGAGCAAGTGCTTCATCCTTAGAATTAGTATGAAGAGACTGAGTTCCTCCCATAACTGCTGCAAGAGTTTGAATAGCAACACGAACTATATTATTTTCAGGTTGTTGAGCAGTAAGAGTTGATCCTCCTGTTTGAGTATGGAACTTAAGCATTAACGATTTTTCTTTTTTAGCTTTAAATCTTTCATTCATGATTCTAGCCCAAAGTCTTCTTGCCGCTCTATACTTACTAACTTCTTCAAACAAATCATTATGAGCATTAAAGAAGAACGAAAGTCTTGGGGCAAAATCATCTACATTAAGACCTGCATCTATAGCCGCATTTACATAAGCTATTCCATTAGATAAAGTAAATGCTACTTCCTGAATAGCAGTAGACCCTGCTTCTCTTATGTGATATCCAGATATGCTTATTGTATTCCATTTAGGAACATTCTTAGAACAATATTCAAATATATTAGTTATAAGTCTCATAGAAGGTTTCGTTGGGAATATATAGGTTCCTCTTGCAACATATTCCTTAAGTATATCATTTTGAATAGTACCTCTTAATTTATCCATTCCAACGCCCTGCTTTTGGGCAACCGCTATATACATAGCAAGTAAAACAGATGCTGGTGCATTTATAGTCATAGATGTTGAAACTTTATCAAGAGGAATTCCATCAAACAATATTTCCATATCTTCAAGAGAATCTATTGCAACTCCAACCTTTCCAACTTCTCCCTCAGAAATAGGATCATCTGAATCATATCCCATCTGAGTAGGAAGATCAAATGCAACTGATAAGCCCATAGAACCTTGATCTATTAAGTATTTGTATCTCTTGTTTGACTCTTCTGCTGTTGCAAAACCAGCATACATTCTCATAGTCCAAAATTTACCTCTATACATGGTAGGCTGTACTCCCCTAGTAAAAGGGTACTGTCCCGGAAATCCTAAATCATCATAATTAATATCCTCTACATCCAGAGGAGTATATAATCGTTTTACTTCTTCATTTGACCCTGATAAAAACTGAGATTTTCTTTCCCCAAATCTTAATAAAGCTTTTTCTAATTTTTCTTCTTCCCACTTCTTAAAACAATTCTTTAATTTATCATTACAACTCATCAAATTCGCCCCCTTATATCTGATTATGAAAGTTTATGATTTTAAAATTTCAAAATTGCATACTTGTGAATTTAAAATTGCACGTCCACTTAATTACTTTCTACATTTTTTACCTAAATCCTTCTTATTTTGTTGTAATTTTAAAACTTTTTAGACAATTTGAATTTTAAAAGTACATGCTTTAAATTATATGAAATATATAAATATATATTTCATATAATTTTTTACAAAAAAATAAGGTTGAGAAATCTCAACCTTATTCATTGTCATCTTCTTTATCAAGAGATATTTCATTGTAATCTTCAAGTGATAGTTCTTTGTTAAATGCTTGTTTAAACTGTTCTGCATCCAATGTTTCATATTTTAAAAGACACTTAGCAACATAATGAAGATTATCTATATTCTCACTTAATAGCTTTTTAGTTTTGTTGTAAGCTTCATCTACTATTCCACTTATTTCTCTATCAATTTCTGATGCTACTTCTTCAGAGTAATTTCTCTTAGATGTAAAATCTCTTCCTAAGAATACCTCATCAGAATTATCACCAAACGTCATAGGTCCTAATTTTTCACTCATACCATATCTTGTAACCATAGCTCTTGCTGTTTGAGATACTCTATCTAAATCATTTTGAGCTCCAGTTGATATATCATCAAGCACAAGGTACTCTGCAACTCTTCCTCCAAGAAGTACAATAAGATTTTCCTGCATTTGCATCTTAGTAGCATAGTTCTTATCTTCTTTTGGAAGCTGCATAGTGAAGCCTCCTGCTCTTCCTCTAGGTATTATAGTAACCTGATGTACAGGATCTGTATTAGGAAGAAGTTGAGCTGCAACTGCATGACCAGCCTCATGATATGCTGTTAGCTTTCTTTCTTTTTCACTTATTACTCTAGTCTTTTTAGCAGGACCAGCTATAACCTTAGTAATAGATTCTTCTATAGTATCCATCTTTATAGTCTTTTCTCTTTTTCTAGCAGTTAATATAGCTGCTTCATTCATAAGATTTTCTATATCTGCTGGAGTAAATCCAGGAGTTCTTCTAGCTAAAACCTTTAAATTAACATCGTCTGATAACGGTTTATTTTTTGCATGAACCTTAAGTATAGCTTCTCTACCTTTAACATCAGGTGCTCCTACAGTTACTTGTCTATCAAATCTACCTGGTCTAAGTAAAGCTGGATCTAATATATCTGGTCTATTTGTAGCTGCCATTATTATTATACCTTCATTAACTCCAAATCCATCCATCTCAACTAGAAGTTGATTTAAAGTTTGTTCTCTTTCGTCATGACCTCCACCAAGGCCCGCTCCTCTTTTTCTACCCACAGCATCTATTTCATCTATAAATATAATACATGGAGAATTTTTCTTAGCTTGTTCAAATAAATCTCTAACTCTAGATGCTCCTACTCCTACGAACATCTCAACAAAGTCTGAACCACTTATACTAAAAAATGGTACTCCAGCCTCTCCTGCAACAGCTCTTGAAAGATACGTTTTACCAGTTCCAGGAGGTCCAACCATTAATATTCCTTTAGGTATTCTAGCTCCAAGATCAATATATCTTTTAGGGCTTTTAAGAAAATCTACCACTTCTTGAAGATCTTCTTTTTCTTCTTCAAGACCAGCTACATCATCAAATGTAACCTTATTTTTCTCATCACCTTTATGAAGTTTGGCTTTTGACTTTCCAAAATTCATAACACGGCTTCCACCACCCTGTGATTGCTGCATAAATACAAACCAAAATACTACAAATATAAGTATCATAAATATTGATGGTAGTATTTCAAAGAACCAAGGCGTCTGAGGTTCTGGCTTTCCTACAAGTACAAGTTTTCTTTGTGTAACTTGTTCTAAAATAATATCTGAAAGATTTTCTTTGCTCACTGGATACGGTACATAAGATTTAAAGTGTGTGTTAGTACTCTTTATCGTTCCCTCTATTATCTCGTCTGTAAATGTAAGTTCTGATATATTTTCTTTAACTAATTCCTGATAAACCAAAGAAAAATCTAAATTTTCTACTCCCTTTCCAGGTTTATCAAGAGTTTGGACTATTGAAACTATTATTATAAATACAAGCAAATAAAAAGTTGCTCCTTTAAATAATCTCTTCAAATAGAGCCCTCCTTTCTCTCAGGTCAACAATTTTAGTTTATTCTATCATAAATAAAACACCAATACAATACAACAAGGTTATATACTCTACTTGTATTGATATTGAAATTATAAAGCTTTAAAGCTTATCCTTAAAACATTCCTAGTATTTGATTCTATTTTATAATCTTCACTCATTCTATGTCCTATAACCCACATGATTCCATTTTCATCAGATAAAATCGGAATCAAATCTCTCTCTTCTTTGGGTATTTTTAAATCTATAAACAAGTCTTTTATTTTTTTACTTCCCCCCAATCCTAGTAATTTGATTTTGTCCCCATTTCTTCTATTTCTTATACTCAGATTTCCTTTAATCTTATCAGCATCAAAGAATTTAATATATTTGTCGCTTTTAGATTTTTGATATTCGTCAATATTTAATATTTTACTCTCAACGATAGTATTTGATTCCTTTATTTTTATATATCCACTTTTAGGAATAATATAATCGTAGCTTATTTTCTCTTCTACAAGATCTTCATCTGTAAATATTATACTTGTATTCTTTTTATATACTAATAGACCTTTTGGTAAATCTATTCTGAGGTTATTTTTATGTGAATTAATTAGATTATTTACATCTTGTATATGTTTTTGCTCTATTCCTTTTATATCTCCTAAAACAAAATCAATGCATTTTCTAATTATTCTATTTTTTAAAGCTTTATGAGTATTTATGAATTTATCTATATCAAGAGATATGGTATTATCTGATATTTTATTACATATATCATTAAATGATTTATTTGATTCTTCCATTATAAAGTCACTATCATCTTTTAATAAATTTGTCATTCTTGATATAGATTCCTTTAAATTTGGATTGAAATTTTCAACCATATACGGGATTAACTTCAGCCTTATTTTATTTCTAGTATATATTTCTTCTAAATTAGTTTGGTCTATTCTAGGAGCTAAGTTATTCTGCTCACAATATTTTTCTATATCCTCTCTATCTATATCAAGTAGAGGTCTTATAATTCCATCTTCTCTTTTATACTGTATTCCCTTTAACCCTTGAAGTCCAGTTCCTCTCATAATTCTCATTATAACAGTTTCTGCTTGATCGTTTATATTTTGAGCAATGGCTATCTTATCTGCTGATATTTTTTCTTTTATTTCAAAAAACATATTATATCTTAATATTCTAGCCCCTTCTTCCAATGAAACTCCTTTTTCCTTACAATAAGCCGGAACATCTATTGCTCTTATAAAACATGGTACTCTTATAATGTCACATATCTTTGCTACATACATCGCATCCTTTTGAGCTTCAATTCCCCTTATTTTATGATTTAAATGAGCTGCATATATCTTTATATTAAATTCATCTTTTAAATAATTTAGTATATGAAGCATACATATAGAGTCTGGTCCTCCCGAAACCCCTAGTATTATTTTATCCCCATCATTGACTAAATTATACTTTTTAATTGTATCTCTAACTTTATTTATAATCATTATATATCCCTCTTATTTTTTATGCTTTTTATATAGTATCTATTAATATCCTTATACAAATCTATATTATTCATACATTGAATATAAAATTTGCTATTAAAACTATTATTCCTTCTGTAGTACTCCTTAGTTTCAAAATGGCCCATATTATAATCGTTAAGTATCATTTTGTAGTCATCTTTATAAATATTAGTTAAATAATAAAAATAAATTCCATTTGTATATACTTCTTTATATTCATGCGATTTTCCTTGTATATTTTTATTTATTAATTGTTTATATTCATCCGGAAGTATAGAGTATATATATTCATATGATATCAGACCCCAATAATCTTCTGTTTTCATAGCAGATATGTAATAGTCATATCTTAA
Organism: Tepidibacter sp.; assembly: GCF_025210165.1. Classification (GTDB taxonomy): domain Bacteria; phylum Bacillota; class Clostridia; order Peptostreptococcales; family Peptostreptococcaceae; genus Tepidibacter_A. Next base: position 11,282 of record NZ_JAOASI010000055.1, read on the forward strand.
TTCTAATTCTTTCATGAGGTCAAGTATTGCCTGTATCTCATCAGCTTTAAGGTGAGAATGCTTTTTTATTTTATAATACATCACTTTTTCATTGTGTTCTAAATTATCAATTTTGTTTTTATCTACATTAGATATAATGGATATATATGGGAATCCTTCGATTTCTTCTTTAAATTTTTTATCCATGCTTTTTATTATTCCCAAACTATTCAATGTATACATTAATTTTTCATCACCTTCAAATTGTAAGAATAAAATAAAAGATGATGTAGTTAACAATGCAACCATTAATATACCTAAAACAACAGAAATTCCCATTTTATTTTCATTGGACTTCAAATGAACCACCTCATATAACGATAATTTTTATCATATTTGTTCATAATTATAATAACAAATAAAAACGATAAAAGGTAGTATAAATTGAACTACTTTTTATCGTTTTTTGTTATCTTCTAATTTATTTGTATATTTATAGAATTTTTTCCTTCAAATAATCCAGTTATGTTCAAATCATACTCTATTGTTATATCAATGTCTCTGTATGAATCAATATTATTAATTTGTATTTTTTTAGTTACAATTTCCATTGGAAAACTTCCATGAGGAGTTCTATATAGTGTTTTAAATCTTTTTCCTAATTCAAATACTAATTCTGAATTATTTCTACCCATTTTTTTTATAATTATACAGTCTTTACTTATTTTCAATCTACTAGTGGTTCCCTTCATACCTGATATTTCAGATTCCTCATATATTACATACGTACAATTATTTTTTAAATACAGTTTACCCTCTGTTATTAATTCTATATTATCCTTATTCCCTTTAAAGTTCATTTGAATGGTATTTATTTTTATTAAAACATTTTCTCCCATTTAATCCTCCTCATTTAAACTCTCTTAGCCAGTTTTTCATCATGTCTTTTTATAGCTAAATTTATAAGTTCATCTATTAGCTTATCATATGAAATCCCTGTATTTTCCCATAGTTTAGGATACATACTTATATTTGTAAATCCTGGCATAGTATTTATCTCATTTATATATATGTTATTTGTCTCTTTTTCTACAAAGAAATCTACTCTTGAAAGACCACATCCATCAATTGCTTTAAAGGCCTTTATAGCCAAGTTTCTAATTTTTTCGCTTATATTTTGTTCTATTTTTGCAGGAATTATAAGTTTTGAAGATTGATTCATATACTTAGCTTCATAATCATAAAACTCTTTAGCAGGTATTATTTCTCCTGCAACCGAAGCTTTTATTTCTTCATTTCCTAAAACAGATACTTCTATCTCTTTTGCATTTACACCTTCTTCTAATACTACTCTCCTATCATATTCTAATGCCTCTTTTATTCCTTTTATTAATTCCTCTTTATTTTTCGCCTTTGATATTCCAACACTAGAGCCTAAATTTGCAGGCTTAATAAATATAGGATATAAAAGTATACTCTCTATTGATTTTAATTCTCCTTCTTCATTATTATTAAATTCCCATCTTGTAGTATAAGTATATTTAACTTGTGGTATATTTTCTTGTTCAAATACTTTTTTACAAACTAATTTATCCATTCCTACGCTAGATGCAAGTACATTACATCCAACATAAGCTATATTACTTATTTCAAATAACCCTTGAATAGATCCATCTTCTCCATATGGTCCATGTAAGACTGGAAATAAGACATCTATTTTCTTAAATGTATTATCATCAAATTCTATACCTACTTCTTTATTTAAGGTAGGTATCAAATTTATTTTCACATTTTTTCTAGCCTCTATTTCCCAACTTCCATCTTTTATTTTTTCTACATCGCCTTCATAATAAAGCCAATTTCCATTCTTAGTTATACCTATTGTATATACATTATACTTTTCCTTATTTATATATTTATATATAGAAGAAACTGATGATAAAGAAACCTCATGTTCTCCAGATTTTCCTCCAAATATTAAAGCTACATTGATTTTTTTCATAATAGCACCTTCTTTCAAAATATAGGTTATTTATCCGAAAGCTAAAAGTTCTAAATCTCCACCCTCTTAAGGCTAAATATAAGAACTTAACAGCTTCTAGAGTAAAAACTCCATCTAAATTAAGTTTCACTTTATAATCATATGCTATATACTACCTTTTGATTATATTTTATTTTAGCAAAAAAATAAAGAAGCAATAAGCTTCTTTATACTACATAGTTAATGTTCCATCTGGATTTTTTATTAATTCAAATATTTTTTGTTGTTTGCCTGTTATAGCATCTACATATATTAAGAAATCCCTTTCTTTATATTCCACTTTAAATTCATAACAAAGCTTTTCTTTTTTACCTTCAGTAGGTATAATAGTTAATTTAGTCTTTAATATTTTTGCTCCATCTATTATATTTTTACTAGCATCTTTAGGCTCAACCTCTGGTTTTCTTATTTTTCTATCATAATGACTAATTATATATCCTTGTGATTCAAGTCCTACTACCTCTCCATTATCAAGAGCAACCTTTACTTTGATTAAATCTGGATATATTGTAACATTGTCTTTTTTAGAGCAAAAATTAAATGTTATAGCTCCATTATTAGTAAGAGAATAAGTAGGAACCATATTGTTGTATTCACTCTCTTTCAAAAACTTTTTAGCTATATCAAGTGCCTTTTTCTTATCTATAGAAGGTTGTCCTATCTGTCTTGTATCTACCATCCATACTATTTTCCCAGCAGTCTGACTCACTGACAAACTTACATTCTCACTATTAAACATATATCCAGGAATAGAGTTGTTTTTTATTCTTCCACCGTAATTAAGTTCTTTTATTTTTTTATATTTAAGAAAATTTGAAGCTATTTCCTTAGCTTTATCCTTATCTATTTTATCTCCTTTAAGTCTAGGCTTTATATTTCCAACATGCTCTGAAAATGGACCATCATAGATAAGTTCTGGTGTTTCACCCATTCTCTCCTCTATTCTTATCATACTGGTTGCCATTATATTTGCATTTGACTTTTTCATTTTTTTATTTGCTTTTGCTGCAATGTCTGTAAACTGAATTTTATCCTTGGCTATTTCACTCTGTACTTTTGCTAATTCTTCTGATAGATATTTAGCACTTTTTTGAAGCTCTGATATCTTTTTTCTTTCCTTTTCATCTAGGTTTTTGTCATCTAAAGCTTCTTTAGCTAATGTTATAGTGTAATCTCCCAACTGAGTCAAAAACTTTTCAGTCTTTCCAATAGATTTGTGGTTAAGAGGAAGCTGAGCCATTTTATCTTGAGCTAAATAAGACTGACTCATTATATCTGTAAGAAGTATTATATTTTGCTTTGTGGAATTGCTTACATTCACCTTAGATAAATCAGATTGTATTGTATCTACATTGCCTATAACATCATAAAACATTCTTTGATATTGAGCATTTAAACTTCTTTTATATGCTGTTTTTTGAGAATATCCAGTCATTCCCCATAGGAAGCATACAACAAGTAAGCCCAATAAAATATTTGTTTTTTTCTTCAGATTCAAAATATCACTTCTTTCTAGTAAGTTTCTTTTGCAAACCAATGTTTACCTACTTTATATATAGGTTTTAATCTCCATATCCATTTACTTGTAGCTGTTGCAGGATTCCAATAGTATACAGCTCCACCTGTAGGGTCCCATCCATTAATAGCATCATTCGCAGCCTTTATACAGGACTGTGTTGGCTTCATATTTATCTGTCCATCATCAACTGCTGTAAATGCTCCTGGTTGATATACAACTCCAGCTATTGAGTGTGGGAATCTAGAATCTTTAATTCTATTTAAAATAACAGCCCCTACACTTACCTGCCCTATATAAGGTTCACCTCTAGCCTCTCCTGTTATAGCCTGAGACAATAGATATATCTCATCACTTCTAGATGTTGCCTTCTTTTTAGCTTGTATTCCAAGAGCTTTTTTAGTTGCATTCCCAACTATACCATCTTGTTTTAAATTATTCTTTTTTTGAAATTTTTTCACTGATTGATACATTTTATATCCATATACACCATCTACAGAACCATTGTAATATCCCCAGTTTTTAAGCTTAGTTTGAACAGTTTTAACTTCATCACCTTTTGAACCCCAGAATATATTAGCTTGTCCATATGATATATAATCATCTACATAAAATACTACACACGATAATGTTAATATAGAAATCAATGAAACTAATAATAGTATTTTTTTCAAAATAAATCACTCCTATTATTTCTTAACTAAATCTAATTTAATATTTTTATTTTTTATCTTTTCTAATACCTCTACTATTTTAAATTTTAATTTAACTTCTTTATTGTCAACTAATATCATTTTATATTCTTCTTTAGTAAGGACTTTTCTCAAATTTTTCTCAGTTTTATCATTTGTTATTCCATGATTTATATCTACAAAGCATAGCGGTGGAAACATCACACACCACCAGTTTTTCCCTTTTCCTTCTCCTATAACTACTTTTAATGCTTTATACTCCCCAGCAGGTAATACTATGTTAGAATATTTTTTTGTAGGAAAATTTGAATAATCTAGACTTGCTGTAACAGCGTACTCTTTATTGTTTTCTTTTATTTCATTTAAAGCTATTTTCTGTATATCTTCTATATTTTTTGTAATTATATTTTTGGTTTCTTTGATACTTTTTGATTTTTCTAACTTCGGAGTTAAAAAAGCTATTATTTTGTCTCTAACCTTTAATTTTAATTCTTGATCATTTTGAGAATCACTATTTGCTATAACATGAAATCTTATCAACTTTTCCTTATAATTATCTCTATTCGTATAAACATCATTTAAGTAAGACAGAGTACTCATAAAGCAAAATAAAGATATAAAAAATACAATTAAAACTTTTCTCATAATTTATCCCCCCAGATTAATTTATTTTATATCTTTATTTTGTCCTTTTTTTACCTTACTATACCTATTCTTCTAATTTTACTTTCTACATGTACCTTTACTTCCATATTTTTAAAGTATTGATCAAAATCTTCATTAATTTTCTTATATAAAGGTTGATGATACTTATATAGAATATTTTCTACGTTTATAACATCTAGACTATTTTTTTTAAGCTTATTTATCAAGCTATTTATATTTTCTTTTATTTTTTCTTCAGATAATTTTTCTATATCTCGTATACCTTTATCATTGGCAATAAGCCCTTTTACTCCAAATTCATGTTGCGTTACATCTCCTTCAGTATCTACATATATATCTAATAAAAGTTTGTTATCTTTTTCACTTACTTTAGTTTCACTTTTTGTACTAGTTATCTTATAAGATACAGGTACATTTTTATAATCCACATGGATATTCATTATATTATAATTGTTTTTAATAATCATATTTAAAAATCTACATTCAGTCTCATTTAACTCTTCTCTAATTTCATAATCCTTTATTATAGATCCTCCAATAATTTCTATTCTTTTATTATTATAGGTTTTAGTAGTAAGAGGTAATATTGTAGTTTCAGTTTCTTCCATTTCTTTCATAAGTTTATTTAATGTACCATCTATTACTGTTCCATTTTTTACAGCAGAATCAAGTATGTTTCCGTAATATACTCCTACAAGAGGTTGTTCATTTGGTCTAATTTTTATAATATCAGAGGCCTTTTCCTTGGATACTAGCATAAATATCTTTCTTGAAAAAAATCTATTTCTATCTACTCCATCAAGTATTTGCTTGAATAATGCCTTATCCTTAAGTATATCTCGTCCTATTATTATTACTTTGTTATGAGATAATTCTAAATCAAATGGAGATTTTGATTGAATTTCATTTATTACAGTATCAAAGGTTTCTCCTTCAGCCTCCCAATAAAAAGATGGCTCTTTTGTAGGTGTTTGTTTTGTGCCAAGAAGAGCTACGTTAGGTATTTTAAAGGATACTTTTATTTTATCTCCCTCTTTATTCTTTTCATCTTCTTTTAATTTATCTATTCCAAGACCTATTACGAACCCTCTGTTATTTATTTCAATCTTATCCCAACAACCTGTAAGTAGTATACTTATAATTATTGTTAGAATTATAATCGTATGTTTTTTTTTCATGCTCTTTTCACCCTCTTACTAAATTTAGAAAATAAAAATAGTATTAAAGGAATCCCTGCAAAAACTGATATTTGTAAGCCAACTATATATTTATTGTTTACTAAATCATATACATGAGCTAGATTATCAGGATACAATGCCAATATATATACAATTGGAATAAGAGAATAATCAAAGTAATTTATTTCTTTACAATTAAGCATATCTCCCATTACTAAAGATGTACAAAAAAAGCATACACATATTGTTATAAATATGTTCAATGTCCATGCTCCCATTATCAATGCATCTAAATTTTCTAAAAATGCTCCAGGTATATCTATTACTTTCACAATCGTCAATGTAGGCCACATTAAATGTGCTGTTTCCATTTGTCCAAATACACATACAGTTATTACTGCAAAGAATATATATGCAATACCTATAAACAATAAGGATATCCACTGTGCCTTAAATATATTTTTAGGTTCTCTCATAAAAACCCCTAGTATAAGCATACTCTCAAATCCTGTAAAGGAAAAAGTAGTTAAAAATGTAGTTGGTAATATTTTAGAAAAATTATTATCGAAAATAGGCATTAAATTACTTATATCCGCACTTTCAAGCGAAAAGAAAAATATAAACATTACAGGTATAACCATTAAAAAAAGTATTATTTGAGAAGTTCTAGCTATTCCTTCAATTCCTCTCCTAGATCCATAGGCAGATACAAATAGCATAGATATTATTATTACCTCTATAGGTGTTTTCTGTAGCATATGCATTTTAACAACTTCTCCAAAGATACGAGTTACAGTACCTAGAATTATAAAATAGTGCACTATAAACATTATGCCTATCAAATATGCAACAGGCTTTGTTAAAATAGCTGAGCTTATTTGCATAATGCTCTTATTCTTAAATTTATATAAAACCTTATATACAAGGTATGCAAGAAAAATACACACAATAGTTGCTAGTATTATTACTAAAAATCCCAGCCCTTTTACCTTATCCGCTAAGTTTCTTGGTAAAGATAAAATACCCACCCCTATTACTGTACTTATTAAAAGTGCTATCATCTGAGATGTACCTATTTTTTCTTTAGTTGAAATCATTTTTTAATATCATCCTCCCCAAATATCTCTTTTCTTTTATCATCTAATCTATTCCTATTTCTTTTTGTATACATTTTCGGTCTTAAATTCATAGATGGGATAGGAGCTCTTACAATAGAATCTTTAAGATCTTTTAAATTCTCTCCAACAGAACACAATGGTTCTAAATAAGAAATTCCAAAACTTCTTAAATTTGCTAAGTTTATTAGCGTAACTAAAAATCCTAGTATTATTCCATAAAGACCTAGTACAGATGCAAGAAGCATCAATACAAATCTAATAATTCTAAATCCTATTGCCATATTGTAGCTTGGTATTGCAAAAGAAGATATTGCAGTTATTGCTACTATAATTACCATAAGAGGGCTCACTATTCCAGCTTGAACAGCAGCTTGACCTATTACAAGACCACCTACTATACCTATTGTAGACCCTATAGCTCTTGGGAGTCTAACCCCTGCTTCTCTTAACAACTCCAGTGTAGCTTCCATTATAAATGCCTCTGTAAATGCAGGAAATGGCACTCCTTGTCTTGTTGCCGCAAGGTATACGGCAAGGTCTGTGGGCAGCATATCTGGATGATATGAGCTTATAGCAATATACATTGATGGCAAGAATAATGAAAATGCAGTTGCAACCAACCTTATAATTCTTACAAAACTAGATATTATCCATCTCTCATAATAATCATCAGGAGATTGTAAAAATGTTGTAAGGGTGACAGGAACTATAAGGGCAAAAGGTGTATTATCAACTAATATAGCAACTCTACCTTCATATAAAGATGCTGATACTACATCTGGTCTTTCTGTGTACTGTATCTGAGGGAACAAGGAGTAGCAATCATCTTCTATTAATTGCTCTACACCTCCACTTTCTTGAATCATGTCTATATCTATTTCCTCTAGTCTTTTTTCAACTTCTTTTAAAACGGTTTTATTAACTATATCTTCTACATATAGTATAGCTACATCCGTGTTTGATCTTTCTCCTAATGATACATTTTTTATTTTAAAATTTGTATCTCTTATTCTTCTTCTTACTAAAGATGTATTAACTTTTAAAGTCTCTGTAAATCCGTCTCTGGGACCTCTTATAACAACCTCAGATTGAGGTTCTGATATTGAACGAGTTGGCCATCCCCTTGAAGATAATACTATAGATTCCTCTACATTATCTATAAATAAAATAGTTTCTCCTGAAAGGATACTTTTGATACTTTCTTCAATTTTTTTTACTTCTTTTATTTCAGTTATTGCTATAGTTTTTTTCTGTATTAAATCTTTTATATTGTTTTTTACATCATTAGGCATTGATATCCTAGATGAAATCATTAAATTATTTAGTGCGAATTCACTAATAAGTGCTTTATCAGTCATACCATCTATGTATACAATAGCCATTTTACACTCATTCTCAATTCCAACATCAATCTCTCTTATAACTAAGTCATCACAATCTTGAAATTGTTCTTTTATAATATTCAGCTTATATTCGAGTTTATGCTCATCTTTTTTTATCTGCATATTATCACCTCCTATTTACGTAATATATAAAGTATCCAAATGACACCACAATATAGGATATTCCTATGAATTTAGATATATTGTATTCTTTGTTTAACTTCTTTTTTTTCAAAACATTACAATCCCATATCAAAAGATATATACCTATTACTAAAAACAAACTAATTAAATACATCTTCTCAACTCCTATAAAAATTCGTCTACCGATTAAATCTAGTATGTTTATATATAATTTTTCCCAAAACTCAATTTAAATACATAAAAATGATATAAGTTCTTAAATAAAGCAAAAAAAATAAAAGTCCTAAAATTTTAGGACTTTTATTTTTCACAATTCTTTCTTCTAGATTTCTCTATTATGAAGTTTTGAGCATTTTCTATATGTGTAGTAGATCTTTGCATAGCTTCTTTAGAATTTCTATTATATATAGCTTCTATTATATCCTCATGTTCCTTTACTAAGTTTTTAGAAGTATCATAATCAGATATATATGTTACTCTGAATCTATAAACCTGCTCTCTTAAAGAGTTATTTATTTGAATAAGTTTTTGATTGTTTGTTGAATTGAATATAAGATCATGTAGTTCTATATCCTTTTTAACCATCATATCTATATCTCCGTTTTCTAAGCTTTTCTTGAACTGATATGATATAAGTTCTAATCTTTCTAAGTCTTCATCTGTCATTCTCTCAGCTGCTACAGATGCTGCAAGTCCTTCTAGAGCTCCTCTTATTTCTAAAACTTCTATTATATCCTTTAAGGATACATCTGCAACATATGCTCCTTTTCTAGGAAGCATAACTACTAATCCTTCTAATTCTAACTTCCTAATAGCTTCTCTAACTGGCGTTCTACTAACCCCTAACTGTTCAGCCAACTGAACCTCCATAAGCCTTTGTGCAGGTTCTAGTTTTCCTTTTAGTATTGATTCTCTTAAATACTCAAATACTATCTCCCTCAAAGGTTTGTAATTTTCTAATTTTAATTTTTCCAAGTTATCCTTCAATTTCAATTCCTCCCTTATAAGTATTCACTAAATATGTTTGCTCGTATAGTTGTTTTAATTCTTCCTTTGCCATTTGTGCATAATCCAAACTATCAAATATTCCAAATACAGTTGGACCACTTCCACTCATCATAGAACCTAAGGCCTTATGTTCTATCATTTTTTTCTTTATTTGTTTTATTTGTACATACTTATTTTCAGTTACACTCTCAAGTACATTAGCCATATTATAAGCTAAAGCTTGTACATCATTTTTCTCAAGATTATTCAATATATTTCCTGTATTAGGCCTTTTAGATACGTTATTCATATCTAAATTTTGATATACCCATTTTGTAGAAACTAGTATATCTGGTTTACATATAAGTATTTTAACATTCTCTAAATTTTTTGTTTTGGTAAGCTCTTCTCCTATACCTCTAGCTACTGCAGCTCCTCCTAATATGCAAAAAGGGACATCTGCTCCAAGTTTTAACCCAAGTTCCATAAGCTCTTCTTGAGTTAATTGTAAATCCCATTTTTTATTAAGTCCAACTAAAACAGCAGCAGCATTTGTACTTCCTCCCGCTAATCCAGCAGCTACTGGTATATTCTTGTTTATTGTTATTTTCACACCTTTATTTATATTAAATTTTTGCTTTATGAAATCAGCAGCCTTATAAGCTATGTTCGTAGAATCAGTTGGTACATTTTTATTATTGCACTCTATAATTATACCAGTTTTAATTTCTTCTATATTTACATTATCATATAAATCTATACTTTGCATAATCATTTCTACTAAGTGGTAACTATCCGCTCTTTTTCCGAGTACATCTATTGATAAATTAATTTTTGCTCTACATTTTAAATTCAAGCTTTTCATATATTCCTCCTAATTACTATTCTAAAATGCAAATCTAATTATATTATATATTATAAGATAGTTCATATAAAGGTAAAAAAGTCTCAATGCCAAAATGACATCGAGACTTTTTATCTTTATATATCTAATGTTAATTTCTTTTCTATTATTAAATATTGACCTTCTTTTAAAGACTCTTCTTCATTCATATCATTGGTTTGAGCAATCTCAAGTGCTGTTGTATTATATCTTTTTGCTACATCCCAAAGAGTATCATTTTCTTTGGCTATATATATAGTTATGCTCGGTCTTGATGAAGAGTCTATATCTCCTATGATTTCTCCATTCATTATAAATGAACTCTTCATATCCTCTACTATTTCGAATCTAGTTTTTCCTTTTATTTTTAATTCAACTTCATTGTTTTTTGCACTATAATTTATACTATCTATACATATATTTGAGTAAGGTTTCATACTATCATGGATATTACTTAAGTCTAGAGATTGTTTAAATGGTATTTCCTCACTCATGCTATACACTGGTCTTAAGCCTTCTTCAGGAGTGTATAATATATCAACATGTATTATACCTTCTATATTCATTTTTTCTTCTATAATAAAATTATCTGTTATAAATAACTTTGAATCTACATTCAATATTTCTTTAATTTGTATATCGTCTTTATCATTTTGTATAACTTCATTTATTATAAAGTCATCTTCTCCAAAATTAACTATTTTATTCAAGTTAAAGTTCTTATCTTCAAGCTTTAAATCTTTATATGGACAATAAGCATCTTGAAGAGTTTCTTTAACTATATTCTCTGATATTTTAACATTTGTATTAACAGTTGCATCTATTTCTAAAAGATTAGTTTTTCCTGAATCATCATCTTTTAAATTAAATTTAAAGTCTGCTAAGTTCATATAAGAATCTTCTTTCATTCCCTGCATAACTCCAGCTACTTCTATAAACTGTGTAAACTCTATAGAATTAGGTCTTAACTTATTCATATCTCCTTCTTTATTTAATACAATAGGGTTAAGTTCAATTACTCCTCCTAATATGACTTTGTTATCTGATAATCTAGTTTCTTTTAATAATACCTTTGGATTTAATGATAGTATATCACTAATATCTTCATTTTCTCCCAAATTTATTATTTCTTTAACTATTGCCTCTGATTTTTCAATTCCTATTACATCATCATAGTATATTTCTTTTTTACTAGTTTGTATATCATCAATTCCAATTATATCTCTTATTATATCTACTTTTTCCCTTGAAAATAGACTCCCTGTAATATTTACTAAACAACCTAGTTTTATTTTTCTTTCATTTATTATGCTACAGTCTATATGCTCTATATTGCTTATTAAAATACTCTTCATATCTGATGAAATATCTTCTTTTTCTATTGCCTCATTTATATCTATTTTTCCACTTAAATTTGTAACCTGTTTATCTTGAGTTATATAGATTGTGTTGTAGTTTAATTCTCCTCTTAATATTATTTTTCCTTGCATCAATTCTTCTTTCTTTAAAGATATGTAAGCCTCTGTCTTTACTATTTCAAAAACATCATCTTTTGTATCAGGTACTAAAATCTCAGATTCTAAAAAAGTTTGAAATCTTCCAAAATCACGTCTATTGTCTATCTTTATTATATCCTTTATTAAATCCATCCTTTTCCCCCCTAGTTAAATATATACAAATATCACATTATTATTATATTTAACTAAATCAAAAAAAATTCCATCTATTTTTAGATGGAATTAAGATACACTCATATTTTCACTTGTGCAAATTTGAAGTTTAACAGTAGATGTCAAGACATCCGAATAACTATAAGATACTCTAGTACAATTGCTATCATTTATTTTTACTACAAATATACTAGGGTACGTATTTTCTAAGATTCCTTTTTTAACGATCATCTTTTTTCTGCCTTTATTAGCTCTTAGAACTACGTTCTTTCCAACATGTTTTTCTATATCTTTTCTTATCTGATCCAAAGTGTGTTTCGTAGCCAAAAAATCACCTTCTTCTCCATTGTATATTTACATAATATCACATTTAAACATATATGTCAAATATATAAAATTATATTTTATCTATTTTCGTGTTTGATGTCAATATATTATTTTCATAATACTCAAGTATACTATACACTATATTCTCAGCTATATTATTAATAAACTTATCATCAACCAAAAGTTCTGATTCTAAGGGGTTGGATATATACCCTAATTCACAATATATACCATTGCAACCACTTTCTTTTAGTATATATATTCTTCCTTCTTTTACTCCTCTATTTTTTATATTCATGTTCTTTTTTAGATTACTTAGTATATTTTTTCCTATTAATTCTCCTATTATATCACCCCAATAATATATAGCTTCTGCTCCACTTACTCCTTCGAATTTAGATTTATTTAAATGTATACTAATCAAAAAATCAGGATTAGACTCTTTAATCATTTTTATTCTCTTATCTAAGGATATATATTCATCAATTGATCTAGATAAACTTACACAAGCACCTAATTTTTCTAGCTTTTCTTTTAACTTTAAGGTAACTTCTAGTGAAACCTCTTTTTCCATTAACAAGCTATTAATATAGCCTGTATCCTCTCCTCCATGTCCAGCATCTATAAATATTTTTTTATTTTTAAGAGGCAAATCTAAATCAAAATCATCTAACTTTTGTAATTCAATATTTGTATAATAATAATTCAAGATCTTTTCATAATCCCAGTTATTTTTTGCTTTTTCATTAGCTCCATATTGGCAAAGTCCCAATCCGTGACCTATACCCTTTGTATAAAATCTTATTTTCATAGGTCTAAATCCAAATCTAGAAGAATCTAAATTCAAGTTTTGACTAAATATATTACCCTTAACCTTTTCATTAAAAACAAGTATATTCTCTACTCTATTTCCATTAGTTTTTCCTAAAATTTTCAACATGTTATTTATAGAAAAATCATTCATTAGATTTTCAGACATATTACATTCAAATATTGATTCAAGCTCTTCTAAATCAATATCTACTATATTTTCTGATTCTTTATTTTTCATACATTCATCACAAGTAACTCCTCTTAAATAATCTATTTTTGTATTTAATAAATACTCGCTATTTTCTGTACTTCCTCCACAGCATATGTGGTAATATGCACAAATGGGAGAATTATTAAACATTATAACTAAATTATGTGTATTATCAACAGCTTTAAGTGCCTTGTCACATATATCTTCTATATTAAATTCTTCTTTTTTAAAATTTCCATCTGATATATGCCTTAATATATTTGTTCTCTCTATAATAGCTTGACACATAATAGCCTGTATATGGAATTGTTGTGAAATATTTTTTGATACTCTATATGCTATAAGATTCCTAAATTCTCTATCCATAGTATCACCTCTATTCATATAGAGATTTAGGTAATCCAGACCTATACTTTCCTCTTGTCTCAAAACCACCTACACCTTTTATTCCAGTTATAGTATTTTGGAAAACTTCTTCAAGATGCATTACTCTATCAATCCTCGTGTAAGCTATTTTCTCTACTATCAAAACAGGGTCTAAGCAGTGTATTAATATTCTATTAGGTGAACTTGCAAAATTTGCTCCTGCATTTAATATAGCTTCATAGTTCGATTGACATGCCCCTGCAAAAATAACAAGTTCATCCATAGCATTTTCATATTTTCTAGCTTCAAGGACTGCCTTTATAAAATTTTTAGAATTTCTATAATTATTTAAATCCTTAATATCATTATTAGAATTTAATATAGAATCATGGCCTGTAATAACAAGTATATCTGGTGAATGTTCCTTTAAAAGCTCTCCCACTACTTTATATTGGTCTGATTCTGCAACCACCTTGCCTACAGCTTCAATGTCTAGCTTTTTATAAGCCTCTAAGCATATTTTTAGATATTCACCATCTCCATCTAGATGAAGTACCTTTCCTGGTCTCCCAAAGCCATTTCTATAATTCTTTTTTTGCTTATCACTTCTATTTTTTACGGCTCGTGTTAGCAGATTTTCTATTTGTCTATTAAAAACATATTGTCTAAAATCCTGTTGACCTACCTTTTCTAAATCATCTATAGATGAATCTGCCAAAAGCCTAAAATCTATACCTTTTAAAACAACTTGTTTTTTTCTATTTTTACTTTCTAAAATATCTGTTATCCTAAACAAAACATCTTTTCCATGTGATTTTCTAACAACTAAATCTCCTATCTTCATCTTATTCCTCCTGCCTAGTGGGATTACTATATTTTATGTTTGCAAAAAAATAATGTTCCCACTACTAAGAAAGATTAAAATTTAATAAGGTATCCTCAAAACAAAAATGTTATAATTTAACATGTGCATGAGTGCATAAATAACCAAAATTATATAATAAAAGGAGATGATTTTTGTGAACATAGATTTAAGTGTTGAAAACATTAAAGATGATTTAATTAAATCTATACAAGAAATAGTCAAAATACCTAGTGTGATATCTGATAGTACTGATAAATTTCCATTTGGAGAAAATATAGATAATGCACTTAGAAAGACTTTGGATTTATGTAAGTCTCTAGGATTTAAAACTTATTATAAAGACGGATATTATGGATATGCCCAAATAGGACAAGGAGATGAAATGATAGGTATACTTGGTCACCTTGATGTTGTTCCTGAAGGAGAAATAAATGACTGGAAGCACGATCCTTATGGTGCTGTAATAAAAGACAATAAAATATACGGAAGAGGAACTCAAGATGATAAGGGTCCTACAATAGCAGCTATATATGCAGTTAAAGCTCTTATGGATCTTGATGTGAAATTTAATAAGAGAATAAGATTTATATTCGGTACAGATGAAGAAAATCTTTGGGGTGGAATATCTAAATACGTTGAAAACGAAGAAATTCCTTCTTATGGCTTCACACCTGATTCTGTATTTCCTATGATAAATGCAGAAAAGGGATTACTACAAGCTAATATAAAAAGCTCAACTAATTCTAATATACAATTAAGTGGAGGAAATGCATATAATGCTGTTCCAGATAGAATAACTTATTCTGGTGATAAACTAGACGATTTATCTAAAGAGCTTGATAGATTAAATTTTGAATATACATCTAATGAAAATTCATTAACAGTTATAGGAAAATCATCTCATGCTTGTAATCCTCATTATGGAATAAATGCTATAGCTAGATTATGTATAGCCCTAAACAACATAGGAATAAAGTCTAATTTAATAGAATTTATAGCAAATGTAATAGGAGAAACTTACAATGCAGATAACATAGTTTCTAACTGTGAAGATGATGCTTCAGGAAAACTTACATTAAATGTAGGTAAAATAAATATAGATGAAAATGGCGAACAAATAGGTATTGATATAAGAATTCCAGTTACTGTAGACAAGGATATGGTAGTGAATGCTTTAAAAGAAAAATTATCTAAGTACAACTTAGAATATGAAGAATACGATTATTTAAAATCAATATACGTTCCAGCAGATCATTTTTTAATAAAAACACTTCAAAAGGTTTACGAAAAAGAAACAGGACTTGACTCTACTCCTTTATCTTCTGGTGGAGCAACTTATGCAAGGGCTATAGAAAACTGTGTAGCCTTTGGAGCTGTATTCCCTAACAAGCCTAAGGTTGAGCATCAAGCAAATGAATATATAGAAATAGAAGATTTGATTAAATCAACTAAAATATATGCTAAAGCTGTATATGAATTAACTAAATAGTAAAGAAAGGAGATTCATATTTTGAATCGTATAGCTAATATCTTTATTTTTTTAGGCACTTTACTTATAATATTGATTATATATTTTCCTTCCTCTAACGAACCTAAATATAAAGATAAAGTGGATTTTTATACTTCGACAGGAGACCATTTTTATTTTGAAGGTACATATAAAGAATTTTTTGATCAAAGTGATTTTGAATCTAATTTGTACGAGATTAAAAATAATGAGAAATTTTTAATAAAACATGAGTATACGTCAAATAAGCTTAGAAATATGTATTTACGAGAAGATATTTTTAATTCCAAAGAAGATTTTAAGTCATTTCAATATAAATATGATAAAAAAATGTATACTTCTCATTTAATCAATATGAATTTTATTTTATATAAAGCAGAAAATGAAAACAGATATAATTTTATCTATATTAAAGATGTTTTAAAAAATTTAGAAAAATATCTTTTTTTAGCTCCTGTTTCACAAAAATATAAACAAATAATGTCTGAGCGAAATCTTATTATTTCTGAATATTAAACCTTTACCATAAGAATAACCCCGATCTAAAATTATTTAGAGCTGGGGTTATTCTTAAATAGTTATACTATATTGTTTGAAATATAAGAAAATAGAAATGAGTGATAACTATGGATAAAAAAAATAATTATATTTTAGAGGTATTTGCATTTTTCATTACACTTATTGTAATAATTAAACATCTATTCGGTATACACGAAGCTTTAATGTACATATTTCCACAAAGCCTTTTAATTGTGTTATTTTATTTTGTTAGTTACATAGTTTTTGTACAATTATGTACTTATGTTAAGTCTAAAGAAAATCTTACAAATACTGATATGCGTAAAATCTCACAATTAAGTGTATTAGTATTTGTATTGGCAATAGCTCCTTTATCAATAGAGAATGCAAAAAAAATATATTACAAAAGTTTCACTGTTAATAAGTGGGAAAATATGAACGCAAGAATATTTATGGTTGAAGATTTAATGACCAAAATCGAAAATAAAAACATTAAAGATATATCTGATTTATTAGGAAAAGATAATACAATGGATTTTATCAATATAACTAATCGAAAAAAGTCTCACTCAACCGTAGAAAAAGGAACATATAAGCCTGATATTAAATCTTTTAAAGCATATGATATTTGGACAGAATCAGACTTAGTGTCAATTTATAGCTATCATTTTGTAATTTATTTTGATAATATAAGTGGAAATATAATAGACTCAGCTTTTTTAAAAATAACAATAGATTAAAAAACTCACCATTAGTTTTAATGCTAATGGTGAATAAATCATTTTAATGAGTGTTTTTAATATTTATCAAAAATTTTGTAAATTCTCTACAACACAATTCCATCAAATCATCAGTTATAGTTGGAGCAAATGTAGGTCTTAACCCTTTTTTAGCTAGTAAACCATTTATTTCGGCTCTTACATTCATAAATAAGGTATCTTCTCCTTACATATCCATTGTAATGTATTAGCTTGATGGCTATGTAATAAGACCCCATATATAGTTGAGCAACTAGATTTATTTTAGAAGGGCTATTTAATATTAATCGATAGCTTAGCTTTGCTATGTTTAAATATGAAAATAATGTATAATTATTACTATAGAAATATTTGAAGAGAGTTTAATTATGCTAAAAGAACTAGATCAATTAAGTATAGGACAAAAGCTTTATAATTATGAATGTAAGTCTTGTGGGTTTACAAAAAGAGCACATATATTCATTCTATACGAATAATCTCCGTACCCCTTGTATTATGGTATACTATGGATATTAATGTAAAAATCTCTAAATTAAAAAAGGTGGTGAATTATGTGAAAATTACATATAGCATAACTAAAGAAGATTTTTGGAATTATAATAAACATATTTATTACAGTAGTTTTAAAGTAAAATTAAATCTTGCATTAACAATTATTTTGGCTCCTACTTTTATGTATTCATATAGCTTTTTCATAACACATTCAAAAATGATTTCATTACTTTCTATATTTCCTGTATTTTGGTTTATTTATTATAATAGATACTCTAGAAAATCTTAAAATTTGCAGAAAATGAAAAAGGTGTGCTAAATGAACAAACTGTAGATATAGATTCAAATGGCATTTCAAGAATAACACATTCTCATGATGTTTTTTCTAAGTGGTCAGCTGTAAGTAAAATAGAAATGATAAATGAATATATCTTCATTTTCTTTAATAAATCAACAGGAACTATCATTCCTAAAAGAATTTTTAATTCACCAAATGAAGTTACGCAATTTTATAATGCAATAGCTAACTATTTTGAAGCATATTCAAAGTAATCTTTAGTTAATTTATAACTTTTTTATACAAGTTTACTTGTTTTATAATACATGAATTATATTTTAAAGAATTTATTAACAATATATAAAAAGAAAGGATTTGATTTGATGGAAATTACCTTCAATATAACTGAAAAAGATCTTTGGGAATTTAATAAATATATTAGTTTACGAAGTTTTGGATTTAAACTATATATTCTATTGATATTCCTTTTTCATTTAGCCATTATATTATTCTTTTTTTATGGAACACTTACTATATATGGAATATATGGATTGATTACAGGTGACATAATTGGATTTTATCTTAAATACTCATTAACAAAAAAAAGACTTATTAAGGATTCTCAAAATGAAGGCACATTTAATGAAAGAACTATACACATCAATGAAGAAGGTATATCAATAATAACAGATACTTTTAATAAATTTGTTAAATGGAAAGCTGTACATAAAATAGATATATTAGATAAATATATTTATATTTTATTTTCTAGTAGATCTGGTATCATTGTTCCTAAAAGATTTTTCAATTCAGAAAATGAAGCTATTCAATTTTATAATATGTCAAATGATTTTTTTAATATGAAATAAACCTATCCTCATAGCTTGAGGATAGGTTTATTATTTATTCAGATATTTTTTCAATTATTCCAAATCCTATAAACATAGATGCTAATGATGCTGAATAAGCTGAACTACCTATAAGAAGTAAAGCTAAACCAGCTATTACTACATACTCTTCAAGCTTTATTCCTGAATTAGTATAATATGCTTTAACATCTTCAGCAATAGTTACAGGTACTCCCTCATTTAATCTTCTAAGTGTTATTTCAAGTTGGATATAAACATTTTTCCCATCAATCAATTTATTATATTCTATTAATATAGTACTTTCTCCTAGATTAGTATTATTAAGTATTTTAAACTTAATAACTTCGTTATCTGAGGTGCTATAGTTGCTGCAAGAGCATCTATACTTGCTATTACTTCCCCTTCTTTCAACTTTAAGTTACTATCTAAACTAGCTATTAAACCAGATAAAGTTCCATTTATACTATTATGCTTTACTAAATCTAGAGATGCATATTTATTTGACGTAGTCGGATAATAAGAATACCTTGTTACAACTTTTATTTGAGAAGTGTCCATTAATACCCAATCTTTATCTACTATTAAAAGTGTATTTATACTGAATTTTTTTAACATACTTTCTTGTTTAACTTTTTCAAACATAGATTTAGCATGCATGCGAGAATTATCAGCTAAACTCCTTTTTGTTGCTATATCAACTATATTAGTAACAGTTCTAAGGGTATCTTTCTGATATTCCTTAACTGCATTTTCAGTTATTTCTCCAAAATAACCCGTTATATGAGATGTTGATTTTAAATAACCTAACTCAAATAACATTTCTTGAATCCCTGTTACTGATGATCCTTCATCTCCTCTTTTTACACCTTCAATAACTACAGATTCAGACCCTGTTTTTAATGTAACTACTGTATAATTTTCACTTTTTATACCATCTCTCATTCCATATAAATGAATAGTATATGTTTTGGAGTATGACCCAAACTTCAAATATGCTGTTGACTCTGTAGTAGTTTTTATAATTTGTCCTGTATTAGCATTTTTAATAGCTGTATGAGTACTATTTTGACCTTTATTAAATGTTAAAGTTACATTTAATCCATCATCTTGAACTGTAGCTTTTACATTTGTGGGTGGCAATGGTTTTGGTTTAATTTGATAAGAGCAAGAATTTCCTCCATAGTTCTTAACATATATGTAATACTTTGTTCCATCTGTTACAGGTATATCTCTAACTATATCATTCTCTTTATTTGATCCTGGACTATTTGTAGATTTGCCTAATAACCTCCCCTCTATATCTTCACATATATATATCGTTATCTAAGCTAGATGAGTTTGTACAAAAATTTGCTAATCCATCTTCATTAAATCTAACTTTAAACCACTGCCCTTTTGAATCGCTACTCATATATTCAGTGTTTATTACTCCATCGTTTATTTGCTTAACTTGCTCTACTGTACCTGTCCAATTATAAGTTTTATATTCACTTCTATCTTTAGATTCTCCTTTACTTATATAGAATTTTAATTCTTGAGTACCAGCATTATTGATAGTTACACCTAATCTTGCATCCTCAGAATCTCCAGCTTCTAAATCATTTTCATTATCAAAATCTAATATATATATTTCCTTTTTCACCATATACTTTAACAGTATATTTAGAGCTTTCTACATCTCCTATATTCTTAACTATAACCTTAAATGTTACTCGTTCCCCAACTTTAAATTCATCTATATCTGTATACGGTATAATTTTAACTATTCTTAAATCTGCTTCTCCATCATTTTTCATAGTAATAGTATATGAGCCTGCTATATACCATGTACCATTTCTAGCCTGAGCATAAGCATGTAATGTATATGTTCTTCCCTCACTCATTCCATCATTTACTTCACCATAAACATAATTAAAATCATATGACTTTTCTGCTTCTATACTTTCTACATATCTTCTAACATCATCTGTAGCGTCTCCATAATAATCACCTGTAATTCTTATTTTTCTGTAATAATCTGTATTAAATGGATTACTTAACATTAATTCAAAATCACATGTCTTAGTTTTTGGATTTGACAATTTTAAATGTGCCATAATAAATCTCCCCTTTTTTCAATAAATTTTTAATATTTTATACTACACTTAACGAAGACATTTTTATTTTTAAAAAGCAAACCTTAAATAATAACTTTTTGAAATTTATTAATAAGTAAAAAGATAATTTCCATTTTCAAAAAATGACCGAAATATTCTTAATATTTTATTTGGATAAATTATATCTGTATTTAACTTATTTGCTATATTTAAATATAAAAATAGTATATAATTATTATAAAAATATTTGAGGAGAAGAATAGAAGATGAATAATATTTCAAAACAAAGAAAAACAAACGTATGTTTAGAAGGATGTTTACGTTGTATTATAGCGTTAATAATTATCGTATTTATTTTTCCACTATTTTTTCATCAGAAGCTATTAATCACATCGAAATCACCAGATAAATCATATGAGATTATTGTAAAATATAAAGAAGCATTTCTTTTTGGACCACAAGAAATAAATGTTTATTATAAGAAGAATAAAGGTGTTTTAAAATATCATTTGTTTACAACACATTTATTTAATGATGGATTACCAATTTATGAAAGTGATTGTAAGATTAAGTAGGATAATAATATAGTAGAAATAGGATTTATAGGTGATGAGCAGCCACTTGAATTACACAAAATTGATTTCTCAGACAATCCTCCTGTGGTAAGATAGTTGTCGTAGGAGATAATTAACTTATAAGTAATATAATCCTATATACTTATCAATTGATGATACACTTCAACCTAAAGTTTGAGATAAATTTGAGAATAGATACAAATTATTTAATCATGCCAAACATAGTGGAACTAATTATATAAACTGTCATTGTATTGTGTCTATGGAAATGAATATACCTAT
The DNA here is from genome assembly GCF_025210165.1 of Tepidibacter sp. Classification (GTDB taxonomy): domain Bacteria; phylum Bacillota; class Clostridia; order Peptostreptococcales; family Peptostreptococcaceae; genus Tepidibacter_A. Next base: position 33,495 of record NZ_JAOASI010000055.1, read on the forward strand.
TAAAATAGAAAATGAACTCAAATATATAACAATACCTTTAGAATACAAACTTTATGATAAATCCTCCACTAAACTAGAATTAGCTAAAAAGCTAATATCTGATGTTATGCCTGAATTAGATTGATTTCAAGTTATTATTCTATGTGATAGCTGGTACAATAAGAAACCATAGAAGAAAGAACTTAAATTTTTCTTGTAAAGTGATATTAATATAATATATGGAATATAACAAGAAAATCCAAGAAGAATTAAGAGAAGATATTCACCTAAGAGTATCTCTTGACAGATTTGCTCTTTTGATACAATATGGATAATGGTAAAATATTATTATAGTCTAATGAATAAAGAAAGGAGATAGCCAATATTAGCTAAATATACTAATTATGAAAAAAGTGTCAAATATAGTTTGCATCGTATCGATTTCTAATATTTTATATACAATATATTCTGCTTTTCAAAATGTAACATTGTTTTTGTACAATCTTATATTATGTGTTTTATTTACTCTAGTTCATATTTTTTTGATTAAATTTCTTACGAAAGAAAAAGAACAATTACTTAATAACATAAGTGAACAACAAGAAGATTTAATTGATAATAATATATTTATAAACAAATTTTTATTAGTTTTGAACCTAATGATTATTTTATCTTATATATTTATAGTAGTATCTCTTTATGGTAATGCTTAATAAAAAGATACTATATTCATATTTAATATGAATATAGTATCTTTTTTACCAAGGTTGATGAACAGGTGGATTATTCTCCCCTACTTCTTCTAATCCCATTTGTGAAGCATATGTATTATAATGAATTCTCGCAGCAGTACTTGCTAAAAATCTAACTATATTTCCTCCAGCTTGTACTAATTCTGCAGCCATTCCTTTTCCTGTACCTTCAATGTTTCCATATTTATAATATGGATTTACATCACATGCTATATGTCCACTTACTTTGTCAGGACCTATATAATTATAGGTTCCCATATTTATATAGCCATCACCTTCTTCTGTTATTAACTTACCATCGGTATCATAAACAGCCTCGTAACGTTGATCTCCTTTTGAAACAAATTTTAAGTTAAAAATGCCTTCATCTCCTGTCATATGAAAAGCAGCTTTATCATAAGGAAGCATTGTCCACTTCTGCTTTTCTTCTATTAATTCTGGTAATGTTTTTGGAACCTTATTTAATTTATTACGTAAATAATGTATGTCTTTAAAGCCTTTCATATCAACCATAAAGTAATTATATTCTCCATATGGAGGTACTTTAGATTCATCAGGGCAAAAACGATATTCAAGATAATCACTTTTTAAAAGTAATTTATTAAATTTTTCAGTAAATTTATCAAATTCTGAACTATATCTTATTTTAATTTGATCTAATGCTTCATCTGAGTAAGCTTTTAAATCCCATTTCATGTAATTTAAAGCGGTCATAACGCCTTGTGACTTTTCTATATTTTCAATGAAAGATACATAATCTGAATCAAATATATCACTTCCACCTATTCCTCCACTTATAGTTGTTACAGTATATTTAGTCCAATCACTTTCATATCCATTTGCAGCCCTAGATTTTAGGTAGAATGTATACCCTTTGTCATATTCTGGAAAATCAATCTCAAAAGAGCTACTTGAAACATCTGTATCGATTTCTCTCTTTGCATAATCTCCCAAAATAGTAGTATGACTATTTACTCCTTTTGTAAATGTTATTTTTACATGTTTCCCATTTACATAAGTTCTTACATTTGTTGGTGCAGATGGGATCCACGGAGATAGCAATTCCACTGATAATTCTATTATACTAGATGATGTCTTAGCTTTAATTATATAGCTATCATCTGTAAGATTATCAAAAACAACAATATTTGCTTCTTCATCAAATATATCTTCTTCATCAAATATATCTTGTCCATCAGATATATTTATCTGTTTATGTTCTACAAGTATACCATTAGTATAAAATAAGTATACGTCTACACTATTGTTATTAGCTAATAAGCCACTGATATCTAACTTTATAGAATCACTTGTCTTTTCAATTACTTCTAGTTTTGATTGTTTTGCTCTCATTGTTAAAGAATTCTCATTTGAATAGTCTGACCATCCTTGGTTATTTCCTGCTTGTACTGATACAAGATAGGTTTCTCCATATTGCAAGCTTCCACTTGAAAGTGAGTACTTTGTATTTGAAGTTTCATAATATGTAGTATAACTATCATATTTTCTTATTACCTTTAGTTTGTATTTAGTTGAATTAGCTACACTATACCATCTAACGTCGAATACACCTGCATAAACTTCTTCAACCGTAGGTTCAGATGGTATAGACGGAAGTAGCGCATTGTCAATTTCGACTGATAATTCTACATAATCACTATCTCTATTAGCCCCTGATATACTAAATAAGGTCTTAGCTTTGATTATATATGTAGTGTCATTTGTAAGATTATCAAAAACAATATTTCCTCCATTTGTACCTGTAGTTTTTGTTGTTA
>NZ_JAOASI010000056.1 GCF_025210165.1 Tepidibacter sp.
ACTACCTGGTTGATAGGTTCAAGGTGTAAGCTCAGTAATGGGTTCAGCTGATGAATACTAATAGATCGAGGACTTAACCAAATTTTAAATCTGCTCAATTTTCAGAGTATTAATCTAATACTTACAACTCAAAAGATTATGTGGTTATTATAGCAAGGAGGATACACCTGTTCCCATTCCGAACACAGAAGTTAAGCTCCTTAGCGCCGATGGTACTTGGGGGGAAGCCCCCTGGGAGAGTAGGACGTAGCCACGTAATCTTTTTTTATGCTTAAAAAAACTATATCTAATTGCCAAAGTCGATTAAAGACTGAATGCAATAGAAAGAAGAATATCGTAAAGCCGTGTGCGGGAAAACCGCATGCACGGTTTGATGAGGGGGAGATGAGAAATCATCTCCCTACTCTACAATAACCATCTTTTTAGTATGTGGATATATCAATTAATAATTTTTATATTTTTTATAAAAATAAAGTTTGGAAAAATCACATTGTATTTATAGGTTACAATATATTCTTTGTCTTTTTTTATTGAAGAATATATATTTTTAGAACACATCATTTTCAAGTCATTAAATTTTATCGTATAAATAATCTGGTTTTGAGATTTTTTATAAATTTTTTGAATTTGTCCAGTGGAAATATTATTAGTGGAACCGAAAATATGAATTGCAAAAATAGTTAAGAATACAATATAAGTTATAAAGTTTCTTTTTTTCATAAAACATCAGATCTCCTTTACTGTAAAATAAATCTATTTATCTAAATTTCCCTCATAATATATTCTTCCTTCGTCTAAAGTTACTGTATTTCCTTTTTTATGCTTAAGGAAATTATATAATTTATAGTAACTTAACCTATGGTTAAATTTCTAATGCAATACTCAACTATGAATCCATTGGTATAGAGATAATATTAGGCTATACTAGGTGTATAAGGCCTTAAATAAAACTATGGAGTGATAAAGTATGAATAAACTATCAATAGGTGAAGTTATTTTTAAACTAAGAAAGGAAAAAGAAATTACTCAAGATCAATTAGGAAAGTTTATTGGCGTATCAACAGCAGCAGTATCAAAATGGGAAAGTGGAATTTCTTATCCAGATATAACTTTACTGCCTATTCTTGCGACTTTTTTCAATGTTTCCATAGATAAACTATTGAATTTTAAGATTGAAATTTCAGATGAGGAAGTAATGAAAATATTTAGTAAATATGAGAAGATATTTAGTAGTGGTGATCTAGATAAAGTAATAGATAAAAGCAAAGAATATATATTAAAATATCCATCAAGCTATTATTTGAAACTTAGAATAGCTTTTTTATTTACTATTTATTCATGGAAGGGAAGCGATGAGAAGAAAATAATGGATATGATAGCTTATGCCATTGAGTTATTTGAAGATGTAGCCAAAAATTGTACAGAAACAAAATCAGTTGAGGAAGCATTATTTCAACTTGGAGCTCTTTACCCATTAATTGGAGAGGAAGATAAAGCTATAGAGGTTTTAAATAAAATTTATAAAACTGAACTTGAACCAAATGATATACTTGCAAGTATATATATTCGAAAAAATGAATTAAAGAAAGGTAGAGAATTATTTCAAACTAAGCTATATAAAGGTATAAATGATGTGAGTCATGTATGTATGGGATTAGCTAATTCATATCTTAAATATGAAAAAGATTTAAATATGGTAGAAAAATATTACAATTTAGCTATTAATATAAAAAAAATTATTTCTTCTGAAGAAGATTCACTTTGGGATTTATCACCAGAGTACTTAAATTTTGCCCAAATGTATCTACTTCTTAATGAAAAGGAAAAAGCAATTGATATGCTTAAAAATATGATAGAAAACATGAAAATTAATGATATTAATAAACTAAGAGAATTTAATTCTATCTGGTGCTTTAATGAACTTAAAAGAGGAGAACGTAAAATAACAATGAATTTATATGAGAATATATTTAAGATTTTTGAGCAACCAGAATTTGATTTAATCAAGAAAGATGAGAAATTTATAGATATAATAAATGATTTAAAGGAGTTAGAGATAAAATCATTAAATTCGTAAATGAAAGTATAACACAGACTATATTTGAGTAAAATTTAAATAAACATAATTTATTTTCATAACGAATAGTAAAGTATATCCCTATTTAAGCTATGGATAAATATAATTTTCGTTATGAGTTTCAAAAAAGTTTACATTTAAGATTCTTTTAAAGAAAAACTTTTTTATAACAAAAATTTTACAAATTAAAGAAGGAAATAAAGATAAAAAAATAGAAATATAAGAATACATACTGAATATAGGATGTGATAAAATGGAAAATAAAAAAATATTATACTTTGATCAATATATAGATAGAATAGACAAAGATGAAAAGCAAAGAAAAGAATTAATGGATCTTATAAAAAAAATAGCAAACAATCTTACTAAAGAAAGTGCATTATAAAGTAAAGCTTAATTAAATAAGAGAGCAGAGTCTTAGAGATTTTTGCTTTCTCATAAAGGAGCCTATTGGCTCCTTTAAGGATTTTATGACTATCTAAAATTAAAACCATCTATATACGATCTTAACTCATCAAATTCTGTAGAATCTTGTAATTCTACTACTTCACTTCTTTCCATTTCAAAATTTTTTAGATATACAGAAAATGTATTTTGGTTAGTAGAATCATAATAAATACATCTATATCCATCTTGATATAATTTTTTTAAATGATTTAATTTATCATTCATAAGAGCACCACCTTTTTAATAATAAATAGAAAATTATAGATTTTAATATTATTTTTTTCAATCATAGATATAAATATTCAACTGAATGCACAAAAAAATTTTAAATAAGATTAAATATAGAGTCTTAGAGCGTGTAACTCTAGAAAATATAAAAATAATAAAAACTTTAAAAAAAAGTGTTGACGAAATGTTTTAAAGGTGATATATTATTACTTGTCCTCGACAACGAGGCAAACACAAAACACAAAATGAACTTTGAAAATTAAACAGTAGGTTATAAATAAATCACAACAGTGATTTTCGGAAACAAC
>NZ_JAOASI010000057.1 GCF_025210165.1 Tepidibacter sp.
ATTAACACACTTCGTAAGAAATGTAAAATCGAACTGTTAAAAATTTAAGGTTGATGGAACGCCGTATGCGGTGAAAGTCGCACGTACGGTGTGGAGTGGGGGAAAAGATGGAGATAACTTCAAAGTCTTACCTATCACTATAATAAGGCAAATGGCCACATTGATGCTAAAAGAAGTAAGGCAGGTAGCTCCTATTATATTTAAAAATATCGGACCTAATTGTATAGTTGGAGCATGTCCAGAAGGAAAGATGAGTTGTGGCAAAATGAATGAGATAAGAGAAAAATTTAAGCAGTTATAAGAGGTGATTTTATGGTGAAAATAGAAGGAAGAAATCCAGTAATAGAAGCTTTAAAAGGTGATAGAAATATAGACAAAGTAATAATAGCAAAAGGAACAACTGAAGGATCTATAAAGAAGATTATTGGAATGGCTAAGGATAAAGGTATAGTAGTTCAATATGTTGATAGAAAGAAAATAGATGAGATAAGTGAGTCGCATTCTCATCAGGGAGTTGTTGCCTTGGGTAATGACTATAAATATTATGAATTAGAAGAAATACTTGAAATAGCAAAACAAAAAAATGAAGATCCGTTTATTGTCATATTAGATGAAATAACTGATCCACACAATCTAGGTTCTATAATGAGAACTGCTGATGCGGTTGGAGCACATGGAGTTATAGTTCCAAAGAGAAGATCGGCATCTATAACACCTGTTGTAGCAAAAGCATCTGCTGGTGCTGTGGAGTATGTACCTCTATGCAAAGTAACTAATCTGGTTAGTTCTATAAAGAAGTTAAAAGAACATGGTCTTTGGATAGCAGCAGCTGATATGAATGGTCAAAATTATTATAAGCAAAATTTAACAGGTCCTTTAGGAATTGTTGTTGGTAGTGAGGGATCTGGGATATCAAGACTTGTAAAAGAAAATTGTGATTTTACAGTGAAAATACCTATGGTAGGGAATGGAACATCATTAAATGCATCTGTAGCAGCATCTATAATGTTATATGAGGCATTTAAGCAAAGAATAGAAACCAAAGAGGGATAAAGTGAAAGAATACCTGATTTTAGATGGATATAATATAATTAATGCCTGGAAAGAATTGAAAAAAATAGCTAATGAAAGCTTAGAAATGGCAAGACAGAAACTAGTAGAAATTATGGTTGAGTATGCATCTTATAATGGAATAAAGGTCATAATAGTATTTGATGCATATTTAGTAAAAGGTTCTAGAAGTGTATTTAAAGAATATGAAAACTTAGAAACTGTATATACAAAAGAAAATCAAACAGCAGATAGCTATATAGAAAAATTTATAAGCCAAATGAGCAAACGAGATATTATTAAAGTTGCAACTAATGATTGGGCAGAGCAACAGATAATATTAGGAAAAGGAGCAATAAGGATTTCAGCTAGGGAATTAAAAATGGAAGTTGATTTTGCTAAATCCAAAATATCAAAAAAAATAATTCAGAAAAAAACCAAAAAAAATACATTGGACTCTCTCATTGATGAAGAAACATTGTCGAAACTTGAGAAAATAAGGAGAAACCGTTGAAATAGCTTGACTCTGGCGGTAATCTTATCTATAATAATTGATGAAAAAATATTCGGGAAAGTACTTATTCGGATAAAATTTTGGTTTCCTATTGGAGGGGAGTATAAATGTTGGTTGCACAAGAAAAAAATGACTATTATCAACAAGAGATAGATCAAAGAAAAATTGTAATTAAAGCTAGCAAGGGGGATACATTAGCTTTAGAATATTTAATAAAAAAATATAAAAATTTCGTACGAGCTAAAGCTAGATCTTATTTTTTAATAGGGGCAGATAAAGAAGATATAATACAAGAGGGAATGATAGGACTATATAAAGCTATAAGGGATTTTGATGAGGATAAAACATCATCATTTAAAGCTTTTGCAGAGCTGTGTATAACTAGACAAATAATTACAGCTATAAAAACAGCAACAAGACAAAAACATATACCTCTTAATTCGTATATATCTTTAAATAAGCCAATATATGATGAAGAATCAGATAGGACTCTTTTGGATATAATTACAACAAGCGTAATAACTGATCCAGAACAATTGATAATAAGTAGAGAAGAACTTAAAAATATAGAAACTAAAATAAGTCAAATATTAAGTGGATTAGAGCTTGAGGTTCTAGAATTATACTTAAGTGGTAAATCATATCAGGAAATAGCCGATAAACTACAAAGACATGTAAAATCAATAGATAATGCACTACAAAGAGTTAAAAGAAAATTGGAGAAATATTTAGAGTCTAGAAATGATTAAAACGTATTGACTTTACTTTTTATGAGTAGTAAAATATTTAACGAAAGTCTAGAGTGCCCATGTGGCTCAGTTGGTAGAGCGTCGCCTTGGTAAGGCGGAGGTCGGCGGTTCAAGTCCGCTCGTGGGCTCCAAAAGTTTTGTTTTAAGAATGGAATGACAAATGTACTTTATGAAATCTAAAGGAGGAATTTAAAATGGCAAAAGCTAAATTTGAAAGAAATAAGCCGCATGTTAACATTGGAACAATAGGACACGTTGACCACGGTAAAACAACATTAACAGCAGCTATAACAAGAACATTACATGCAAGATACGAATTA
>NZ_JAOASI010000058.1 GCF_025210165.1 Tepidibacter sp.
GTATAGGGCAGGTTACCCACGCGTTACTCACCCGTCCGCCGCTAAGATTATAAAGCAAGCTTTATAATCTCCGCTCGACTTGCATGTGTTAGGCACGCCGCCAGCGTTCATCCTGCGCCAGGATCAAACTCTTAAATAAAAGTTTGTCAGTACTCAGTAAACTGACTTAATGTGTTGTTTGCGAAAATCACTGTTGTGATTTATTTATAACCTACTGTTTAATTTTCAAAGTTCATTTTATGTTTCGTGTTTGCCTCGTTGTTGAGGACAAGTAATAATATATCACCTTTTGATATATTCGTCAACACTTTTTTTATTTTTTTTAAAGAATCAGTAAAAATTATAATATTTGGACGAATTTTTTATTTAGCTATTTTATCAGTATGATTCGACGTTTTAGAATATTTATTTTGATAAGATTCTCTTCTTTTTCTTTTAACTATTTTATTTCTTTTCATATCAGATAATGCATTAAAATAAAGAAACATAATTACTTGGGTAACAAGAGATACTATACATATTAGGCATATCCAGTTTATCAACATCTCACTTCCCCTTTTCTTTTTTATTTGTCAAAAACTTAAGGTCAAAATTAATTTTACTTATTTTACTCTGTATATTATTCTATATATTATCATACTTTCCTTTATTAATTAACATTCAAATTTCAACATTTTACCCTATTTTTATGTTTGATAAAAAAGTCCCAGACTTTAATAAAGTCTGGGAGTGTATATATACCTATTCTTTTATATGTTATACCTATTCTTCCACTTTATCTACTATAGGTTTCATAGTTGGGAATAATATTACATCTCTTATAGAACTTGAATTAGTTAATAACATCATGACTCTATCTATTCCTATTCCTAGTCCACCTGTAGGAGGAAGACCTACTTCTAATGCATTTAAGAAGTCTTCATCTAACATATGGGCTTCGTCATCTCCTAATTCTCTTTGTCTTAATTGATCCATAAATCTTCCTCTTTGATCAATAGGATCATTAAGTTCAGAGAACGCATTAGCTATTTCCCAAGTATTTACAAATGCTTCAAATCTATTAGTTATAGATGGATCTTCAGGGTTACGCTTAGCAAGAGGAGATACCTCTACTGGATGATGAGTTATAAATGTTGGTTGAATTAAGTGCTCTTCTGCATATTCTTCAAATAAATCATTTATAACATGTCCTCTTTTCATTTCTGGCTTTATTTCTAATCCTTTTTCTTTTGCTACTTTCATAGCTTCTTCGTCTGTTTTGATTTCATCAAAATCAACACCAGCATATTTCTTTACTGCTTCTTGCATAGTCATTCTATTCCACGGAGGAGTAAAGTCTATCTCAGTTCCTTGGTAGTTAATTTTAGTAGTACCAAGAGCCTTTTGAGCAGCATGTGCAACTATATTTTCAGTCATTTCCATCATATCTTTGTAATCAGCATAAGCTTCATATAATTCTATACAAGTATACTCTGGGTTATGCTTTATAGACATTCCTTCGTTTCTAAACATTCTACCCATTTCATATACTTTCTCAAATCCACCAACTATTAATCTCTTCAAATAAAGCTCATTAGCTATTCTTAAGTACATATCTATATCTAAAGTATTATGGTGAGTTATAAATGGCTTAGCAGATGCTCCACCAGCTATAGTATTAAGTATTGGTGTATCAACTTCTAAATATCCTCTATTATCTAAGTATTCTTTAATCGCTTTAGTAGCTTTATTTCTTATTAAAAAGCCTTTTTTAACCTCGGGATTAACTATTAAATCTACATATCTTTGTCTGTATCTTAAATCTGGATCTTTAAGTCCATGAAACTTTTCTGGAAGTATTTGAAGTGACTTACTTAAAAGCTTTACTTCATTTGCCTTTACAGATATTTCTTCTTTCTTAGTTTTAAAAACTTCACCTTTTATTCCAACTATATCTCCAATATCATAAGTTACAAATAAGTCATAATCCTCTTCACCTATTCTATCTTTTCTTACATAGCATTGAATTCTTCCATCTTGATCTTGTATATCAACAAAAGATGCTTTACCTTGAACTCTTTTACTCATTAAACGACCTGCTATTGAAACTTCTTTTCCTTCTAATTCTTCGAAGTTATCTTTTATTTCTACACTGTGGTGAGTTAAGTTGTATTTTTCTGCTTTAAATGGATTTCTATCCATTTCTTGAAGTTTTGATAATTTTTCTCTTCTTATTTTTAGCATTTCATTTAAATTTAATTCTTCAGACATTTAATTCCCCTCCATATTATCTTTTAATTTCTAAAATTTCGAACTTAGCTGTTCCATCAGGAACTTGAACGTCTACTTTATCGCCTACTTTTCTTCCTAAAAGAGATTTTCCAACAGGAGATTCATTAGAAATCTTAAATTCATATGGATCTGCTTCTGCTGAACCTACTATAGTGTATTCTACTATTTCGTCAAAATCTATATCATTAACTTTAACTACAGAACCTATAGTAACTACGCTCAAATCTATTTGACTCTCATCTATAATAACAGCTTTTGTAAGCATATTTTCAAGCTTTAATATTCTCTCTTCAAGTTGAGCTTGTTCATTTTTAGCTTCATCATATTCTGAGTTCTCAGATATATCTCCAAAAGATATAGCAACCTTAATTCTCTCTGCCACTTCTTTTCTTCTTACAGTTTTTAAAAATTCTAATTCATCTTCTATCTTATTATAACCTTCTTGAGTTAACAATACCTCTTTATTAGTATCCATTCTCCCACATCTCCTTTTTTATTCAGATTTATATAATCCGATTTATTATTAATTTAAATTAATAGCAAGTTTCACTCTATTCCAAAAGTCACTTACACAACTAGAAATTCAGCTGGAGTAAAAACTCCATCTGAATTAAGTTTCACTTTATGTTAAATAAATAATGTTTGATTTAAATTGAATATTATTTTAGCATTTGCGAAATATTATAAATTACTATTTTTGCTATGTCAAGGACTCTTCCAAATAAGATGTTAATTTATCTTTAACTTCATCATAACTTTCGAGTCTATTAATTTCATCTCTGACTTTAGCTGATCCTTTGAGGCCTTTTAAATACCAGCCTAAATGCTTTCTCATTTCTCTAATTCCTACATACTCACCTTTCAATTTTATCGACATGTTTAAATGTCTAATAGCTGTGGTTAGCTTTTCATGTTTGGTAGGTTCAGGAAGAACTTCGCCTGTTTTCATATAATGTGAAACCCTCTTAAATATCCATGGATTTCCCTGTGATCCTCTTCCTATCATAACAGCATCACAATTTGTTTTATTTATCATATCAACCGCATCTTGAACTTCAAATATATCTCCATTTCCTATTACAGGTATACTCACACATTCCTTGACATCCTTTATTATATCCCAATCTGCCTTTCCTGAATAGAATTCTTCTCTCGTTCTACCGTGAACAGCTATAGCACTAACCCCCGCATCCTCTGCTATTTTTGCTATTTCAGTAGCATTTATGCTTTTATCATCCCATCCTTTTCTTATTTTAAGCGTAACTGGCTTTTGAGAGTTTTTAACTACTTCTTTTAATATTTGTGATGCAAGTTTTGGTTTTCTCATAAGAGCTGATCCATCTCCATTTTTAACTATTTTAGGAGCAGGGCAACCCATATTTATATCAAGAAGTTCATTTGGATACTCATTTAATATATATGCAGCTTTTCCCATATATTCAACCTCTGATCCAAATATTTGAACATTAACGGGATGTTCCTTAGGATTTATTTTGAGCATAAATTTAGTATTATCATCATCATAGCAAAGAGCCTTAGCATTTATCATTTCTGTATATAGCAGTCCACAATCCATTTCTTTACACAAAAGTCTAAATGGAAGGTCTGTAACTCCAGCCATAGGAGCTAAAAATACCTTATTATCTATATCTATATTTCCAATTTTCATAAAATCACCTTCATTTGAAATTCATTATATGATTTCTTAATATATAAAAAAAATTGGGATTTTAGCCCAATTCAATTTTAACTATTCTTTATTCCTATCATATATTATTCTAAGACCTTCTAGTGTCAAAAATTTATCTACGTAATCTATTCCCTCAGATTCTGAAGCTATAAGCGTAGATAACCCTCCTGTAGCAATTACCTTTACATTATCACTTTTAAGTTCCGATTTCATCATTTTGACTATATTATCTACAAGACCTGCATATCCGTATATTATACCCGATTGCATAGCTGCTACAGTGTTCTTACATATAGTCATACCAGGCTTTATAAGCTCTACTCTAGGTAGCTTTGACGCTTTTTTAAATAAAGCTTCGCTAGATATATTCACCCCAGGGCATATAGTTCCGCCTAGATATTCTCCTTTATCTGATACTGCACAAAATGTAGTGGCAGTTCCAAAATCAACCAATATAAGAGATGTTTTATATTTCTCATAACCTGCAACAGCATTAACTATTCTATCTGCTCCTACCTGTTTTGGATTATCGTATTTTATATTTATTCCAGTTTTTACTCCCGGACCTACCACCAAAGGTTCTTTCTTACAATAATCTCTAGTAAACTTTTCTAATGAATACATAACATTAGGTACAACAGACGATATTATAACGTCTTTTATATTATCAAATTTAATATTTTCATATTTAAATAAACTATCTATCAGCATTCCATATTCATCAGAGGTTTTATTTTTATCTGTGCTTATTCTCCAATGATGCTTTAATTTTTTTCCTTCATAAACTCCTAATACTGTATTTGTATTTCCTACATCAAATACAAGTAACATACTTCTTACCTTCTTTCTATTTTGATATGAACTTAAGTCCCCTCATTACTCCTATTACTATTAAAATAGCAACTATCATCTCTGGTATACCATTAGTTATTCCTATTCCCATAATTATCTTACCTACAGAACTTATATCCTGTCCTATAGCCTCAACAAATCTAACCCCATAAAGTAAATAAATCATACAAAGAACTCCTACAGTATTAGTTAGCGTTCCTATAGCTCCAGTAAAAGCTACTGCTAATATATCGTTTTTTGATATTTTCTTAATAGATATATAAGAGTAATAAGAAACTATACCAATTAACACTCTTGGAAGTACAGATACTAATGGATTCCAAAATACAAACGATATTACTGTTGGGTTTGTTATATTCTGTATCATACTAAATATACCAAATATAAGACCAACAATAGCACCAACTAAAGGACCCTCAATCATAGCTGCAATAATTACTGGTATATGCATTATAGTGGCCTTTGTAGGGCCTATAGGTATAAATCCTAGCGGTGTCATACCCAGCACTATAGAAATGGCTCCTAGCATTCCTATAACTGTCATTTTTCTTGTTGTTAAACTTCTTGTAGCGATCAATTTCTACACCTCCGGTTCTGGCTCATATAGATGCCAGACTTTTGTTTTTTTAATTTATATAAATACGGTCAAACTCCAATTTGGATGTCAGCCGTAACTATTTAATTTTATCAATATTGTATACAAGTTTCAATATCGAATTTTTGATTAATTATATATAATCACGTTCGCCTCTTATAGATACTTCTCCAGCTATTAGTTCTTCAATATCATTATCTTCATTTATTATCACAAGATTTCCTGCTTCATTTATATCTATACACTTAACCTTTCTTTTTTTATCATTATTTATTATATATATATTTTTTCCTAGTATAGCTGAATTTTCTTTACATATTTTTATACAACTGGATTTATCATTTTTTTGTATATAATCCAGATATAAAACTTCAAATTCTTCTAATATATTCTTTAATATATCAATTCTTTTTACATTATAACCTTCTTTAAATATAGAAGTCGCTATACTCTTTATATCCTCAGGAAAATCCACAGTCTTAACATTTATACCAATACCAAGTACTATATAATTTACTCTATCTATTTCCGCTCCAAGCTCCGTTAATATTCCACTTATCTTCTTGTTGTTTACAATAATATCATTTGGCCACTTTATAGAAGCATCTATTTTAAGCTTTTTTAGAGCCTTTACAATACTTGCCCCAGCTATTTGAGTTATAAAAGGAGCCTTGTGTGGATATATATCTGGCTTTAATATAATACTTAACCATATCCCCTCTCCCTTAATAGAATGCCACTGTCTACCTCTTCTACCTCTTCCTTTTGTCTGATCTTCCGATACAACAATAGTCCCATCAATTGATTCTACAGCAACTTTTTTAGCATAGTCATTAGTAGATTCTGTAGTATCAAAATGTATAACTTCTTTTCCTATAAATTTTGTATTTAAATCATGCTTTACAATACTTTCACTCAACAAATCAGGACACTCAATTATCTTATGCCCTTTTCGAGTTATAGACTCTATATCATAACCTTGATTCTTTATATTCTTTATATGCTTACTAACAGCACTTCTTGTTATCCCTAGCTTTTCAGATATATATTCTCCAGATACAAACTCATCTTTGTTCTCTAATAGGATTTTAATTATCTCACTTCTCATATAATCCCTCTTTTCATACTTTATTTATGCTTAATGAAATTATAACATTTTTGTTTTACGAATTTTTTATTTTACAAAGTAACATTAGATTTTAATACTTTATCTACATACTCAAATTTAGACTCAGGTACTTCTATCTTATATTCTTTGTCTTTATAACTAACATTAAGCTTGTAATCTTTATCTTTTTCCCATACAAAAGAATCTATATTATCAAATTCTAATATCTCTCCATTAAATACTAGTCCTTTATCATAAAAGTATACTCTTCTATCATCACTAAATAAATTTCTTACCATCATTGGCGTAAATATAATAATAAATCCATCAAACTCTTTATTAAACCCCTTAGTATTAATCATAAATATATATTTGATTAGCATTATTATACAAATAATTGCTATAATTCCTCTAAAATATTTAGCTATAACAGGCTTATGAATATAATAATCAGGCTTTGGTAAGGTACGTAATCTTAATATTAATATAATTGCTTCTATCCAAAGCAACAATGCTAATATACAGCTTAAGGTAATATTATCTCTATAATATATAAATACTACAAAAAATACTATTAAAGTAATTATAGATAATATACGTTCATATATTTTAAGTTTTTTCATTTTTTATCAATTCACCCCCCCCCCCTTCAATGCTCCTTATATTTTTCAATATAATCATATCATATTAAATTTAAAAATGAAGGGTATTCAAATATTAGCGAATGATTTAAATATTTTTATATAGAACTTGTATTACGACGTTTGAATATCTGTTAAGAAAGTTCGTTGTCTGAGCGTAGCGAGTTTAGAACTTTTAAGATATTCAATAAGACGTAATACTTAGTTCTATTAGAAATATTTAATACATGAACGGTATATACTGTACCCTATAGAGTGGACACTAAAAAAAGTCTATTCTATAGGGTATTTTTATGTATAATAGAAAAAAAGACGAATGGTGGAAGATAAAATGAGTAATAAAATATTTACAGA
>NZ_JAOASI010000059.1 GCF_025210165.1 Tepidibacter sp.
TAACAACAAAAACTACAGGTACAAATGGAGGAAATATTGTTTTTGATAATCTTACAAATGACACTACATATATAATCAAAGCTAAGACCTTATTTAGTATATCAGGGGCTAATAGAGATAGTGATTATGTAGAATTATCAGCAAAAACTGATAAGATACCACTTCCGTCTATACCATCTGCACCTAGAACTGAAGAAGTTTATGAAGGTGGATTTAAAGTTAGATGGGGAAGTGTAGTAAGTGCAACTAAATATAGATTAAGGGTAAGAAAAGAAGGTGATAGTGAGACTAAAGATTACGAAACTTCAAATACAAACTACTCAATTCCAAGTGGAAGCTTACAATATGGAGTAACTTATCTTGTATCAGTACAAGCAGGAAATAACCAAGGATGGTCAGATTATTCAAATGAGAATCCTTTAACAACAAGAGCAAAACACCCAACGCTAAAAGTAATTGAAAAGACAAGTGATTCTATAAAGGTAAATATAAGTGGTTTATCAGGTAATAAAGATGGTGTAGAAGTATACTTATATGATCATAGGGGTATATATGTAAAAAGAAAAACTATAGACATAATTGAAGAAGATATAGATATATTTGATGAAGAAGATATAGACATACTTGATGAAGAAAATATAGACACAAATGGAGGAAATATTGTTTTTGATAATCTTACAAGTGATACATATATAATTAAAGCCAAGACATTATTTAGTATATCAGGGGCTAATAGAGATAGTGATTATGTAGAATTATCAGTGGAAATTGACAATGTGCCACTTCCATCTATACCATCTGCACCTAGAACTGAAGAAGTTTATGAAGGTGGATTTAAAGTTAGCTGGGGAAGTGTAGCGAGTGCAACTAGATATAGATTAAAGGTAAGAAGAGAATATGATAGTCATACTACATATTACGAAACTTCAGATACAAATTATTCAATTCCAAGTGGAAGCTTACAATATGGAGTAACTCATCTTGTATCAGTACAAGCAGGAAATAACCAAGGATGGTCAGACTATTCAAATGAGAATCCTTTAACAACAAGAGCAAAACACCCAACGCTAAAAGTAATTGAAAAGACAAGTGATTCTATAAAGGTAAATATAAGTGGTTTATTGAGTAATAACAATGGTGTAAGAGTAGATCTATATAATCCTAAGGGTGAACTTGAGAGAACAAAAATTACAGAAAAAGATGGAGGAAATATTGTTTTTATAGGGCTTAGGGGTGATACACAATACACAATTAAAGCTAAGACATTGTTTAATATATCAGGGGTTGATAGAGGTAGTGATTATGTAGAATTATTAGAAAAAACTGATATAGCTCCTGTAGGAATACTTAAAGAAATTGAAGATAATACTGTTTATAATGAAATTATGAATACATCTGAAGAAGGAAAATGGTACAAAGTTAAGTTTGATCGTAATGGAAAAGCTAATTTTTGGATAAATTCAGCAGGATTGACTAATAATTTGGATTTATTTATACATGCACATCAAGATTTAGATAGTACTAAATTAGGTGAATCAATACAATATCCTGGAAACAATCAAGCAGATGATATGGTACTAGATTTAGATGTAAGGGCAGGAGTATACTATTATATATACGTTAAAAACTGTGATGGTGGATCTTGTGATTTCAAAATAAAAACAAGGCTCCAAGCTAAAGAAATTCAAGATGATACTGTTTATAATGAAAGTATAAATGCATCTGAAGAAGGAAAATGGTACAGAGTTAGGTTTGATCGTGATGGAAAAGCTAATTTTTGGATAAATTCAGCAGGATTAGATAATAATTTAGATTTATTTATATATGAAAATCAAGATCTAGATAGTAGTAAATTAGGTGAATCAACACAATCAGACAACCAAGCAGATGATATGGTTCTAAATTTAGATGTAAGAGCGGGAGTATATTATTATGTATATATTAAAAACTGTGGTGGTGGATCTTGTGATTTTAAAATAAAATCAAAAATCCAAGCAAAAGAAATTCAAAACGGTACTGTTTATGACGAAAATATGAGTTCACATGATAAAGGAAAATGGTATAAGATTAAGTTTGCTCAGAATGGAAAAGCTAATTTCTGGATAAATTCACGAGAATTAGATAATAATTTAGATTTATTTATATATGAAAATCAAGATTTGAAAAGTACTAAATTAGGTGAATCAGAACAATCAGACAACCAAGCAGATGATATGGTTCTAGATTTAGATGTAAGAGCAGGAGTATATTACTATGTATACATTAAGAACCAAGGCAGTGGATCTTGTAACTTTAAAATAAAAGCAAAACTTCAAGAGGAAGACCCTAGTTGGTCAGGTGGAGATATTATACCTCCTAAATATTACGTTAATCAGGGGCTTTATACAGATATTATGTTAGGATCTTCAGGTAAGTCAGTAAAAAATGCAGGATGTTATATTTCTTCAATAGCTACGATTATTTGTTGGTATTTAAAGGATGATAGAGCAGATACAAAAGAAGCTCTTATTAGACAGATGGCTAGCAAGTGTAATAGTGGCGGAGGGTATTCAAATGCAGACGTTAAGTACAATGGAAGAACTTTCAGAATTGATAGAAATTCTGACATGGAGGAGAAGATTCTGGAAGGACTTCCAGCTATATGCGAGATGCCACATCATTTTGTAGTTGTTAATGGATATGATGCAAATAAATCAGGCTACAAGAGATTTTCTGTTCTAGATCCAGGAGATCGAAATGCTAAAACTTTATACGACTCAATGAATAAATCTAATCATGGATTTAGTGTAAAGAGTGAAAGATTTGTTTATGAAGTAGGTGGAAGTAAGCCTCCTACAGGTGGTAAGCCTACTCCTGGAGGGAATATGGATGTCAGTGAAAAATATATTGATTTTGTAAAAGATTACGAAACATTCCAAGAAAAGCCATATAGAGGATCGGATAAACAAAACTTGACTATTGGATATGGGCATGTTATCAAGCCTGGAGAGCATTTCGGAATTATGACAAAGCCAGAAGCTGTTGAATTATTGAAAAAAGATTTAAAAGTGCGCATAGACTATGTTAATAGAAAGATAAAAGAAGATAATCTAACTTTAAATCAACACCAATTTGATGCTTTAGTTGATTTTAGATACAATAAAGGAGCTGCATTATCTACAGAACCAGGGGTGTGTACTTTATATAGATTAATAGCAAAAGAGAAAGTAATGTCAGGTGAAAAATTAATGAATGCATTTTTAATGTGGTGCAAAGTAGGTGATGAATTTAATAAGGGGGTTTATAGACGTAGTTATGATGAAGGAGAAATGTTTATAAAAGGAGATTATACAAGAAATTATCCAGAAAAACCATAATAAAAATTAGTTTATATAAAAATAATCTTGAGTATTAATACTCAAGATTATTTTTATATTGTGAAAAAGAATGCTTTGTTATACGATAATAATCAGAAGATTTTAGCGGGTATGTATTTTAGAACTACTTAATTCTTTTAAGTTCTAAAAAAATTCCGCTTCCTTTTAAAATTAATGTATTTTTATCCTTGATAATAAATTTGCTACCAATTGGGACACCCATTTTTTCAGTAAATTTATTATCTTTGTAAACATCTACTATTATTCCTTTATGAGATTCTATACCAATATTTCTATAAAATATGTTAAACATATCTATCAAATCATTATCTTCTACTATCGTTTTTTTATAGAAAGGATTTTTGCATATTTGTTCCCCATAACTAGCTATTTCTTTTGAATAAACTATTTCTGTACCTAACATTTGATCAATATCTTCCTTGCCATAAATACCAGGTATACCTCCAGGTGTAATATCTTTATGAACTATCCACTTTCCATAAAAATCTTCTGTAGATTCGCATGCAGGTTCTAAAGTTTGTTCTCCTTCCATTGCTATATTCTCATCTAGACTTATGTAATTATGTAGAATTTCTTTGGGTGATTTAAATAGGGCTTCATTTGCAATAAAATCCTTTAAATTTAAAAGTTCCTTTTTTTTGTTTCCTTTCATCTTTATTAATTCTCCGTCTTTAGGTGTAGTAATTATATAATCACCTGTAATTAAGTTATAGTCTATTTCGTCAGGAACCATCTCGCCATTAAGCTCTTCAAAACCACCCTCTGTAGCACCAATTAAGTACCAGCCATTATCTTGATAACGAAATCTATATCTTTTATACCATCTACTAGAACCGCCAAAAAACTTTAACAAGACAGATCCTCTATCAATAACCATATCTTTAAAAGGATCACCAAACGGTCCTCCCTCACTTACAACAAGAATAGCTTTTTCTGCTTTTATTGATAACGTATAAGAGCCATCTTTATTTCCAAAGAATATTAATAAATTTCTAGGGGAATCAAGTTCCGTCTTATTAGTTTTCTCAATTGCAACAGCTTTATCAATTATGCCATCTTTATTTAAATCACCTTCGGCAGATTTTAAAATATTCCATCCTGTAGGTATGAGTGATTCTACATCTTGAATTTTATTTTTATTTTGTTTTTCAATGATAACATTGGAATCTAAATTATCATTATGTTTATCTTCTGATGTGATTTGTTTTTCGGTTGCAATCTGTTTTTTAGTTTCTAGTGTGTCAGCTTCATTTTCATTGATACATCCAACTAATCCAGTAAGATTAAATAATAATATTATTATTAATAACACAAGTTTTTTCATTTTATTAATCCTTTCAAATATATTTTTTAGTAATTTTAATCATTAGATTAAAGTGTATTGTTATCCATATTGTACCATAAAACAAGAGCGAATATAGTCAAACTAGAGATCAAGAAAAAAGAAGAAAGTTATCAAAGTATAATATCTAATCTTGCAGAAAAATTTCATATCATTGAAGAAGTAAAACAAGTTATTTCAATACTTACATAGATTCTCATAAAAAATAATAAAAAAATTTAGAAGATGGTTGATTATTTAACTTAAAAACTCCTTTTATATAGTGTAAGGCAAAACAAACTAGCTAGTAAGTTAAAACTTACAAAATAAATTATAAATAAAAAACATAAAAAAAGGAGTGAAGAATAAATGTCATATTTAAGTTTATCTAACCCAACAACAGATTCTTGTGATTTTAGGGTGAAATTAAGCAATGATTTTAACACAGATTATTATAGAGAATTAAGAATTACAGGTAGAGATTATGGTAGCTCTACAGATAGAGTTAGTTCATATGTAGAAAGCAGAACAGCAAGAAGTTCATATTCTTCTAGATATGTTGAAGGTGTAGTAAATGATGGAATGAGTGCAGGACGCACATACACATTATATGCTTATGCTCAGGCTTAAAATGGAATATGGTATAAAGCTGGTTCAGACACTATCACTATGGAAGATAGTGGAGGATCTAATGAATTTGATTTAGGAATAAGAGATATTCTTTATAAATATTCAGATACATCTGACGATTATGAAGAAGTTGAAGATGGAATGAACTTTGAAGTAGGAAGAGAAATAGAGTTTAAATTACCAGTAAAAAATTATGATAA
>NZ_JAOASI010000060.1 GCF_025210165.1 Tepidibacter sp.
ATTGATTTTAAAATCTTAAAATTTTGAAACTCGCTATCGCTCAAACAGTCAAAATTTCTTAACAGATTTTAAAATCAATTTCACCTTGAAAACTTAAAAATTAAATAACAAGAAAAACTTATGTATTCACTTTGTGGTAGAGGTGTTTTGTGATTATTTAAATTTACATTCTATAATGAAAATATATAAAACATTTTATTAAGTAAATATTGCTGTAGTATAATAATGTAATTTATAAATTCATCTAAAAGAAAGCATATTAAATTTCTTCAAACTGTCCTTTATCTTTTTAAAATTCTCCCCAATCCTTTCCTCCTTTTTCACAAATTATATTATCTAAACCTTCCCATACTGTATCCCCTTCTTTTCCAGTTGTACAATATAACTTTCCTGATTCAGATATAAATAATGTAAGGTTCCTATTATAAATCTCACCTACAGGAACTGTTTTTTCCCCAGTCTCTTCTTCTATATCAAAATGCTCTTTTCTTAATTCTCCTATTGTTTTTTCAACGTTTGTATGATGGTATCTTATTCTTTTTATTACCTCTCTACGTTTAATTTCATATTCAATTTTAATTTCCAATTCACCAAACTCCTCTAAAAACCTTTCTGCAGCTTCAAAAATCTCAAAACCTTTTAATCTCAGAAATTCTATACTTGAAAATACATCTATCTTTCTTCCAGAATACCATCCTGCTTCTTTTAATACTTGTAAAGTTTTTTCTGATACTTCCATCTACATCACTCCTAATCAATATTATAAAATCCATAAAATGTCTCTAAACAGTTATCACAAAATTCTTTAACCGATCCATCAGATGTATGTACTGAACGTATTATTAAATTATCTATTTCAGCTCCTTTTAATATAGCATCTCTCATAGCCCAAATTTCTGCACAATTTTCTACATTCCACTTAAATTCAAAGCTAGGCTCACCATACTTATTGTACTTACCTTCCTTAATTGCTAAATCTTTAGTCTTTTCAATCATCTTTCTTAATTCTTCCATTTCTTGCTTCATTAGCTTCTTATCTTTTCCAATAAAGAAACTCTCTGGTAAGTCATCTATATATTTATCTGATAACAATTCTCTGTAGTATTTAACATAATCTTCTGATGTTTTGCAAATTGTTGTTGGATCTATTCCTCTAGGATCAATTATGGTAGGATTATTTTTCCACATTTTATTCCCAGCAAACCCTCTCCTCGATGTATCTGTTATATCCATAACACAAGCAGCAGTACTTATACCCTTTGCTTCTCCATATTCTCCCTTAATAAGAGCTTTTCTATATTTTTCTAATGAATCCTTTATTTCTTCAGAAGCTTGATGTAACTGTAATTTTATTTTTGGGTCACTAGTATATTCCTTATTTTGCTTATTGTTTTTATTATTATTTGTGTTTTTATTTGAAGAACCACTTCCTCCTGAAGTTGGTTCAATATCACTTTTTTTAATATAATAAACTTGCCCATCTGGTGTAACAACCTTTTGAGGCACTAAGTTATCTACCCTATTTACAAGGTTCTTTGCTTTTTGTGCATATCCTTCTCCAAATTCTTTAGCTATTCTTTGAGCTTTATTTAAATATCTTTTCCCAAATTTATTTCCTGCTTTTGTAAATTTATTTATATTGTTGTCTATTGAATTAAATATTTTGCTTGCACCTTTTTTAAGCCACGGTGATACTGCTGGTGATCCTTCTGATGCTAGTTTTTTAAGCCCTTTCCCTCCATAGTGAAATGCTCCACCTGTTAGAATTCCTATTCCAACATCAAATCCTAATGTCCAAGGATCTATTTTTCCATCTTCTAGTGTTTGTCTTACGCAGCTTTCAAAACCGTTTGTTATTCCTCCTAAGATCATTTTTGCTGATACTGTTGAAGCTGCTCCAAACGGTCCAAATAAAGCTCCTGATAATGCCCCTATGAATGTTTCTCTTCCAGCTGTAGCCATATAATCACTGGTGTCGCTTACCTCTCCTCGTTTTATATCGGAGATAGCTTTACTAGCTACTGCCGCTGTTCCTCCTATACCTGCTGATAGTGCGATTGCTCCTACTAATGGCGCTGCGGCTCCTAGTGTTGCAGCTACTGCAACTGCTGCTATGGTTACTACTGCTACTACGGCTAATCCTGCAAGGACGTTTTTTGCTAGTTTCCCCCAGTTGAATGGAGATTTTTTAGGTGGTTGTCCTTGTTTTGGTTCGTCGTCAAATGGAGGGTATTGTGTTCTATCACTACCATCTGCGTTTACGTTAGTGCCTAGGAAGTGGTATTCATTTTCTATTGAAAATCCGTTTAAGGCTTTTGTTCGTTTTGTGAAAAGTTGTGATTGTGCTTTTATTATTATTTTTTTTGGTGTGTATAGTGATATTTCTTCTCCAGCGTTGAGTCTTAGTTTTTTATGGCTTTTTATTGTTATTCCAGTAGAGTCATCAAAGCTAATTTTTAAGGGTTCTTTGCATCCTGCTACTATGTTTATGTTTCCTGGGCTTAGTTCTAGTTCACTTCCGTGTTCTGTGCCAAAGTAGCGAGTGTTTGGGTTTTTAGTTTTTTGACAGCTACTTCCGTTTTTTCTTATGCATCCTACTACTTTTGCGTTGTTTTCTATATTGTTAGGAAAGTATAGGCTTGCATTGGTTCCTATTTTTGGCATACAATACATTACGTTTCCTGTAGGTGGTGTAAATGAAAACCAGTGTGCTTTGTCTTTAGGTTGGTTTTTGTCTATATTAAGGTGAAGTTTTACGAGTTCAGCTTTTGTGTCTATTACCTTTCCTTCAAGGGACGCTCCTTTTAAGTTTGTATTATATGTATTATTTTGGTAGATTCCTTTTTGTCTAGATAATTTATATCTATATTTTAAAAGTCCTTTATCAATATAGGCGTTTATTTCACTTACATACAGTCGTTTTTTTCTAAACCATATTTCATCTCCTATTTGATACTGGTTCTTAGTTTCTATTTCGTAGTAGAAAAAATCAGTATCATGAAATCCCGCTTCATACCCACCTGCTTTTTGGAATGCAAATAAATCTTTGCTTGCATTGTATGAAATATTATCAGGTATTGTATGGCTTTTTCCTTTTGGTAATCCGAAATGAAATTTAGGATTTTTATCCATTATATCACATACTATGACAGAATTAAAATGGCTTGCAAGACGTTTTATAAACTCCCAATCTGTTTCTTTATATTGGATTATGGGTTTTTCTATTTTTGTTTCTTTATTAATATTATTTGTATAGCTATTATTTTGATAATCTTTTATAGTTTCACTAATAAGTTGAGAATACTTAATGTTAGTCTCTTGAAAAGATTTACTTTTTTTCTTAGTATCTAATAAAAAGCTTCCTGATATTGCTTGTAGTTCTATGTAATATACTCCATTTTTATTTATTGTCTTTACACTTGAAGCTAATCCTTTAAAAATGGTTTTGTTATTTACTTCGTATATATGTATTTCATCGTTTAAGGTTGCATTTATTGATGTATCAAAATTTATATTTTCATCAATTATTCCTTTTAGATATAGTTTTGCATGTTCATTTAGTTTATGCTCTAATTTTATATCTTCTACTATTTTTATATTGTAAGGTGATTTTATTCTTATATTATCAAAACCTGTCATACCCTCACCCCCCATTTGTATTATTCCTCTTGCTGTCCGTCATCTACAAATGTTATTATTCCTTCATATGCACAAATTAATTGTGATTTTGTTGTAAGAGCAGATTTTCCTTCTACTTTTGTATTTTCTTTCGTATTATCCCATTTTTCAAAAATTTGTGGGCAGCATTTCTTGCCAGAGATTGTACTGCCATTAACTTCGTGAACTAAATAGATAGTTTCATTGTTAGGGTTTTGAGGACTATCGCATATACCAAAGTATGAAATATTTTTATCTACCTTGTTATCTTCTTCATTCATCATTGGTTTTTTATTAACATATGAGCCGTGACTAACAGGAAGATTAATTTTTCTTTTATGGCTCCCACAGCTACACTCCATTTTAGCTCCTCTTACTACATATTTGTATGAATCTGACATTAGCCTATCCCCCTTTTATTCAATTTCTAATTTTTCAAGATGTATACCTATAAAATCACGTCTTAATATACTTTCAGCAACATCAAGTCTAACTACTATTAATGTTTTTGTACCTTCTTTAATCTTAAAAATTTTTCTGTTATTTATCTTTTTTTCATCTAATATTACCTTCTTAATTACACTTTTATCCAAAGTGAATTCAGAGTTTGAGCTTAGTGCTTCTATTTCTTCAAATATAGGAAGAAAGTAGTTTTTCTGTTTTTGCTTTTTAGTGTCTATAAAGGCTATCCTTTTAAAAATAATATCTGGTTCGTATTTTTCAAATAGTTTTTTAAGTGTATCTGATATTAAGTAAATTTGCCTATCTAGTATATCTAAAAAGTAGCACTCAGAATCTGCTTTTATATTAAGGATTGTGGTATCCTCAATTTTGTGTGCATTTAACTGATTAATATTTCTTTTATCAATTTTTCTTGCTAATTCTATAATAGAAGGTGTTTTTGTATATCGCTGATCTTGTTTTAATAAAAAATAATCCATTTTTATTTACTCACCCCCATTTTCTTTATATAGAATTTCGCTTTGGTCCATATATTCTCCCGCTAAAATACATATGTCGTTAGTTTTATCCATTTCTTTGTATTTAGAGTTTTCTAGAAAATTAAATATTAAATTTTTTATAAATTCTACAGCTAAAACGTGATATTTTGTTGATTCAAGAAATTTTATTCTATCTATATCCATAGATGTTATTTTAGAAAAGTAATCTACTTTTTTCTGTTCAAGGTCTTTCATATGGTTAAATAATGAAGTAAATATAAAATCAGAGTTCCAAAGTGAAAAGCATTCTTTCTTATCTAAAAACCAATTTTCATCATACGTTTCAATTCTATAAAATGATTTATTCTCGATAATACTTGTTCTTAAAAAAGATATGTATATATACTTAATATCACCTTTTTCTCCCTTATTTTGAAGATTTAAAGATTTTTTACATGCTAATTCAAAAGCTGATATTAATTCATTTTCAATCTTTTCTTTATCCTGCTTATATCGTTTGTCAATTTCATTTAATTCATATTGCCATCTTTGATATACATGATCTTTTATAAAATCTTGTAATACTTCCTCTTTATTTATTTGATTTATCATTCTATATTCACCTTTGCTCCACTTATAGTTACATCATCTAATATGCTCAAGGTTGCATTAGCTTGTTTTAAATCTATTCCTGAATCTCCTTGAATTACAATTTTAGATCCACCATTTATTTCTATATCATCTAAAGCAGATAAAGATATCTTTTTATTACTATTTATTTCTATTCCTCCACTATCTGTAAGCCTCATCAACATTTTCCCATTTCCTATTATTTCTATTGCACCTTTTTTAAATAGGATTTGCTTTCCATATTTTGTACTTATACTCTTGATTGAAGGATCACTTCTCTTTGTAGTATCAGAAGAGGCTAGATTCACAGAACTTGCTGTAAAAGCATTTTTTTCTTTTTCATCTGGAAAATAAAGACGCACTTTATCACCTATTTCAGGCATACAGTACCAACCACTTCCATCAGGAGATGAATAAACTGTAGAGTATTCAAACCACATAGCTTCATTTTTAGGTTGATTTTTATCTATTTCTAAATGTACCTTAACCATATCTTTGGATACGTCTAAAATATTTCCGAATATAGAGGCTCCTGTTAGTGAATAATTGTATATTTTTCTCCTACTTAATCCTTTTTTATCTCTTAATATATATTTATTTAAAAGTATTCCATTTTTCATTTCTATTTCAGCTTTAAATACATAAAGAGTTCTATTTTTAAACTCAACTGGACTGCAAAGTTCAAGTATTTTATTACTTGTTATTTCATAGCTTATTAAGTTTTGCTCTTTAATTCCTTGTATGTCATTTTCAGATTTTATCTTATATGCTTTTAAATCTTTCTTTATTGAGTAGTTAAATTCATCTATATTACATTTTTTAGTAGAGTCAGAAATCCCTATGTAATATTTTGCTCCATCAAATGTACATTTTGAAACAAGGGGTGCATTAAAGTGTGATGCTAATCTTTTAATAAATTCCCAATCTGTTTCATTATATTGAACAAGTAATCCTTGTATGCTTTTACCTTTTGAAATTTCATCTATGGCACTAGCATTTGGATATTCGGCTGTTATTGAGTTAAATATTTCATTATATTTGCTATTTTTATTTTGAAAAGATCGACTTTTCTTTTTAATATCCATCAAAAACGTTGGACTTAAAGCTTCTATTGTAATGCTTCTAACATTGTCAATAGCCTTAACAGCTATGTTTGTAACAATTCCTTTAAATAACACACACGTATTATTTTCATTTTTAAGATGAACTTCAATTTTTTCGTTATTATTAGCATTTTCAACATATTGATCTACATTTTCTTCATGTATAATTCCACTAATATAAAGTCTTGAATGTTCATTTAATTCTTGTGTTAATTTAAGGTCAATTATCTTCTCAAATTTATAAGGTGATATTAAAATATTTGCATATGTATATATAAATTCACTCATACTTTTTCATCTCCCCTTAGTTCTCTTTTATTACCTGTATTGTTCTTATTACTTGAAATGTAATATCTCTCCATTTTTCATAGTCATTATATAAGCAACAAAATGTCCCCATCATTGTTTCACCTTCAAATTCAAAGAAAAACATAATGTTATAAATAAATCCATCTAATGCAGGACTTTTAAATTCAAAATAACCTATATTTTTACCATCTACTTCTTCTACTTCTTGTGCATAAAATACGTTTGAAGGATTCATTTTTTTTATAATTGATTTCATTCCATCCGTAAGTTCTTCTACCAAATCTTCATTTAATTCTTGGTCTATTTTGTTTAAGGTTATATTAATACTTCCTGTTTCGTCAGTTTTAATAATTTGAGGACGGAACGCTGATGGGTACTTTAACTCTCTTAATTTTTCATCCATATCTTTAAAATCATTTGGAATATAAATTTTTAACTTTTCATTAAAAAATCCATATTCTTCAAATGTATAATATCTATTTCCGATTTTAACATCACCATCGCAAATGTTTTTGACTTCATTCATTTTTTCTGACTTATTAATAAACTCTATTATCTTTTCATCAGCATATTCCATAAAATATACACCTCACCTTAATCTATTATTATTCTATTAGATAAATAATTTATATTTGACTCTGTTTCTTTTCCTTGTTTAATAGTGTTAAGTATTTGAACTAAGTATTTATACATCCTCTCATTTGAATAATCCTCATACTCAACATCAAGCCTTGATGATATATAACTTATAATC
>NZ_JAOASI010000061.1 GCF_025210165.1 Tepidibacter sp.
GGTTATTATAGCAAGGAGGATACACCTGTTCCCATTCCGAACACAGAAGTTAAGCTCCTTAGCGCCGATGGTACTTGGGGGGCAGCCCCCTGGGAGAGTAGGACGTAGCCACGTAATCTTTTTTTATGCTTAAAAAAACTATATCATTTTTTGTTTTACATATAATTTGTTGAAAAAGCTACACTTACAAGTATTTTTGAGCAACGGAGCCTGTAAGGGTCGTTAGCGAGTAGACGAATTTTAATCGAAAAAGATGGTTATTTAAATACCGTGAATGCATTAAATAGATTTATACAACATAAGTTTTATTGAAATCCATTTAAAAGATTTACTAACATTTAAATAACCATCTTTTTTAGTATATGTATATATATATACATAAAGATAATTATAAAGTATGTTAAAGATTCTCAGACTAGCATATGAGTAGATAAAAGAGGTCAAAGTTCTATAAACTAAATATTGAAATAGTTATATAGAATTATATAGATCTATACTTAATTTGAAAAATAAATTTATTACAAACAAATAATGCTTATATACGGACGCAAAAGTCATATAAATAGCATTTATTTGCAATAAAAGGTAAGAAATGATAAATTTATGTTGAATTTAATTGTAAACATATACATAATCAAAAGGGGAGAACTACATGGGGATATTCTTTAAAAGAAAAAAACAGGATGAAATAGAATTATATAAAATACTATTTGAAACCTATAACAAGAAAGTATATAGAGTAGCTTACTATATTCTTAAAAATGAAGAGGATGCAAAGGATATAGTTCAAGATACTTTTATACAAGCTTTCAATAAGATAGATACGCTTAAAGATAAAAATAAGTTTGAAAGCTGGATATGTGCTATAGCATCTAATTTATCTAAAGCTCAATATAACAAGAGAAAGAAAGAGCTTTTAGTAGAAGATGATTCTAAAATAATTCCTTTCTTGTGTGATGATAAGGATTTAGATTTACCTGAAAATATTTTAGAAAATAAAGAATTAAATAGCTATATACTGGAACAAATCAACAGTTTAGATAGTCATTATAAACAAGCATTAATTTTATATTATTATTTAGAGCAATCTTATGAGGAGATTAGTAAATCGCTAGATATAAGTATAGGAACCGTTAAATCTAGACTATATAGAGCTAAAAATTTGATAAAAGATAACCTAAAAATATATAAAGATTCGAAAAAATCAGCAGTATAATAGGTCATGAAAGAGGGTGAGGCATATGAAAAAAGATATTCTAGAAGAAATAATAAAAGAGAACATAAAAGAAGATATAGATAAAATAGATGTTCCTAACATGGATTATGTTTGGAATAATATAGAAAACAAGATACAGAATGAGACCAAAGAAAGAGATAGTTATTTTAATAAAAAAATAGCTTGTATAATAGCTATACTAGTATTATCAAGTTATATAAGTATTGGTTTTCATAATCAAAGTCAGGCTAACTTTAGAAGAATATTAAACTTTATATATAAGGAAAATGATGAATCTATTGATGTAAGTTTGGATTATAAAAATCCAGAGGAAGATATGAGAGAAAAAAACATAAATAAACCTAGTGAAACGATATTAAAATTTAATGATATTCAAAATAAAACTGATTTTATAGTAAAAAAACCTTCTCATATCCCAATGGGGTATAGATTAGAAAAATGCTTAGGGTATGAAGATGAAGAGGAAATTTTATATATAAAATTAGTTTATGAAAATGAAAATGATTCTATTGAAATAAAACAAGAGCCTGTTAGAGGTGATTATGCACATTCCATTAAGATGAATCCTAAATATGGGGAAGTAAAGCAATTCGTAGAAAATGGATTAAAATATAACGTTATAAAAATAAAAGATAATAAATTTAAAATAATATGGGATATGTTCGAAACAAAGTATACGGCTATAGGTAGTAGTGAAAAAGAATTAAAGAATTTAGTTATTAGCATAAAATAAGAGCTAGGGAATCCTAGCTCTTATTTTACGCTTATTGAAGATGTTGTACTTTCTTCAGTTTCAGTTTTTCCATTTTGTGTCACAACATGAGATACCTTAACTCTATACTTTCCACTTGATGCATTAGTATATACTGTTTCAAAGTTAATTTCATCATCATCAAATGTACTTTTATTCCAAGAACGTATAGTTGTCCATGAGGAACTGTTTTGTTTTTGTAAAGATACTTTCAATTTTAAAGTATCTACTTTAGAAATTGTTTCAGTAAGTGCACTTATTAGAATTCGTGATCTTCCTAGATCATCTATAATTGCTTCGCAGTTCACTATGTAATTATTAGATCTTGTAGATGCTTGAATATCTAAGATTTTAGTTTCAACAGTTTTTTCTTCAATAACTAGATTCTTCTCTTGACCATGTATAGGTGTGATTAAAAAAGATGTAAATAAAATTAAAGTTAATAATGTGGATATTATTTTTTTTATGTCAAAATTCCTCCTAATATTAGTATGTTACTTATAAGATAATACAGGTTGATAAAATGTTCCAAATAAAATTGAAAAACATTGGAACATTTTTGGATTATTATGTATCTTAAATTATGTAAAATAGTTATTAAGTTTTTAGGATGGCCATTCAAAACTTTTAATTTTAAAATAATGGAGGAAATAGAGATGATTAAGATTTCAAAAAAAATAGTAAGTTCAATTACTACACTTGGGTTATTAGCAACTATATCTATGCCTATAAATATACATGCATTAGATAAAAATAAGATAAATGAAGACTTTCTCAATAAATATGGTATATCCCAAAAAAATTGGGAAAGTCTTGAATATCATAGTGATACAATTAAATCTGTAATAGAACAAGAAAATTTATCTAAAAAAGAAGCTCAAAATTTAGTTAATACATGGATTGAAAAATATGAAGAAAAACAAAATAAAGAAAAAATATATAGTTCTGAAGAAGAATATAAGATTGTTGATGGTATAGTAGTAGACAATAAGGGTAATAAAATATGTCCAACTCCTCATCAAATAAAAAGCGACAAGCTATTAAAAAAAGAAGATATTAAAGAAAATACTTCACCGAAATTAGCTAAAAGTAGTTATGGTTATGATATTGTAGGTAATCCAAATGAGCACACAGGTTCACATTGGACTGTTATAGCAGACAAAGGATATAATAAAGCAACAGGTTATTTCAACCTTCCTAAAGTTAGAATTGAGGATGAGGGCAACACTTTTCCATATGCTTACTTTGGTGAATATGGTTATCAAGGTAAATATAATCCTTTAGTGAGTGATGCTGGGATTCATTATTTAGAAGATGGACCAGACGGAAGAGGATGGTATTCTTTTATAAATTTCAATGTATGGAGTGATAAAAAAGGAGAATATAAACAAGATTGGGATCAAGATTTAATAAGACCTTCTTCAGATAAAGTGTATATGATGTATGAAATAAAATCATATTCAGGTTATGATAAAGCAACAGTTACAATTGTAGATACTGAAAATTGGTCAACATTACAAACTTATACTTCGGATACTCGAGACCTTGTTCCTGAAAAAGATTTTATAAATAGTAGTTATTCTAATTTAGAAATGACTAGAGAAACTACTCTAGCTCAAGTAAATGAAAATTTAAATGATGGGTCTTATGTACATAATGCAGAATGGAGCAATGTGTATTTATATAGTCCATCTTCTTATCATGAATGGACCAATAGATATACATCTGAAGCTGGGTATGGAACAACTCAAGAACATGCTGATACAGTTACAGTAAATTCATGCAGTGAATGGTATGAAGATGATGTAGATATTGATTATTAAAAACATATAAAGCTGTAGAAAGTGTTCTACAGCTTTTATTATTTAAAGAGTTTATATAAAATATATTATATAAAACTTGGATTCATTATAGGAGGATTATATGAAGAAATTCTTTTTGATTTGTATATATGAAAACCACCTGCTATGCGGGTGGTTCTAAAAAGCTTCCAGCGGTGAGTAGAAAAGAAAAAACTCCTTTGTTAGAATAGTATTTAGGTTTGCCGACCAAATACAAAACAAAGGAGAATGCCCAAATGGAC
>NZ_JAOASI010000062.1 GCF_025210165.1 Tepidibacter sp.
GCAGCATTCTTTTTATCAATTGCTGTTTTTCTTCTATTGGATATCTTTTATTGTTTTTTGCCATAGGTCTAATCTCCTTCATTATCTTTATTCGAGAATATCATTAATTCTTTCCTACGACAACTATCTTACCACAGGGGGGCCTTAAGTAACGTAGACATTTTAAATCAATTATATTCAAACAAAATAATTGAGAAGTATTTTAATAAATATGATTCTTATGATGAATCTAATATTTTTGATTATGGTTATAGTTATTTAGGATATAACAAACAATTTAACATAGCAAAGAATAACCAATTAGAAAATAAGTTCCCAATGTATGTACTAAGTATAAAAAATAAAAATAACAAATTAATATATAACGATAATATTTTGAATGATTCCAGTAATAAACCAGTAATAAGATTTTATGATATAGATAATGATTTGAAAAAGGAATTAATTTTTGTTTCAGTTACTGGTAAAAATATTCATGATTGCAGATATAAAATTAAAGTTTTAGAAATAGACAAAGAAGAAATAGAAATGTTAATAGAAGATGAGGTAGATATTTTTAATGATAATTTTAAATTTTCATTTAGACTATATGTAGATGAGTTATCTGACTTACAGAATACAAATTTTATTTTAAGTTTTTGTGATGAATCAAATACAAACGGAACGTATGTTTATAACTATATTTATGAAAATATAGATGGAAAGTTAAAAAGAGATTTTTGTGAAGGAGGATATTTTACATATAGGGATCAAAATAACGAGGTGGTTAACGGTAATCGAAAATATAAGAAGTATTTAGATTGTGATAATTTGAAAGGTAAAGATTTATTTTCTGATGTTTTAGACCCGAGATTTCTTAAAAATAATCTTATTATAGATAAAAACTAGGAAAAACCAAATTAAGGGTATTAAAAATATTTAATCTATGAGTGGTATTTTAATAACCTTAATTTGAGCTTAAGTAGAAATAAAAAAATAACATTTGACCCAACAATATTCATCTATACTTGAAACTATTATAATATATCTAAAAATACCTCTACTAAATAAGGGTCAAATTGAACCTTACTATAAAGTTTTAATTCTTCCATTGCTTCTTCTTTACTTAAAGCATTTCTATAGGGTCTATCACTTGTCATAGAATCATAGGCATCTACAATTGAAAGAATTCTACATTCTATAGGTATTTCATCACCCTTTAAGCCAAAGGGATATCCTTTACCATTCCACCACTCATGGTGTTTTAATATCCAATCAGCTATATGTGCAATATCTATACATGATTGTGCGATTCTATAGCCTATCTCCGTATGTCTCTTTATTTCTTCAAATTCTTCTTCCGTAAGTTTTTGTGTCTTGAAAAGTATACTATCTGAAACACCAATTTTACCTATGTCATGAAATTTGGAAAAAAGTGAAATATCTTGGATTTTATTGTCTGTCATACCTACTGCCTTAGCTAGTTTTATTGATAGTATTTCAAGTCTATTACAATGGTCTTTCTTAATAAAATCCTTTTTTTCTAACATATCAATAATAATCTTAGAAAGATTCTTTTTTAAATTTTGCTTATGATGTAGTTTTTCCTTATACATAAAGACATCAGCTTCCTTAAACATTTCCTTTAAATCATTCTTCTTTTCCTGTGAGATAGAGTATCCAAATGAAATACTTACAGGCATTCCCCTATTCTTATTAACTTCTTTTAAAATATTCTTTAATTTAGATTTAATACTAAGGACTACTTTTTCTGATGTATCTTCCATTAAAATTCCAAACTCATCTCCACCAATCCTAGCTATTATATTATTAACATTTTTAAAACATGTTTTTATTATATCTGTAGCTATTTTCAAATATTCATCTCCCGCAGCATGTCCAAAGGTATCGTTTATAAACTTTAGACCATCTAGATCACATATTATTACACATTGATTTAAATCCCTTTTCTCATTTCTTATTTCCATTTGTTTTTCAAAGTAGCTTCTATTATAAAGTCCTGTCATGCCATCTCTTATACTCATGTCATATATTTTCATGTCTAAAAGTTTTTTCTCTGTTATATCTCTAATAATGGTTAGTGCTACATCTTTATCATATTTAATAATCCTAGCTTCAAAATACAATGGTTCTTCATCCTTTGGTAATAAATACTCTACAATTTGAATATCTCCTGATTCAATAGTATGTTGTAAAGGTTCCCTAAGTTTTTGTGCAATTTCTTCATTAAATAATTGTGAAATGGACTTGCCTAAAAATTCTTTTGGATTATATTGTAATTTACTAAGACTGTTTACTTGATAATCAATAAAAATACCATTCTTATCTATAATGAAAAATAAATCAGGTAAAAGCTTAAAAATTGCATTGATTCTATTTTCACTTCTTTTAAGTTTCTCTATGGTATTTGTAAGCTCGAGAGTATTTTCTTTAACATCTTTTTTTAATGTAATATTCCAGATAATTAAAATACATCCTATGATTAAAGTTAGGCTAGTAAAAAGTTTTATATACAAGTGGAATTTTGGATCGTCATATTCAATTCCAAACCAATTATTGTGTGTTTGTTCATGCTCTAATTTGATTAATAGAGGTAAATATTCATGTGATATGAGTAGTATTTCTTTCACATTGTAATTTGATTGTAATTCCTGGCCATGTACATTTGTATTTGCAAATATACATATGAATAAGATAAGTATAAATAAAATATATGAAACCTTTTTTCTCATTAGTATATCTTCTCCCCCACTCATTATTTTTCTTAATATCTAATTATGTCATAATTATGTATATATCTGCAATGTTTCTTATGTTTTTCTTTCAATAAATAATATGAAAATATCTAAGAATAAATGACTTAGATTTAAATTAGCTATTTAATGAGCATTCTAGATAAAAATTGAAATGTTACCACATTAATTTAATATAGAAAAAATAATACTATAAGGCTAAGAATAAAAACAGTATAATAATAGAACAATAAGACTATATTAAAGTTTCATTAAGCAGAGATAGAAATGAGAAAAAATATATAGTATAAACCCTATAAAAGCTAAGGTCGCAATAGAAGTTCAGTTTTTATCTTATATAGGAGGTATTATTATTTATCATTCTTTTAAAGGTAATGAGTTTAGAGCTAATAAAATAGTATTTCAGGAAAATCCCAATGTAACTGTAACTACTCAAAAATTGAATAAAAGAAAATAACTAAAAGCAATTTCATATTAAAGATGAAACTGCTTTTAGTATGTTGTTTTATATTAACTTGGTTCAACTTTAAATCTTAATATTGTTTTAAGTTTATCAGGTTGTGTTTTTCTAGCATCGGAGATATAAATCTCTCTATGAATTTTAGAACTTCGCTTTAAATTATTCTGTGTACAATAATTTTCCATAATTGAAAAAGTTTTAGGTTCATCGTCATAAGAGCCTAAGTGTAACATTTGAACACAAAGATCATCCTCTAAACTATTAAATTTTACTTTATCAAGTAAGGGATGAGGCTTTTTCTTTTTTACAATTTCAATAACTTCTTGTGCTAAAGTATCAGTTACAAAATCGGGTTGTCTTATCATAATTGTATAAATTAATTTACTTTTATCTAGTGAATCTAAGATTCTTGCCTCTTCAGCTAAATCCCAAATACCTTCAAGGGGAAATACCGTATAATCAAAGTAGCCTTCTGGGAGTATACCTTTTTTAGGTAACATTTTCATAGTATAAGACAAGGAATACAACACTTTAATTGCTTCAGAAAAATCTTCACTATTTGGATTGCCTTTTCCTTCAATCATAAAGAATTTAAAACTTGGGACAGTAATAATTTCAGGTTTGTTTTTTGGTAAATATAAATTTTTAGCTTGCTTTCTCCATTCATATTTCATCTTCATTCCTCCTTAAATGTGCTATATTAGGAGTATAATATATACTACCTGACAACAGTATGTCATATTTAAATTATTAGTTATATTGGTAGACTAATACCACCGCCACTACCTTTAATAGTGTATATAGGAATACTTGAGGAACTTATCTATATCTCTACATATAGTTCTTGTTGAAACTTCAAAATGTTCAGCAAGTTTTTTGCTGTAACTGTATTTTTATTTAGCAATATAAATATTATCTTAAATAGTCTATATATTTGCATATTATCACCCAATAATATTATATCAATTATTTTGAGTAAACCCTATTATAATTGAAAAGCTTAATAAGTTTTATTGGTATTGACAAAATAAGAAAGAATTGATAATATTGATTAAATGAAAAATATTATCAATGAGGAGAGGTATAATGAAAAGACTTAAATTAATATGGTTTATGTTAATTGTTACTTCATTATTTTTAACAGGGTGTGCATCTAAGGAAGTTAGTATTATGAATGAAGAAATCACATATAAAAATGGAACTTACATAGGGGAAGGAAAAGGTAAGGATTCTACTATAAAGGTTGAAGTAACTCTAAAGGATGATAAAATAACAGATATAAAAATGATTTCACAAAATGATACTGCTGGATATGCTCAAAAGGCATTTAATAATATAAAGGCCGAGGTATTGGAAAATGAAGATTATAACGTAGATAATGTATCTGGTGCAACTAAGACCACTAAGGGTATAACAGATGCTATACAGAATGCACTTGAGAAATCTCAAAAATAATTTCTTGACAAACTAATAATAGGACTGTATTATTAGAACATAAGAAAATCAAATAATTTTTTTTACTTCTTATCAAGAGAGACGGAGGGAATGGCCCTATGAAGTCTCGGCAACCTTCAAACAACGGTTTGAAAAGGTGCCAAATCCAACAAAGCTTATAGCTTTGAGAGATGAGAAGATGATGATAGTTTGTTTTGCTATTAGAGTCTTCTCGATTTAGGGAAGACTTTTTTTAATACCTAAATCGATTTACAACTATACTACATTAATTTAGTGAAGGAGTGTATACTATGAACAAGAAATCGGGAAATCCGTGGGCACTATTACCTTTAGCAGTGTTTTTAATTATTTTTATAGGATCAGGAGTTATAACTAATGATTTTTATAAGATGCCTGTTATTGTAGCTTTTTTAATATCGGCAGCTGTAGCTTTATTTATGAATCAGGAAGAGAGAATATCTACTAAGATAGATGTTTTTTGTAAAGGTGCGGGAGATAGTAATATTATACTTATGGCAATTATATTTATATTAGCTGGAGCATTTGGAAATGTAGCAAAAGAAATGGGAGGAGTAGATTCTACTATAAATTTAAGTTTATCTATTCTACCTGAAAATTTATTAATAGTTGGATTATTTATTATTGCATGTTTTATATCTTTTTCAATGGGAACATCTGTAGGAACTATAGTAGCACTTGCACCAATTGCTATAGGGGTTGCAGGAAAGATATCAATACCAGTTGGATTAGCTCTTGGGGCAGTAGTTGGTGGTGGAATGTTTGGAGATAATTTATCTATGATTTCAGATACTACTATTGCAGCTATTAGAACTCAAGGCTGTGAAATGAGAGATAAATTTAAAGTTAACTTTATTATAACTTTACCAGCAGCTATTATAACTGCAATAATTTTAGGTATTATAACATCTGGAAATCAACTTACTTTAGATACTGAATATACTTATGAAATAGTTAAGGTATTACCGTATTTATCTGTATTAGTAGCAGCATTATTTGGAGTTAATGTATTTATAATACTTGGTGGAGGTATTTTATTTGCAGGAACTATAGGCCTTTATTATAAATCATTCGGATTATTTGGATTTATACAAGCTATAGCCACTGGAATTTCTGGGATGGAAGATTTAGCTATGATAGCTATAATAGTTGGTGGAGTAGTAGAGCTTATAAAGTTCAATGGAGGAATACAGTTTATCCTAGAATTTATAAGAAGCAGAATAAAAACAAAAAAAGGTGCAGAGTTTGGAATAGCAGCTATTGTAAGTATTGTAGATATATGTACTGCTAATAATACTATAGCAATAGTTATGGCAGGTCCTATAGCAAAGGATATAGCTAAGGAATATGATATAGACCCAAGAAGAAGTGCTAGTATATTAGATATATTTGCAGCATCTTGCCAAGGTCTAATTCCATACGGAGCACAAATATTAATAGCAGCAGGTCTTGCATCTATATCCCCTTTAGCTATAATGAAGTATTTACACTATCCTATATTAATATTTATATTTGGAATACTAGCTATATTATTTGGATATCCAAATCTTGAAACTAAAGCTGAGAAAGTGAGTTAAAAAAGTCTACCTATAAATAGGTAGACTTTTTTAAAATATTCCGATTAAAAAACTAGAAATAAAGTACATTATTAATAGTATTGATAAACATGCTGAATAATCTTTGACTCGGGTTGGAACAGACCTGTCACCGTTGGACATGTCAGAAATCACACTCCTTAAGTTTAGTTATTATTATATTAAAAACTTTACTTATTATTATTATATCACAAACTAATATTTTTGGAACTATCAAATTTTGTAAAATGCATAAAGCGAAGTTAGTGTTTTAAAATTTATAAAAATTAATTATAATAAGTCATAAGGGGTGAATAATTATGTTTGACATAAAAGAACAATTGAAGAATCTACCTAGTTCACCAGGTGTTTATATAATGAAGGATAAATATAAAAATGTTATATATGTAGGAAAAGCTATATCCTTGAAAAATAGAGTAAGACAATACTTTGTATCAAAGAACCATACCTTAAAAGTAAAATCTATGGTTAAAAATATTACTGAATTTGAATATATAATTACGGATTCAGAAGTTGAAGCGTTGATACTTGAATGTAATTTAATAAAAAAGTATAGACCAAAATACAATGTTTTATTAAGAGATGATAAGACTTATCCTTATATAAAGATAACTTTAAATGAAGATTATCCTAGAGTTTTAAAGGTTAGAAAAATAAAAAAGGATAAGGCTAAGTATTTTGGACCATATACTAATATAACTGCTCTTAATGAAACCTTAGAGCTTATAAAAAATATGTATCCTATAAGGACCTGTAGTATAGATATAAATAAAGCTATACAGAGAAAACAAAGACCCTGCCTTAATTACCATATTAAAAAATGTATAGGGCCATGTACGGGTAATATTAGTAAGCAAGATTATATGAAAATGATAGATGAAATAATAATGATTCTATCAGGTAAAATAAAAAATCTTAAAAAAGATTTACAAGCGAATATGCAAGTCTGTTCAAAAAACTTTGAGTTTGAGAAAGCTGCAAAATATAGAGATAAGATAATAAGTATTGAGAATATAATACAAACACAAAAGATAGTATCTACTAATGATATAAACCAAGATGTAATAGCTATGGCAAAATCAAATGACGAAGCTTGTGTTCAAGTATTTTTTATTAGAAATGGAAAAATAGTTGGCAGAGAGCATTATATATTAAAAGGTGTGCTTGATAATGAAAGAGAAGAAATAATGTCTTCTTTTATAAAACAGTTTTATTCATCTGGAGTATTTATACCTAGTGAATTAATAGTAGAAGATGAAATACAGGATATGGAAATAATAAATAAATGGTTAAGTGGTATTAAAAATAAAAAGGTAGATATTAAAATACCTAAAAGAGGAGAAAAAAAGGAACTTATAAATATGGTTAGGAAAAACGCCTTAGAGTCATTAGAGAAGTTTACTAATTTAGAAAAAATTAGATTTGAAAAGACTATAGGTGTTCTAGATCAAATAAAAGATTTAATTAATTTGGATAAAAAGCCAAAGAGAATAGAAGCATATGATATATCTAATATACAAGGAGTAGATTCAGTAGGAAGCATGGTTGTATTTACAGATGGGAAAAAAGATAAAAAAGAGTATAGAAGATATAAGATTAAATCTGTAATAGGACCAAATGATTATGCGTCTATGCAGGAAATAGTTAGTAGAAGATTAGAATCTGGAAATTATCCAGATTTAATACTACTTGATGGTGGTTTAGGGCAAGTAAATGCTGTTAAAAAAGTTTTAAAGGATAAAAATATTGATATTCCTTTATGTGGAATGTACAAGGATGATAAGCATAGAACAAAAGGACTTATATCAACTGATAAAGAAATTGAATTAGATAAAAGTTCCAATATATACAAATTTATATCTTTTATACAAGAAGAGGTACATAGGTTTGCTATAACATATCATAGATCTTTAAAAATTAAAAATATGACTAAATCGGTATTAGATGATATACCTAATATAGGAAAAAAGAGAAAGATGAATTTATTATCTCATTACAAAATTGTAGACAATATAAAAAAATCAACTTTAGATGAACTTGAGAGCGTAGAGGGTATGAACAAAAAATCAGCAAAAAGTGTATATGAGTTTTTCAACTCAAAGTAAATTTAAGCAGATTGTTGGCGACATGAGTCAGCACGTAGTGACTAGACGAATTTTTGATAGAAAGGAAAGATGACATGAATAAGGTATCAGTAAAACAAATGATAGAGGATTTAGATTTAGAGGTTGTATATATGCCAAAAAATGTAGAAAAGTATATAACATCATCTGATGCTAATAGGCCGGGTCTTCAGTATGCTGGATTCTTTGAATATTTCGCATATGATAGAATACAAATTGTAGGAAGAGGAGAATATGAATATTTTCAATATCTAGATGAAAAAACTAGGTGGGAAAGACTAGATAAGTTGTTTTCTTATGATATTCCAGCTCTTTTATTAACTAGGGGGCTTGAACCTAGC
The DNA here is from genome assembly GCF_025210165.1 of Tepidibacter sp. Classification (GTDB taxonomy): domain Bacteria; phylum Bacillota; class Clostridia; order Peptostreptococcales; family Peptostreptococcaceae; genus Tepidibacter_A. The sequence continues at coordinate 8,746 of NZ_JAOASI010000062.1, forward strand.
AAAGATGCAGTAGATGCGTGTAAGAAGCATAAAAAGATTTTTTTAAGAACAAATATGAGTACTACTAGATTTATAAATAAGATTTCAAACTACTTGGATTCAAAATTAGCTCCAACTACAACAATACATGGAGTATTGGTAGATGTCTATGGAATAGGTGTTTTAATAACTGGTGAAAGTGGTGTAGGAAAATCAGAAACAGCTCTAGAGCTTATAAAAAGGGGACATAGATTAGTAGCCGATGATGCTGTTGAGATAAAAAAGACAGAGGGACATTTATTAACAGGACAAGCACCTGATATTATAAAATATCTAATGGAAATAAGAGGTGTTGGAATACTTGATATAAAAAGTCTTTATGGAGTTGGTGCTATAAAGCCTAGTAAACTAATAGATATGGTAGTTTATCTTGAGTCTTGGAAGGGTGGTAAGTATTATGATAGACTTGGTATAGACGAAGAACATATGGATATATTAGGAATACCTGTTGAAAAGATAACTATACCGGTTAAGCCTGGGAGAAACTTGGCTATGATAATAGAGGTTGCATCTAGAAATTATAGACAAAAAGCTATGGGATATAATGCTGCTAAAGTTTTTAATGATAAATTAATAAAAAAGTTAGATAACGATAAATAAAAAATACTACATTATCTTTAGATAATGTAGTATTTTTTTGTTTCTATAGTAAATTATATAATTTTGAATCTATAGATAATATTGATGAAAAAACTATACTTGCAACTATTTTAAGCTATGGATCCCATGAGGTCGTTAGCGAGTATACATTTTTGTATAAAAGTATATTGTATTCTTTCGCATAAAATGTTAAAAAATTACTCAAGTAGGTTTAAGTGGATTTTAAATAAATGATAATCATTATAAATTACAAATATATTAAACTTAAAAAATTGAAAATTATAGAAGTAAAATAGAAAAAATGAAAAATAATTTAAAAATAAATTGAACATAAACAAAAAGATTAAAAAAACTGTAAATTATATTTAAATAAAATTGGCATAAATAGCATTTTGTTATTTAATTATCTAAATGATTTTTAAAAACATTTACAAAAATCTAAAAAAGATGTAAAATTAAAGATGAATATTCGAAATAAAAAGAAAATTCAAAAAAACAATTAGGAAATATTATTAGAAAATTTAAATACATAAATATTAACTAAAAAGTGAATTTACAACAAAAAATGATATTTATGTATAACGAAATAATAGAAAAAATGACAAAAAATAAAATGTAAAAATCATCTAAATTATTGGAAATAAAAAAAATGCAGAAAAATCTGAAATTATGGTATAATATTTTTAATACAAATAAATGATAATAAATTAACAAATCCTACTAATAATAAAATATACATTCAAACTTATTTTGTCATAATTTTTTTGTTTTTTGTTATAACTTAAGCAAAGTAATATTTTAAAATATGGGGAGGTATATGATGATAAAAGATGTTTTCACTAAAGAGAATTTTGATAAATTAGACTCTGTTATACAAGAGTATAAAGGCAAGCCTGGACCATTAATGCCTGTGCTTAATGAAGCTCAAAAGATATTTGGATGTGTTTCAATTGAAGTCCAAAAGAGAATATCAGAAGAACTTAAAATTCCACTTGCTGAAATTTATGGAGTTGCAACTTTTTACTCTCAATTCTCACTTCAACCAAATGGAAAATATGTAATAGGAGTATGTTTAGGAACAGCGTGTTACGTTAAAGGGGCTCAAGATATAATAAATAAAGTATCAAAAGAGCTCAACATAGAAGTAGGAAAGACAAGTGAGGATGGAAAGTTTACATTAGTGGCTACAAGATGTATAGGTGCTTGTGGACTAGCACCTGTATTAACTGTTAATGAAGATGTTTATGGAAAGCTTACAGTTAATGATATAGATGAAATACTTAGTAAATACGAATAAAATATTGAATCTTAAATAATAGAAGAAATTATTCAAGGAGGGACTACTAATGGCTTATAAAAACCATGTATTAGTTTGTGGAGGTACTGGCTGTACTTCATCTAGTTCTCTTAAAATATTAGATGAAATGGAAAATTTACTTGAACAAAGAGGAATAAAAGAAGATATAAAAGTTATAAAAGCAGGATGCTTTGGACTATGTTCAGCAGGACCTATAATTATTGTTTATCCAGAAGGAGCTTTTTATGGACATGTTAAAATTGAAGATGTAGAAAAAATAGTGGATGAGCATTTAATAGGCAAAAAAGTAGTAAAAGATCTTTTATATAAAGATGTGGTTACTGAGAATGGAGAAGTTAAACCTTTTGAAGAAATACCTTTTTACAAAAAGCAAGTGAAAATCGCACTTCAGAATTGTGGAATCGTAGGTGTTGAGGATATAGATGATTATTTGAAAGTAGATGGGTATGAAGCACTAAAAAAAGCATTAACTGAGATGACTCCTAAAGATGTAATAGATGAAGTTAAAAAATCAGGACTTCGTGGACGTGGAGGCGGAGGATTCCCAACTGGACTTAAATGGGAATTTACTTACAAATCTCAAGATGATCAAAAATATGTTGCATGTAATGCTGATGAGGGAGATCCAGGAGCATTCATGGATGGAGCTATACTTCAAGGGGATCCACATTCTGTTATAGAAGCTATGGCTATAGCAGGATATGCAATTGGAGCAAATCAAGGATATGTATATGTAAGAGCGGAATATCCACTTGCAGTTGAAAGGCTTGGAATAGCTATAGAACAAGCAAGAGAAAAAGGGTATCTTGGGAAAAATATATTTGGAACTGATTTTGAATTTGATATGGAAATGAGACTTGGAGCTGGAGCTTTTGTTTGTGGAGAAGAAACAGCACTTATAAATTCTATAGAAGGTAAAAGAGGAATGCCAAGACCAAGACCTCCATTCCCAGCAGTTAAAGGATTATGGAACAAGCCAACTTTACTAAATAATGTTGAGACTTACGCTAATATACCGAAGATAATATTAAAAGGATCAGATTGGTTCTCATCAATTGGAACAGAAAAATCTAAGGGAACAAAAACATTTGCACTTGGAGGTAAGGTAGAAAACACTGGGCTTGTAGAAATACCTATGGGAACTACTCTAAGAGAGATAATATTTGAAATAGGTGGAGGAATACCTAATGGTAAGAAGTTTAAGGCAGTTCAAACTGGTGGACCATCTGGTGGATGCTTAACAGAAGAACATTTAGATACTCCAATAGATTATGATTCATTAACAGCTCTTGGGTCTATGATGGGATCTGGTGGAATGATTATAATGGATGAAGACAACTGTATGGTTGATATAGCTAAATTCTTTTTAGAATTTACAGTTGAAGAATCATGTGGAAAATGTCCTCCGTGTAGAATAGGAACAAAGAGAATGCTTGAACTATTAGAGAGAATAACGGAAGGTAAAGGTGAAAGAGGAGATATAGAAAAGCTTGAAAAGCTTGCTAAAAATATTAAAACTTCTGCACTTTGTGGACTTGGTCAAACAGCACCAAATCCAGTACTTTCAACTATAAAGAGATTTAGACATGAATATGAAGCTCATGTAAATGAGAAGAGATGTCCAGCAGGAATATGTCAAGAATTACTTGAGTATAAGGTTACTGAGGATAAATGTAAGGGATGTACATTATGTGCTAAGGCATGTCCAGTTAATGCTATAAAGGGTAATGTTAAGGAAGTACATGTAATAGATACAGATGTTTGTATAAAGTGTGGAGCATGTGTTGCTAAATGTCCATTTGGAGCAATATCTAAACAATAATCATAAAAAGAGAGGTGTTTATGGTGCAAAAGGTTACTTTAACTATAGATAATGTAAAAATAGAAGTTCCTAAAGAATATACTATACTTGATGCGGCTAGAGAAATAGGAATAGATATACCAACGCTTTGTTATTTGAAAGATATAAATGAAATTGGAGCATGTAGAATGTGTTTGGTTGAAATAGAAGGAGCTAGAAATTTACAAGCTTCATGTGTTCACCCAGTAGCAGATGGAATGGTAATAAAGACTAATACAAGAAAGATAAGAGAGGCTAGAAAGGCTAACCTTGAGTTGATACTTTCAGATCATAATAGAGATTGTCTTGCTTGCTTTAGAAATGGAAACTGTGAATTACAAAAACTATCACAGGACTTAAATATTAAGGATGTTGAGTTTGAAGGTGAAAGAAAAGAAAAAACTATAGATAATCTATCAAGATCAATAGTAAGAGATCCTAATAAATGTATACTTTGCGGAAGATGTGTTGCTGTATGTTCAAAGGTTCAAAATATAGGAGCGTTAGCATTCACTAATAGAGGTATAGAGACAGAAGTTGCACCTGCATTTGATGTAAGTATGGCAGATGCACCATGTGTTTACTGTGGACAATGTATAAATGTCTGTCCAGTTGCAGCACTTAGAGAAAAATCTGATATAGAAAAAGTATGGGATGCTGTAGAAGATAATACTAAGCATGTATTAGTTCAAACTGCACCAGCAGTAAGAGCCGCTTTAGGAGAAGAATTTGGACTTCCAATAGGAACTAGAGTTACTGGAAAGATGGTATCAGCTCTTAAGAGGCTTGGATTTGACAAAGTATTTGATACTAACTTTGCAGCAGACCTTACTATAATGGAAGAAGGACATGAACTTTTAAATAGAATTCAAAACGGTGGAACACTTCCAATGATAACTTCATGTTCACCAGGTTGGATAAGATACTGTGAGTTCTACTATCCAGAGCTTTTAGATAATTTATCAAGTTGTAAGTCACCTCATCAAATGATGGGGGCTATACTTAAGTCTTACTATGCTAAGATAAATAATATAGATCCTAAGGATATATATGTGGTATCTATAATGCCATGTACATCTAAAAAGACTGAGTCTTCAAGAGAGGAAATGAAGGTTGATGGATTAAGAGATGTAGATGCAGTTCTAACAACTAGAGAGCTTGGAAAAATGATAAAAGAAGCTAGAATTGAGTTTAATAAATTAGAAGATGGAGTATTTGATGAGTTCTTCGGAGATTATTCAGGAGCAGGAGTTATATTCGGAGCTACAGGTGGAGTTATGGAAGCTGCTATTAGAACTGTAGCGGATGTACTTTCTGGAGAAGATTTAGAAGAAATAGAATATAATGTTGTTAGAGGAATAGATAACTTAAAAGAGGCTGAAGTTAAACTAGGAGATATGAATGTTAAGGTAGCTGTAGTTCATGGAACAGGAGCTGCATCAAAACTTCTTGATTTAGTTAAAGAAGGAAAAGCTGATTATCATTTCATAGAAGTTATGGGATGTTCAGGAGGATGTGTAACTGGTGGAGGACAGCCTCAAGTTTCAGCTAAGGTAAGAGAAGAAGTAGATTTAAGAGTAGAAAGAGCTAAGGCTTTATATGAAGAAGATACACTTATGACTGTTAGAAAGTCTCATAAGAATGAGTCTATTCAAAAGTTATACTCTGACTTCTTAGGAAAACCAAATGGACATAAAGCTCATGAGTTACTTCACACTCATTATGCTAAGAAAGAAATATATCCAATCAAAGAAACTTGTGATGGAGAATGTAATTCAAAAGAATGTGCATGTGGATCTTGTTAAAAGCATAATATATAAAGAGGTCAATTAAATATTGACCTCTTTTTTAAAAAAATAGTATTCTGAAAATAATGACAAAATTATTTGTAATTATTTTGACAATACTATTAACATAATAATTTAAATCTAACTGATGGATTTATTCATCAAGAGGATAATATAAAAATTCTAATTACGAGGATAAATATCTGAGTAAAAGGTGAGAGGGTGATATTAAAATTATTGGCTTTCCTTATCTTTTAAGGAGGGCTTTTTTGTATTTCTGGTTAGAGTTTAATACCAAAATTACATTTATTTAAATAACGCTACTTAGCCAATATTTTTATAAAATCAAAGGTTTAGCCTTATTAAATATACTAAAACTTCATAAACTCGCTATACTCAGACGATGAAGTTTCTTAACGTATATTTAAACATCTAAACCTAGATTTTATAGAAAAATATTAACCAAAAGGAGCTAACATTTAAATAAACGTAATTTTTAAAGTTTGATTGACTAGATAATGAGTTAGATTATAGTAAAGCATATAGAAGTTCAAAAATTAAAACAAGAGAATAAAGTCAAACTTAATGAAGATAAAGCGAAACCTAGTTGAGATGGAGCTTTAGAACTTTTAGATTTGGGATAAATTTTAATACTTAGAGCAGAAGAGGGGATATTCGTATGAATAAGAGAATTGGAGTTGTTGGTATTTTAGTTGAGGATAGGGATAGTATTGAAAATGTTAATAAGTTACTTAGTAAACATGCTGAGATTGTAGTTGGAAGAATGGGGATACCTTATAAGGAAAAGAATTTAAGTGTTATATCTATAATTGTAGATGGTACTAATGATGATATAGGGGCTTTGACTGGAAGGCTTGGAAGGCTTCAAGGAGTTAGTGTAAAGAGTGCTTTAACACAAAAATAATGGGGAGGTTTTGGGTATGAATACTTTAAATATAATTAATGAGGAAAAAATAAATAATATTCTTGAGGATGCAAAGAATGTGTCTAAGCAAGATGTTTTAAATATAATAGAAAAATCAAAGGATTGCTTTGGACTTACATCTAATGAAGCTGCAGCACTTCTTCAAGCTGATGATGAAGAAGTTTTAAATAAGATGTTTGAGGCTGCTAAGTATATAAAAGAAAAAATATATGGAAATAGGATAGTAATGTTTGCACCCCTTTATACTAGTAATGAGTGCACTAATAACTGTCTTTACTGTGGATTTAGAGTGAATAATAAGGCTCTACATAGAAGAACCCTATGTTCAAATGAGGTTGTAGAAGAGGCAGGTGCAATAGAAAAGCAAGGCCATAAGAGAATACTTTTAGTATGCGGTGAGGATAAAAGGGTTACTCATATAGATCATATAGTAGAATCTGTTCAAGCTATATATGACAATGTAGATATAAGAAGAATAAATGTTAACTGTGCTCCTCTTGAGGTTGATGAATTTAAAAAGCTTAAGGATGTTGGAATTGGAACTTATCAGATATTCCAAGAGACTTATCATAGACCTACTTATAAGAAGATGCATGTTAGTGGATCAAAGTCAGATTATGATTATAGAGTAACTGCTATTGAAAGAGCTTTTGAAGCGGGAATTGATGATGTAGGAATAGGAGTATTACTTGGTCTTTATGATTATAAATTTGATGTTTTATCAACGCTTATCCATTCTGAGTACTTAGATCATAAGTATAATGTAGGACCTCATACAATATCTGTTCCAAGACTTAGACCAGCAATAGGTTCAGCTCTTGAAGAAACACCATATCCAGTAAGTGATAGTGACTTTAAGAAGATAGTTGCTGTATATAGATTAGCTGTTCCATATACAGGAATAATAATGTCTACAAGAGAAAGTGCTGCATTAAGAGATGAACTACTTGAACTAGGAGTATCTCAAATGTCAGCAGGATCTAAGACAAACCCTGGTGGATATGAGGAAGATGATAGTGAAGCTAAGCAATTTGTAGGAAATGATGAAAGAAGTTTAGATGAGGTCTTAAAAGTTGTGTGTAAGCAAGGGCATCTTCCAAGCTTTTGTACTGCATGTTATAGAAACAACAGAACAGGAGAGGCTTTTATGGAACTTGCAAAGGATGCTCATATACATGAATTCTGCCAACCTAATGCAATACTTACATTTAAAGAAAACTTAGTTAATGTAGCATCTGATGATACTAAAAAAATGGGTGAAGAACTACTTAAGGTTGAAATAGAGAAAATAGATGATGAGAAGGTTAAGGATGAGACATTGAGGAGACTTGAGAGAATAGAGGCAGGAGAGAAGGATCTTTATTTTTAAGATGTTTAGGTGCGTATATAATAGGGGATTAAGCAAAAATGAAGATTATTAAAATACCGCTCATAATTAAATATTTATAATAAAACTAAGTACTACATCTTATTGAATATACTAAAAGTTCTAAACTCCCGTTGGTCAGACAACGAACTTTTTTAACGTATATTCAAACGATGTAATACAAGTTTTATTTATAAATATTTAAAAATTCGCTAATATTTGAATAATCTTCATTTTTAGAATGTGTACTATGTATAAAGCATTGTGATATAAGAAAATCTTAAAAATAAAGATATAGGAAATAAAGACATAAAAGAAAAACATCTAATAGTAAAGAATAAATTTATGAATATTATTAAGACAAATATCAGTGGAGGAATTGTATGGGTAAAGATGTGAAATACTTCCTTATAATGGCTGGGTCTACTAATCATATGTTAAGGGGAGATAAGTTATTAAAGGATAAGGGGATTAAAACTTCTTTAGTTCCTGCTCCTGCTGAGTATGGTTCGGTTTGTGCTATAGCTATAAAGGTTGAAGATAAGGATATAGATATAAGTGAGAAGTATTTAAGAGAGAATGATATAACTATAAGAGGTATATATGAGGAAAAGCCTGAAAGACTTACAGGGCTTATTGATAGGCTTAAAAATACTATAATAAGGGATGAATTTTTAGAAGTTTTGAAAAAGATAGAGGATGGTAAAGAGCTAACTCATTCTGATATAGTTCTTCTTCTTAAAACAGATAGAAAGGCTGAAAAGGAAGCTCTTTTTAAGGCTGCTGATGAGATGAGAAAGAAGATTGTTGGAGATATTGTAGATATAAGAGGAGCTATTGAATTTTCTAATTATTGTAAAAAGGATTGCAAATACTGTGGAGTTAGAAGAAATCTTGATAATCTTCAGAGATATAGAATGACTGAGGATGAAATAATGGAAGTTGTTCACTCTCTTCATAATATAGGAATAAAAACTGTAATACTTCAATCTGGAGAAGATAGTTGGTGGACTAAGGATAGGATAGCTAGCTTAATAATTAGGGTTAAGAAGGAAACAGGAATGAAGATAACTTTAAGCTTAGGAGAAAGACCTAGAGAAGATTATGAATACTTTAAAGAGCTTGGAGCTAACAATTATCTACTTAAAATAGAGACAACTAATGAAGAAATATTTAAGTTTATTCATCCTGATGATGATATAAATCATAGAAAACAGTGTTCTAGTTGGTTAAAGGAGCTTGGATATTTAAATGGTTCAGGATGCATAATAGGTCTTCCAGGTCAAAGAGAAGAAGACATTGCAAATGATATACTTTATTTTAAGGAAATGGGGATAAATATGATAGGTATAGGACCCTTCATACCTGCAAAGGGAACTCCTCTTGAAAACTATCCTACTGGAGATGTAGATATGACTTTAAAAGCAGTTGCAGTTACGAGACTTGTGTGTAAGAGAGTATTCCTTCCAGCAACTACTGCACTAGCTTCAATTGATTCAGACCTTCAAGCAGATGCCCTAAAGGCTGGAGCTAATACTATAATGCTTATAAATACTCCAGCTAAGTATAGATATAATTATCAAATATATTCAGACAAAAATATGGTTGATTTAAAATCTGCTTATGATGCAGTTACAGGAGCTAATAGAGAGTTTCCATCTTATTTAAAAATAGACATGGAGGTGTATAAGGATGCAGCAAACTCCGAGAAGTAATAGACTACATATATCTATATTTGGAAGAAGAAATGCAGGTAAATCAAGCCTTATAAATGCACTTACTAATCAAGATATAGCTTTAGTTTCAAATGTTGCGGGAACTACTACTGACCCTGTTTATAAGGCTATGGAAATACTTCCAATAGGACCTGTTGTTTTAATAGATACAGCAGGTATTGATGACGAGGGAGATTTAGGTGAACTCAGAGTAAAAAAGACTCTTCAGGTATTAAATAAAACTGAGCTTGCAGTACTAGTCATAAGTGCAGTTGATGGTGTAACTGATTTTGATAAAGAAACATTAGATAGAATAAAGGATAAGAAGATACCAGTAGTTGGAGTTATAAATAAGTCTGATGAAAAGAATCTATCAGATGATAAAATAAGTGATATACAAGATGAACTTGAAATTGAATTTGTAAAAGTAAGTTCAAAAACTAGAGAAGGAATAGATAATCTTAAAAATTCAATCATAAAGCATTCTCCAAACACTGATATTGAAAAGAAGATAGTAGGAGATTTAATAGAGCCAAATGATTATGTAGTTTTAGTTACTCCTATAGATAAAGCGGCTCCTAAGGGAAGATTGATACTTCCTCAACAGCAGACAACAAGAGATATAATAGATCATGGCTCAATAGCAATAATAACAAGAGAAACAGAGCTTGAATCAACTCTTCAAGATCTTAACAAAAAGCCAAAGATAGTTATAACAGATTCACAGGCTTTTGAAAAGGTAGACAAGCTAACTCCAAAGGATATTCCTATGACGTCTTTTTCTATATTATATGCAAGATACAAGGCAGATTTAGAAGAACTTGTTCTTGGAGTTAAGCAAATAGAGAAATTAAAAGAAAATGATAATGTATTAATATGTGAAGGATGTACTCATCATAGACAAGAAGGAGATATAGGAAGAGATAAAATTCCTAAATGGATAAAGGGCATGTGTGGTAAAAATTTAAACTTTGAATGGACATCTGGTGTTAATTATCCAGAGCCAGATGAAATGAAAAAGTACAGCTTAATAGTTCACTGTGGTGGATGTATGCTAAATCCTAAGGAAATGGAATTTAGAGTTATGCAGGCTAGAGAAAATAGAACTCCTATTGTAAATTATGGAATATTAATTGGACATATAACTGGTGTTTTAGAAAGAGCATTAGACCCATTCCCTGTTGCTAAAGAACTTTATATTGGAGAGTAAATAGAAATGATGGATATGAAAATATCCATCATTTTTTTTCGTAGATAATCAAATAGTTACTTTAATACCACAAAATATGGTATAATTTGGAATATATAAATCAATCTGCATCAGTACTTAAAAATATGGCATCAAAAATCTAAATAGGAGATGAGGGGTATGAAAATTACAACAATAATAGAAAATTCTTTGGGTGATAAGAATGAGCTTTATAATGAACATGGATTATCTTTTTTTATAGAAACGCCAAAGTGTAATATACTATTTGATACAGGAAAAACAGGAGATTTTATTGAAAATGCTAAAAAATTGAATGTGGATTTAAATAAAGTAGATTATTTATTACTTAGCCATGCTCACTATGATCATTGTGGAGGCGTTAGAAAATTTTTAGACACTTTTAATGTACGTCCCAAAATGTATGTGGGTGAGAAATTTTTTATAAATAGCAATAAATACTATTATTCAGATGAAAATCAAAAGCTAGATTTTACATCTGATAGTTCAGAATATAGATATATAGGAATTGATTTTGATGAATCTTTTATAACAAATAAAGAAATAGATATTAACTATATAAATAATGATATGCTAAAGCTTAGTGAAAATATATATGTCTTTACCAATTTTGAAAAAAACTATGATTTTGAAATAATTAATCCTAATATGAAAATAAAGCAAGGAGAAGAATACATAATAGATCCTTTTGATGAGGAGATAGTTTTAGCTTTAGATACAAAAAAAGGACTTTTAGTTTTACTTGGTTGTTCTCATCCTGGAATTTTGAATATAGTTGATACAATTAGTAAAAGAACAGGTAAAAATATATATGGAGTTATAGGAGGAACACATCTTGTAGAAGCTAATGAAGATCGCATAAATAAAACGATAGAATGTCTAAAAGAAATGGATATTAAGCTTATAGGTGTATCTCACTGTACAGGAGATACAGCAACTAAAATGTTTGAGCAGAAATGTGATAATTTCTTCATAAATTGTACAGGAACTATTTTAGAAGCTTAAAAATATAAATAAAAAGGCGAAGTACTCTGATGAGTTCTTCGTCTTTTATGTGTAAAAAATAATATAAATCTATTTTATAATTCAAATTATGTAAATAAATTTTTTCTATTGGATTATTTTATAAGTAAGAATTATAATTGATTTTGTAAGAATATGAAAAAATAGAAAGTTATATGTAAAATAAGAAGATTAATTTTTGAGTATGAAAGAAGGTTGTTTATGAAATATAATTTTGATGAAGTAATCAATCGTTTTGATACAAAATGTTTAAAATGGGATGGATTAGAAGAACGATTTGGTATATTGGATAAAGACGTACTGCCTTTATGGGTAGCAGATATGGATTTTGAAGCACCAAAGTGTGTGATTGATGCAATTGTAAATAGAGCTTCTCATGGGATTTTTGGATATGCAGGAGGATACAATAGCTATTATGATTCGGTAATTAATTGGATGAGAAATCGTCATAATTGGTATATAAAGAAAGAATGGATTGTATTCACACCTGGAATTGTTCCAGCACTGAATATTATAGTAAAGGCATTAACGAAACCTGGAGATAAAGTAATAATTCAATCTCCTATATATCCACCATTTTTTAAATCAGTTATGAACAATGGATGCGAGGTAGTCAATAATCCTTTGAAATTTAATGGAGAAAAATATGTAATGGATTTTGATGATTTAGAGAAAAAGATTGATAATACTGTAAAACTTATGTTTTTATGTAGTCCTCATAATCCAGTAGGAAGAGTGTGGAGTAAAGAGGAATTAAAAAGACTGGGAGACATTTGTATAAGAAATAATATAATACTTGTATCTGATGAAATACATTCTGATCTAGTATTGAAAGATTATAAGCATACACCTTTGGCTTCAATAAGTGAGGAATTTGCTCAAAATGCTATTGTTTGTACAGCTCCGAGTAAAACTTTTAATATTGCAGGTCTTCAAACTTCAAATATTATTATTCCAAACGAAGTAATAAGAAACAAGTTCTTAAAAGCAAGAGAAAGCTGTGGTATTTCAAAACCAAATACATTTGGAATAGAAGCGTTAGAAGCAGCTTATAGATATGGAGAAGAATGGTTAGATCATATTTTAGTATATATAGAACAAAATTTAAACTATTTGACAAAGTACATAGAAGAAAATATTCCTAGAGTAAAGGTAATTCAACCTGAAGCCACATATTTAGTATGGTTAGATTTAAGAAAACTAGGACTTAATAAAAATGATTTAGAAAATATTATTTTTAACAAAGGAAAGTTAATATTGAACCAAGGATATACCTATGGAAAAGAAGGAGAAGGCTTTGTAAGAATAAATATTGCTTGTCCACAATCTATATTAAAAGAAGGACTAAGTAGATTGAAAAATTCTATAGATAATCAACTATAGGATAAAAAGCATATAGGAAGTATTATAAAAATAGGAGGGTTTATTATGTTTAAAAACATGAAAGTAGCAATATTGTTAGCATTAGTATTAACGACTACTATGTTATTTGCAGGATGTAATACAACAGAAGATGCAAAAGGTAATGAAAGCACATCACAAGAAGTTGAAAAAGTAATAAGAGTTGGAACTGGTGGTACATATAATCCGTGGTGTTTTAAGGAAAATGATAAGCTTCAAGGATTTGAAGTGGATGTTTGGAATGAAATAGGAAAAAGAGCAGGATATAAGATTGAATTCACAGTATCAAAGTTTAGTGGATTGGTGGGATTATTAGATGCTGGTCAAATTGATACAGTGGCACATCAAATGTCTATTACAAAAGAGAGACAAGAAAAATATAACTTTACTGAACCGTATGCTTATAGTAAATATGATTTTATAGTAAAAAAAGACAGTAATTAACCCGTTGTGCTAGTTAAATTTTTCAAATAATAAAACTCCAACAAATATGAAAACCTAAAGTTAATCAAAAAACTTTTATAAAGGAGGCTTTCAATATGTTGGAGCTTAATAACTATTCTATCCAAAATATCGAA
>NZ_JAOASI010000063.1 GCF_025210165.1 Tepidibacter sp.
TGCTATATCCTTTTTTAAGTCTGCACCAGCAACTTCATACTCTGTTCCATCTATTGTTATTTTTAATGTTGCATCTTTACCAGTTAAATCCGCACCTGCTATCGTTTTTCCTGTTACTGTTGCTGCTGTTGCTTCTTTTGCTTCTTTTGCCTCAGAACCTCCTTTAGCTCCTTCAGCTGCTTTACCTTCTGTAACAGTTTTGAATGTACCTTCCATTTCTGCTTTTTTAGTACCTGTTACTTCTAATTTTAATGCTGTATCACTTTCTTGTCCTTCTTTTTGAGTTAATGTAAATTTATCACCATCAACTTCAACTGTATACTTATCTTTTAATTTGTCGTTAGCTTCTATTGCTGCTTTTAATCCAGCTGCATCTTTAAACTCTCCACCAGCTGCATTATCACCAGCTTTTTTCGTAAAAGTTTCTCCATCAATTACCACTGTATCATCATTTGTAAGTGTTGAAAGCGTAAATTCAAATTTACCAGCTACAGCTTTAGATGCTTCTCCTTCTCCTGCTCCTTCAACGTTTCCACCATTAAGTACTTTTTGCTTATTGAACTCAGTAGTGTTAGCTATTCTGTTTATTTCAGAAGTTAATTGATTGATTTCGTTTTGGATTTGATCTCTATCCTCTCCTGTATATGTATCATTTCCTGCTTGTACTGCAAGTTCTCTCATTCTCTGAAGTATAGAGTGAGTTTCATTTAAAGCTCCCTCTGCAGTTTGAATTAAAGAGATACCATCTTGAGAGTTTCTTGAAGCTTGGTCAAGCCCTCTTATTTGTCCTCTCATCTTTTCACTTATTGCAAGTCCTGCTGCGTCATCTCCAGCTCTATTTATTCTTAGTCCTGAAGATAACTTCTCCATTGACTTTCCTGATGCTACAGTGTTTGAAGTCATCATTCTGTGTGCATTTAATGCATTCATATTGTGGTTAATTATCATAATATATTACCTCCTTGAGTTTTTATATGGGCTTCCTTTCCCATAAATTTATTTATATCAAGCCTTTTTCAGCTTAATAGCTACGTAAAAAAAGAGGAGTTAACGAACTAGATTTAATCATCCTGATTATCTCCAGTTCATTAACTCCTCCATGAGTTTCTAAATATTTAATTAAACTACAGTTTCTGTCTCTTTCTCCCAAACTTCGCCTCTCATTATCTTCATCTCTCTTGGAGCATCTATAGCAAGTCTTAGCTGTCCACTCTCACTCTTTATAACCTTTACCTTTATCTTCTCATCAATTACTATGTACTCTCCTGGCTTCCTTCCTAGTACTAACATTTTAGGTTCCCTCCTTATGTAATGTGTAAATAAAAATGGACGATTAACAAGCTTATCTATTCTCTTCATCCTGAAGAGTTAAATAAACCTATTAATCGTCCATGATTATATTTATGTATTCAGTTATTATTTTTTACAATTAATATATCGTCCCTTGTTATTAATACTTTATAGTTTTTTTTAAATTTTTTTAGAATTTTTTAATTCATATAAAACTTAATAGTATACCAAAAATAGATGGCATTATAATGTTAGTCAGTGATTTAAATATTTACAACACTGGCGGTATTATAATGTCATCTATTTTGCGATTAAAATTCTATTAAATATGTAAGTTTACTTCTTATATACAGCTTCCCAAATTTCTCCTCGTATTACCTTCATATTTCTGGGTACATCTATACCGAGTCTTAGCTGCCCATTTTCACTTCTTATAACTTTCACCTTGATACTTCCATCAATTACTATGTATTCCTCTGGTTTCCTACCTAATACTAACATTTTAATTCCTCCTTGAATTTTAGGTACAAGGCCGGTTGCACTATTAACTCCATATAGCTCAAGTGCCCAAGTACAAGCTATATTTCCTCGTTTCCTTTCTAATTTTATATATTATAGCATAATATTACATAAATGTATATTAAAATTCGTCTACTCGCTAACGCGGTGACTCATATCTCCAACAATCCTTACAGGCTCTGTTGCTCAAAAATAGTTTCAAGTATAGCTCTTTCATCAATGTTATCCACAAAACAAAAATAATATTATTTTCTTAAATATAAAAAAAAGCCAGAGATAAATATCTCTGACTATGGTTAAAACTATCTTAATAATTGAAGTACACCTTGTGGTGCTTGCTTAGCTTGAGCAAGCATAGCTTGAGAAGCTTGTTGTAATATATTGTTCTTAGAGAATGCTAACATTTCCTTAGCCATATCAACATCTCTAATTCTTGACTCTGCTGATGTTAAGTTCTCAGAAGATGTATTCAAGTTGTTAATAGTGTGCTCTAATCTGTTTTGAGCAGCTCCTAGCTTTGAACGCTGAGATGAAACCTGCTTAATAGCCTCATCTAAAGTAGATGTTAGTGCATCAGCTTCAGTAGAATCTGTAATAACATTGCTCGCAGCCTTAGCTGTAACTAAAGCACTTAATTTAGAACCACCACTACCAAGTGTAGTATCATCAAACTTGTCAAAATTAACAGACATTTTTTCATCAGCTGTTCCATTAGCACCTATTGCAAACTGTGCAGAAGCATTAGCTCCAGTTGTTATAGTTAGAGTATCAAGGTCAGCTGCAACATTTGCATTAGTCTTACCTGCTGCCCCTGTCATTTCTATAGTAATTCCTAAATCATCAAAAGTTAGTGTAGTAGTACCATCTGCACCAATAGTAGCTTCACCTGTTACTGTCTGAGCTACCGAGTCAGAAGATCTAGTTAATGTAATCTTTCCTCCAGTTGCATCTGATAATGTATAAGTGTCACTCGCTAGTGCTCCAGATACATCTATCTTTGATATTGTTGCATTAGCACCAGTAGTCAAATCCTTACCTACTACAGCAGTACCACCTGATTGTGTTGTTGATAAAGAACCGTTAAGTAGTTTTTTACCATTGAACTCCGTTGTTTTAGAAATTCTATTCATCTCTGACGTTAAATCCTTTAACTCTTGTCCAATTGCTTCTCTGTCTTGTGCTTCTAAAGTATCATTTGAACCTTGTACTGATAATTCTCTCATTCTTTGAAGTATAGACTCAGTTTCTTGTAATGCTCCCTCAGCTGTTTGAATCATTGATATACCATCTTGTGCATTTCTTGATGCTTGATCTAATCCTCTTATTTGGCTTCTCATCTTTTCAGAAATAGAAAGACCTGCTGCATCGTCTCCTGCTCTGTTAATTCTTAATCCTGAAGAAAGCTTCTCCATTGATTTTGATGATGCTATTTGGTTAGACCCCATCATTCTGTGTGCATTAATTGCTGACATATTGTGATTAATTATCATAATAAATTCCTCCCTGAATTTTATTAGAGCGTCCATGCTCATTTTTTATTTGTTGCAATATATATATCGCAATTAGACATTAATACTTTATAGTTTTTTTTATTTTTTCATTAAATTTTTCAAGGTATTTATATCCATTTTTGCTATTGCTTCTTTATTCTCATTAACTACAGCTTCCTTGACTTCCTTTCTAAGTATCTCAACCTCCTTAGGTGCATCTATTCCAATTTTCACCTTTCCTTCTGATATTCCAATTACTTTTATTTCTATATTTTCATTTATTATAATACTCTCATCCATTTTTCTTCCAAGTATGAGCATCCTACTCACCTACCTTTTCAAATATCATATATCTTAGAGGATATCTTTCATCTAGTATTAATTGCTTTCCTCTTTTATTTTTATTATTAATAACTATCGGAGCTTGAAGATTAGTTCTCATATTCTTTATATTATTATCTGGGATTGTAACCATTGTATATATTTCTACATCCTGATGATCTTGTATTTCCAACTTCTTTATAGTATTATCAGGTATTTTAATTTCATACTCTTTATTGACTAAAAATGGATTTATTATAGGAAAAGTTATATCCTCCTCAATACCTTGAAGCCAATCTATAATCATATCCTCCTGCTTTATAATCACGAATTTATCTAGATATTCAAACCCAGGAAGCCCATCCTCAAAATATATAACCTCACTATCATCTATATTAATTTCACCAAAATAATTAGTATTAACCTTCACTCAAATCACCTCTTATATTTTTTAAATTATATTTATTCGAAATCTAATCTATCATTATTAAGTATAAAGATAAGAATTTAACATTATAACTAAAAATGATTTTTATTCAAATGTTAGCTACTTTTTGTTAATATTTTTCAATAAAACTTAGATTGTGCTGTTAAAATATCCGTTAAGAAACTTCTTTGTCTGACCAGAGGGAGTTCAAGAAGTTTTAGGATATTTTATAAAGCAGAATCTATAGTTTTATAAAAATATTGACTAAGTAGCGGTATTTTAATAAAAACCATTTTTCGCTTAACCACTAAACTCTATACTAATAATCCCCAAACACTATCAATAGCATTTAGGGATTATTTATTCTATCTTACAAAGTCCACAAGTGTAGGCTGTATAATTTTTGCTCCTATATTAAGAGAAGCCTGATATATACTCTGTATTGTCATAAATTCCATAGATACCTTTGCCATATCTGTATCCTCTGTTTCTGACAATAGTTTTTTAAAGTTTACATCAGTTTGCTCTATTCTATTTTTTATCGTTTCTGCTGTATTAGTTTTGGCTCCTATTTCACCCTTTAACATAGATACATTATCTCTGTGCCCATCTATTTCATCTAGAATTTTAGATATTTTTTCAGTATCTCCAGATTCAAGATGATTTATAAGGTCATTCATTGTATCCATAATAGTTTTGTCACCTATTCCATCATCATCAGTGTCAAAAACTGCTCCAAATACTCTATCCCCTGTAATATTTATTTCTAAATCGGCAGATACTCCTACTTGATATTTTATTTTTTCACTACTTTCAGATATATTTAATTTTTCAAGACCTAATTGATCCCTAAGCTCCTTAACATCTAGCTTTAGAGCAAATTTTTGATCATCCTTCATATCGTCATTCTCAATTACTAGCTTATTATTATCTATATTTGCTTTAAAATAATCATTATTATCAGAAAGTCTTATACCTATACTTTCTAAGTTATTAGAACCATCGTTAAATTTTAATTCATGTGCCTTAAATAAAATATCCTTACCACCTGCTAAATCTAATTCTTTTCCGCTATTAGCAGTTATAATTATTTTTTTGCTGTCTGTAGGATGTATTACTACTGTAGCATTTCCTGCTCCAAATTCTTTGTCTAATTTTGATTGTATTATATCTTTACTAGAAGCATCTAACTCTTTATCAAAAGTTATAGTAACACTTTCTTCTGTTAGTTTATTATCTCCCTTTTTAGTAGGATCTAACGGAGAACTTACTTGAACACTTTCTACCCCTTTAGTTCCCATAGATGAATTTAGTTTGTTTTGTAATTCCTCCTGAATTTCTTCCATATTAGAATAAGTTTTAGCCTCTAGTTCAACCTTATATTTACCTGTATACTTAACGCCATCTTCATCTTTAAGACCTGCTATATCCATCTCAAATGTATTGTTTGGACTTTTTATCTCTAATGGGAATTTTAGATTTTCTGTTTTAATATGCTTATTCATATTCATATTATAAATTCCATTTTCACTCATATACGGTTTGTCCGTTTTATATCCTGAATATATATGCCTTCCAACATAAGTATCATTAGATATTTTTATTATTTCTTCTTTAAGCTGATCAACCTCAGCTTTAATCTTTAAAGTATCTTTCTTTGTTAAAACTCCATTTGATGCTTGTGATGTAAGTTCTCTTACTCTAAGTAAAACAGAATTTAATTCATTAAGAGAGGTTTCTGTTTTTTCTAAAACTGAATTAACATCATTTATATTCTTCTTAAATTGTTCATTTTCTGATATATCAGTACTTATTTTAAGACTTCTAGCTACTAAAATAGGATTATCCGAAGGTCTGTGTATTTTTTTACCTGTAGAATAATCATCATATAAGCTATTCATTTTATTTAAATTTCTATTCATATTCATCATCATTCTGTTTACCATCATAGAATTAGTAATTCTCATAATAAACTACCCCCTTACATACCTACTCTTCCCATTCTATTAATTATAACGTCTATCATCTCATCAACTGCTGTTATCATTCTTGCAGAAGCATTGTATGCATGTTGAAATTTAATCATATTAGACATTTCCTCATCTATAGATACTCCCGATATTGATTGTCTTGTATTATCTATTTGGTTAACAAGAACACTTTGATTATCACGCATTCTTTTGGCTTCTTGTGATTCTACCCCAAGATTTGAAACTAATGATGTAACAAAATCGTCAGGAGATCCCCAAGTAAACATACTATCATCATGTCTTAGATTTGACATAGCCTTTATATTTGAGTTATCTCCAGAAATACCTTCTCCATTATCATCATGCTTCTTAGCAACTGCTATATAGTCAACATCCTTTTCTATTTTAGACGATATCTGTATGTCTTTTGCCGATAATTTTTCTACTTCATACCAGTTACCCTCATCATCTGCTGCTAAGGTATATCCTTCATATGTTTCTTCCCATTCTTTTATTGCTTCACTTTCTGTTTTTCCTGCTTCTTTTTGTTTTTGTATATAATCTTTTATAGAGTTTGCTGCTATTGGTGAGTTTGATCCATTTACCACTCCAGATGTTGATAATCCTATAGAATCTTCTACACTTGTCTTAGATGCTGCATCTGTTCCATTTATAGTTATCTCAATACTAGATGCAGCTCCTAGTACTTTTGATTTTATAGATATTTTACCATCTACTATATTTATATCTGCTTTATCTTTTAAATTTCCTGATGCTGGTGCAACTGCCACAGCGTCATTAAGAATTTTTTTAAGATCATCTTCATTCTTAGTACCATCTAAGGATTTTAAATTTGCATTACTAATTTTATATTGTACTCCATCTACAGTTACAGTAATAGAAGTATCAGCATTAATTGAGCTTAAATTATTTTTTAAATCTATTGATTTTCCTGATATTTCAGCAGGTTTTCTCATACTAGGATCATGTATTTCATTGAGTCCTAATTTTTTATTCACTGTAAACTTGGTTGAATCAGTTGTATCCTTTGATATATCTCTATCTTTAAAGAATAAATTACCCGTTCCAGCAGAGTCTAGTCCATATCCTGCAAAATGTTGAACATCAAGTTCTGCTGTAAATCTATTTACAAATTCATCTAATTTTTTAATGTAATAAGGTATCCCTTTAGCTCCATCTACATCATTAAGGTTATCTCTCATATCTATTTGAGCCTTTAGAGTACCCTTTATATTATTAGTATTTATCGGAGAGCCTGATTCAAACATAATATCTCTTATATCAAATTCTATTCCAAGCTCATCTTTATGTTTATGAGATTTCTTTTGCATAATTATAGTATCTACCTTGTTATGGGATACTAATGGCTGTCCATTTATAGCTATTACCATTTTTTTAGAAAGATTCTCATTTCCTTGGCTAACCTCATCTATTTCCACATCTACAAGCTTAGATAAATCATCAAGCAAAACATTTCTTTGATCTCTTAAATCATTTGCATTAGATCCACCCATTTCAGCTTGATATATCTGTTCATTAAGTTTTGATATATCTCTTGCGTATCCATTTATCTGATTAACTGTAGATTCTATAGATGAATCAGTATCCTTTAACATTTTTTCAAATTGAGAATGCATTTGTCTTATTGAATTAGTAAATGCAATTGCTCTTTCTCTAACCACCGTTCTAACCGATACCGAAGAGGAATTCTTAGATAACTCTTCAAAAGAACTAAAAAATTCATTCATAACCTCTGTTATTCCACTATCTCCTGGCTCATTCATTATAGCCTCTATTTCTTCAAGAGAGCTCCTTCTATAATCCCATTGTCCATAAGATGTAACTTCTCCTCTAAATTTTACATCCAAGAATTCATTTCTTATTTGAGTAACACTTTTTGAGTCAACCCCTGTTCCTATCATTCCCGATCCATTTGGAGCACTTAATGGATTACTCGATACTAGCTCTATTCTTTGTCTACTATATCCACGAGTATTTGCATTTGCTATATTATGACTTACTGTATTTAATGATTTTTGAGCTGCAAACAATCCTGATTTAGCTATATTTAATCCAAAAAAACTAGACATAATTGCACCTTCCTTTTAATACTTTGTATCGAAAAAATTATTACCTTTATTTTTTTTCTCACTTGCAGATTTCCCATATGTTTTTGGTTCTGCTCTTGATGTTAAAAGATTTATATTAAGATCTAAATATTCAAGTGTAATATTTAAGAGATTATTATTAAGATTATTATTGTTTTGAAGAGCTTTTAGAACTTCTTTAAGTTCTTTTGCTAATAAATCTATTTCTTTACTTTTTTCTTCATTAACACTGTTAATAACTTCCTTTATATTAGTTATATTCGGTATATCAAGCTCTTTTTGTATGCCGAGAATGATTCCCGCTCTCAATTTTTCAAGCTCTATTATTCTTTTAATATGATTTTGCTCTTGTATCATTAAGCTAGACATTTCTTTTGATTTATTATTTATTATAAAGTCCTTTTTTTGAATAGATATTTCTAATAGCATTTTATTAATATTACGCTCTTCATTTAATACTTCTATAAATGAATCTACAGATTTCATATTAATCTCTCCAATTCAAATCTTATTTTACAATAGACTTTGCTAATTTATGCTTATCTATTGTATAAGTTCCATTATCAATTCTTATTTTTATATCATTTACCTTATCTTCTCTTATATCTTCAGTATTTTTTAATGCTTCTATTGCAAATTGATAATCTTTTCCTGCTTGAGATATTTCTATTTTGTCTTCTTTTAAAGAAACTTTATTTACATTTTGAGATTTATTAGTTTTATATGCTTTCATAACCTTATGTATATTGCTAATGCCATTTATCTTCATAAAAAACACCCCTTATTAATCTTTTATGTTACTATTATCGACTAAAAGGAGTGTTTTCTTTACATAAATTTTTATTATTTATTTTGTGTATGATATTTTGCTTTAGGTCCTTTGCTATCTTGAAGTGATTTTGCAGCTTGGGCAAGTTCTTTTTTTATTTCTGCTTTGCAAACTTCACAATATTTACCTGTCTTTATGCTCTTGTTACATCTTTCACATGAAAGTATAGCATTCTCGTCCTCAACTATCTCTATTCTTTCTTGTTTTAGAAATTTTATTATTAATGCTTCATATACTCCTGTTTGATTTGCAACCTCTTGAACTGATGAACCTGGATTATCATATAAATAAGCTCTTACTTTTTTAAACTCAGCACTATCATCAATCTTACATTTTGAACAATATACTTCTCCATTGTGACTTCCAAACATTCTACCACATTCTTTACAATTTATAAGTTCCATCTAATATTCCTCCTTGTTAATATATATTTTTACCTGTTGCAAATGATATTGCATATATTTTACTCGGCTCAAGTTTTATCAAATTCCTAGATATTTCATTAACTGTAGCACCTGTTGTAAATATATCATCGACTATTAATAAATTTTTTTTATATATTTTATTGTTATTTTGGGTTAAAGTAAATACATTTTTCATTTTTTTTAATCTTTCTTCTCTAGAAAGCTGTGATAAAAATGGTGTGTTTTCATTTCTAACTACTATATCTAATACTTCTTTTTTTCTAATTTTTGATATTTGCTTAGCTATAAGAAGTGCTTGATTATACCCTCTTTTTTTAAGCCTTTTCTTATGGAGTGGTACAGGTATAATATAATCAAAATCTATATTTTCATATTTTAACTTATCATTCATAATCTCAGCAATATTATATGATAGATAAGTTTTTAATCCATATTTAAATGAATATATAAGTTTATGAATATTATCATAGTACTCAACACATGATAATGCTCTTGTAAAAGTGTATTCCTTAGTTTCACAATTTAAACATATATCTTTTTTATAAAAATCTGTTAGAGGCTTTCCACATTTTGAGCATCCTTTTTTTATAAATTTTAATTTATTAAAACAATCTTTGCAAAGAGAGTACGAGTTATTTTTTGATATTGGATTTTTACATAATATACATTTTATATTTCTAGGGTATATATAATCTATAAAATCATTTATCATTCTAATAATCCTTCCTCTTTAAATCTTGAAAGCTTAATATTCAGATTTGAGTATCTATCATATATTTTGTTGTTTTTAACCATATAGTCTAAGTATTTAATATCCCCAACTAAGACTACTAATTTTTTAGCTCTTGTAACAGCTGTATATAATAGGTTTCTAGTTAAAAGCATAGGAGGTGCCCATGTTATAGGCATTATTATTACAGGAAATTCACTTCCCTGACTTTTATGTATAGTAGTACAAAAGCTATGATTTATTTCATCTAGTTCATTATAATCATATTGTGCAATTTTATATTCATCAAACAATATATATACTATTTTTTCTTCTTTATCTATATGATATATATACCCTATATCTCCATTATATACTCCTTCACCATCTTTTGTCTCATCTTCATTTTTCCATTTCTTCGTATAATTATTTTTTATTTGCATAACTTTATCGCCTACTCTAAACGTCCTTTTTTGAAATTTTTCTTCTACCTTAAATTTATCATTTGGGTTAAGAACATCTTGAAGGCACAAATTCAAATTAAATACTCCAGTATCTCCCTTTCTCATGGGAGATAGTATTTGTATGTCTTTTAGATTGTCTATTTTGTAATACTCAGGAAGTCTTTTATGTACTAGATTCACTATTTCTTTTAATATATCTTCTTTTTCATATTTTGAAATAAAGTAAAAATCCTTGCCCTTAGCGTTAAGTTCTAATTTTTCACCCTTATTTATTTTATGAGCATTAACTACTATCATGCTTTCTTTTGCTTGTCTAAATATTTCATTAAGCTTTACAACTTCTATTATATTAGAGTCTATTATATCCTTTAATACATTTCCCGCTCCAACAGATGGAAGCTGGTCAGAGTCCCCTACTAATATAACTCTAGTTCCTGGCTTTATAGCTTTAAGAAGATTATACATTAACAAAATATCTACCATAGATACCTCATCTATTATAATCACATCAGCATCTAACTGATCATCCTCCCCCTTCATAAATACTAGTTCTTCATCTTCTGATGAATATCCCATCTCAAGTAATCTATGTATAGTCTTAGATTCTCTTTTAGTTGTTTCACTCATTCTCTTTGCAGCTCTTCCAGTTGGTGCTGCTAAGTATATATTCATTTTTAGCTTTTCAAATATCTTTATTATAGTATTTATTGTAGTGGTCTTTCCAGTTCCAGGCCCTCCAGTTACTACTAAAACTCCTTTTTGTACAGCTTTAGTTACTGCCTCTTTTTGATTTTTTGCAAGAGTTATATCATCTTCTTTTTGTACTGAGGATATTTCTTTATTTATATCTAGTTTTAAATCATCAAATTCATATTGAGAAAGCTCTATTAATTTTTTACAAACTCCATTTTCAGATATATAATATGGAATTAAGTATATATTATCTTCTAAAGGGCCCTTCTCTATTTGAATTTTTTGGTCAAGTGCTAATTTAAATACAATGTCTCTTATATATTCATCCTCTATTTCAAGTAATTTAGAAGCTTCCTTTATAAGCTTACTCTTAGGTAAGTAGGTATGTCCTTCACTTAAGCTCTGAGTTAGTGTATATATTATTCCTTGTGCTATTCTATCCTTTGAGTAAGGATCTATTCCCATCTTTCTTGCTATATTATCAGCTAGTTTAAAGCCTATCCCTCTTATATCTTCTGCTAGTTTATATGGGTTTGTCTCTACTATTTGAATAGATTTATTTTTATATTTTTTATATATTTTAAGGCAGTAGTTAGGAGTTATTCCGTACTTTGACAGATTTATTATTAAATTTCTTAGTTCTCTATTATCTTGAAAGCTTTTACCTATTGTCTCAGCCTTTTTCTTCCCTATTCCGTCCACCTTAGTTAATTTTTCGGGATTCATTTGTATTATATCTAGAGTATTAAGTCCAAATACCTCTACTATTTTTCTGGCCATTTTAGGACCTATACCCTTTATCATTCCAGATGATAAATATATATATATTCCTTCCTCAGATTCAGGTGTGCAAGGAATAAATGAACTTACTTCAAACTGTGGACCATACATTTTATGATTTATCCATCTTCCATCAACTTCAATAGTCTCTCCAAGCGTTATAGTTGGCATACAGCCTACTATAGTAACTTCATCATTTGAGTGTTCAAGGGCGGCTACTGTATATCCATTATCATCGTTTTTAAATACAATCTCAACGACCATTCCCTTTATTTTTTCCATAGTATCTTCTCCTAAATAGTTATAATACTACTATTATATCAAAAACTAGCTTTACTTTATAATGTTATCCATTAATTTCATATATTATAATATTATATATTTCAAAAAATTGTCGATATATGATAAGAATAATAATATTATTTCAAGGATGATATTAAAATTTCCAAGGAGGGAGATAATTGTGATAATAAATCATAATTTGAGTGCACTTAATACTCAACGGACGATGTATCAGAACATTTTTTCACAGAAAAAGTCTGTAGAAAAATTATCTTCAGGACTCAGGATAAATAAAGCTGGAGATAATGCTGCAGGACTTTCAATATCTGAAAAAATGAGAGCACAAATACGAGGATTAAATCAGTCATCTAGAAATATCCAAGATGGTATTAGCTTAGTTCAAACTGCTGATTCAGGCTTATCAGAAGTAACATCTCTTTTACAAAGAGGACGAGAGCTTTCTGTTCAAGCATCAAATGATTCATTAACTCAAGATGATAAAACTTCTATACAAGAAGAGATAGATCAAATAAAAAAAGAAGTAGATAGAATAGCGCAAACTACTGATTTTAATGGAAAAAAGTTATTAAGTAGTTCTAGCAGTTCAGCAGCCACAGCACAAAATGTAATAGATGGATTAAAAAAGGGTTGGCTAGAAGAATCTGAAAAAAGAATAAAAGATGTATATGGATTAGAAGGTACAGGAACAGCTAATCTGCATATAATACTCGAGAGTGAAGCACAATATGGAAGACTAGCTCATGTGGAGGGAACAGCCTCAGATTTAGAATTGCATATAGACTTAGCCGATTTTGATCCAGGAACAGGTGAGCATGGAGATACAATACTTGGCAAAGGGTTTTATGCAGATAGAATCGTAGCACACGAGATGGCACATGTAGTAATGAATGATACCTTTGGAGTAGCTAAAATGAATGACCTTCATACTAACAATGCTGTATGGTTTATAGAGGGTACAGCAGAGTTTATACCAGGAGCAGATGGAAGATTAAAAAAGGTCATAGGAGATTTAGGTCAAACAGGTATAGATAATACAAAACTAGATACCCTAGTAAATAGAGCTACAGACTTACTAAATGGAGCAGTCTGGAGCGGAAGTGATACTGATTATTCAGCTGGATATGTAATATCAAAATTCTTAGATAGCCAGCTTCAAGGTAATGGAAGTAGTTTTACAGCTTTAATGACAGCAATAAAATCAGGTGGAGCAGCAGCTACGAATACCCTAAAAACTGAAACAGGTAATTTAACAGGACTAGGAAGCTATGCAAACTTTGTAACAGAATTTTCTAAGGTAGGAGCAGGTGGAGGAAAGGATTATATTCAAAATAATATAACGCTAAATTGGGGAGCAGATGAAACTGATACAGGATCAATAAAGGGTTCTGACCACTCAGGAGCAAACCTAAATGCTGAAGATGTAATAGATGAGGGTTCCTCTGTATCTAAAGATCAGCCACTTTCTAAATTCACAGTTGTATGGGAGCCTGTAAAAAGCTCAGATCCACTAAAAATTAGATCTGGTGCAAATTCAGGAGAATCTATAGAAATAAATCTAGTAGGAGTGACAGCTTCAGGACTAGATATACAATCAGTGGATGTAGTTAATTTATCAGATGCATCTATTGAAAAATTTGATAAAGCAATAAAAACGGTTTCAATGGCAAGAAGTAAATTCGGAGCATTACAAAATAGATTAGAGCATTCTCTTTCTGTAAATACTAATACATCAGAGAATTTAACTTCATCAGAGTCAAGAATAAGGGATGTTGATATGGCAAAGGAAATGATGAGGTATAGTAAGACTAACATATTGCAACAAGCATCAAATGCAATGCTAGCTCAGGCTAAACAACAGCCTCAAGCAATACTTCAGCTATTAAGATAATTCAAAAATTCGTCTAATTCGTTATAAAAAAATAGAGGCAATTAAAATAATGTGAATCTATTAAATATTCACTAACATTTTAATTGCCTCTATTTTATAGGTTAGTTTCTTAAATGTTCTTTTACTTTATCTATATCATCTGCATTTTTCTTACTTTACTCATCTATTTTGTCTAACTTATCATTTAATTCTTTAATATCTTTTCTTGTTTCTAGTATCTCTAAATACATTTTTTCTAGATATTTTTTAG
The DNA here is from genome assembly GCF_025210165.1 of Tepidibacter sp. Lineage (GTDB taxonomy): Bacteria > Bacillota > Clostridia > Peptostreptococcales > Peptostreptococcaceae > Tepidibacter_A. Next base: position 14,488 of record NZ_JAOASI010000063.1, read on the forward strand.
CACCAACATATAATCTTAAGTAGAAATATAATTTATAATGCTTCTTTTTTTAGTATTTCAGCCTTATCAGTTCTCTCCCAAGCAAAGTCAAAGTCAGTTCTTCCAAAGTGTCCATAAGCTGCTGTATGTCTAAATACAGGTTTTTTAAGATCTAAGTCTCTTATTATAGCTCCTGGTCTTAAGTCAAAGTGCTTTTTAACAAGCTCTACTAGTTTTTCTTCTGAAACTTTACCAGTTCCGAATGTTTCAACCATTACAGATACAGGCTCTGCAACACCTATTGCATAAGCTAATTCTAATTCGCATTTTTTCGCAAGTCCTGCTGCAACTATGTTTTTAGCAACGTATCTTGCTGCATAGGCTGCTGATCTATCAACCTTAGTAGCATCTTTTCCTGAGAATGCTCCACCACCATGTCTTGAATATCCTCCGTAAGTATCTACTATTATTTTTCTTCCTGTAAGACCTGCATCTCCACAAGGTCCTCCTATAACAAATCTTCCTGTTGGATTAACTAATATTCTAGTATCAACAAATAATTCTTCTGGTATAACAGGCTTTATAACATGCTCTATTAAATCCTTCTCTATTTGTTCTCTAGTTACTTCTGGACTATGTTGAGTTGATATTAAAACAGTGTCTATTCTTACAACTTTATCTTTATCATACTCAACTGTAACTTGAGTTTTTCCATCTGGTCTTAAGTAAGGTAGAGTTTTGTTCTTTCTAACTTCTGATAATCTTTTTGATAATTTATGAGATAAAGATATCGGCATAGGCATTAACTCTTCTGTCTCATCACAAGCAAATCCAAACATTATACCTTGATCTCCTGCTCCTACTGCTTCAACTTCATCATTCATTTTTCCTTCTTTTTCATCATTCATTTTTCCTTCTTTACTTTCTAGAGCCTCGTCAACTCCCATAGCAATATCTGAAGACTGTTCATCTATAGCAAGAAGTACTGCACAAGTATCTCCATCAAAACCATATTTAGCTCTATCATATCCTATTTCTTTAATTCTATTTCTAACAACCTTTTGAATATCAACATAAGCATTTGTAGATATTTCCCCTGATATTAAAACAAGTCCTGTAGTAACTGATGTCTCACAAGCAACTCTTGAATTAGGATCCTTCTCAAGTAATGAATCTAATATTGAATCTGATATTTGATCACATATTTTATCTGGATGCCCCTCCGTAACTGATTCTGAAGTAAATAATCTTTTAGCCATTTTAGTACCTCCTAATTTTATTTTATATTGTGTTTCTATTATGATTTTTTTTATGTATAAAAAAAGTCTCTTCTACAAGAAGAGACTAATTCAAACTTAAATTAGACCTCATCTTCCAAAGCACAGCTTTGTAGGAATTAGCACCATTTTCCATTACTGGATGGTTGCTGGGTTTCATCGGGCCTATTCCCTCCACCTCTCTTAATAAGGTATTAAGATTATATTCAATTAACTAACTTAGTTCATAATACTATTTTAAAATTCATTTGTCAATAAATATTTAAGTGAAATTTAATGTAATAAATGATACTATTACTCCAGCTAACATATTACCTATAATTATTCCTAATACAGCATCTTTAATTCTCATCTTGAAGACAGATGCAACCATAGCTGCTGTCCATGTTCCTGTAGTAGGAAGAGGAATCCCAACAAATAGTATTATGCCCAATAATTTTTTTTTCATTATCTTATCGCTATTTTTATTAACTTTATTATCTAGGAAATCTCCAACCCATTTAAAGTGTTTGTTCTTTTTGAGCCACTTAAGCAAGTCTTTAAAAAATATTATCAAGAACGGAGCAGGAATTATAGCTCCTATAACGCACGATATGTATACATATATAGGGTTTAGGTCTTGAACTATGCCTACAGGAATGGCTCCTCTAAGTTCAATAATAGGAACCATAGATATAAAAATCAAATGTATGTATTCTGAAATCATCAATATTGTCACTCCTTATTTTAAAAATTCAATACTTTTATTATATATTAAAATTTAATATTATTGTAATTGAATTTATACCATTTTTAATATAAACTCATTGTATGGATTCAAATTTTGTATACAAGTCAACACCCCAACTTACATTATATTGTTTGCAAGGTAGATATTTGAATTAATACTAATAATAATTACATAACAAGGAGAGTCATAATGAAAAAAATACTTGGAAAAATAAGGCGTGCCTGTAATGATTATAATATGATTCAGGATAACGATAAAATAGCAGTAGGATTCTCTGGAGGAAAGGATAGTATAGCTCTTATATATGCTCTTAAGCTATTTCAGAGATTTTCTCCTAATAAATTTGAACTAGAAGCAATAACCGTTGATCCTGGATTTGATAATATGAATTTAGACAATGCTAAAAAATTCTTAAGAGAAATAGATGTCCCATATACAATAATCAAGACAGATATAGCTCAAATAGTATTCGATGAAAGAAAAGAATCTAATCCGTGTTCATTATGCTCTAAAATGAGAAGAGGAGCATTAAATGATCACGCAAAGAAGAGAGGAATAAACAAAATAGCCCTAGGACATCACCTTGATGATGGAATATCTACTTTATTTTTAAGTATGTTCTACGAGGGAAGAATGAATACCTTTAAACCAGTTACATACCTAGATAGAATGGATATAACAACTATTAGGCCTTTAATTTATATAACAGAGAAAAGTATTATAGAAGCAGTTAAAAGAAATAATCTTCCTGTTCTTAAAAGTCCTTGTCCTGTTGATGGCAAAACAAAGAGAGAATTCGCAAATACAATTGTAAATGATATAGCCGATAAGGTTCCTGATTTTAAAAAGAGAATGCTTAAGGCTATGCAAAACAAAGATCAAACTCAATTATGGTTTAAGCCTGAGATGTTTGAATGATAGGAGTGGTTTTTATGAATAAAAAACTTATAAGCTTTATGTTAGCAGGATTTTTTTTACTTTCATCTTCAACTAATATATTTGCAAGCTCGGTTATAAGAGAAAGTCAAAGAGAAATGATGCTTTCAAAAGGCGTAACATATAAAAATGTATACTCATTTACTGAAAATGGTATACAAAATATAAATTTAGTTTATGTAGACTTAAACAATCCTGATATAAAATTAGATTTATTATTCAACAAAGATGGATTTAGTAAAACTCAAAGAGTTAGTGATATGGTAAAAAACGATTCCTTAAGTGAAGATAATGGTGATATATTAGCAGCTATAAACGCAGACTTTTTTAGTATGTCAAAGCCTGCCTTTTCGTTAGGTCCTATGGTTAAAAATAGTAAAGTTTTATCGAATCCTCATTATCAGATAAATAAGTACTCGTCATTCTTAGTTGATAATGATAAAAATATATTCTTTAGTTACTTAAAACCAGATGTAAGCATAACTGATATAACAAAAAATACTAACCTTCCAATAGCTGCAATAAATAAACCTAGTAAAGATTATGCAAATATAGTTATGTATACAAGTGAATACTTTAAGAACTCACCTGGAGCAAATGATACTTACTATGACCTTTGTGAGGTAGTTGTAGTTGATGATGTTGTTACAGATATAAGATATGGTCAACCTTCAGTCCAAATACCACCAAATGGATATATATTATTATCAGCTGGAAATAACGGTTTAACACTTAGAGATTTTTTTAGTATAGGTGATGAATTGAAATTAAATTCTACCTTCAGTCTTGATTATTCAGACAATATAGACCTTGCTGTAGGAGGGGGGAGCTTAATATTAAAAGATGGAGAATTATTTGCTCCAACACAAAGAGTTTCTGGAAACAGCCAAAGATCTGCAGTAGGTTTAACTTATAATAATGAGCTGGTTTTATTTACAACAGATGGAAGACTTTCTAATGTTATAGGAATGAAGGAAGAAGATGTTGCAAATTATATGAAAAATTTAGGCTGTAAGGATGCTATGCTTTTCGACGGTGGTGGTTCTACTGAGCTTATCGTAAATGACACTATAGTAAATACTCTAGTAAAGGGAGCTGAAAGAAAAATAGTTGATTCTTTGGCTGTTAAATCAACAGCTCAAAAAGATGAATTTGACTCTATAGAAGCTTTTATAGATAAAGATTTTGGATATGTTGATGAAAAATTCAAGCTTACTGTTAATACATTCGATTCAGATTTTGACCCCCTTAATATACCTATTGAAAGCATAAATTTCAGTGTATCAGGAATAGATGGTACCTTCAATAAAAATATATTTACTCCAAGTAGTGCAGGAGAAGGTATTATACATGTAGAATATGAGAATGAAGATGTTTCTATCCCTATAACTGTTGTTGAAAAATCTAATACAGACCCTCATTTAGTAAATGAATTAGGACAAGAGGGTATAAATATAGCCTTTTTAAGTGATATGAATAAAACTAGCATATTACTTGATAATTTAATTCATATAGCCTATAGAAAAGATATACAAAAAAATTCAGACAATTTATTCTTATTATCTAATTCGAATGTAGGATTTGAAGAAAAACTAGATAAACCTCATTATAACTTTAACGGATCTTATTCTAGCCAAGTTATAGATGAAAACCTTATAATAAATCTTAATAGCTCAAACGGAGGCTTCTTTAAATCAAAGGGGCAATGGGACTTTTTTAGAAATTCACTAGATACTACACTTGATAATATATTTATAGTTCTTAACTCTAAAGAATCCTTAAAAGTAAAAGATGAAGCTTATGAATTTAAAAGAACTCTACATGAAGCTTCAAAGGACAAAAATATATATGTTATTTATAGAGGGAATAATTTTACTCAAACACTAGAAGACGAGGTAAGATTTATAAGCATACCAGATTATAAGGATGTATATAGAAATGACCTTTTAAATGATTATAAATATCTTCTAATTAATATAAATGGAAAAGATATAACATACACTTATAGAAATATATTTAATTAAAAATATTAAGTTTTACTTCATTTGTAAATATTTTCAAGAACAATATCATAATTTTGAGCATACTATAATATGAGAAAGTGTAAATTTAAACTTTCTCATATTTTTTTATTTTCTCCATATAATTAATTAGGAGGTGCTATCTGTGTATTTGGCTAAGGCAAATTATAAAGACGAGAACGTCATTTGTGTTTTAAAAAAAATTTTAACAACTATAATCAACGATAATACGGTTATAATTTGTATAGGAACAGATAGATGCATAGGCGACTCTCTAGGACCCCTAGTTGGGACTATGCTGAAAAACAGCGATTATAAACATCCTATTTATGGAACTTTAGATAATCCTATTCATGCCTTGAATATTCATGAATCACTAAGTTATATAAAAAACAAACATCCTGAGGCTAACTTTGTAGCTATAGATGCTTGTTTAGGAGAAGTTAATAATATAGGCAATATTCAAATCAGAGAAGGCCCTATTCTTCCTGGAAAAGGAGTCGGAAAAACACTTCCTCATATAGGGGATCACTCAATAGTAGCTATTGTTGATGAAATTAATGAGAATAGTAAATTTGCATTTAATAACATACGTCTTAGTTTCATCGTGCAAATGTCAGAGCTAATAGCAACATCTATTATACTATCATCATAAAATTCGTCTACTCGCTAACTAGGATTATAATTTACTATTCATTAGAAATACGATTAACGGTATTGTTATTACGGATAATAAGGTAGTTATAAATATCCCTTGGGATGCTAATATATGATCATTATCGTATTTCGTTGCAAATATAGCACAGTTTGCAGCACTTGGCATTGCAGATACGATAGATGGTATACCTAATAATAAACCCTTTAGATGAAATACTTCTTTTAAAGTAAAATATACTATACACGGAATAATCAAAAGTCTTAAACAAGAAACTATAAGTAAATACTTATTTTTAAGAGCTTGTTTTATACTAGATTCAGCTAGTATTGACCCAATCAATATCATAGACATAGGTGTTGTTGTATTTGCAAGTACATTTAATATATTGTATATTGGAGTAGGTATTTTTATTGATAATAAAAACAAGATATATCCTATTATTATTGCAAACATACCTGGATTGATAAATATTTCCTTTATACTTATTTTATTATCTTTATCAGAATTTCTAGACATTATAATAACGCCAACACTCCATACTAATATGTTAAACGGCATATTGAAAAGTGCTGTATAAAATACTCCACGATCTCCATAAATTGAGCTTATAACTGGATATCCCATAAATCCTACATTTGGAAATATAATAAGAAATTGTATTATATCTTTGATCTTTCCTCTTACATCCAAGTTCTTTATAACAAAAAAAGATATTAATATTGACATTAAATACATGAATATGGATATTATTATTATTCCTATACTGCTTTTTAACATTTCCTTAGAAAAATCGTACTGCATAGATTTTATTATTAGAGCAGGAAGTGTTATATATAAAACTATATTACTCAGTTCTTTATTTAGATTTTGAGTTATAAGCTCTTTTTTATTTGCTGCATATCCTATTAATATTAGTGCAAATAACATGAATACTTGATTAAATGTAGTCATAAAATTCATAATTATACCTCCAAAGTTCATTGTCTTACTATAATATATAATTTTTGTAAAATTTGTCTATAAATTCGTATATATTGATTACGTTTAGTCCAAAATAAATCTGCATGTTAACATATAATTTAACATACACCATCACTTAAAAAAGTTTTTATTTATATTTTCCCTGTTTTGCATAAGTTTAAAACCACACAATTCAAGCACTAATTAAAAATGATGCTTATTAAAATGTTAGATACTTTTGATTAATATTTTTCTATAAAACTTAGACCGCGTCGTTTAAATGCCCGTTAAGAAACTTCATTGTTTGAACATAGTGAGTTTATGAAGTTTTAGGGAATTTAATAAGACGTGGTCTTTAGTTTTATAAAAATATTAATTAAGTATCGTTATTTTAATAAGTATCATTTTTTGCTTAAGAACTAAAACTTATCAAACTATGCTTATTAGAATATTTGGTACTTTTGATTAATATTTTTCTATAAAACTTAGACTGCGTCATTTAGATGCCCGTTAAAAAACTTCATTGTTTGAACATAGTGAATTTATGAAGTTTTAGGGGATCTAATAAGACGCGGTCTTTAGTTTTATTAAAATATTAATTAAGTATCGTTATTTTAATAAGTATCATTTTTCGCTTAGATGCTAAAACTAAACTATGGTTCTTAGAATTTTAGTTTTTATCAACCAATGCAAACATTAAAGTTCCGCTACAAGCTAATTCTTCTCCAACATAAGCCTTAGCTTCTGCTTTTCCTATTCCTCTTCTCATATTTATCATTTCAACTTCCATTCTAAGAATATCTCCTGGTCTTACTTCTTTTCTAAATCTAACCTTATCTATCCCTGTGAAAACTCCTAGTTTTCCTTTATTTTCTTCTAAGCTCATCATAGCAACTGCTCCTACTTGAGCCATAGCTTCAACTATTAAAACTCCTGGCATTAAAGGATAATCTAGAAAATGTCCTTGAAAGAACGGCTCATTTACAGTGACATTTTTTATACCAACAGCTCTTTTGCCTTCTTCTAATTCAACCACCTTATCCACTAATAAAAAAGGATATCTATGCGGTATTATCTTTTTTATTTCATCTACGTTAAGCATATTTTTAAAACCTCCTTATAGTATCTAGTACTAATTTCATAATTAGTATACCATAAAAAATAGCCTATATCTAATAGATAAAGGCTATTTCTTTATATATGTTTTATTAAATTGATCGTATATACTTTTAGCTAATCCTAAAGAAGATCCCTTTGAGGTTTTAGTTGCTAAGTTTTCTGTATATAAATCCTCAAAGATCTCTCTTCCCTGAGACTTTTGAAACAAAGAATCTTCAGGAACAGTCTTTTTCATTTCTTTTAGCATTATTTTTAAAAACTCTGCTTCTATATCCTCACAAGCTTTCATAAGCTTTTTATCATCTTGTTTATTATTCTCAGCTTTCTTCTTTAATAATTCTAAGTTTGTATAATTATTATTAATATTCACTCAAATCACCAACCTATCTTCTAAGGTTATTAGCCATTTGCATCATATCATCTGCTGTTTGTATAGACTTTGAATTCATTTCATATGCTCTTTGAGCTGTTATCATTTTTATCATCTCATCTACTACTTGTACATTTGAAGTTTCTAAAAATCCTTGATATATACTAGTTTGTGCATCTTCTTCATCAAGAACTACTTCTTCTCCAGAGGCAGATGTAGACTTATAAAAGTTTTTACCTACTGCTTCAAGACCAGATGGATTTAAGAATTGAACTACCTTAATTTGACCTAGTTCTTCAAATTCTTCATCTGAGTTTTTAACTGTAACCATACCACTTGCATCTACAGTTAAATCTGTTTGACCATTCTCTACTATTATCTCATCATCATCCGCAGATAAAACTGTATAGCCCTCTGTTGTAACAAGCTTTTTAGTATCCTCATCTACACTTAACTTAAATGATCCATCTCTTGTATATAGATTTTGACCATTAGGAGATTGTATTGCAAAGAATCCTTTCCCATCAAGAGCTAAGTCTGTTGGATTCTCAGTTCTTTCAAGATTTCCATTTTCAAATATTCTACTAGTAGCAGATGCCATAACACCATGTCCTATTTGCAAATTAGATGGACTACCTTGTCCCTCTACTAAATTAGATTTTTTTATATTTTCATATAGTAAATCCTTAAACTCTATTCTTTGCTTTTTATATCCTGTAGTATTCACATTCGCCAAGTTATTAGAAATATTATCCATATTTAGTTGCTGTGACTTCATTCCACTAGCAGCTGTCCATAACGCTCTCATAATTTACACCTCCAATTAAACTTTTCCTATCTCATTTACAGCCTTTCCCAATATTTCGTCATAGGCTTTTACAACTTTTTGATTACTTTCATATTCTCTAAATACAGTAATCATATCTACCATCTCATTTACTGAATTTACATTAGAAGTCTCAATAAATCCCTGAAGAAGATCTCCGTCAAATTGTTGTTCATTTGGATCTATGCCTTCCTCTATCTGATATAGATTGTTTCCTTCTTTTCTAAAGGCATTGACATTCAATACATTTACTATATCTAATTTTTCATAGTATTCATCTGTTCCATACTCTTCATCCTTTATATATATTTCTCCACTTTTACTTATCTTAAATTCTTTATCAATAGTTATTATGCCTTCTTTTCCAAGAACATGATTTCCATCTGCATTAACTAGTTCACCTTTATTATTTAATTCAAAAGAACCATCTCTTGTATATCTAATTCCATCTTCTGTTTGAATCTTGAAAAAGCCCTTTCCTTTTATAGCAAAATCTAATTTATTATCAGTTTGCTTCATCTGTCCTGAAATAAAATTAGTCTGAATTCTATCAAGTCTTAGCCCTCCATTTATAGTTCCTATAACATTCTTAGACGGCTTATGAATAAGATTTGCTACTACATTTCCACCTGATATTACGTTTCCATTTTTATCATCAATTTGAATATCATTATTATCAACTTTTATTTTTTTCTTTTCAGAATCTAGTACATAAAATCCTGTACTAGTATCTATTCCTTTATTTATGTCTCTAGTATATGTTTTTAAATATCCTTCTTCATCTACACTAAATTTTACTGACTTATTATAGCTTGTACCCATAGAACTATCCACAGTAAAAAATCCTTTATTAGATTTAAGGTAAAATCCTTGTCCATCTCTTTTAATGTCTAATTTTAGGTTATTATATTGTGTGTTTAAATCACTTCCCATTTTACCATGTATCTTACTAATTAGCATCTCTGGAAAAGCTTCTGAAATTACTACATCCTTTTTAAATCCAGACGTATTAGCATTTGCGATGTTATTACTAATAACATCTAGTTTTTTTTGATTAGTTTGCATTCCCGATGTTACAGTATAAAGTCCTCTAAACATAATATCACTCCAAAAAAGTTTTTACTAATTATACTTCGGCATGAATGATAAAAAAGTTTAATTTATTTTCTAATACTTTTTAACATTCCAGAATTAAGAACTTCTCCTGTTCCTTTAGCAACACAAGATACAGCATCCTCTGCCACATATACATCAATGCCCGTCCTTTTAGATATTAATTTATCAAATCCCCAAAGCAAAGATCCTCCACCTGTCATTACTATTCCTTTATTACTTATATCTGCAGATAATTCTGGAGGTGTTTTTTCAAGTACACTATGTACTGCATCTGCTATTTGTAATGTACATTCATTTAAAGCCTCTAGCATTTCGCTCGAACTTATTTCTATAGTAGTAGGTAATCCTGATAGTAAATTTCTACCTCTTACTTGCATAGTTTCTTCATCCTCTTTAGGATATGCTATTCCTATATTCATTTTAATTTGCTCAGCTGTTCTTTCTCCTATAAGCAAGCTATGTTTTTTTCTCATATATTTTATTATAGCTTCGTCAAATTTATCTCCTGCTACCTTTATAGAAGTACTTACAACATTTCCACCGTATGATATTACAGCTACATCAGTTGTTCCACCTCCTATATCTATAACCATATTACCTTGTGCTTGTGATATGTCAAGTCCCGCACCTATTGCTGCAGCCGTTGGTTCTTCTATCAAATCTACATGTCTTGCTCCTGCTTGTTTTGTAGCTTCTTCAACAGCTCTTTTTTCAACTTCTGTAACTCCTGATGGAACACATACAACTATTTCTGGTTTAAAGAATTTAAAAAAACCTTTTTTAACTATAACCTTATCTATAAAGTATTTAAGCATTTTTTCTGTAACATCATAATCAGATATTACTCCATCTCTAAGAGGTCTTATAGCAACTATATTCCCAGGTGTTCTTCCAATCATTCTTCTAGCTTCTTCTCCAACAGCTAAAACTTTTTTTGTTTTCGTATCTATAGCAACTACAGACGGCTCTTTTAAAACTATCCCCTTACCTTTTACATAAACAAGAACCGTTGCTGTACCTAAGTCTATTCCTATACTTGGATTAACCATTAAACTTGTCCCTACCTTTCGTTTAAATTATTCTATATATCTTCCTTCTACAAAAATATACAAAAATTTGTATTTCGTCAAGAAAAAAATACAGGTATAATTATCCTGTATTTTTACTAGTACTCTCATATTTTAATTTTGTAGCCATTCCTCCTCTTATATGTCTTTCTGATTTATTTTTATTTAATACATACTTTACCTCTTCAGCAAGTACTGGATTTACAGATTCTAATCTTTCAGTTATATCTTTATGTACTGTACTTTTGCTAACTCCAAATCTCTTTGCAGTTTCTCTTACTGTAGTTTTTTTCTCTATTATATACTTGGCTATGGTTACTGTTCTTTCTTCTATATATGCCTTCAACGGTCCCCCTCCTTAAAGGAATAGTCTTTAATCATATATATGTGTTTTGTACAAAAAATAGAACAGGCTTAACCTTATTTAAAGGTTAAGCCTGTTAATTAGAATTTATCATAGATAAAGGATCTATGTTTTTATTATCTTTTAAAACTTCAAAGTGTAAGTGAGGACCTTCTTTACTTTCTATTATAGATGTGTTCCCTATATTTCCTATAATATCTTTACACTTTATCATCTGACCTTTTTGAACTTTAGTGTCTAAAGATAGATTGCTATAAACACTTACTATATTATCTTGATGCTTTAGTTTAACAGTTATTCCTTGCATACTATCCTTTAATACCTCTAATACTTCTCCATCCATAAAAGCACTTACAGGGGTTCCTTCTTTAGCTTGTATATCTATTCCCTTATGTAGCTCCCATTGTTCTAACGTAGCAGAGTAAGTAGGTTTATTATCAGAATAATCTCTTCCTAATTTACCTTGAGCTGGCATAATAGCTTTTATTGTTGTAGTTTTTGCAACTTCTGTATCAGGGTCTTTTTTAGCTTGGTTTTCCTGTTTTAATTTTTCCTTTGCCTTAGCTAAGTTTTGATTAGAATTTGTTGCTGTAGGCACAGCTTTCTCATCTTCTTTTATTAGATGAATCTCATCCTCGTCATTGCTAGCTACTTTATCATCATCTATAATCTCTCCTTGTTCGTAGTTCACAAACCCATTCTGAGATGCTATATTGTCTATACTGTTTTTAGTTACCCATACAGCAGTTACTGCTACTAAACACACACAGACAAATAGAACTAGATAAAACCCATCTTTCTCTAATAATTTTTTGAATTTATTTTTTTTGTTATCCATGACTTTCACCTCCATCTATATTCTTACCGAATTTTTAAATTATATACTTTTTACTGCACAAAAAAAGAAGGACTTATTTAGTCCTTCAATACTTATTTTCTATACTTACTCCTTTAAAGTAATGCTTTAATATTTCATCATATTTATAACCTTTATGAGCCATTCCATTTGCTCCCCATTGACTCATTCCTACTCCATGACCATACCCCTTAGTCAATATATTTACAAAATTTTTATCTACTTTTATATTAAAATCAGATGAATTAAGACCCAGTATACTTCTAACTTTACTTCCCTTTATAACACTTTTCCCTACTCTTATTTCTTTTACAGAACCGCCTTCACTTCTTGATATAACTTCTATATCTTTGTCAATATCATCAGATAATACAATTCCAATACCCTTGAATTTATTTATAAAATCATTCTTACTTATCTTCATATTTGCTCTAAATTTTGGTGATTCTTGTTCATATGGGCTATCAACAGATCTTAAGTAAGGAAGACTAGAGCTAAATACTTCTTCAGAATTCTCAGTTTTACCTCCACTTGTTGAATGATATAGAGGTTGTATAGTTCTTGCTTCAAACATAAGTACCATTCCCTTAGTATCATCTACAGCTTTTTTTATTTTAGAAAACGACTCATTCATCCATTTTTTATTATGTAATTTCTCAAGAGTTTTCGTATCTAGATATTCCTGGCAATGCCTATGATCTGTGCATACTACAGCTCCTTTATGCTGAGGTATTTTATCTCCTCCACTTTCAATTTTATGAAAAACATAGGACCTTGCCGCTATAGCCTGTGCCTTTAGAGCTTCTTGATCAAAGCTTGCTGGCATTTCAGATGCAACTACATTATATAGATACTCCTCAATATCCATATCTTCTACCTTATCTGTTTTTGTGTTATAAACTTTTATGTTTATGGAATTAGTTTTTTTAGTTTGTACAACTTTTTTTTGAAATATATCATCCTTATACATTCCAATAGTTAGTATTACAGGTAAAACTATTATCACTAAAAAAGTATATATAACAACTAAAAAAGGGTTTTTCATAGACTCTCCTCCTTTGATTATCTCTATCAATAAAGTCTATGAAAACCCTTATATTATTATTCCTCTATAATTTCTATATTAGCACCTAAATTATTTAACTTCTTATCTATATCCACATAACCTCTAAATATATGATATGTATCACCTATAATAGTTTCACCCTCAGATACAAGTCCTGCAAGTATTAAGGCAGCTCCTGCTCTTAAATCAGTTGCATTAACAGTAGATCCTTGAAGCTGATTTACTCCTTGAACTACTGCACTTCTTCCCTCTATCTTTATATTTGCGCCCATTCTCTTAAGCTCTGGTACATTCATAAATCTATTTTCAAATACAGTCTCTATAACTACACCAGTTCCTCTTGAAACACTTAAAAGTGCCATAAACTGAGATTGCATATCAGTTGGAAAACCTGGATGAGGAAGAGTTTTTATATCAGTAGGCTTTATTTCATCTGGACCTATAACCCTTACAGAATTATCCATTTCATGGACCTCACATCCAACCTCTCTAAGCTTTGCAATAGTAGGTTTTAAGTGGTCTATTAATACATTGTCTACTAATACATCTCCTTTAGTTATAGCTGCTGCTACCATATAAGTTCCAGCTTCAATTCTATCAGGTATTACAGTATGAGTAGCTCCTTTAAGCTCTTTTACACCCTTAATCTTGATAGTATTAGTTCCTGCACCTTTAATATTTGCTCCCATTTCATTTAAGAAATTAGCTAAATCAACTATTTCAGGTTCTTCTGCAACATTTTCTATTATAGTAGTTCCTTCTGCAAATACAGCTGCCATCATAATATTTTCAGTAGCTCCAACAGATGGAAAATCAAGATATAACTTAGTTCCTACTAACTTATCCGCTTTAGCCTCTATAAATCCGTGATCCATTTCAATTTGAGCTCCTAAAGATTTGAATCCTTTAAGATGAAGGTCTATAGGTCTTGTTCCTATAGCACAGCCTCCTGGCATTGATATTTTAGAACTTTTAAATCTAGCAAGTAACGGTCCCATTACTAAAAATGATGCTCTCATTTTTCTTACAAGCTCGTAAGGTGCTTCACATGTATCTATATTTGTTGCATCTACTGTAAGTACATCTTCATTAAATTCTACTTTAGCACCTAAATGTCTTAAAAGATCTGATATTACATGCACATCTCTTAAGTTTGGTACTCCCTTTAATACTGATTTTCCATTTGCAAGAAGTGTTGCTGCTATAACTGGAAGAACTGCATTCTTCGCTCCATTTATTTTTACTGTTCCCTTTAAAGGTTGACTTTTTCTAACTACTATCTTCGACACTTTTTTCAGTCCCTTCCTAATATTCTAATGTTATAAGAGGTGTACCTATATACACAAAAGTCTTATCATCATATTCACTATATCTGACAGAAGCGTTTACATTTATCTTATCTTCACCGTACTCTATACAATTTCCTAAATTTTTAGTGTATCCTGTTGTTGATAATATATTATCATCTTGTATTTCATCCTTTTTTTGCGCATCTAAACTAGATAATATATCGTCCACTATATTATTATAACATTTTTCATCTATTTTTCCTTCAAAAAATCCACATATACAAGAATATACATCTATATTTTTTGAATATTTTTTTAAATTATTTTTAAGTTTAATATAATCCTCTACTATACCTTTATACACTTGATTCGTGTTAATGTCAACTATAATATGAGTTTGTTCCATACTTTGACATTTTTCGCTATCGATTATAATGGATATACCTCGTTCTGCTTTATTTTGGCTATTTCTGTCATATACATATATTTGTCTGAAATCTTTTTGTTCACTTCTTGTGTATTCCATTCTTTCTTTATCAATACCAAACTTAGCTACAATCTCATTAACTATTTTATCCATTTCCTCAAAGCTTAAAAACTCATTATCCATCATAGCATGAGCATTTATATTGTAATTGTCAAAAGTAGAACCCGTCTTCTCAAAAGAATCTAATATAAGTTCATAATCATTTCTATCCTTTTGATTATCGTCTAAATTAACTTGTTCAGCTGATGATATCATACTAAAAAATAAAACTAATATTATTATAACTCCAAGTACTTTTTTCATAATAAATCCCCCTTTAAATTGTATCTATTTTGATTATTGACAATTTAAAGGGGGTTATACATTTATTATTTTATTTTTTGAAATCCATTTTTGAATGCATTCATTAACTCTTCATTAGTATCTAGTCTATACGTTCTAGCTGGATTTCCATTTTTATCCCAATCTATTCCATTCCACCATATAGCTATTTTAATTCTAGGATAATTGTGTATTGTATCAAACATATTGTTTACCCAATTTATTTTATCTCCACCAACATCATTAGACCCAAACTCTGTTATCATAAAGGGTTGTTTGAATAATTTAGTATATTCTTCATATACTGGAGTATATATATTATCAAACTCTCTCCAAACTTCACCTTTGTAATAATTCCCTGTATTATAACCTGTAAGACCTATAACATCTACATTCTCATCACCAGGATAATAGTTTAAATAGTGGTTCCAAGAAAAGTTAGGAAAAGACTTATCATTAGGATTCCATACCCAAATTACATTCTCCACTCCCTCATCTTCAAATATCTTATATACATATTTCCAAAGTTCATTAAATATCAATGTATCCTTTGAGTAATAATAAGAAGAATATGTACACCAATCTCCATTCATCTCATTGTTTAATCTAAATAGAACAGGCTTTCCAAATTTTTTAATTTTCTTAGCATAGTTTCTAAGCCAATGATCATACTCTCCATCCAATATATCGTAGCTAATATTTTTATTCACTGGAAGCGATAAATCTGCTTTTGATGTTTGAAGTGTAAGCTCAACTATTTTCTTATCATTATAAGCTCTTTTAAGTTCGTCTATATCTAGTTTTGAATCTAAAGAATGATATTTTACTAATACGGAAAAATCATAACCTAGTCTATCTTGTAAGCTATGTAAATAATTCATATTAGTAGGAGCTGTAGGCTCAAATATTCCAAAGCTTACTTTATCAGAACTAGTCAAATAGTTGTTATAAAATTCTTTAGTAGGATTATTCCATTGCTTATGTTTATTATCATACATCTTATTTATTCTAGCAGTTCCCTTTGGTTCAAAAAACTTTATAGTCCCAACAAGAGACTCAAAATACTCTATAGGCTGTTGAGATTTTAGTATAACTGTATAAACCTCATTGTTATTTTTCTTTATTTCAGCACTTGCATAGTAATTATAATCTTTATCAAGTCTATTGAGTTTTTTTCTACTCCACTTTATAATTCTTATATTTTTACCATTAATATTGATCCTTTTGTCAGATTCAAGATTATGGTACTCTCTATTATATAAAAATTTATTACTATAATTAGTGTAAACATTAAAATTAACCTTGTCATAGTATACTTCCATTATACTATTTCCATCTGCAAAGCTTGTCTTATATAAAGATTCACTTGTATCTAATTTCATATAATTTGCAAACTGTATTGAATACCCTTTTGGATAATTTATATATTCATTAGTGTATTCATTTATTTTAACCACCTGATGAAAGTCATCCCATTCATTAAATTGATTATTATCAGATATCTGTCCATTTAATATATTTGTAGCATTATTTCTTCCATATTCTACAGCGTATGTAGTCTTTATATTAATACTAAATACAAAAATAAATATAATTACATATAAATATAGTTTTCTCATCAACACCCCTCCTTAGTCCACTATATTATAACTTAATTAAAGTTATTTTTAAACTATATATATCTTTTTTGATAATTAATTTCATTTTATTATATTATTCTCCACAAGCAACTTTTCTAAATATGGACTTGCATTTAAGAATTTCTTAAATTGTTTATATTCATCTATAAGAAATTTATCTATTTCCCCTTTATACTTAACAGCTCTTATTAAAAGATTTTTCGGAGTATGCTCAGTCTCTATAAATTCTAATATCTGAGTTTTATATCCAATTATTTCAAGAAGATTTGCTCTTATTGAATCGGTTGCAAGAGACGATAATCTCTCTTTTATTATTCCATGCTTTAACATAGGGCTTAATAAATCATTTTTTATCTGAGTATTTAGCTCATGCTGACAGCATGGAACTGATAATATAACCTTACTATTCCAACAAATAGCTTTAAATAGTGCCATATCAGTAGCTATATCACAAGCATGAAGAGTTACTACCATATCTACCTCTGTAAATTCATCAAAATCAGATATATTACCTATTTGAAAACTCAAATTCTCATAGTTTAATTCCTTAGCGACTTTATTACAATACTCTATAACATCCTTTTTAATATCTAGTCCTACTATTTCTACATTAAATTTAGCTATCTTAACAAGATAATAATAAAGAGCAAACGTAAGATAAGACTTTCCACAACCAAAATCTATAATCTTTATTCTCTTATTTTTATCAAAATTTGCTTCTACATCCTTTACCATCTCTAAAAATCTATTTAGCTGTCTAAATTTATCTCTCTTTTGTTTTTTTACATTTCCTTTTTCATTCATAACTCCAAGGTACTGAAGAAAATCACAAGGAACATCTTCTTCTAGTATATATTTTTTCTTTCTATTATGAGATATATTCACTGTTTTTTTAGTTGCTTTCTTCTTTAATACATTAGCCTTACCTTTTTTATTTACAAGTATTTGATAGTCATTATTAATACAGTACATCTGAGCTTGCTTAAAGTTTTTATTTATATGTTCTATTATTTCATCTACAGTGTCTTTGGGTAGTAAATTCTTGTGTATTTCTTTATTAGAGTATACATAAGTTAATTGGTACATAAAATCATTTTTTATTTTTATAGGCCTTATATTTATTTTGTTGTAATCTAATTCTTTATTTCTTTTATTGCTAAGAACTGCTTGAATCAATTCTTTATCATTTATAATATCGTTAATCAAATCATTACTATTCATAAAATATCCTCTTTCTATTTGATATATTTAATCCAAAAGCTAAGAGTTACAAGACTCTACAGCTTCTGGATAAGTTTCACTTGATTATATATGATATAGTATCATTTTATCTATCAAAGTACAAACCTACTACTATTCTTATATTTTAAATTCATTAACTATGTCTTTTAATTCTTTTGTAATTTCTTCTAATTCATATGATGAATTAGATATTTCTTCTATTATAGCTGCTTGTTGCTGTATAGATGCACTTATCTGCTCAGTAGAAGCACTTGATTGTTGTGTAACAGCTGATATTTCTTGGATTGATGCTACAACTATATTTTTATCATCATTTATTTTTTGTATATTATTTATTAAATTATCTATTTGTATAATTATATTTTTTATAGCTTTACTAATATATTTAAATTTTTCTTCTGTAATATTAGATGCCTTTTCTGTATTTAAAACTATTTCTTTTGAATCATCTATCTTTTGTTTTGTACTATGAATTTCTAATTTAATATTATTAATAGTATTTTCTATACTATCAACATTATTATTTACTTGGTCTGCTAATTTTTGTATTTCTTTTGCTACTACAGTAAATCCCTTCCCTGCTTCACCTGCTCTTGCCGCTTCTATCATTGCATTTAAAGCTAGTAGATTAGTTTGATCTGCAATAGCTTTTATAGTTTCTGTAATTTCTCCTATTGTGTTTGACTCATTATCAAGAATATCAACTTGAGATACTACTTCTGACAATGTAATTATATTATCAGATATTGATTCTTTTAATCCTAATATAGCTCTATTTCCTTCTTCATTTGCTTTATTTATTTCATCTATATATTTTTCTATTTCTACTGAATTTTCTGCTGTTATCTCTATGTTTTTAGAAAGATTATCAAGCTTTAATACAGCTTCTTCTGCATTTATGGCTTGATCTGTTGCACCTTTTACTAAATCATCTGTTGCATCTGCTATACCTTGAAATGTTATTGAAGTATCTTTAATGCTGTTATACATATTCTTTGCATTATATTCTACATTATTCGAAAAATCTTTTATGCTTTTAATAATGTTTCTAATAGATTTTCTCACTTTAACTAATTCATCTATTATATCTGAAAGTTCATCTTTATTCTTAAGTTTTTTAAATTTATTCATTAAATCCTCATTAACCTTCAAATTAAAATCATTAGTCTCCTTTAAGCTTATCATAATACCATTTAATCTATTGCTTATACTCTTATTTATAATCCATGCTAAGAATATACTTATGATTATAATTATAATTGTTAGTATTATGAATATCTTTACAAAATGATTATATATTGAAGCATTGGTATTATTTTGAGAAATCTCTTTCTTATGTTCATCTAATTCTGAGTCTTTACTTTTAATATCGTTATATTTATTTAGTGATTCTGTTAAAATAATTTTATTAGCTTCCTTTTTATTTAAGTCTGAACTTAACTTAATAATTTTATCGCTTATTTTAAGATAAGATTCAGTGTTTTTTTGAAATTCTTGAATTAATATTCTATCTTCTTCAAGGTAAACCGTTTTCATATAATCTTTAAACGATTTTCTTATATCCTCTTTTATATCTTCCATTTCTTTTTTGACTTCTAGCATTCTATCTTTATCATTAAGTGATATATGTCTAAATTCGTGAAGTCTATAGTCTCTTATATTTTCATTGATATAATGTAGAGAGTCTACACCAGTAAACCATAACTTCATATTTTCTGTAGATTTTTTATTTATATTATTAATTGATTTTATTGAAAAAAAACTTAAGCCTATCATCATTATAATTATTAACCCAAAGCATATAATCAACCTATTTTTTATGCTTATATTCATTCTGAATTCACCCCTGTTGTATTTTTTTGATGTACCCATTATCTTGTATCCTTCTTTAATTTATTATATTCGCTTATAATTTTTTGTTTCATTATAGGAGATACTATCAAAAAGGTGGTGATTTACTTGAATATAAATAAGTCTTTATCTTGTCCAAATTGCAATAGCAATGATTTTTTATTAAAATATGAAGCTAAGTATGTTTATGTTTATAAGATAGATACAAGTAATTTTGAAGATATAAACAAAACCTCTAATGTTCCTTTTTTATTTGATACAAGGGATAAAGCAGATTCAAATCAGTATATAGAATGTATGGGATGTAAAAATAGATATAAGTGTGATCTTGAACATGATCATGAAAAGATAGATTTTACTATACTTCAAAAAGCAATCCGATCAGATTATATAGAAAACCCTGAATTTTTTGGATAGTATATTTGAACACTAAAATCTAAGTCTCATATATAAGGTATATGAAACTTAGATTTATCTTTAAATTGTAGATAAATATACTTTTAGTTATGATTTTCAAAAAAGTTATTTTGCCTCTATTTTAAAAGGCTTCTTTATCAAATTATTATAATTATCTATTGTTAATGTTATAGGATTTTTATACTTTATATTTTGGGGTATACTAATATGTGTGTTTGTATACTCTTCTCTTTGTGAGCGACCCACACTATAAGCATGATATGATATATTATCTTTATCCTTAAATTCAAACCCAAAGGATATATTCTTATCACACTCAAATATTAACTCATATAATTTTTCTTCTTCAAATGATGCATCTTTTTCATATCTTATCTGTTTAAGCTTTAATCCAGGTATTGATGATTTGGTTAATTTATTATTTTCGATATCAACTACTACTTCTAATTTATCTTTTTCAATAGCCTTTATTCCAGTCCCCTTTACATAAAGCTTTTCATTATTTTCAAAATATGGACTTTCAAAATATAAAGATCTATTTTCACCTTTATTCCTACTTATATAACCATCTATACCTAAATCATACTCTTTATTATTGGTTGATATTTTTAAATCTTTTATTTCAAATATTTTCATAGTATTATCTTTATCATATCTTATATCAATAATTGTAGTAGTTGGATAAACTGTAATATTATCTATATATATCTTTTGATTTTTAATATCTATAGCTTCATCTACACTATATACCTTCTTTTTAGCTTCAAATATTTTCTTATCTATAGGTATGTAAAAAGTATATTTATAACTAGACTCTTTTTCGTCTTTAGATTTATTAGATTCTATCATTTCATCATATTCTTGTGAATTATACTCCGATTCATTTAGTATTATATCTAGCTTAATTTTTGATAAATGTTTCAATTCTTCAGAAAATAATAAATCAAAGCTATCATGTATTCTTTTAACCTTATTGAGATTTGTATCTCCGTAAGTTATATAAGGGCTTGTACCCCCTTTTATAGCTTTTTTATTTTCATCATATAAGTGATACTCTATGCTTTTAATATACTTATGGTTTGATTTATTTTTTATAGTATAAAAAACCTTAATCCTTTTTTTATCCACTATAATGTTATCAACTGTAACTTCCAATCCATCTTTTTCTTGAGACTTTTCTACTTTTTGTATAAAACCAGACTTAATCGCCATTTGTATTCCTTTATCCTCTATATTGTAGGCTTCATTAAAATTAAACTTTTTGATAATATTATCTAAATACCAAGTTCTTGTATAGGTATATATTGATAAAGGTATTATAGTTAACACAATTATGGTGATAATTATTATTTTTTTATTAAACTTATATTTATTATTCATATCTCCCTCCTACATATTTAATTATCTACATTTATGGAAATTATATCATATAATCCAATATTTAGAATGTCATTGTAATTATATACTATAATATGATTATTGTTTAGGCAAATTGACAATCCACTATTTAAAAATTAATAAAGCACCATTATTTCAAACTATTATTTAGCCTAAAATAATGGTGCTTTGTATGTTAAATGAATAATAAAGTTAACTTATAAACTAATTCTTATTAAATATGCAGCTTGTTCCACGTGGATTGAAACATTTATTACATGATACACATTTTGATTTTTGAGTTTCTCCATCTATCCATCTAGTTATTAATTTAGGCTCTCTTATAAATGGTCTACACATAGAAATAGCCTCTATGCTTGTATTCTCTAACGCTTCTTCTATTACATCTAAGCTTCTAAATCCACCTACTAGGATAACCGGGATATCTATTTCTTTAGCTATACTATCTGCGTATTCTTTATGATAACCTTCATCTTCTGTTGTTTTTATACCAGATCTTACAGGAGAACACTTACCTCTCAGATTTCCTCCACTTATTTCTATAGCATCAAAACCTACCTTAGCAAATATCTTTGCTGCTTTTTTACTATCCTCAAAAGTAAGACCATCTTTCTCTGCAAAATCAGAAGAATTCATCTTAATGAATATAGGAAAATCTTCTCCACACTTACTTCTAATATTTTCATATGCTTCTAATATTATTAGTATTCTATTTTCAATACTTCCTCCATACTCATCGTTTCTTCTATTGTAATAAGGTGTTAAAAATCTACTAAAAAAATATCCGTGAGCTCCATGTATTTGAACACCATCAAACCCTGCTTTTTTAGCTCTCAATGCTCCATCCCCAAAATCTTCAACTATTTTTTTAATTTCTTCCTTACTTATTTCCTTTGGTTTAAAAGCTGCTCCCTCATCACCAACACCAGATGGACTATATGGTATATAATCCGGATTCCCATGTATTTGTGCTCCGTGATGCACCAACTGTACAACTATCTTATTATTTTTTTCATGAACTGAATCTGTTAGTTTTTTCAATCCTTCTATATACGAGTCATCATGAATTTTCATTAATGTATGCGTTTGAGTTCCTTTTACTACTTCTGTTAATCCTGTAATAATTAAACCTATATTCCCCTGACATAGTTCATCATACATATTGATTAGTTTATCTGTCACATATCCATTTGAATCAGCCATAAGCTCTCCTGTAGCTGATCTAACTATCCTATTATTAACTTCTATACCGCCTAAATTGATTTTATCAAATATTTTCTTATTCATTCTTTCGCCCTCCTAGATTTCCAAGTAATATTATTTACAAGATAAAAATCTTATAGTTTACTATAGAGCAAAAGTATTATTAGATATCTAATAATACTTTTTTATGCTAACATATAACCTTTGATTTTAAATGTACTGTTTTAAAATGTAAAAGTTTCAGTTGGCTCTTTTGTGAATAATTTTGTTAAGCTTGCTTCTCCATGCTCTAAGTAAAAAACTTCTAACAGTGGATTATCTGCTGTTTGATAGCCTTTTTTAACTAATGGAGCATTATCTATAACCATTTGCTTTTCATCAAGACTATTAGTAAACTTAATTTCACCACTTATCCTTACAATAGTAAAATCCTCTGTAGTTACTACAAACTCAATATATGGATTTTCTTTAAGTTGCTCATAAGCTTTCTTAACATTTGCTGTAGTAAAATAAAATTTACCATCCTTTATAAAGTGAACATGCTGAGGTCTTGCATGTGGTCTGTTGTTTTGTGATGTAGCTAAAACTCCTGATTTATTTTTTTCTAAGAACTCAATAATTTTTTCCATAATAAAACTCCCCTTTCAATATTATATTTATTTTGATTATATATATCTTATTCTATTAAATTATCTAATAATTTCTTCAAATGTCCTCTTAAATGCTTCAACTCTTCTAAGCTAAGTCCAGTTTGACAAAAAGCATTTTGTGGAATTATTACTGCCTTTTCTTTCATCTCAAGACCCTTATTGGTTAATTTAATGTAAACGTTTCTTTCATCATTTTTATTACGTACTCTTTCAATTAATCCAATTCCTTCCAATTTCTTCAAGACAGGTGTGAGTGTATTGGAGCGAAGTAATAATTTAGACCCAATATCTTTAACAGCAATATTATCTTCTTCCCACAAGGCAAGCAGGGTGATATATTGAGTATATGTTATACCAAATTCATCTAATATAGGCTTATAAAGCCTAATAATTTCTTTTGAACAAGCGTATAATGCAAAGCATAATTGATTTTCTAATTTTAAAATGCTATCTTCCATATCTTTAGCAAGATCCCCTTTCCAATCGTATTCGATTTAATCTTATACGTATTTTACCATTTATATGAATTAACTTCAATACTTTTTTTAAACTCATAACGAAAATTATATTTATCCACAATTTGAATATGATTATAATTTCCTATTAGTTATAAAAAATTCGTCTACTCGCTAACGGGGTGACTCATGTAGCCAACGATCTCTAACAGGCTCCGTTGCTCAAAAATAGTCTCAAGTGCAGTCTTTTTATCAATGTTATCCACAGATTCAAAATCATATAATATCCTATAGCATAAAAATAAGAACTAGATTTTGAAAAGTTTCATCAAAATCTAGTTCTTTATGATTTCATATTTATATTCACACTGATTTTTGGGATACTTTAACTCTTGTGACCATGTAGGAATAAGTTTAAGCGCAGCTTTCCCAAAAGTTGGATCAAACATTATACTTAAATTTTTTTCTATTTCGGTTCTACAACATTCCCAGCTCATTGCATTTTTATATGACCTTTTGCTGGTTATTGCATCTATAGAATCACATATAGCTATTATTCTAGATCCTACTGGAATTTCTTTTTCCTTTATTCCCATAGGGTAGCCTCCTCCATCCCATCTTTCATGATGGTGAAGTACTATTTTGGAAATTTGTTTTAATTCTTTTGAATTTCCCAAAATATCATGCCCTATAGTAGGATGTAGTTTTATTTTTTCCCATTCATTATCAGTTAATTTCCCTGGCTTATTTAATATTTCATCAGGAACTCCTATTTTACCAATATCATGAAGATGTGCAGCTATATGAATTGTTTCTTTTGTTCTCCCTCTAATCCCTAATTCTTTACACATATCTTCAGCCATTTTAGCTACTCTATCTGAATGTCCCTTTGTATATATATCTTTTGCTTCTAAAGCTCTTATAAGACTTTCTATTATATCGTGATAGAATTTTTTTCTTTTAAATTTCTTTATATAATCTCTAATCATAAGTTTACCCTTCCTCAAACACGTAATTGAAATCCCTTATAAATTATATCATATTTATTTATAATTTCCCCCTTGATTTTTCGAAAAGATTTGGTCTACTGGCTACACACTGATTCATGTTACAAATATAGTTTTTCAATCAATGCCCTTTATGCTTTTCTTTCTTTTTCTTTTGTTTTAATTCAAATTGTTTTCTTCTTTCTTCTTCTTTTTTTTCTTTTGATTTCTTCTTTTTCTCTATTTTATTAGCTTCATGTTGAAGTTTTATTGCAAGTTGTGCCTTAGTTCCTATCCCATTATCACTTACATCTTTTTTTATTTTCCTCTGAAGTCTTTTAGGATTTATTCTCTTATCCGTTTTCTTATCAGCATTAATTGGCTTACTAAATCTTATATTTTTAAATTCTTGTAAAATGAACTCATATATATCATAATCTTTTGGTTCTGGACCAAATACAATTCTTGAAACTTCATATTTTTCATTATAAGTTCTTTCAAATATACCTATCCAAAAAGGATTTTCAAATAGAACTGTTAATTTAGTACTTACTTTCATTTTTTAATACCTCCTGATTAATAATCATTAATGGAGAATGGACGACCCCAGGAGGGAAGGCTACTGCTATCTATTAATCATAGTTAGGTTCGGACTACCAACCGAAACTGTGTTTTTATCTCCATAATTTAGTTACATGAATTTACTCGTTATCATATGCCTCTAATGCGATTGGAAGTGATGCAGTTACTACATTTCCTACTGCTGGTAAGCCTAATAATATAGTACTTATTATTTCTTCCCTACTTGCACCATTAGCTTTCGCTTGTTTTACATGAAACGGTATACCACTACTTAGTTTAGTTGCTGCTAAAACTGATATATATGCAAGTGATTGTGTTTTTTTATCAAGAGCACTTGCAGCATCTAGATTTTGTACTGCTTCCATCCATGCCTTTGAATGATTTGGTGCTTCATTGGTAAAAGCTTGAAATGAATTGCTAATCAAAGATTTACTCATAATTAAATACCTCCTTTTTAATCAAGTTCAACTAATCCAGAAGCTGTAGAGTTCTAAGACTCCAACCTGAAGAGGATGGAGTCTTAGAACTCTTAGCTTTCGGATAAAACGATCTTCCTATATTACAGATAGAGTAATTATATCATATTATCCAATACTTGGAATATCATTATAGTTATATGCTATAATATGATTATTGTTTAGTGTAAAGGAAGGTTTATTATGGGAATTAAAAGTGAAAAAAAGGAACTTAGAATACTTTAATTCTTGTGACCATGTAGGAATAAGTTTATAACAGCTTCTTAATCAGTTCTTTACTTGGTGATGCAATCACAACAGTACTGATTATATCTCCTGTTTCTTGTAATTGACTCTCACAAGCATTTACTGAAGCTTTTACAGCACCCACATCTCCTGTAAGCAATATAAAACCTTTTCCTCCAAGACCTCTTGCTACTCTTACCTCTAATAAATTTACATTCGCAGCCTTTGCAGCAATATCACCTGCCATAATTGCTGTAATTGCAGACATTGTCTCAACAATTCCTAATGAAGATATTTTTTCAGCATCTGTGGTTGCTGTAAGTGCTGGAAATATATCTTTATGTACATTTGGTATGACATAGCTATCAATAATAAATGAGCCTCCATTATTTTCTCCAGCTTTTATAGCATTTTTTACAGATCCAACATCACCACTTAACAATGTAATATATTTTCCAGGACATAATGGAGATGACAAAATTAATTCAACATTTGCAGACTTTACCATATAATCAGTTGCTTCAATGCCCTTTGCAACACTTTTAAATTCTATTAGTCCAATTGATCTTTTCATTATAATCTCCTCTTTTTTACTAATTTGAATTATTACAATTTAGAAATGACTATACTTTTTTCATTAATATCTTCTATAAATCCATCTATACTTGCATGAAGTTTTGCACCTAATTTATTTTCAAGAATATCTCCTATTAACTGCCCCTTATGTACTTGATCTCCTATCTTTACTACAGGCTCTACTTTTACACCTATATGCTGTGATAAGTCCATTACAACTCTTTTGAAATCTTTTATATTTTCATTTGTAATAGGTGCATCTAAATCGTATTTTTCTATTTCTAATCGTGACTTTAGCTTGTTTACTGGAAATTTTCTATATTCTCTGAAAGTATTTATTTTGCTTGGTATATTTTTATTTGGATTTTTTATTCCTTGTGAACTAAGCTGTCCCTTTAAAAAATTATTTAGCTTCCACGGTTGAAGACCCATAATACATACCTTTTCACAAAGACCACATTCACTACATAAAAATGCATCTGTAGCTTTTGTATTTATATCGCAAGTACTACTATAGCTTGCAAGTCTCATTAATCTATCAGGATGCAATTTATGCCCTAATAAGTTTCTTGGACATGCTTGAGTACATAAAGAACAATGACAACACGAACTTCTTGCTTGCTTTAACATACTCTCTATACTTCTAGCTTTCGATAGTAACAAGGAATGATTCTTAGGAAGCACAATCAAGCCCTTTGTGTTTTTCTTGATAAGCTGATGTATATCTTCTATAATCTTCCCCATCATAGGGCCTCCATCAATTACTTCAAACTCATCTATTGTAGTTGAACCTGCTAACTCAATTGCCTCTAATACTGAAATACCAATAGGTACTTTTAAGGTAATAGGATTATGTACTTCTCCTGTAACTGTTAAATATTTATCTGTTACAGGAGTGTTCTCTATAGCCTTATATACATTTAATAAGGTTTCTACATTAATGACTATAACACCTACATTTAAAGGAATCCCACCTTCTGGTACAATCCTCTTCAAAACTTCATATACAGTAACCTGTTCATCTCCTGCTGGATAAAAGTTATTTAGCTTAAACAAATCTGAATTTTCATATTCTGTAATATTTTTCTTTAAATTTTCCAAGGCTTTTTTGTATTTTCCCTTTAATGCAATGATTCCTTTTTTTGCACCTGTTTCATGAACTATTTTGTTTAATGCTATAAGTATTTCCTCACTTTTTTGCGCCATAAGCTGCTGGTCTACCTTAAGAAGAGGCTCACATTCTGCACCATTAACAATTACATATTCAGCTTTTGCATCTAATTTTATATGAGTTGGGAATCCAGCACCTCCTGCACCGACAATCCCAGCCTCCTTTATTAAATGAATAAAATTTTCATTCATAATCTATCCCTCGCTTCTATCTGATTGAAAATCCATCAAATAATACACATCTTCTTTTTCTAGTAAAAGTTTTTGTAGAAGTTAAGCCTTCTCCTGTAGGACCTGCAATAGTGAATGTTGAATGTCCTTCTGATCCATATCCTATTCCTGCATAAGAGGGTGCATTTTTTACAAAAATAGTTGTTTGTACAGCCTTTGCAAACTTAGTTAGACTGTCTACATTCTTAGAATGCATAATAGCCGTATGTCTATTTCCATGCTCTACCTTTACACCTAGTTCAATACCTTCATCTATATTCTTTACTCTTACTATAGGAAGAATTGGCATCATAAGTTCTTCAATAACAAATGGATGATCTTTATGTACTTGTGCAAAAATAACTTTTACACTAGGGTCTATATTAATTCCTATTTGCTTCATAATGTAGTCAGCATTTTTTCCTACAAATGCTTTATTAATTGTTCCTTTTTCTGTTAGAACTAATTTTTCTAATTTTTCTAAAGTTTCTCTGTCCTTAATTTCAAAGGCATGATAATTTTTCATACAATCTACTAATTCATCAGCTACGCAGTCTACTACAATAACTTCTTTTTCAGCTGTACACGGCAAATTATTATCAAAGCTACATCCATCAACAATATCTTTAGCCGCTTTTTTTATATCTGCCGTTTCATCAACTAAAGCAGGTGGATTTCCAGCTCCCGCACCAATTGCTTTTTTACCAGAGGATAATGCTATTTTCACAATTCCTGGCCCTCCTGTAGCACAAATCATATTGATTTTTTCATGCTTTAACATTACATTTGTACTTTCAATTGTCGGTTCTTTTACAGTAACTACTAAGTTTTTAGGTCCATTTACCTTTTCAATAGCTTTATTTATAATTTCTACAGCTAAAACAGAAACTTTTTTTCCTCCTGGATGCGGAGAAAATACAACGGAATTTCCAGCTGCAAGCATACCAATACTATTGCATATAATGGTCTCTGTTGGATTAGTTGAAGGTGCTATAGCTCCTATTACACCAAATGGCGACATTTCATATAGTGTCAGTCCTCCATCACCAGTATCCACCTCTGATTTTAAATCTTCTACTCCAGGAGTTTTTTCTATAGCAAGCTTATGTTTTGAAACCTTATCTTCAAATCTTCCCATTCCTGTTTCTTCTACACCCATTTTCGCAAAAGCTTCAACATTTTTTCTTAATTCTTCTCTCATAGATTCTATGATTTCACATCTTCTAGATAAGCTATACTTTGAAAATTCCTTTTGTGCTATACTCGCAGCCTCAATAGCATCATTCATATTTTCAAATACACCTAAATTATTGTTAAACATTTCAACTTTGCAATCTTTTCCCTGTGCTACATCTAATTTCATTTCTTTCATAATCATTGCTACCATATCATCTATATTTATATTTCCTAACATCTATTTATAATCTCCTCTCCTATTATGAATTGACTTCTATATTATCTATTATTGCTACAATAGCCCTATCTATAGGGCTATTGTTTTCTTCAAAAACTTGACGTGCTGAACTTCCCATAGAAACCAATACAATTTCTCCTACTCCTGCACCTACAGAATCTATAGCAACTTCTATATTTCCTATTGATTTATAATCCGTATCTAAAGGCTGAACAATTAACATTTTCTTTCCCACTAATCCTTCTTTTTTAGTTGTTGCAACTACAACACCTACTATTTTTGCTATATACATGATTAGCACCTACCTTTTAATTATTTCAACCCCTTTTTCAAGAGCTACATCTTTAGCTAAAGAAGTAATGATAGCATTTTGTGGAACAATAATTTTATTTTTCATACTATTAATCACAATATCTTCTCTAGAAATTATTTTCTTATTCAATATACACTCACTATCATAAGCTCTCTCTTTTAATTCATTTTCATTATTTATTGAAGCTTTATTTATATTCATTGCATAATTATATAAATTTTCTATATCTATTAATTTCACTCCATATGATTCAATTCTATCAATATGGCCTTTAATCATTTCAAAATATGTATTAGGAAATCTATTATATCCTAGTTTAACTCTTGAAGTATTGTTCAAGTCGCAATCATCTTTAACTGCTATAACTGGAGTACCATTCATAATACACCTTGCAGCAAGTTGTGTAGGTAGTGTATCTGAAATCCCTGTTGATATCTTAGCTGCAGAGTTTATTGTCAAAGTTGGTATAATAAGGGTATCCATATGTTCATATAACTCTTTTATATCTAAAACTTCACCATCAATAAAAATATTATTAGTCCCAAAACAGTCTCTAATTTTTTCAATATCTAAAATTCTTTCTGCTGAACTAGATAAAACTATCTTTAAGTCCCATCCATTTTCTTTTAATTTATTTAACTGTAATATACTTTTTTCAAATCCAATATCTCCTCCAGTGAATGCCACAATTGCTTTTTTAGGAACATATTGTATCTTTTTTAATACTTCTTCTACAATCGACTGAATCATTTGATCAAAATTCAAGACCTATCACCTCACTTAGCACAATTAAGTGCAATCCCTAATGGTGTAACCAACAATGGTCTCTTAGGTTTTATAGTTTCTATTCCAATTTCTTTTATAAAAACTTTTTCAAACTCAGTAAAGCTACAAGCTCCACCTACAATATATATTTTTTCAACATCATATCCTTGTATATGTCTCTTAACAATGGCTGCCATTTTTTCAATAACAGGTTTTATAATGATAAAATTATCTTTTTCCTTATTTTTATCTTTTTTGACTTTTTCAGCTTCTTCAAAAGATAGCTTATAATTTCCTGCTAATACTAAAGTCATATGAGTTCCTCCAGTTGGTTCATCAGCAGTATATATTACTTCTCCATTCTTTAAGATACTTATTCCTGTTGTTCCTCCACCTACATCTACTACAGCACCATCTTTAATTCCTAAAGCTGTTGCAGCGGCAGTAGGTTCATCTATCACATTTGTAACTTCAATATCGGCAGATTCTAAAACATTAGCTATCGCTTTTGCATTCCCTCCAATAGTTCCTGGAGGTACTGCTGTTGCACCGTGCGTTAACTCAACTCCTAAAATATCTTCAACCTTCTTCTTTAACTTCTTCACAATCTCCACAGCACCAATATAATCTACAACCAATCCATCCTTTACAACAGAGGCTCCGAAAGATGCTCCTGCGACTGCTTTACCACATTCATCAACTACTGAAATTACAATATTTGCTGTTCCTAAATCTACACCTACTTTTAACTCTCCACTGTACTCACTACATTTTTCTTCCTTTATTAAATTATAAAATGTTTCAATATATTCGTTTTTATTTGATAATTCCATAATTTAATCCCTTCATTCCTTTATAATTTCAATTTTATCTCCATTTTTAAGTCCTGATGCATTTGCTTCATCCATATCAATATGCATTTCTAGCTCATACTCATCTGAAACCCTAAGAAGAACATTATGGAAAGTTGTTTTTCTAATCCCATCACTCATTGCAGAAACCATTTCACAATCCTTATATCCATATTTTTGTGCATATTCTGTTGATAAATGAATATGTCTTAGGGCTACAATAACGCCTTCCTTTAATTCTACCGAACCTTTAGGACCCTTAAGTACAACTCCTGGTGTACCTTCAAGCTTTCCTGATTCCCTTATAGGTGCCTTAACCCCCAATACAAATCCATCTCCTGATGAAATTTCTAATTGCGTACTTTTCCTTACAGGCCCAAGTATTCTTACTTTCTTAAAAGACCCTTTTGGTCCTATTACTTCAACTGTTTCGTTGGCTGCAAATTGCCCTGGTTGTCCTAAATCCTTTAGTTTTGTCAGCTCATATCCTTTACCAAATAAAATATCTAAATCTTTTTGACTAAGGTGTATATGTTTATTAGAAACCCCTATAGGTATAAGATTACTCTCTGTACTTATATTCAATTGATCAATGACTTGTGTAACTACATCTTTTATTATCTTTTCTACATCCACTTGGGCCATGATAATATATGCTCCTCTCTCTTATTTCACTGCTGGTAAAATCTTTTCTGTATCCATGTGTGGTCTTGGAATTACATGTATTGATACTAACTCCCCTACTTTATCTGCTGCTGCTCCTGCATCTGTTGCAGCCTTTACTGCACCTACATCTCCTCTTACCATTACTGTTACTAATCCTGACCCTATTTTTTCATATCCTATTAATATTACATTTGCACTCTTTACCATTGCATCAGCTGCCTCTATTGCTCCTACTAATCCTTTTGTTTCTATCATTCCTAATGCATCACTCATGATTTATTCCTCCCTTTATTTTTTTATTTCTTCATAATGAATACACGAAGACCTAGGTTCTCCTTTTTTCCTAGAACATGCTGGATCCCCACATAAATTACAAACCTTTTTTGTATCTTTTTTTATTTCCTCTTCATTAAATTCGTATTTTTTTACTTCTATATTTTTTTCAAGTTCCACTATAGTTTCTAATCCTAATTCTGATACTTCTTCTATATTATCCGTCTGTTTCTCATTCAAATTATTCTCTTCTGAATCCATATTTTTAATTGTTTCTTTTGTTATAATCAATTTATGCATTTCATCATGAGGTCTAGGAATAATAGTTTTACTATATACTCTATTGACTTTCTCAGCGGCTGCACAACCAGCTTGAATAGCAGCATTAACGGCGCCTACATCACCTTCGATTTTTACTGTTACCATTCCATTTCCTTTTGTAAGTTCATACCCCAAAAGTTTTACATTCGATGATTTCACTGCCGTATCTGCAGCTTCTATTGCTGCTGCAAGACCAACTGTCTCTATCACCCCTAAAGCAAATTTTGACAAATCCATCACCTCCTCGATGATTTTTATCCTTAGAATATCTAAATTTATTTAGTTCTCTCCAAAATGTCCACCAACACTACACTTTATACCAACTGATTCTACAATTCCTTTTAATTTCATCATTGTATCTTCACTAGGTGTTTTTATATTAGGTCTAATTGGATAATGCTTTCCTATACATTCATATTTATTTACTCCAAGTCTATGATAAGGCAGTAAATGTAGTTCTTTTACTACTCCTAGAGATTTAGTAAAGTTTGCTATATCTCTAATACTCTTTTCATCTGCATTAAACATTGGAATAACAGGAACTCTAACAATAATCTCAACCCCTAATTGGGCAATTGTTTTAGCATTTTCTAAAATAATTTCATTATTCACACCTGTATATCTTTTATGTTGACTCGCATCTATACTTTTAATATCTAATAACACCAAATCTACCCAAGGAATTACTTTTTCTATTACATCTTTTTTTGCAAAAGCTGTAGTTTCCATAGCTGTATGCCATCCTAAAGCTTTACAGGCTTTTAGTAATTCTTCGCTAAAATCTTGTTGTAATAATGGCTCTCCTCCAGAAAGAGTAATCCCTCCCCCAGATCTTCTATATTGAGTTGAATCCTTTTTTAAATCTTTAATTACTTCTTCTACCATTCTTTTATTCCCTGACATAACTAACCCTCTAGGAAAACAAACTTCAACACACTTTCCACATCCTGTACAAATATCTTGATTTACTCTATGTGGAAGACTAAAGTCAATAGCTCCTAAGGCACATACCTTCTCACATTTTCTGCAACCTTTACAGTTGTTTAAATTAAACATAACTTCTGGCTTTTTTTTATGTGATTCTGGATTACTGCACCAATCGCATGTTAGTGGACAGCCCTTTAAAAATGCAATAGTTCTAATTCCTGGCCCATCATGTATAGAAAAACGTTGCATATTAAAAACAATTCCTGTCTCTTCATAGTTAATTTTACTATTTAGCAAGTTTTTCACTCCTCTTTAAGCTCTTATTAAATATCAAGGTCTGAAAGTTTAATCAAGCCTTGATATTTAATAATCATATTATTTAAAATTCATGCTGTGTTCTCATAATAATATCATCTTGGATTGCTTTATCTAAACTGATAAATTGTGCACTATATCCTGCAACACGCACAACTAAATCTCTATAATTGTCAGGATTTTTTTGTGCTTCAATAAGAGTATCTCTATCTATTACATTAAACTGTACATGCATACCTTTATTGTCAAAATAGCTACGTACTAATGATGCTAAGTTTCTTAATCCATTATCCCCTTGTATAGCAGCTGGATGGAATTTTTGATTAAACAAAGTACCATTAGATGCAATATGATGATCTAACTTTGCAACAGAGTTAGCAGCAGCAGTTGGTCCACTAGAATCTGCTCCTCTGACTGGTGATACCCCATCTGCTAGTGGTTCCTGTGATTTTCTTCCGTCTGGTGTAGCTCCAACTAAAGTTCCAAATAAAACATTAATAGATGCTGGATATAATCCTGCTTGGAACTTTCCACCACGAGGATTTGTATACTTTTCAACTTCTTTACAATAAATTAGTGCACCTTGACGAGCTAATTCATCTACTTCTTCTATATCATTACCAAATTTAGGAGCTCTATGGAGAAGCATTTGACGAATTTCTTCCATTTCCATATTTCCACAAACTGGTTTTGTTATACTGTTAAGGTTAATATTTAATGATTCTTTTAATTCATCTGCAGATATTTGATTGTTTTCATATAATACCTTCTTAACAGCTGCCATAACAAGCTGATATGTCATATCTTCTTTATTACTCATACTATTACATGTTGTACCTACTTCACCAAAATTGCTATTAAGAGCTTCTTTTAATTGAGATAATGTAATTTTTTTCTCATCAAATACAAGTTTCTTGATAGCTGCAAAAGAATCTCCAACATTAGCAACTCCAACTCCTTGTGGTCCTGTAAAGTTATAATGTGCACCACCCTCTTGAAGTGATTTTCCTCTACCTATACAATCTTCAACCATACAAGATAAGAATGGCAATGGTGCTCTTTCTGCATGAGCAATATCTACACAGTTATCTGCTGAAACTAAATGATATACAAAGTATTCCATTTGTTTTTTATATGCTTCTATTATTTGGTCAAATTGAGTAAATGAAGTAAATTCACCTGTTTTAGGTCCAAGTTGCTTACCCTTATCCATACCATTATTGATTGTTAACTCTAATATTCTCGCTAAATTAAAGAATGCTGAATCATGCCATCCTTCAGTTTTTCCTGGCTTTTGTGGTTCAACACAACCTATAATTCCATACTCTCTAGCATCTTGTAAAGTTAACCCTCGATTTACTAATGCAGGAACTATTACTTCATCATTGTAATAAGCAGGAATACCTAATCCCATACGACTTAACTCACACGCTCTTAATAAGAATTCATCTGGTGTTTTATCCCATACACGTATAGAAAGAGATGGTTGCGACAATTTAACATGTGCAGTAGCTTGTATTGACATATATGATAATTCATTCGTAGCATCTTTTCCCTCGTGTGTCTGTCCACCTACAATTAAGTTTTGGAACATAGGATATCCACCAAATGCTTTTGTTGAAACTTCATCACGTACTTTATTAATATCATTTAATTTTATCCAAACACAGTCTACTAATTCTTGTGCTTGTTCATTTGTAATTACTCCTGATTCAATATCTTTTTTAAAATAAGGATACATGTATTGATCAAAACGAGTTGGTGAAATAGAGTGTCCATTCGATTCTATATTAATAATCGCATGTACAAACCAAAAGGATTGACAAGCTTCATAGAATGTAGTTGCTCCATTAGCTGGTACATTCTCACAATTCTTAGCTATTTGTAATAATTCTTCTCGTCTAGTTGGATTTAGTGATTTATTAGCTAACTCTGTTGCTAGTTGTGCATATCTTTTAGCATATACAATAGCAGCTTTGCATGAAATAATTATAGATGTCCAAAACTGTTCTTTCTTTATGTACTCAGGATCTGCTTTATCTGCTTTAGCCATCATTTCCTCAACTTCAGCAATAATCCCGTTATAACCCTTTGATAAAATTTTTCCATAATCTACACAAATATGTCCTACACCATTCATATAATAATTTCCAACCGTAAACATATCTGCATTCATTGCCTCTAATGTTTTTTCAGACATATAAGATGTAGCTAATTCACTTGTTGTTTTTCCATCCCAATATTCAAAAACAACTTCTAATTGTCTTTTGTCTTCTTCTGTTATTTGGAAAGAATCCCCATTTCTATTTCCAATTCTATCAAACTCATCCTTTAACCATTTATTCGAGAATTCTGGAAAAACTTGTGATGATCTAGGATGCTTTGTTAAACTACCTACAATAAGCTCTTCTTCTCTAATAGTTATAGGAATCTCTGTTAGTATTTTGTCTAATGCTTTTGCTCTACGTATAACAGCAGGTCTATCTTCTGTTTCTTTAAATGATTCTGTAATTAAAAGTGCTCTGTCAACTTCAATACAAGGAACTGCTGATAATATTTGTTCTTTTAATACTTCTATTCTTTCAGTTGGTGCACCAAAACCTTTTGATAGAATATCCATTTTATACTTCCCCCTTTTAATGTGATTCAATAATTTTTGTACTCATTTTTATTAATAAATCTCTAAATATATGGCGTAGCAGCTGAGGTTGGTACATCTCCTAAAGTTCCTAATGCTTGTATTCCTACCTCTCTGGCTGCAATAATTGATTGTCTAACAGCCCCAGAATCACCACTAATCATTGCAATTACTTCATTACTATAGCTTGTTCCATCTGCTGGTGAAGCATATCCAATTATATCTACATTAGCAGCTTTAACAGCTGTATCTGCTATAAGAACACCTATAGCTGCTGGAGCTCCTACGATTAAACCAAAAGCTTTCCCTATTGGCGCATTGAATGCTTTATTACAAGCATAGCTTGCTCTTGCTGTATATTGGAATTCTAAATGTCCAGCATCATTTGCATAAACGTCTCCAAAAGTTCTATCTAATTCCTTTAATGTTACTTCTACTGCTCTTCTTGCATCTGATACATCCTCAGCACCAAATAAAATCAAACTACCATGACCTGCTCCACCCTTTGTATCTCTTGCTAATTCAACAGATAAAATCTCTGTATTTGTTGCCTTAACAGCTTCATCAGCAGCCATAATCTGAGGGCCTGCTCCTGTACGAGCTCCAACAATACCAATAGATCTATACTTTTTATCTATTTTCATCATGTCATGTAATGCATAATCTACATTAGCAATAACAAACCCTATAGTATCCCCTGATGCAGTCCCTACAAACTCTGTCAAACCGCAATATTTTTTATTACTTGTTTCTTCTACTTTTACTTCCTCTTTTTCATTTATCTCTACTTTTACTTCTTCTTTAGGCTGATTCATATTCTTCATTACCTCAGCCATAATTTGCTCTACTAATTGATCTTTCAAATTTTACACCTCCACAAAATTCGATTATTCTACAGGTAATATAGCTGCCACTTCACTATGTGGTCTTGGAATTACATGAATTGACATAATTTCTCCTACTCTTTCTGCTGCAGCGGCTCCTGCATCTGTAGCAGCCTTTACTGCACCAACATCTCCTCTGATCATGACAGTAACAAGTCCAGAACCTATTTTTTCATAACCTATCAAACGTACATTCGCAGCCTTTACCATAGCATCAGCAGCTTCAATTGCTCCTACTAATCCTTTTGTTTCAATCATACCTAAAGCATCTCTTGTCATGTTCATACTCCCTTCTAAACTTTTTAATATTAAATAATGAATGCTAATAAACTATAAATTAAATATCTATTAAATAAAAGGATATCGTTTTCACATTAGATTTTTTAATACTAATTTGTATTATTTTTATAATTTCTTGTGTTTTTATTATTTTTAAGGTTTTCTTTTTTTAAAAATGATACTTTTTAGTCATATGACTATACTTTTTTGTTTTTCACTAAAAAAAGATGAAGATTCTTTCATCTAAGAATCTTCATCTTTTCATTTACTTTAATATTTTATTTTAAATTATTCCTATACTGTGTAGGTGTTACTCCTTCTATCTTCTTAAAAACTCTGCAAAAATAATTAGGTTCATTATATCCTAAATCAAAGGCTATATCATTTATACAAGTCTTCGTATTTTTCAATATTTCCTTTGCCTCTTCTATTCTTCTTAAGTTTATATACTTTATAAAATTTACATTCATTTCCTGTTTAAATAATTTGCTTAAATATGTGCTACTCAAATTTACATGTTTAGATAATTGATTTAAAGTCAAATTATTTTTAAAATTCTTTTCTATATAATTTAATGCACAATTTAAATCATCACTCTTATATAATTGCTTATTGTTTATTATTTCATTGAAAATTTCATCCAAAAGCTTCAATAAACAATCTCCAATATCACAAACATCAAAAGCATAGGACAGACTTTGTTTATAATTTAAATTCTCAGATATATTTGTATTATTTAAATCTATCTGATTTAAATTATATACCATTTTATAAGCAATATCATTTGCAAGCATTCTAATATATTCTATATTGTTTCTGTTGTATATTTTACTAAAGTGATTTATTATTTGTTTTAACACATCTTTAGATTTCTTATAATAATTATTTTTTATGCTATTCAATAAGTCTTGAACTTTATCGTTTATAAAATCTCCTTCTTTATTATTAATATATTTTTCCACTAATTCTACTATTTTATCTGGCCGAACAGGCTTTAACAAATAATCATGCGCTCTTACTCTAATAGCCTTTTGTGCGTATTGAAACTCATCATATGCGCTTAATATTATGATTATCGTGTTCTCATCTTTATTTCTAATTATTTCTGCTGCTTCTAACCCATTCATTTCAGGCATTTTAATATCCATAAGAATCATATCTGGATTTAGTCTTTCGCTTATTTCAACAGCTTCTTTTCCAGAGCATGCTTGGCCAATAACTTGTGCTTTTTTTACTTGATTACTTATAATAATTTTCAAAGCTTCTCTTTCTAAGTACTCATCATCAGCAAGTAATATTTTATACATAAGTAGCCGCCTTTTATTTAATACCTTTTGGTATTTTTATTTTCACTGTAGTTCCTGCATTTAACTTGCTATTTATATTCACTTTATAATCCTTCCCAAAATAATTAGTCAGCCTTCTATTAGTATTATATACACCTATTCCATTTGATTTACTAGTATTATAATTATTTGTATTTTTACTTAATAAAGTGTCCATTTTACTTTGAGGAATACCTACTCCATCATCAGAAATTTTTATTATAATATCATGTTCTAAGGAATATGCTTCTATCTTTATATTCCCTTCTTTTCCACTAGGTTCTAAACCATGACTAATAGCATTTTCAACAAACGGTTGCAAAATCATTACAGGTATTTTTATATCTTCTATACCTTCTTCTATACATATTTTATAATTTACCCTATTCCCAAACCTAATAGATTGAATTTTTAGATATTTCTCTATATATTCTATGTCTTCCCTTACAGTAACTTTACTATCTGTATTTTTCAATACATATCTTAGTAGTTCTGCTAAAGAATATACTATTTCTTGTGTTTTTTCTGCTTTTTCAATTAAAGCAAGTCTTCCAATTGTGTTTAAAACATTAAATAAAAAATGAGGATTAATTTGGGATTGTAAAGCTTTTAATTCTGAAATTTTCAATTCTTTCTCTAGTTCTACACGCCTCTTCTGTTCTTCCATTAACTTCATACTTTTAGCATTTAATTCTTCTTGAATTAAATTTACCATTGATTTTTCAACAATTTGATTAACTACTATATGAACTAATTTTGCCATGACTTCAATTTTTTTAAGATCTAAATAGACCGTTTTATTATATGCTTCAACAAATCTATCATTTTCTTTCCATTCTTCATCATCTTTTAATGAATCAGATATACTTTTCAATTCTTCTATATTCGACCTAACTTGTCCACATAAAACTGCTCCTAAATATTGTTCTTTTACAACAATAGGAATTGCAAAATCTACTAATCCCGTAGGACATCTATAAATAATATAAGGTTCTTCTCTAATAGCTGCTTCTAGTCCTCCATGAGCATCTGATTGATAGCATATTTTTTTATATTTAGGCATTTCCCTCCTCATCTTACAAAACTCACAAAAATTTGATCTCTGTGTGATAGGTTTTCCTTTAAAATCCACTGTTACAAAGGCTATTCCTGTAAGCTCTGCAAATTTATCTTGTATATCTTGTAATACTTGTACATCTATTATATTTCCTAAGTAAAAATTTTTATGACTATCTATGCTCATACTAGAACCAATCCCCCTTAACTATATTTACTTACATATTTATAGTATATAATTAACTATAATTTTATATAGATTGTATTCTCCAATTACATGCTTAACTCCTTGTGGACTACAAAATCTATACTCTTTAAAAGTAACACTATTAAAAGGTAATATAATATTTATACATTTTTCATTTAAATTAATTGCGAAAATATCACAAAAAAGACATATAATAAAATTTTTTAATCTTTTATTATATGTCTTCTTAAATAATCTTTATTTTATTTATTCATAATTACCATATCATCTACAGCAATAACTATTATTATAATAATTCTTCTTTTTACCCTTACTTTTTCTTGTTTCAATCAACTCTTGTATCTTATCAATATAATCTTTATCTTGTGCAATTCTTATTAAGCTTGTTAAGTAATAAAAGTTTGTACTCTTTGGGATCTTTTTATTGACTACTAAATCAATAGCACTTTTTGCTGAGTTAAAATTTTTCAAATGAGTATGTCCATCACTAAAATCTTTTTTTGAATTATAAACAACATATCCTTTTTTTATGGGAAATATCATAAATTCTTTTTTTTCATAAACTTTACTGAACATAGTACTCATTCCTTTCAATTTTATTCTAAATCTAAAATTTTTCAAATTGAATAGGTTGTAAAGCAAGCTCTCATTTAAAATATTCTGTTTTATATAATTCTATTTTACATTATTTAATCACTTTTATTGTAAAATCCTTGTTAAATCTATGATTTTACAGATATTACATATTTTTATTAATCAGCTTTAATATTGAATTATACCACAATTATACCTATATTTTAAATTCATAGTATAATATGGATAAGAGGCATATATTAAAACATTTATCAGGAAGCCATCTAATTAATTTATGTAAGCTTTTACACTGTTTAGTAAAATTGATATATTTCCTTCATTAATTATTTTAGGTGAAAATGGTTATTTTGTTTTTTATCTATTATACATAAAAAACCCCTATAGTGTAGGCTTTTTTACTTGTCTACACTATAGGGTACATTTTAATATTAGTTTTATAACTTAACTTGTTTTATTGAAACTTTCGCAGAATCCTCATTTCATATATATAATCAACTGCTTTAATATTTTTAACATATAAAAACTTACATGAACATAAATATAACGAAACTACATAAGAATATTGTTGTTGCAGGTGGATCTATATGAGTATCGCAATAACTATTAAATGTTCTACCAGCAAGTTCTCCAATAATACATGCTATTACTGCAAATACTGCCCCTATAAAAATATTTCCTGTTGCTATAGTTGCATATCCTGCAACTAAAGTAATATGATGAGTTGTAGGAAATTCAAACCCCATTTGTACAAATATTAATGAAAAAGCACTTATACAAAATCCTATTGTACCTATTTGTGTAATATTTACTATATAAGAAATTACTAATCCTAATGATACTGACCAAACAATACTAAATGCTAATGTTTTAGAATCTGGGAAAAAACTTCTTTTTTCTAATTTTGATGTAGCTACATTCTCATTTTTACCAATGAGTCCTGTGCTACCAAATAATAATCTCACTATTACTCCTGATGTAAAAACAGTCATTGCAACCGTATCTGTTTGCAATCCCATATGAACAAATAAACTATTTATCAAAAATCCTAAGACCCCAAATACTCCGCCTACTATCAAAACAGAACTATCTTGTGTTTTTAGAAGAGGTGTAATAGTATCATTCCCTTCATCTATATGATGCTTTTTATTAGCCGCATAAGCTGCTGCCGCTACACCTCCTGCAAATGCAATATGAGGTCCAAATAATGTTCCAAAAGCGATATTTCCAACTATATCTATATTTCCACCACAGGCCATAATAGCTATCCCCATTAATCCCATTATCCCTGTAAAAATAAACGCTGGTAATGCACCAATTAACGCTCCAAATACTCCTCCTCCAAAAGCAGCCAATACAACTTCTACACCCATTATTAATCTCTCCTTTACTAATTTAAATTATTATTATTTAGATTTAATCCCTCCATTCTTTTATAATTTTAATTCTACTTAAGAGCTACAATAACGCCTTTATTCAATTTTATTTCACAAACTCATCACCTCCTTCATTACATCTACTATAATTTGTTATAATAATGGATCTTTCAATTCAGTATGTTATCTTGAAATTACATGTATAATTTCTTGTATTTATATTATTTTTATGCTTTTCTTTTTTCTAAAATGATACTTTCTCTTTCTTTTTCCTCAATAAAAAAAGAGAAGCAGGGTTTTATTCCCGTTTCTCTCTTGTATTTTCAAATAAAATAACAATTCAATTTTATGAAAAAGTGTTGACAATCCAGTTTTTGATATATTATTATGTTTATTCCTTCTTGTTGTCCATAAAACTATACTAACATCATCTATATAAAATGAAGGGGATTTAAATGTTAGCTACTTTTCATCAATATTTTACTATAGAACTTAGATTTTATCGTTTAAATATACGTTAATAAACTTATTTGTCTGACCGTAGGGAGTTTAAGAAGTTTTAGTATATTTAATAAGATACAATCTATTAGTTTTATTAAAATATTGATTAAGTACCGTTATTTAAATCACCTTTATTTTCGCTACAAATCCGAATTAAGCAAAAAAATACATGGTATAAAAGTTAATTTATACCTGTAGTTTTGTAAAAAAGTTTGATTAAAACAATGCCTCAAACCATTGAAAATTCGTAATGATTATTTAAGGTTTTTGTAAAAAAGTTTGATCAAAACTGTATATTTTTTACAAAAATCAGAACTTTTTTTCAAAACTACAGCAGAAGAAGAATATATAGATTTTATGTTCAGTAGGAAAGTTAAATTATCTGAAATATTATAATTTACAACACTTTTGAAGTCTATACTACTAGGCTGTACGGTATCCATATGATATTACAATAGAATAGAGTTTATAGAAAATAAATAAGGATACACAATTGTGTATCCTTATTTTATAAATTTCTTGCTTTTTTTATAATACTCATAAGCTGACCACCTTCCGATGATCCTTGTCTTAAAAGAGAAGATGCGATTGGTGAAACAATATGGGGTATGGCCACATAGCCATCAAGCTAAGGATTTTGCAACAAATCAATTGCCCCCATTCGTTAAAAAATAATATACTAATGCTACTTAAAGTTCTAAGGAGGCAAAAGTAAAAACATTAAATATGAAAAATACTATGAAGCAAATGATTCAAGAAATCCTTAAAGTTATTTCAAAAGATGCAATTGAAAAAATAGCAAGAGATGTTGGTTTTATTCAAAGGCAAGGAAAGCTTCAAGCTTGGCAATTTCTTTATCTATGTGCCTTTTCAGGCTTAGATATATCTAAAAATACACTTGTTTCTATGAGTGCTAATCTACATTCAGAAATTGATATTGAAGTCACAACACAAGCTATACATGATCGATTGAATGATAAAGCTGTGGCTTTTTTACAAGAAATTTTTACAAGATTATTAAACGATATAGCTTTATCGGATTCTAAGATTTCTACCTCATGGGATAAACACTTTGATAGGATTAGAATAGTTGATTCTACAGCATTTCAAGTTCCAGAAATATATAAAGAAGAATATAAAGGCTCTGGTGGAAGTTCTCAACCTGCTGGAGTTAAAATACAACTTGAATATGATCTAAAATCTGGGAAGTTCATACATGTTGATGTAGGTCCTGGAAAAGGAAATGATAATACATTTGGAAGTAAGATAAATAAGACCTTCAAGGAAAGAGATCTTTCTTTAAGGGACTTAGGTTATTTTAGTCTGAACGACTTTAAAGATTTAGATGCTAAGGGAGCTTCGTATATTTCAAGATTAAAACCAAATGTGGCTATATACGTTGAAAATGAAGATGTAGAGTATCATAAGAATGGAAAGATAAAGAAATCTACTCTTTATAAAAGAATTGATTTATCAGAAATAGCAAAAGATATACCTGCTGGTGGAGTATTAGAATTAAAAGAAGTATATATAGGAAGAATTGAGAAGAGAAAAGAAAGATTAGTTCTATACAAGCTAACTTATAAACAATTAAAGGAACGTAAGTTAAAAGTTGAGAAAACAGCTAAAAAGAAAGGTATCAAGAAAAGTGAAA
This sequence comes from Tepidibacter sp., assembly GCF_025210165.1. Lineage (GTDB taxonomy): Bacteria > Bacillota > Clostridia > Peptostreptococcales > Peptostreptococcaceae > Tepidibacter_A. The sequence continues at coordinate 59,368 of NZ_JAOASI010000063.1, forward strand.
ATACAATGAAACTATTGGGAATAACTATGTTAATCACAAATGTTGATAGCTCAATAGTTCCTAATGATCAAATATATGAGATATATTCTTTGAGGTGGCAAATAGAAATTTTATTTAAAACATGGAAATCAATATTTACAATTTCAAATGTAAAACCTGTAAAAATAGAACGATTCAAATGTCAGCTTTATGGGAAGCTTATTTTATTAATATTAAGTTCATCAATAATGTTCAAAATGAGAAATGAACTTTTAAACATAGAAAAGCTAGAAGCAAGTGAAATCAAGAGTGCAAGAATTATAAAAGAATATATTCAAAAGATATATTTTGACTTAGTAAATAGTCCTTTAAAAGTATATAAAATATTATTAAAAATATATAAGTGTATAAAAAGAAACGGACGAAAATCACATCGCAAAGGAAAGAAAACTTTCTTTGATATTCTAGGGGTCTCCTACCACCACCAAGAAAACGCATGTAAATTCGCCACATAAAAACACTTTAATAATACCATAAAAATAGACCTATGTATTTAAAAAAATTAATTTTCCCATAGGTCTATTTATTGTACAATAAACCCTATTTGATATGAGTTATATATGGATAAGAAATACGGAAATACTATTTTTTATACTCTCTATCTTAAAAAATTGAATATTTTAATATTCCTGTGACCTTTGCAACTTCTTAGCTTGATGGCTATGTGGTACTACCCCATAATCACCGGTTTTTACATGAGCTTTAGTGTCCCCGATAGATATTTTGAATTTATTTATTATAATTTTCTTGTTATAATTTTTTTCCTAAATCAATAGGGCTTTGTTTAGTCACAATGCTTATGGCAATAGTTGCTCCAACACCTAATACTCCTTTTTATATTCTTAAGAACAAGACGAAATTTGATCGGATATAATATATCCGCTATTCGGCTGTTCACAATTTAGATACAACTTTTTATACAACTTTTGATTCTTCATGAGTTTATCATGATCTCCGTTTTCAATAATAGCTCCATTTTTTAATACATATATATTATCCGCCAATAAATGAATGTGATTAACCCTATGAGATATAATAATTCCTAATTTTTGTTTTAAAAAGCCGTTGTATATATGAATTAATTCTTTTTGCTTCAATATATCAATTGAAGAGTCTGGTTCATCTAAAATATATAAATCTGCATCTTTATATAAAGCTCTTGCAATTGCTATTTTCTGCCACTCACCAATGGAAACTTGTTTATTACCAAACCAATGACCCATAACCGTTTCTAACCCTGAATCACTGTATACTTCTTCTTTTAAACTTATTGACTTCAATATATTCCAAATTTTGTTATCATCATTGACTTTATCAACATTTCCAAAACCTATATTTTCTCGCAAAGTGGCCTCATATTTGATATAATCTTGAAAAACACATCCTATTTTTTTTATATAAGAATTCTTTTTAATCTCTCTTAAGTTTATATTATTTATAAATATTTCACCTTCATAGTCATCATAAAACCCAAGTATAAGTTTGGTAAGCGTCGTCTTTCCGGAGCCATTTTCACCCACTAAAGCAACAGTATCCCCTTTTTCAGCAGTCAAATTAATATTTTTTAATATATAATCAGGATCATTAGGATACTTGTATGATACATTTTTTAATTCAATTTTATATATAGTATCAATACCGATACCTTTAGTGTCTTTTTGTTCTTCTATATTAAAAAATTGAAAAAGTAAATCTACATAAAGTGATTGTTCCACAATTTTATTCATTTGAAAAAAAATATCTTCGATGTTTGCTTTAATATTATAGATACATTCAGTATACGCATTCACATCTCCAATCATAATTGTTTTTGTATATCCTTTATAAACTATATATGTAAATATGCCTCCTGTAATAAAATAATCAAAAAGACCTAATGCTATATATATGGCTGTAATCTTATTATTTAATTTAATATCTTCATTTATGATTTCGCTTTTTATTTCCGTATATTGGGCAATAAAATAATCTTTCAATCCAAGTAATTTGATCTCTTTAAAAGCATTTCCGGTCATCAATAAGAAATTTATATACCAAGTTTTACGCTCTTTACTTGTTCTTTGTTTGCGAACATCATACCATTTTTTATCAAAATGGATGGTGTAAATATATTTTATGATTGGAATTATAAAAATAAATAAAATAATCCACCATTCAAGCTGCAATAATACGAGTATAGTGGAACTGATTATAATTATTTGCTTTACAATATCAAAAACACTGGCAATATAATTTAAGACACTAGAAGAACCTTCATTTTGTGCTCTTTTTATGATGTTGTAAATTTCTGAATCTTCGAAGTGTTTAAGTTTTAATTTAGTTGATTTATCTAACATTTTTAAATTAATAAATTTATTAAACTTAAGATCAAAATTATTGTTATAACACCTATATATTTCTTGCATAGCAAAATCAAATATATTAATTCCTACATATAAAATAATAGACTGAAGAATTTTAAGAAAATCATCTCCCCCACTTTGTATATTATTGATTATATTTTGCAATAAAACAATCTGAATTGCTGGGAAAAAACCTACTATAAGTGTCAATCCTATGCTGATATACAGGTATCGTTTATCATATTCATACACAAGAGATAAACTTTCTTTTATCATTTTGATTACAACTGAAATAACTCTAATTTTATTTTTTTTAAGTATTTCATCCATTTGATTCATTCACTCTTTTCATTATATTTTTAATTTTTCATAGTGGAATTAGTTAAGGCCACTGAAAAAGTCATAGATCTTGAATTTCATATACAATATATAATATATTTGGCGTCATTATTTACCAAATATTGTACATGAAAATTTAAGAACGACACTTTTTCAGTGACCTCGAATTAGTTATTCCTTATTCTTTATTCCTTAACCTGGATTATGTTCTATCATTCGTCGCGCATTACGAGTATCTCTCTCATTGCTGCTGCTTCTTGAAGTTGACTCTCCACAATAACAATTACCACAACCACACATTGACCTAGGACTACGTGAACCACTTGCAGATATAACAGTAGTAAGTTCTCTGCCTTGCTTTCTGATTAACTCTTTTTTCATAAAAATCCCCCCTTGCAATTATTTGTTTTAAATATTTTTATATAAAAAATATTTAATTTATGTATATAAGTTTTTTTAAAAAACTTATATATATCTTTATTAAAAATAATTATAGTTAGTAATTTTTAAAAACTAATTTGAGGTTTTTCAAGAACTAAACTTCTGTGATCAATTTTAAAATATTATTAAATGTATTAAAATGGCCTTGTACAACTTTGGATTTTGATATGTTGATATTATATTCAAGTTCAACTTGCTTTAAGATAAATACAAGGACTGCAGGCATTAAATTTATGTCAAAACCTGTTAGAGGTTTATTTTTTAAATCATGATTACGGTCAAAAGAAATATTTGTATACTTTTTAAAAAGTACTTCTAACTTTTTTTCGATTTCCATAAGGCAACCTCACTTTCTCATCTAGAGATCTCTATTTTAAATACTCTTTTTATTTGGATAATTCTTCAATAATATCACATGCCATACGTTTAATATCTTGATCTAAAAAAGAAAAATAAATATTATCATGTATATAATTTTCACTATTTTTCAATACAAAATCACTTGATAATGTTAAATAACTAATTCTTTTCTCGGATTCTGTCTCTTCATAATTAAGGGTCTTATTTGTAACAGCATGATATTTTACATCACTTCCTAATCTTTTGGAAATTTGATCACCAATACTTATTAAATCAGAGCTAGGTATTTCGTTATACATAGAACACAATACAACACTATCCGCTTTAACCGCTTGAGATATGATGTGAGATATAGCACCACCGTGTCCTATATAGTAATTGCTTAACATAAGAATTTCTCCAGGTACGCCAATAATCAATACTTCTGGGTTTTCACATAACTCGTATTTTTTTATAAATTGGTTTAATAAAAGTATTTTTCTTTTAGTTGAGATTTGTTCATCATATAGAGACTCTGGCAAAGTAGGCATACCACATAGTATACTTTCTGGGCTAGAGGATAACAGACCTACGTTGTATCCTATTCTAGATAACTCAGAATATAGATTTAATTGAACTTTAAATTTATCTGTGCTTTCAGTAATCCCTGTAACAAAAATTACCGGCACACTAATATGGAATAAATACTCATTTAATTCTTCAGAAAGATCTATATTTGATTCATTTGCAAATATGACTTTACATGTTTTTAAATTTTTATCTATTTCATGCTTTTCGTTTATAGATAACTTTTTGGATATAATAATTTTCTTATCATCTACATTGTTTATTAAGGGTATAATATATTTTTCCACATCTAAATCATACCTAGAATTAACGATCCAAATTTCCGAACATTCATTCACATTTTTTTCAAAATCTGACTCAACAATAAACGTTTTTTTACCGTAGTTATATTTTTTTCCGACTAACCCCCATCCTCTGGGACTTATGAGTGATATTTCACTGTTAAACGCCGGATCTTCACTTAAAAAATATAATACTGGTAAAAATGTCTCATCAAATGGATATACTATTATACGCATACATAGCCTCCTTTTTAAATCATGTTTTCATCAAATTTGAATCATTTCATGATCTAACTTGTAATTGAATTCATTTAACAAGCATAAGGTTTTCATTTTATCTTCTATATCTTTTCGAATTGAACTACATACATTATCAAGATTTTCCCTATTTTCATAGTACAAAATGCATACACTACAAAGTGAATAAGCCCAACAATTTGTACATTTTTTTTGATTTCTACATCCAATATTAAGAATAGAGTTTACCTTGTCCACGTCTACTCCTTCAAAAATATTCCCAATATTATTCTCAATATTTATTTCTGAAACTTTTTCACAGGGATAAAAGTTTCCATCTACAGTCATAAATAATCTTTTTTCACCAGGCATACAAGGCCCACCATGATGCCATTCGTCTGGTAATTCTGATCTCTTATCCATCCTCATTTTTCTTTCAAAAGTTGCTAGACTTCTAAAATTATCCTCTGATCCAGCAGAAACCTTGTAATCCTCAAGCCATCCGATTTTTGATAAAAGCATCAGAAATTCTAAATATTGTCGCTCTATAATATAATCTTCCTTATATGTTCTTTCTATCTTAGGATTCATATTATTTTCCAGATTGTTATCCATTGAAAGTGTTACAGCATTATCTTTCGTTAAATACTCTTCTTTGAAAAAATTATCTATTTCTAAGAACCCATATTCTGCTGTAACGACAGCATTAAAAATTACTTTTTCTCTATAATAGCTAGGATATTTTTTCTCTATCTTCTGTAGATTTTCTATTATTGTATCAAAGCTACCTTTATCTGAATATGCAAAATGTCTACTGCGATTATGAACATGTGCAGGTCCATCCAAGCTTACTGTAATTAAAAACTTATTCTTGTAGAAAAAATCAATTATTTCATCATTCATTATTGTTCCATTTGTCGTCATGCTATAACTTAATTTTTTCCCTTCGGTAGCTAAGTCTGCATATTTCACACATTCTTTTATCAATTCAAATTCTATTAAGGGCTCTCCTCCATAAAATCCTATATTTAATTCTTCACTTTCACGGGAATGTTTAACTAAAAAATCGATTCCTTTTTTTGCAATTTCAACATCCATTGTACTCTTATTATGTATGCGATGCTTATTTCCTATTGAATATGGACAGTACTCACAACGCAAGTTACAATCCTGTGTAACTTGCAATACTAAATCGTTCATTTTATTATTGACGAAATATTCTATATACTTAGTTCTAGGATGTTTTACTTGTTGAACCTTTTTATCCTTAAGATACCCTTGATCTTTTAAATCCTTAATATATTTTTCAATAACCTCAATAGCTTCTTTTTTTGATTCCTTATTTTTTAAATACATATAAACATTTTCGGGAATATCTATTATTTTATTTGTATTAACATCATAAAAATATTTATTTAAAGGAGTTTCAAATAAATGTATAAAATAATTATCAACCATATTCATCTATACCTCCGTTATTTAAAATTGACGAGTTCGTTATAGTGCATTTCAGTGAAGCTTTTAGGATATCAAAAATCTTTACAAAAAGTTACAATTAATCAATTATATTCCATGTACTTTTAAAACTATATCATTATTTTTATAGATAGTCAATTACTCTTTAATCAAGATTAAATTTTCAGTTGGATTTATAGAATAAACCCAAAATTAGAGTAGAAAAATTGAAATGAATATATATTAAATCAAGCGTGTTGATTATCCAAAAAAAGGTATAAAAAAGAGTACTTCTAGTGTAAAATATTTGGTATCCTACAACACAAATATTTTAGAAAAGAAGTACTCCTTATGAAAAAGAATAACACTATAATGAATATAATGCAAACATTTCTTACACCTGAAGAAGTAGAAGCGGTATGTAATTTAATTGGATATAAAGATACATCTAGAAAATTTACTGTATATACATTGCTTCAATACTTTGTAGCAGCTGTTGGTGAATTGAGTGATTTTAAACTTCCGCAAGTAGATCACTCTACTATATCAAAGAAAGCAAGCACAGTAGATTATGAAATTACATAAAGGCTTTTTCATATACTTTCTAATAAATGTAATCGTTCAGTAAAAAGAATTTTAGATCTTCCTAAAGATTTATTAGCTATTGATTCTACTACTATTACTGTAGGTAAAAATCGCATTCCGTGGGCAAAATATAAGGGAA
>NZ_JAOASI010000064.1 GCF_025210165.1 Tepidibacter sp.
AGGAGAATTTACAGAATAAGTAGTTAATTAAAAAATGAATAGGAAGTTGGCTAATAAAAGGTATGAGTATATTAAATCTCAATACCTTTTATTTTTGCAGTTTATTTTGCGAAAAGATGCAGAAATTTTTGCAAAGCTACAATATACACTTAATAATTATGGATATTATGATGCCTGTACTTGATGGAGCTTGTGCAACCATGAAGATAAGAGAAAAAAGCACAGTACCAATTATAATGTTATCTGCAAAATCAGAGGATATGGATAAGATACTTGGACTTAACATAGGAGCAGATGATTATGTAACAAAACCATTTAATCCTCTTGAATTAATAGCCAGAGTTAATTCAAATATAAGAAGATATATGAGTTATTCTAGCATAGTTACCAAAAAAGAAAATGTAATAACAATAGGAAGTATAGAGTTAAATGATGATAGCAAAGAAGTATCAGTAGATGGTGAATCTATAAAGACAACACCGCTTGAATACAAGATACTTCACTTGCTTATGAGTAATCCTAACAAGGTATTCTCAATACAAGAAATATATGAAAAAGTATGGGAAGAACCTGCGTATAATGCCGACACAGTGACTGTCCATATAAGAAGAATTAGAGAAAAAATAGAAATAGATCCTAAAAATCCAAAATATTTAAAGGTGGTGTGGGGAATTGGATACAAATTTGAAAAACAATAAATTTAAACAATCAACACTTAGTACTATTATAATTATATTAATGTTGGCTATTATTTCAGTTGGAATATATACACCTATAAAAAATAAAATGATTGGTTCTAAAAATTACGTACAAGAATATATGCAGAGTGAAGACTTTATATATAGCTTAGGAACAATGACTGATTATCTAGTATCAAGTAGGATTGTAGAAGAGGGTTGGTATAGTGAGGGATATGAAAGTGTAAAAAATATAAAATATTATATAACTAGAAACAATAAGAAGCTTACTTCATCTAGTATGGAAGATGAGACTAAAAATAATTGGTTAACCGAAAATGATAAAACATTTACTATAACTAATATATCTGATGAGCCTATAGAAAATCAGATTGAAAATAGTCAGCTTTATATAAATATAATAATGGATGAAAGTGGAAATGTTATGGAAAAATATTCTTCAAATAGCAAAGTGAATTTATCTGGTTTTACACATAGGCTTCGTTTAAGATATGAGAATAAAAATAATTATGCTAATTTAGATATAAAGTATTTTATTCCTAAAAAGTTGAGTGATAATAATGATTTACTAATAAGGAATATGAATAACTACATTTTGATTCCACATATTAAATTGCTTAGTATGATACTTTTAATAGGAACGTTATTGATAATTACAAGAGCATCAATTGTTCCATACTTTAAACAGAGTCAAATTGGGATTTGTAGATTATTTAATAAATCGTATTTAGAAATAAAATTACTTATGTGGTTCATTTTTTTTGGAATAAATATGTCTGTACTATCAATTGGATTTAATTCTCATTACTCAGTATTAGATATTATGAGCGATATCATATATTCAAAACCTGAGTTTTATATAATAGGTATACCATTGACTTTTGTATTATATTTACTTGTACATTTAAGTACAGTATATGTAAAATACATATACCATACTGGAATTAAAGAAGGTTTAGTAAACAAAAGTATATTTGGTAAAATAATCTCAAAATTAATTCGTACAATAAAAAACACATTTAAATATATTACTCAGATAGATACAAGTAAGCCCTATAATAAAAAAACTATATTATTATTTGCTGCTAACTTGATAGTTCTTTGGATAATAGCTTTATTTGGAGAAGGTGGAATTATTATAGCTATTATTTATACTATATTTATGTATAAGTACACTATTAGATTTTTAGATTCTATAAAAAAACTTAATGAGCAAAGTAGCAAATTGGCTAATGGGAATTTTAATGTAAATATAGATGATAATATAGGAATATTATCTAGTATTGCTGAGAATTTAAATAATATAAAATCTGGGTTTAAAGTTGCAGTAGATAAGGAAACTAAAAGTCAAAATATGAAGACTGAACTTATAACTAATGTCTCACATGATTTAAAAACTCCGTTAACTTCTATTATAAATTATGTAGATTTATTAAAAAGTGAGAATGTAACAGATGAGGAAAAAGATAAATATATAGACATACTAGATACAAAATCAAAGAGATTGAAAGTCTTAATAGAAGATTTATTTGAAGCTAGTAAGGCAAGTAGTGGAAACATAGAACTTAACACTGAGAAGCTTGATATAATATCCTTGTTCAGACAGACACTTGGTGAAATGGATGAGAAAATTAAAACAAGTACACTTGATTTTAAAATAAATATGCCTGATTATAAAGTATTTTGTAATCTAGATGGAAGAAGAACCTATAGAGTGTTTGAGAATGTTATAGGAAATATACTCAAATATTCAATGCAAAACTCAAGGGTATATATAGATATAATTGATAGTGAGGAAGATATTGAACTAGTATTTAAGAATATATCATCCTATGAGATGAACTTTGATGTATCTGAGATAACACAAAGATTTACAAGAGGAGATAAATCAAGAAATACTAAGGGATCAGGTCTTGGACTTAACATAGCAAAGAGTTTGGTTGATATTCAAAATGGAGATATGGATATTATTATAGATGGGGATTTGTTTAAGTTGATAATATGTTTTGAAAAATCGAAATAATTTGGAGGAAATTAATAAACTGAGAGTGGATTATTGAATATTATGCATCTAGAAATAATAGAGATGAACTTGAAATGTAGATTATTAAGTATCGTATGTATACTTAATAGTCTACATTTTATACTTTTAACATGGAGATGGATTAGGCTAGCTAAGAAGAAAGAAGGCTGGTATAATATTTTTAGAATATTTATACGAGGAGTTAAGAAATGAAATATTATTTAGCACCAATGGAAGGAATTGCAGGATATATATACAGAAATTCTTATGAGAAAATTTTTCATAATATTGACAAATATTTTACGCCGTTTATTCCTACAACTAAAAGTAAAAGTCTAAAAACTAAAGAATTAAAAGATGTTTTACCTGAAAATAATAAAGATATTAATATAGTACCTCAAATAATTACTAATGATTCAGAGGGATTTTCTAATCTATCTGAAAAATTACAACAATTAGGTTATAATGAAGTTAATTTAAATTTAGGATGTCCTGTTAAAACAGTCGTTTCAAAAAATAGAGGTTCGGGATTTTTAGCTAGAAGAGAAGAACTTGATATATTTTTAGATGAAATATTTAAAAGAGATAGTATGAAAATTTCTATAAAAACGAGAATAGGAAAGAATAACCCAGAAGAATTTTATGAGCTAATAAAAATTTATAATAAATATCCTATACAAGAATTAATTATTCACCCTAGAACACAAAAAGATTTTTACGGAAATAAACCTAATTTAGAAGTATTTAAAGATGCATTATCTTTAAGTACCAATCCAGTATGTTATAATGGTGATATTTTCACTGTTGATGATTATGATAAATTAATAAAAGCTTTTCCAGAAGTAAAAACAGTGATGTTTGGAAGAGGTATACTAGCTAATCCAGGATTAATTAATGAGATTGAAAATAATGTTTTTATGGATAAAGAAGTATTAAAAAATTTTCATGATGAAATTTTAAATAAATATATAGAGTTATTTAATGAAGATAGAAATGCAATGTTTAAAATGAAAGAATTATGGAAATATATGATTTATATATTTTCGGATAATAAAAAATATGCTGAAAAAATAAAGAAGTCACAAAAATTAAGTGATTACAAAGAAGTAGTTTCAAATTTATTTATGGAGCAGGAAATCATGTGATAAATTAAATAGGATTCTATTATGGCATATGCCAAGGAAAAATATAGAAATACAACACGTATTATGATATTATTAGTAATGTAGATTAAAATGAAAGAGAGTGATCAGATTGAATAAACCATGTATTACTATAATGCATAAACTTCCAAATAGAATTAGGATTAAACTTTCTTCACCAATAAAAAATGTAGAGAAAATGAAAACAGATATGATGAATGAGGGTATTATTTCCTTTAGATATAATTCAATCATACATACAGTATTAGTTTATATTGATAATTCTAAAATAGGTATGGAAGAAATTATTTCAAGAATTAAACTTTTATTTTCCTTAGAAAATGAAATAGATACTGATGATGTAGATGTTATAGAATTGGAAGCAGTAGCTAGTAAGCAGAGATTAAATAAAGAAAAAAATAACAAATTTAATTTAGACAAAATATTATCTGCAAAAGTATTTAATTTAATAAATCAAGGGTTTAACATCTTTAACAATAGTGGTGCTGGAATGGTGTCAAAATTAGGATTTGTTGCTAAAACAGGAGCGGTTGTTGCTGGTGGAAGGGCATGTGGAAAAGGCGTTATGAGGGCGTGTGGAAGAAGATGGTAGATTTGAAGAAGTAGATTATGCTACTTCTTTTTTAATGCATAAAAAGCATAATATTGGAAAAGATAGTCTTAGGAGGTGTTTATTATGTTGAATCTAAGTCAAAAAGAAAGAATGTTATTAGAAGATCAAAAATCCCATGAACAGATGTGTATCGAAAATTATACTCAGTTTTCTCAAAGAGCTAAATGCCCTGAGCTTAAACAATTATTCAATGAGTACGTAACTAAAGAACAACAACATTTAGACAGTATAAATCAGATACTAAATGGTAGTGTTCCAAATATTCAAGGAGGTAATCAAGAGCAGCAGAGCCAACCTAAAACTTTCGCTCAGTCAAATACATATGATTCAGAAGATGCTCTTTTATGTAAAGATGCTTTAATGGCTGAAAAATATATATCTGGAGCCTATAATACTACTATATTTGAGTGCTGCGATACGAATTTAAGACAAGTTCTTAACCATATACAAAAGGAAGAACAAGAGCACGGTGAAGGTATATTTAATTATATGAAAAGCAAAGGAATTTATAATCCTCAATAAATAAAGTAAAACTTAAAAACCCTAAAAACTAAATTATTTAGTTTTTGGGGTTTTATTGTGTTATTAATTAATATGTATTTGGATAGAATGTAGGTAGTAGGAAGGAGAGTGTTTCATGTTTAAAAAAGATGATCTACATATTATATCTAAATCATTAGATTATTCTATAGCTAACTTGGAAAATTATTTAAATAAGTATAGTGAATATTTATGTGATTTAGATAAAGTTGATATAATGTATGAGCTCAAGAAGCATGAGGAAATATCGTCTAAGGTAAGATTTACAATTGAAGCTAATGGATTATATAACCAAAATATTGATGTATACAAATAGAAAATCCGATGTTAATATATTAAAAGAAAATATATTAACAAAAGGAGAGATACATGACAAGAGGATTTGAAATAGTAAGTTATGAAGAGTTTAAAAAAACCTTAGGAAAAGATTTAAGTGATGAAGCTATAAAAGAAAAGTATAATAATATGAAAAAACCACGACGTGCAACTAGTTTATCGGCTGGATATGATTTTTATTGTGTTAATGATTTTACTTTAAGTCCAGGAGAGTCTATTGTTGTTGCTACTGGAATTAAAAGTTACATGAAAGAGGATGAATGTTTGAGTATATTGGTTAGAAGTAGCCACGGGTTTAAATATAATATAAGGCTTAAAAACCAAGTTGGACTTATAGATTCAGATTATTACAATAATGAAAAGAACGAAGGGCACATATTTATAGCTTTAAAGAATGAAGGAGATAGAGAGTTTGCTGTTAAATCTGGAGAGGCATTTGCACAAGGGGTATTCCAAAAGTATTTAATAGTAGATGATGATGAGCCTGTACAGGTTAATAGAGTAGGTGGAATAGGCTCATCATCAAAATAATTATATATTAAGTAGCTTTAGCTTTCATTTCATCAACTAAAGTTTCAATTTTAATTTGTATATCGTTGTAATTTTGGATTTGAGCTATTATCTCTAGTTTCTCAGATTCTGGTAAGCATTTGCTATACTTATCTAAACTATTTTCTAAGTTATGTATAGAATATTCAATTGAGTGTAGTATGTGTTTTAATTCTTTGTATTCTAACATCAATATACCTCCGGTTAAGTTTAGTATGAGTCTTAAGTATTGACATATAAGCATAGTTTTATACAAATTTTCGCAATATAATGGTACAATATATCTTGAAATTATATTAAATTTAAAAGGAGAAATATATATGAAAAAAGCATTAGATTATTTTGGAAATGGGTATAATTGTGCAGAATCTGTAATTAAAGCAACTAATGAAAAAAAGAATACAGAAATACCTATAGAAATAGCGAGTTCTATGGGGCAGGGGATGGCAGTTGGGAGTGTATGTGGAGCTATATGTGCAGGTGTTAGTTCTATAGGCATTTTAAAAGGCGGACAAGGTGTAGAACAAAAAAAGGAAGCCAGATTACATACAAAAGAGCTTATGAACAAAATAGAACAAGAATATGGAAGTGTTATATGTAAGGAATTAAAAGGAAATAAAGTTAGTTGTAAAGAATTGATTAATTATGTAGATAAATATATTGATAGTATAGAATAAACTTTTATATATTTGTTAAAGAGAGGTGACATAATGAGTAATCAAGAAAATAACGGCATTGCTGGAAGTGGATGCGAGGTATTAATACCATTTAATGAAAGAAAGCCACTTAGAGAGATTGAAAAAAGTATAATAAAAACTTATAGAAAACGTATATGGTCAAGATTTGTAAAGGCTATAAAAGATTATGAACTTTTAAAGGATGGAGATAAAGTAGCTGTTGCTATATCTGGTGGAAAAGATAGTATGCTTATGGCAAAACTATTCCAAGAACTTAAAAGACATGGACAAATAAAATTTGAGCTTGAATTTATAGCAATGGACCCTGGATATCATGAGAATATAAAAGAACTTCTAATAGATAATTGTAATTATTTGAATATGCCTATTCATTTATATGAATCACAGATATTTGAAGTAATAGATAGAATAGCTCAAGATTATCCATGCTATATGTGTGCTAAGATGAGAAGAGGGTCTTTATACTCAAAGGCACAAGAACTTGGATGCAATAAGTTAGCACTTGGACATCACTTTAATGATGTTATTGAAACTACTCTTATAAATATGTTTTATGCAGGATGCTTTAAAACTATGCTTCCTAAGCTAAAGTCTACAAACCACGAAGGACTAGAGCTTATACGACCTATGTATTATATAAGGGAGCAGGATATACAGACATTTACACAAAAAAGTGGGATATGGCCGTTAAATTGTGCATGCATGGTTGCAGCTAAGAGAACGTCTAATAAGAGAACTGAGATAAAAGAACTTATAAAAAATCTTAAGCTTGATTTTCAAGATATAGATAAATCTATATTTAAAGCAGCAGAAAATGTTAATATAGATGCTATTTTGGGATGGCAAAAAGACTCTAAAAAGCATTCTTATTTGGAATTTTATGATGAAGAATAATATTTTAAAGAGTTAATACAGCGAATATGTTGTATTAACTCTTTTTTTGATTAAAGGATTATAAATGGCTTTGTTGAACTTAAAAAATATGGTTAGAATTATTTGTTTTATTGCTCATAATGTTTATTTAAATATATGTAATTTTGTAGGGGGGATATTAATGAAATTATATACTACTAGCGAGGTATCTAAAAAAACGGGATTAAATAAAAAAACTTTAAGAGGATGGGAAAAGGAGTTTGAACTTAAAGTATCTAGAGATGATAATGGAAATAGAAATTATACAGACTATGATATTGAATTAATACAAAATATCAAAAAATATAAGCAAAAAGGAATGGGAAGAATTTTTATAATGGAGTATATAGATAATGTTAATTTTGACAAATCTAATGAAGAATGTGCAGCTACTTTAACTCAAGCTAATCCATTAGAATCTATTGGTGATATTCAAAGAAATATGGCTGAAAATTTTAAGAATATAATGGGAGAGGCTATAGGGGACATTGTTATTGAAAGAGAACAAAAATTAAAAGAAGATCTTGGAAATGAAATAAATGAAAAACTTGATGATATAAGTATTAACTTAAGAGAAGAAATAAGCAATAAGGTCAGAAAGCAAGTTAGAGTAGAGAATCAAAAGCTTATGTTGTATTTGGCAAATAATAGAAAGGAAAATAAAAAAGGATTCTTTAGTAAGGTATTTGGGTAATAAATAGGGACTATAAAAGTCCCTATTTAGAAATTAATTCATTTTTAATTAAATTAAGCATGAACGTTTCTCTTTCAACAGAAAGACCCATTTTAGAATCTTTAGATTGAATTAACTTGGTATTATGATTAATCGCTTCATCTATATCTATCCATATTGTAGTCATACTATTTGAAATCTCATAATCCTCTAAGTTAGGTGCTCCTAGTTCTTTATTAATTGTACAAACATAAAAATATGATGTCATATGCATAAGGTCATATCCCTCGTAGTGGGTAGGTCTATATTCTTCAAATATACCAAACTCTTTTATTACCTCAATATCTTTAGCTCCTGTTTCTTCATTTAATTCTCGCTTAAGTCCATCAATTAAGTCTTCGTCAGGGTCAACTCCTCCACCTGGAATACTGTAATCATTATATCTTTTAGTGTACATTAAAAGTATTTTATTTCCATCTAATATTATTGCTCGTGATGCCTTTCTTTCAAATATATTACTTTTAATTTTAGAGATATCTTTATGAAGCATTTTTTTTAATAGTCTCATGTAAAAACTCCTTTATATAGTCATTATTATACTACTATATTATATACTCAAATAAATTAATGTAAAGCATAGATGAAAAATTTAAATTGTATACGTATTAAAATTAGTTTTGAGGCATAAAATTAATATGTAGTAATAACTAAAGATAAATCACTTTAAGCAGTAATATGCTTAGTGTTGAGTTTATAATCTTTCTTATTAAAAAAGATGTCAAAGAGGAGCATACTTTTAAGTTTGCTCCTTTTTATAATTAATTGACAAAATTATTAATTTATAATAATATTATTCTGGATAAATACGGAGTAATATTATTATAAATTAGAGGAGATGATTAAAATAAAAAAATCAATGTTGGAATTTGATACTAAGACAGTAGTAACTATAGGTATAGGAGCGGCTTTATATGGGGTGCTAGGTTTATTTGGATTTCCAATAGCATTTAATACTAATATTAAGCCTGCAGTTGCATTGTTGAGTATTTTTGCAGTTTTGTTTGGTCCTGTAGTTGGTTTTTCAGTTGGATTTATAGGACATGCACTTACTGATATGATAGCTGGATGGGGAATCTGGTGGGGCTGGGTTTTAAGTTCTGCTATTATGGGACTTTTTATAGGTCTTGTTTGTAACTATAAAGAATTTAGTGTGAAAAATGGAATCGCTACTAAAAAACATTATATGTATATGATATTTACTGGAACAATAGGTATAATTATGGCATTTATATTTGCAGGAGCATTTGATGTAATATTAATGGGTGAACCATTTAATAAGATTGTCATACAGGTTATAGGAGCAATTATATCTAATCTTATTGTATTTGTAGCATTAGGAATACCTGCTATAGTAGGGCTTGTAAATGTTAATAAGAAAAACTCGAATTTAGAACTAGATAAGTAAGGAGAATGACATGGCACCGATAATTTCTTTTAAAGACTTCACATTCAAGTATAAGAGTTTATCAAAGCCAACTCTAAATAATATAAATCTGGATATACAAAAAGGGGAAAAGGTATTAATAGCTGGCCCTAGTGGATCGGGAAAGTCGACATTAGCTCATTGTATAAATGGGCTAATTCCATTTTCATATGATGGAGATATAACAGGTGAATTGGCTATTGATAATATAAATCCATATAAAACTAGTATATTTGAAATAAGTAAAAGAGTTGGCACTATACTTCAAGATCAAGATGGTCAGTTTATAGGACTTTCTGTTGGAGAGGATATAGCTTTTTATTTTGAAAATGAAAATATAGAACAATCTAAGATGAAAGAAGAGGTAATAAAAGCAGCTGAGCTTGTTGATATGATGGAATATATAGATTATAGCCCATATGAATTATCAGGAGGTCAAAAACAAAGAGTATCTCTAGCCGGAATACTTACAACTCAGGCTGAAGTGTTGCTATTTGATGAACCACTTGCAAATTTAGATCCAGCAAGTGGGAAAAAGGTTATGAGGTTAATAGATGAAATTCATAAAAAAACAGGTAAAACTATTATAATAGTAGAGCATAGAATAGAAGATGTATTAGAAGTTCCTTTTGATAAGGTTATTGTTGTTGATAATGGACAAATTAAAGCTTGTACAACTCCTAGTGAAATACTATCAACAAATGTATTAAAAGAATCTGGTCTTAGAGAACCATTATATATAGAAGCTTTAAAACATTCTGATTGCATAATTAAAAAAGAAGATAAATTAGATGATTTTGATAATGTTGATAAAGGTGAGTTTAAAGATAGTGTAAATTCTTGGTATAAAAATTTAAAGACCTTTAAAAATAAAAAAGAGCATGAAAAACTTGTATTATCACTTAAAGATGTTGAGTTCTCTTATGATAAGAATGAAAAAATAATAAAAGGTATATCATTTGATCTTTATGAAGGAGAGATTATTTCATTGCTTGGAAATAATGGTGCGGGAAAATCCACCTTATCCAACATTGTAACTGGAATAAACAAGCACAATAAAGGTGATATACTTTACATGAATGAAAATATAAATGATTGGAGTATATCAAATAGAGGTATACATATAGGATATGTTATGCAAAATCCGAATTATATGATTACGCAGAATATAATTAAGGATGAAGTTGCATTAGGAATATTAGACAAAGGGTATGATAATGAAACTATATCTACTAAAGTAGAAGAAGTTTTAAGGATATGTGGATTAATTTCTTATAAAAATTGGCCTGTAAGTGCACTTAGCTATGGTCAAAAGAAAAGGTTGAGTATAGCTTCTATACTAATACTTGAGCCTAAAATATTAATACTTGATGAGCCTACTGCTGGTCAAGATCATAAACATTATACTGAATTTATGGAGTTTATAAAATCATTAGCAGCTAAAGGAATATCTATTATATTAATAACGCATGATATGCATTTAGCTCTTGAATATACAAATAGAGCTATTGTTATGTGTGATGGAAAAAAGATTGCAGATGATAGAGTTTCTAATGTGTTAGCAGATGAAAAGGTTATAAAACAGGCTAATTTAAAGGAAACATCTTTATCAAAACTCGCTAATCTTTTAGGAATAGAAGATGTTAATTTATTTATTCAAAGCTTTATAGATTATGAAAATGACAAAAAGGAGTGTATCAATGGGTAAAATAGGAACT
The DNA here is from genome assembly GCF_025210165.1 of Tepidibacter sp. Classification (GTDB taxonomy): domain Bacteria; phylum Bacillota; class Clostridia; order Peptostreptococcales; family Peptostreptococcaceae; genus Tepidibacter_A. The sequence continues at coordinate 11,407 of NZ_JAOASI010000064.1, forward strand.
TTATATTTTGAAGAAGATACATTTTTACACAAATTAGATTCTGGTATTAAATTTATATTATTTATGGTATGGACTATAGTAACGTTTATGTTTTTAGATATTAGAGTATTTGGGTGTATGGGTATATTAGGACTTATATTGCTGTATAAGTCTAAGATTCCTTTTAACACTATCAAAATTATGATTGGAGTTATGATAGGGTTTAATTTATTGAATTCTTTATTCATACTACTTATAACTCCTCAATATGGATCAAAGCTAACAGGGACATACACATATGTATTTGATATCGGTTATAGTGTGATTACCCTTGAAAGTTTATTTTATGTTTTAACATTATCTATTAAATATGCTACATTATTTCCTATAACTTTAATATTTATATTTACTACTCATCCTAGTAAATTTGCGAGTAGTTTAAATAAAATGGGACTTCCATACAAGATAGCTTATGCTTTAAATATAGCCTTTAGGTATATTCCTGACATTCAAAAGGAGTTTAATCAGATAGTTAACTCTCAACAAGCTAGAGGTATTTCATTTAAAAAGGGAGAGGCTTCATTAGCAAAAAGAATTAAAAATTTTACTGCTATAATAATGCCGTTGATTACAAGTGCATTAAAAAGAATAGAGGTAGTATCAAATGCAATGGATCTTAGGGGGTTTGGTAAACACAATGGTAGAACGTGGTATAATTCTAATAAGGTTAATAAAGCCGATTATTTAGTTTTATTAATATCCCTAATGTCTTTATTGATTTGTATATATATTAAGGTGAAGATGAATTTTAAATTATGGTATCCATACTAAAATAAAACGGTGAACACTTTGTTCACCGTTTTGTTTTAGTATCTTCTTTTTTTTCTTTTGATTATATTTTTAACAAGAACTATTTTATTATCAGCAATAGTTATAGCTTCTTGAGTTATATTTAATTGCTTCATCATTTTGTACATTATAAATTTTTCTCTATCTCTAACTATGTTTATAACAACTCCATCTTTATTCATTCTACCTGTACGACCTGCACGGTGCAAATAATCTACCTTATCAAGTGGTAAATCCATATTGAATATATGAGTTACATCTTGAAAATCCATTCCTCGCGTGAATAAATCCGTAGTTACTAGTATTTTAAGTTTACCTTTTTTAAATGATGATAGTAGATGTTGTCTATCTTGATTTTTGGTTCTAGTCTGAATACCTCCAACTGAATAACCTTGTCTGTGAAGATCTTTTACAAATCTATCTACATTTTCATTTTTATTTATAAAAACTAATGATTTTGAAGGTTTTGTAGTTTTTAAGATTTCAACTAAAGTATCTGTTTTTCTAGGTGCTTTACTTATTATATATTGGTGCTTAATTTTTGTAGGTATAGGTTTAATATGGTCTAGGTTTATAAATTTAGGATTTTTCATAAGCTTATTCAATATATCACTAGACTCTTGTGATATAGTTGCAGAAAAGCTTAATAATTGTCTATCTTTTAAAGTTGTTTTTATTATACCTTGAACCTTTGATAAAAATCCTTTCTCTAATATTTGATCAACCTCATCTAAAGCTATTGTATGTATATTGTGCATTTTAATTTTTTTAAGACTTATTAAATGAAGTAATCTTCCAGGTGTTGCTACTACTAAGTGAGGTTTTTGCTTTAATCGTTCTATTTGCTTTTCAAGATTCATACCTTCTACTATACAAAGAGTTTTTATATCTGAATTTTGAGTTATTCTTTGAGCCTCTTCTTGTATTTGTATACTTAATTCTTTACTAGGTGCTAATATTAACATTTGCAAACTATTTTTATTTGTATCGATTTTTTGCACCATAGGGATTAAATAAGATAAAGTCTTACCTGTACCTGTTCTTGCTTTTCCTATTACATCTATACCTTCTAATATTAGAGGTATTGTGTCCATTTGAACCTTAGTAGGTTCTATGATATTAGAGTTAGTAAGGTTACCTACTATAAAGTCATGTAAGTTATACTGTTTAAATTTGTTTTGCATTTTGTATCTCCTTTTTGTTTTATGAATCTATTATATCCTAATATGAGTATATTCGATACCATAATACGGATTTTTTTATAATTTCCGTTACGAATTTAAAAAAAAGTTTACATTGTGTATAATATATTTAGGTAACTAAGAGGTTATTGGATTGTGATTATATATTATATGGGGGATTTTTATGATATCTAATGAGGACACGAAAAATATTAATTATGTTTATATAATAGAGTGTAGTGATGGAACTCTTTATACTGGATATACTAATAATTTGGATAAAAGAATATATACACATAATAAGGGTAAAGGTGCTAAGTATACAAGGTTCAGACTTCCTGTTAAATTACGTTATTATGAGCAATACGAATTAAAGAGTGAAGCATTAAAAAGAGAGTATAAAATAAAACAAATGACTAGAAAACAAAAACTAAAATTAATTGAAAAATAAAATAATAAGGATTATTATATATATAAGAATATATAAAGATGAGGTTATAGACATGATTAAAAAACTAAAAAAACGAAATAGAAAAAACAATACGTCAAAGAAAATTAATTATTTAAATAAAATGATACCAGGTCTTTCGGTTACCTTGTATCTAAGCATATATTCGATTTATTATCTTGATGTTAGTATATTTGAAAAGTATATAAATTTAAGTCATGACATTTTAAGAATAGTTAGTATATTAACCGCGTATATATTAAGTGGGTATATAAGCACTAAAAATATCAAAGACCATAAAAACATAAAGTTAACCTATATGATTAACTTTATTGTTTTTATTATAATATTAGTGATATAAATTAATCTTAATTAATAATATAAAACACATCCTTTTAGGGGTGTGTTTTGTATTATCAACAAATTCATAATGACCTGCATATATTATTATAAGTATATAGAAAAATAAGGAGGAAGAAAATGAGCAGAAACTTAGAAGATTTACATCCGTATGTTAAATATTTAGCTGAAAAGTTTATTGAAGAATGCAAAAAGCAGGGTATAGATATTTTAATATATAGCACTTTTAGAAGTAAAGAAGAACAAAATAAATTATATGAACAAGGAAGAAGTGTTCCTGGAAATAAGGTTACAAATGCAAAAGGTGGTTATTCTTATCATAATTATGGATTAGCCTTTGATTGTGTACCTATTATAAATAATAAAGCACAGTGGGATAGAGTTGATTTATATGAAAGAATGGGTGAGATAGGTAAAACTATAGGTCTAGAATGGGGAGGAGATTTCAAAAGCTTTAAAGATAGACCTCATTTTCAGTGGAGAGGAGGCCTTAAAATAAAAGACTTATTACAAGGAAAAATACCTATATCTCAATTAGAATTAGAACTTAAAAATTCAGTAAATAGATTATTTCAAGAAAATATCATAAATACTCCAAATTATTGGATAGATACTAAAGAATATAAAACTGAATATGTAAAAAAATTTATATATAATTTCTCTTGGTATTTAGGATTTAATAGGTCAGAAAATGAATTTATTACTGTATTAAATGAACTAAAAAATAAAAAAATAATAGATTCACCACAGTATTGGATTAATAATAAAACATATAAAACTGAATATGTAATAGAGCTTATTGTTAAGTTTACAAAATATATAAAAGAAAATAATATTGACAGTAAATTTGTGCTTTCAGTAAATAAATTAGCTATGAATGATATAATAAATAGTCCGGATTACTGGATTAATAATGAAGAATATAAAGGTGAATATGTTAAAGAACTTATAAATAAAATTGCAGATAAATTAGGGTAGTTACACTACCCTAATTTACATTTAGAACTATTTTTGATTATCATAATGTTTCTTTTTGTATGGTTTAGTAGATTCAATGGTATGTCGTTTTAAATCATTTGGTAAAGTGATATCATCGCCCATTTCTGAATCTATTTGATGAAAATTTTTTATTGCTTGAGAATCTGAAATTTTTCGAGTGTTTTTATTTTTAATCATAAATGCATCCTCCTATATTCTTATTTATTATTAATTTAACCAATAATACGAAAGCTATATTAGAAATTATTGAAAATTAAATTTAAGGATTCGGTTAATATTAAATTAAAGTTAAGTTTATATTTGATAATTACAAGAAAATACAAAAATACAGAAAATATTATGGTATAATATTAAGAGCAGAACTTCATTTAGTTTTATGTTTTATCCAAAAATTAAGAATTTTAAAACTCTATATAAATTAAGTTTCGCTTTATAAAAGAGTCTTCCTTCGGAAGGTTTTTGATGTAGACTTTTTTGAAACTCATAACGAAAATTATACTTGTCCACAATTTGAAGATGATTATAATTTTCTATTCGTTATAAAAAATTAAGAAAGGATAAATTAATATGTCTATATATAATTTTTTTAAATCCTTGTTTAAACTAAGTTACTGGGAAGAATTATATAATAAAATTAAGGAAAATAAAGATACAAAACCAGTATCAGAAGAAACAGAACAGTGCTTAGATTGCAAACGAATAATAAAAATACAAGAAAATTTCGAATTTCTTGAAAATTTTATCGATACTATTCCTACTCCCATGTTTTATAAAGATGAGAATGGAGTCTTTAAGCATTGCAATGTAGCTTTAACAGAATTTTTAGGATTAAAAAAAGAAGAAATTATAGGAAATACTAAGGATTATATTAATCTAAAGGAGCTTTCTGAAATTTGCAATAAACAAGATACTAAATTAATGAAAAATAAAGATAAACAAACTTATGAATCTAAGATTAGACATAAGGATGGTTCAATTAGAGATGTAATTATTAATAAAGCTGTTATTATAGATAAAAAAAAAGATATAAAAGGTATTGCTGGATCTATAATCGATGTTACTGAACGTAAAAAATATCAAAAAAGAATAAATAAATTATTAAAGCTAAAAGAAGCTATGCTTGAAATAAGTTATTCTGTTGTGGATCTAGATGATATTAATGAACTGTTTGATTTAATATTAGAAAAGGCAATAGATTCTATTGAAAATGCAAATATAGGAACGGTATTAATTCTAGATGATAATGAAAATTTAAAAATTATTGCAAGTAGAGGTTATAAAGTTGAAGAATCTGAAAAATTCACCATTAAGCTTGATGAGACAATTATATGGAAGAAGACAAATGGATATATAGATAAAACCATGATTGTCAACAATATAGATAAAATGGATGAAATTAATCTTTTAGCAGTAGATGAAAACTTTAAAATAAAATCTGTTATCTGTTCTCCTATAATTATAGATGCAAAGTTATATGGTTTTATAAATATTGATAGTAGTGACAGTAATGTTTTTGATGATGAAGATTTAGAGATAATGGAGTATATAAGAAATCAAATACAAATAGCAGTTAGTAAGTATAAGTTGTATGAAGAAATGTTTTACTTAACTAGATATGATAAACTGACTAATGTTTATAATAGAGGATATTTTGAAGAAATATTTGATAAATATATGTCGGACAAACAAAAAGAAGACTTTTCATTGGTAGTATTTGATTTAAATGAATTAAAGTTTGTAAATGACAATTATGGACATTTAGCAGGAGATGAAGTAATTAAAACATTTGCTGAAAATTTAAGAGAATCTATTAGATCTTCAGATATTTTGGTTAGAATCGGAGGCGATGAATTTTTAGGTGTTTTCTTCAAAACTAATTCAAATAACTTAATTAAAAAATTCGAAGTTTTAATTGAAAATTTAAAAAATAATCAAATAATATTTGAAGGAAATTGTATTACTTGTAGTTTTAGCTATGGAATAGCTGAATTTCCAAAAGACAGTGATAAATATAAAGAATTGATAAAGATTGCAGATAAACGTATGTATCGTTATAAACAGGAATTAAAAAACAATGAAATATAGAAAGAACTTCTCAGTAATTTGAGAAGTTCTTTCTTTAATATTGATTACAAAATTAACAAATTTATATTATATACAATTTGCATTTAAGTTTTTACATCTCAGAATTATGCATATAATCTTAAATACAATTCCATTTATTTTGCAATGTAAAATATTTAGTTCAATCTATATAGTTAAAAAATAAGAGGATTTATGCTTTCTTGTTTTTGATGAAATTATACGAATGTTATAAAAGAAATATATATATATAACTTCAATATATTAATACAAATCTTTGAATAATGTTTATTATTTGATATACTTATTATAAAATAACAATTTCATATAGAGGGGGATAATGAATGTTTTTATTTAATTGGATTAGAGACTTATTTAATTTTAAAAAATTAAATATTTTTAAATATAAAAATGAAATTATTTTAGAGGAAAAAAAAGCAATTCTAAAATGTGTTCAAGAAACATGTGATTTAGGGATTTGGGAATGGAACTATACATCAAATGAAATTTATTTTTCAGATAAATTATGCAAAATACTTGAAATAAATGAACAAAAATATGAAGGCGAATTAGATTTTTTTATTGAAACATTAACTAATGATGATTATAAAGATTTTTTTATAAAAGCTATTAAAACTCCAATAGAAGATGGAATATCAAAGAATATGGAGTATAAAATAGTAAATATAAATAAAGAAGAAATTTGGGTAAGAACAAATTCGATTTGTATATATGATAATAAAAATAAAGTCAAGATGATAGGTGCTGTTCAGAATATTACTCAATGGAAAAAAAGTAAAACATTGCTTGAAGAAAATTATAATTTTCTTGAAGTTCTTATTGATACTATTCCTAGTCCAATATTTTATAAAGATGAAAATGGTATATATAAATATTCTAATATTGCTCATTGGGAGCATTTTGTTGGTAGAAAAGAAGATTTTATAGGGCATAGTGTTCATGATATTTTAGAAAAAGAAATTGCCGATATTCATAGTGATGCAGATAGTGATATTATTAAAAATAAGCAAAAAAAAATATATGAATGTAAGATCTATAAAGACGGAGTATTACATGATGTAATTTATAATAAAGCTCCATATATAAATCAGCATGGACAAGTCAAAGGAATAGTTGGAGTTATGGTAGATATTACAGAACGAAAGAGTGCAGAAAAAAGTATAAATAAACTATCAAAAATAAAGGATGCTATATTAGAAATAAGCTATTCTATAACGGAAATAAGTGATATTACAGAATTATTCAATTTAATACTAGAAAAGGTGATTGAATCTATAGAAAATGCAAATATTGGTTCTATTTTAATATTAGATAATGAGGAAAATTTAAAAATTGCTACACATAAAGGCTATATACAACAAGATGCTGAAAAATTTACGCTTAGATTGAAAGATTCATTTATATTTCATAAAACACAGGGTAAGATAAATAAAACAGTTATTATTAATGATTTTGATAAAATGATAAATAAGAAATGCCCAAATATTTTAGAAAATGAAGAGAGTTTTAAAGTAAAGTCTTCAATCAGTTCTCCAATTATAATAGATGGTCAATTATATGGTTTGATAGGAATAGATAGCAAATATAATTACGCATTTGATGAAATTGATATAGAATTAATGGAGTATATGAGAAATCAAATCGCTACAGCTATTAGTAAACATAAACTTTATGAAGAAACTATATATTTATCTAGATATGATAAACTAACAAATGTTTATAATAGAAGGTATTTTGAGAATATACTTGATAGATATATTAATAAGACTATTAAGTGTGATGAAGAATTTTTGATTGTATTATTTGATTTAAATGAATTAAAACTTATAAATGATACTTATGGGCATTTAGCCGGAGATGAGGTTATTAAGACATTTGCTTCTACGTTAAAAAAACGGATTAGATCTTCAGATATATTATCAAGAATTGGGGGAGATGAATTCGTAGGAGTTTTTTTTGGAACTGACTTACAAAATCTTGTTAATAAGTTTGAAGGTATAATAGATTATTTTAAAGAAAATAACATACTATTTGAAGAAAATAAGATTATATGTAGTTTTAGTTATGGTATAGCTAATTTTCCTTATGATGGGAAAAAATACGATGAATTAATAAAAATTGCTGATGAGAGAATGTATGAATATAAACAGAGGATTAAAAAAGTTTAGTTTAATTTTGCAAAAAAAAAGATTATAGCTTATAATACTATAAGAAAAGATTATATAAAAATATCGAGCATATTGTTTGCTCGATATTTTTACTTATAATAAAAGTAACTAGGGAGGAAAAAGTGAAAAAAGTTATAATAGCAGAAAAGCCATCTGTAGCTAAAAATATTGCAGAAGCTTTCAAGATAAAGAATAGAAGAGATGGATATTTTGAAGGGGAAGAATATTTAATCACATGGGCTTTTGGACATTTATTACAATTATATGATGCAAAAGATTATGATCAAACAATGAAAAGTTGGAGAATGGAAAAATTTCCGTTTATACCAGCAGAATTTAAATATAAAGTAAAGCAAGATGGAAAAAACAGAAGTATTACAGATAAAGGTGCTCAAAAACAATTAAATATAATTAAAACATTGATAGATAGAGAAGATGTTGATGGAATCATATCAGCTACTGACTATGACAGAGAAGGTCAAGTAATTGCAGATGAATTGTTTTTATATTTTAATGAAAAGAAACCAGTATATAGGCTATTGCTTAATGAATGGACATTAGAAGAAGTTAAAAAAGGTATGAAAAACTTAAAGCCTAATGAAGAAATGAAATCATTACAAGATGCAGGGATAGGAAGGCAGTGGGCAGATTGGATAATAGGTATTAACCTTACCTCTATTGCAACTATAAAATATAAGTTGAATAATGATAAAATCTTAAATATAGGGAGAGTGTTATTGCCTACCCTAAAAATCATTTATGATAGAGATAAAGAGATAGAAAACTTTAAAGCAACAACCTATTATAAGCTTACTTCTAACTTTAAAACTAAATATAATGAAGAATATGAAGGTCTTTATTATGAAAATAATTCAGAAAAATTTGATGATAAGAGCATCTTAAGTAATATTAGTAAAAAACTAGAGGGTAAGACTGCCCAAATAATAGAAAAACAAACCGAAAAGAAGAAAGAATATCCACCTTTTCTATTTAATTTATCAAATCTTCAAGGTTATATAACAAGTAAATATAAAGGTTGGACTTCAGATAAAGTTTTAAAAGTAGCTCAATCATTATATGAAAAGAAGTTCATAACATACCCAAGGACAGGAAGTATAGCTCTAGAAGAAAGCTTGAAAGATAAAACAAAAAAAGTATTAGAAAAATTAAAAAAAGGATTAACATATGAATCAGATATTAAATTTATACAAAGTAAAAGAGTGTTTAATAATGCAAAGGTAGAAAGCCATAGTGCTATAATTCCAACTTATATGAAACCAAGTAAGTTAACTGAGGATGAAAAAAAAGTATATACTGCTATTAAGAATAGATTTATAATGCAGTTCATGCCAATAGCTGAATTTGAAGAAACCAAGATAACATCAAAAGTTAATGATAAAGAAATAAAAGGAGTTTTTATATCAAGGGGTAAGGTGCAAATAACAGAAGGTTGGCGTGTAGTTGAAAAAATAGAGACAAAGGATACTATATTACCAATGGTTACTGAAAAAGAAATGGTTGAAGTAATAGGAAGTAAAGTGAATTCAGTAACAAAAAAACCACCCAAAAGACATACAGAAAAAACATTATTAAGAGTTATGGAAACTTGTGGTAAAAATTTCAAAAATGAAGAAGATAGTGAAGAAATGATGGAATCTATATTAAGCGGATTTAGTATCGGAACTCCTGCTACTCGTGCAGAAACTATAAAAAAATTAAAAATAGTAGGATATATTTCAAGTAAAGGGAAGAGTTTAGTTTGCACAGAACTTGGAAGAACAATCGTAGATATATTTCCAGCCAAAGAACTATTTGATTTAGAATATACAGGTAGATTAGAAAAAACACTATCCGATATAGAAA
>NZ_JAOASI010000065.1 GCF_025210165.1 Tepidibacter sp.
CCTCTGGGCACCAATAAAATGTGGCGGCATAGCTCAGTTGGCTAGAGTGTTCGGTTCATACCCGAAAGGTCACTAGTTCGAATCTAGTTGCCGCTACCAAATAAAGTGGGCCTTTAGCTCAGTTGGTTAGAGCGCCCGGCTCATAACCGGTAGGTCTGGGGTTCGAGTCCCTGAAGGCCCACCACTTTATTTTGCATAAAATGAATATACCGAGGTGTAGCGCAGTTTGGTAGCGCACGTGGTTTGGGACCATGGGGCCGGGGGTTCGAGTCCCTCCACCTCGACCAATATGGTGGGTATAGCTCAGTGGCTTAGAGCGCCAGATAGTGGCTCTGGAGGCCGTGAGTTCGAATCTCATTACTCACCCCATATATAGTATGACCCATTAGCTCAGTCGGTAGAGCACCTGACTTTTAATCAGGGTGTCCCGCGTTCGAGTCGCGGATGGGTCACCAAAAAAAAATGGCGACATAGCCAAGTGGTAAGGCAGAGGACTGCAACTCCTTCATCCCCAGTTCGAATCTGGGTGTCGCCTCCATTTTTTTATAATGAAATAGGAAATTAAAATCAAATAAGCGCCTATAGCTCAACTGGATAGAGTGTCTGACTACGAATCAGAAGGTTGGGGGTTCGAGTCCCTCTGGGCGCACCACGTTGAATTGGGCTCATAGCTCAGCTGGGAGAGCACCTGCCTTACAAGCAGGGGGTCACAGGTTCGAGCCCTGTTGAGCCCACCAATTTTGAAAAACACCTTTAAAATTAAAGGTGTTTTTTTGTATGAACAACAAAATCATATAGATGAAAATATTGATGTTTTAAAATAAAAATGAAGTTGTAGAGTTGTCATCTCCATCCTGAAGAGGGTGGAGTGTTAGAACTCTTAGCTTTCGGATAAAATTAAACCTGATCAAATACATTATTTATTGTGTATTTAATCAGGTTTAATTAATTAGATAATTTTCAATTACATAGCGTTTTTATACACTTCAATTATTTCTTCTAGAGAAGCTTGTTTAGGATTAGTGAATCCGCAAGCATCTTTTAAAGCATTTTCAGAAAGAACAGTTAAATCTTCTTCCTTTGCATCTAATTCTTTTAATCCAGAAGGAATACCAATTTCTTCTGATAATTTTTTAATAGAATCGATAACTTTAATAGCAGCTTCTTCGCTTGAAATATTATCAACATTTTCTCCCATAGCTTTAGCAATTTCAACGAATCTATGAGGAACGACTTTAGAATTATATTCTTGAACATGAGGTAGTAATATAGCATTACAAACACCATGAGGTAAATCATAAAAACCACCTAATTGATGAGCCATAGCATGAACATATCCAAGGCTTGCATTATTAAATGCCATTCCAGCTAAGAATTGAGCATAAGCCATTTTATCTCTAGCTACTACATTAGATCCATTCTCTACAGCTTCTTTTAGATTTGTACATATTAATTCTATTGCCATTAATGCACAAGCATCTGTCACAGGAGTAGCTTCAGTTGAAACAAAAGCTTCTATTGCATGAGTAAGAGCATCCATTCCCGTAGCTGCTGTTAATGAGGCTGGTTTTTCTACCATTAGCAATGGGTCGTTTACAGATACAGTTGGAGTAGTATGATTATCAACGATAGCCATTTTTATATGTCTATCTTCATCTGTTATTATACAAAATTTAGTCATTTCACTTGCAGTTCCTGCAGTTGTGTTAATAGCAACTAGTGGAAGCATAGATTTTTTAGATTTATTTACTCCTTCGTAATCTTTTATACATCCGCCATTATTTGCAACAATTCCAATACCTTTAGCACAGTCATGAGGAGAACCTCCTCCAAATGAAATGATAAAGTCGCAATTATTCTCTTTTAAAAGAGCTAAACCATCTTCAACATTTTTTACAGTAGGGTTAGGTTGAGTTTTATCAAATATAGCATAGTCTATATTATTTTCATCTAATACAGCTACTAATTTATCTATCAAACCTATCTTAACTAACATTTTATCTGTTACTATTAAAGCCTTTTTTAATCCTAGAGATAAAATTTCATCTCCAACTTCTTTTAAACATCCAGGTCCCATCAAATTAACAGATGGCATATTAAATTTGTAAGTCTTATTCATTTAAAAAACCTCCTTAAAATATGTTAAAAAAATAACTTGAAATCTCTATATATAATATTAATATATTTATTTAAATAAAACTAACTCTAAATTTGATAAAATATATGTAAATTTGATGAATTCAAATATAAAAAAACAAAATAAAATTTAAAATATTTAAAAATCAAATATAAAATATAGTATAATGTGTATATAAAAGTAAAAAAACAGATGAATTTAAATTATAATAGATTATTTATATTTAATTTAAGATAAAAAATTAACAGTATATATGAGTATTTGGAGGAAATTAGATATGATTAATAAATTTGACAGAAATATTGAGTTAATAGATGGCATTGAAACTGATTACATGAGATTTTTATATTATGATTTTGAAAAACCATATAGTGGATTTTATAAATCTTATGAAAATAACAGGATATGTACTATTCTTAAGGGTCAAAAAAAGCTAAGAGTAGATGAGAGTGATGATTTTTATTATGGAAAAGATGAGTTTATAATATTGCCACCAAACTCAAAAGTAGAAATGGAAATGAAAATACCCACAAAGGCCTTAGTATTGGAAATAGAACAAGGAATAATAAAAAATGTTGTAGATAAAGTTAATTGTGATATTGAAAGCAATATAGCTCCTAAATACAAAAATATATTTTTAGGTAAAAAAAATCAAAATATAGATGAAATATTTAGAAAAATTATAAAAACTAATTTTTCATTGGAAAAAAATAAATATTTTTTAATGGATCTGTATATACAAGAAATGCTGTATAATATCCTAAAAATACAGGGTTCGGAAGATATATTAACAAAAGAACATACTCATCCTATATCAATAGCTACAAAATATATACGTCAAAACTATAATAAAAATATAAAAATAAAAGATATAGCTAATTGTTTAAATATGTCTGAATCGAATTTTTCAATAAAGTTTAAAAATATAATAGGAATGACGCCTAATGTATACTTAAAAGAAATAAAACTAAAAAAATCAATAGATCTTTTGAAAGAAAAAAATGTGACTGAAGTAGCTTATGATTTAGGATATGAAAATATATCTTATTTTATAAGCCAATTCAAGAAAAAATATGGATACACACCGAAACAATATCAAAAGATAAAACAAAAAAGAACTCTATAGAGTTCTTTTTTTTTCTAAAAAAAGTATATATTTTATCATAAAAGTCCAAAATTAAAATATAAATTTATAGTAGGGAGGGGTACATATATGAGTATTAATTTTTTTAAGAAACAGGTAGATGAAAATGAAGAATTTATGAAAGATTTACAAGAAGCATACATAGATTTAAAAGCAGCTGAATCTTTTTTTGATAATGTAAAAGATCCAGACTTAGTAGACTATGCAATATTTAGATTAGAAGCCGCTAAATCTAGATATTCATATTTTTTAAGAAAAGCAAAACAAAATGGGATAATTTACAAAGGGGTATGCAATGTATAAAAAGCTTTCTAAAGTACTACTAAGAATTATCTGACTTAAAAAGTGAAACTTGATTCAGATGAAGCCTTAGAATTTTTAGCTTTCGGATAAATGTGGGGGGGGGATTAGTATGATTGATGTTTTATTACAAGTGAAGCTCATATTACTATATGGAATAATAATACTTAGTATCTATACTATAGGTTTATTAATAGTAGGACCACTAAAGTTAGTAGGTAAAATTGGATTTAAATTAATGATAGGTGGATTATGTATATTTATTTTAAATTATGGATTTAGCATTTTTAATATAGACCTAAATATAGGTATAAATTTAATAACATCTTTTTGTACAGCTTATTTAGGGGTATTTGGAGTTTTAGCTATGTCTTTAATAACATATTTATTATAAACAATGATTATAGTATTGATATACTTACTGCATATATTAAGAAAAGCTATATTTTTAAGCTTTTCTTTTTTTATTAAATTTATTATAATGAAAAATTAAGAAATGATTTATCCGAAAGCTAAGAGTTCTAAGACTCCATCCTCTTCAGGTTGGAGATGAGAACTCTACAGCTTAGGGATAAGTTCAACTAACCTTCAGATGGAGTTACAAACTCCACCTGAAGATAAGTTTCACTTGATAAGGAGATGATTTTATGTTTGTGGTATTCAAAGATGATGTAATAGACAGTAAGGATATAAAAAAAATAATATTAGATAATAGTGAATTTAATATATTAGAAGATATGAGTTTAAGATCTAAAAGAGAAGATGTAGTCGCATTTAATATGAGTATAAATATACATGTGTTAAATGAAATGTTAAAAGATGACGGATATGATATAGAAGAAGAAAATAAAGAAGAGTTACTTGATGAATATATGGACTTAGCAGATACTTTAGCTGTGGAACTAGAAGAATATATGCCTGAACGAACTATTCTAAAAGCATATGCATATAAGTATGATGAATTAGAAGACTCTATTAAATTAGTATTTGCTATGAGTCATAGAGATATGGGAGAATTGAAATTAAGTGATATAGTAAAAAGATTATTATCTATAGTTGGGTAACATATTAAAAAATAAATAATTCAAACATGTAAAAATAAATGTATTAAACAATAATATAATGGCAATAATACCTTGTAAATGATAAATATAGGAGGTATTATATATGGAATTATTATCTAGAAATTCGTTTAGCAACTGTAAAGCTAAAGCAATTAGAAAAAAAGGTTTTGTACCTGGGATTTTATACGGTAAAAACATGGATTCTATTAAAGTAGCTATGGATAAAAAAGAATTTAAACAAATGTACATTCAAAATAAAGAAAACAAAGCATTTGATATAGAGTTTAATAATCAAACCCATAAAGTTTATATACATGAAGTTCAAAGAGATGTTATGAATGATAAAGAATTTATACACTTTGACTTACATAAATTAACAGCTGAAGATTTCATTCATACTCATATCCCTATTGTATTAGAAAATAAATCTAAAATAGAAAGTCAGGGATATATTGTACAGCAACAGCTTTTAGATATTGAAGTTAAATATGAAGCTTACAATACAAATACATATGTAAGTGGAGATTTATCTTATCTTCAAGATGGAGGATCTCTTACAGTTTCAGATTTAAATATACCTCAAGGAATATCTGTTTTAGCAGATATGAATTCAATTGTTGCTTCTGTTAACTATCCTAAAACTTATCAGACTTTTGATTCAGAAACTGATATAGATAGAGATTTAACTAAAAAAATGGAAAATATGAAATAGATACTTAAGAGAGTCCTTAACTACAAAATACTTATTTAGCTAAGAACTCTCGAAACTATATTTTAATTAATCTAACTCTACAATATATCTAAAGAATAATAAAAACTTCAAAAAAAGTGTTGACGAATGTTTTTAAAGGTGATATATTATTACTTGTCCTCGACAACGAGGCAAACACGAAACACAAAATGAACTTTGAAAATTAAACAGTAGGTTATAAATAAATCACAACAGTGATTTTCGGAAAAAC
>NZ_JAOASI010000066.1 GCF_025210165.1 Tepidibacter sp.
AAGGCAAAAAATAACCTCTTTAGAGGTAGCCTGAAAAAATAAGCGGTTGGCAGACCTTTCAATGTATCTTGAGATACAGCGAGTAATATGCCCTTCTAGGGCTGGAGCAAACCACCCGTTTTACGGGTGGTCCTGATTTTGGCAAAAAATAAAGTATAAAGAGTTTGTATTGTTCATATAAATATATAAGAAAGGGTGGTGTATATGATAATAGACTTGAGAAACATAAAAAAGCTTATAATAAGTATATTGATACCTCTTTTAGTGGGGGCTTTAAGTGGGTACATAACTAAGGATTCTATGCAATTATATAGTGATTTAATCAAACCGTCTTTTGCTCCTCCTGGCTATATATTTGGAATTGTATGGCCTATTTTATATGCACTTATGGGGATTGCTTCTTATAGAGTATATAGATATGGGGACAATAGGAAAGAAGTTAAAAGTGCACTTAAATTTTATGCTATACAGCTTATATTGAATTTCATGTGGCCAATAATATACTTTAACTTAGGACTTAGAGGAGTTGCTTTAATACTTATAATAGTGCTTTTAGTATTTGTGATTATAACTACTATTAAGTTTTATAAAATAGATAAAGTTGCAGGCTACTTGATGATACCTTATGTAGCTTGGCTTATCTTTGCAACTGTTTTAAATTATTATACATGGATTTTAAATAAGTAAGAATCCCAATTTATTGGGATTCTTTATGCTTAAGGCATTATAATATTTTTGTTTTGCGGATAGTTTGTTAAGAAAGACTACACTTGAGACTATTTTTAAGCAACGGAGCCTGATCGTTGGCGACATGAGTCACCGCTTTAGCGAGTAGACGAATTTTTTTATTTATTCACAAGGATTTATGTATACATTTAGAGAATTTTATACAGTGAAACTTAAAAAAAGGGAGAGAGATTAGTGATAGATTCGCAGTTTTTGATTGAAGATGCTATACATATATTTTTAAATAATCAAAGGGAAAAACTAGACAAGATTTTGATTATATTAATGAAATATAAATTAAAAAAAGAAGGTGAAGACTATAAAAAAATATATAGATTTTTTCATAATATAAGAGGAACCGCTGCTATGTTTGAATTAAATGAACTATCTGATATAGCAGGGAAGTATGAAGCTTATTTAGAAAACTATAAGGGAGATTTAAGTAATGATTATTTTGGTGAAATATTAAATGGATTAGCTTGTATTTATAAGGAAATTTTATGTCTTAAAGATAAAAAATGCTTTAACAATTCTCATAATCATGTAAAGAAAAATATAAAAGAAGATATTAAAAATAAGACAATATTAATAGTAGATGATGATATGGATTTATTGTTATTATTAGAAAATGTTCTTAAAAAACAAGGATATAATGTTATTAAATCTTTAGGTGCTAAAGATGTTATTAGTATACTAAATGATCAAAGTGTTGATATGGTGATATTAGATATTATAATGCCAGACAAAAATGGATTTGAACTACTAAATCAAATTAAAAAAGAAAATATAAATATTCCTATAGTGTTTTTAACTGCTAAAAATGTGACTAGAGATAGAATAAGAGCTTTAAAGGAAGGTGCGGAGGCTTATATAACTAAGCCATTTCAAGTTGAAGAGTTAATAGTTACAATGGAGAATATATTTAAAAAAGTTGATCATTATAAAGTAAAAATAAGTAAGGATAATTTGACTGGAGTATATAGTAAAGATTTTTTTAATGAAAATATTAAAAATATAGAAAATAGTTTGAAATATAATGACACCATATCTGTAGCTTTTGTAGATTTTGATTACTTTAAAAGTATAAATGATAGATATGGCCATTTAGCTGGAGATTATGCATTGAGTATATTAGTGAATGAACTTAAAAAATCACTTAGAGAAGAAGATGAAATATATAGATTTGGAGGAGATGAATTCTTAATTTTATTTAAGAATTTATTAAAAGAACAAGTTTGTAGTGTGATGCAAAGGTGTTTAAATAATATAAATAAAAAAAATATTAATTACCGAGGAAATAATATAAAAATATCTTTTAGTGCAGGAATAACAACTATTGTTGAAAACGAATCTATAAAGGAGGCACTAGATCGTGCTGATAGAGCTTTATATGTTTCAAAAGATGAGGGTAGAGGAAGGATAACTTATTTAAAAAAGGAATATACTAAGAAGAAAGTATTGTTAATAGATGATTCTAATATGATAGTTAGAATTATAAAGGATAGACTTGTGAATAATTATGATGTAGAATATAGTAATAATGGAGATGATGGAATAAAAATTTATGAAAAATTTAAGCCTGACCTAGTTATAACAGATTATAATCTTCCGGGTATGGATGGTTGTGAAATATGCGATTATATAAAGAATACTAAAAAAGATAAAAAAACAAAGGTCTTTATATTAAGTTGTAACTGCACACAAGAAGATATAGATGAGTGCTTTGAAAAAGGAGCCGATGATTATATAATAAAACCATTCTGTTTAGCTGATTTAGAGAAAAAGGTTGATAAAATACTTAATGGGTAAGAAGGTGAAATTTTGAAAAATATAAGTAAATTAATAATGATTATATTTATGACGTTTTTAATATTACCATATAAAGGGTTTGCTGATTCTCAAAAAATAATATACAAAATAGATGTTAATGGTGAAGTTAACAAGGGGATGTATCATTATATAAAAGAGTCAATAGATAAGGCTAATAAAGAAAATGCAGATTATATAATATTTGATATAGACACTTATGGTGGTCGTGTAGATTCTGCGGTTGATATAAGTGATGCTATAATAGAGCAGGATATACCTACTGTAGCTTACATAAATAAAAAGGCAGAATCCGCAGGCGTGTTGATATCTATATCTTGTGATCATATATATATGAATAATTATTCGACAATAGGTTCTGCTGAAACTATACCTAATACAGAAAAAAATATATCATATTGGACATCTCAACTTAAAGCTGTAGCTGAACAAAAGGGAAGAGATACGGAGATTGTTGCTGCTATGGCTGATAAAGATATAATTATAAAGGGATTGGTTAATAAAGGTAAATTGCTAAATCTAACTACTAAAAAAGCAGATGAAATAAAGTTTATAGATGGCATAGCATCCTCAATGAAGAAAATTTACACCGATTTAAATATAGATAATTATGTTCAAAAAGATGCAGATGTAAATATGATGAGTATTTTTAGAAATATAATAACATCTACTTATATAGCACCTCTTTTATTATCTTTAGGATTTATAGGAATGATATTAGAAATTCTAACGCCAGGATTTGGAATTGGTGGTATAATAAGTATAACTGGATTTTCTTTATTCTTTCTAGGCTCTATATATACAGGAAACTCTACTACTACAACTGTATTTGTATTTGGAATAGGAATTGTTTTACTTGTAATAGAAGCTATGGCTCCTGGATTTGGGATATTTGGAACAATTGGAATAGGAAGTATTATATTCAGTATAATAATGGCATCTAATAATATGCTTCAAGCTTTTTTGAGTATATTAGTTTCACTTATAGTAAGTGTGGTTGCACTAATTTTTATACTAAAAAAACTACCTAAGAGAAAAATGTATAAGACTTTATTTCTTGACACTAAGCTTGATGCTGAGAAAGGATATATTCCATCAAAGGATAATAGAATCTATTTAAATAAAGAAGGGATAACTATTTCTTACTTAAGACCATCTGGTAAAATTGATATAGATGGAGAAATACTAGATGTAATAACAGAGGGTATATTTATTAAAGTTGGAGAAAAGGTAAAGGTAGTAAAAGTTGAATCAAATAAAATAATAGTAAGACATATTAAGGAGGAATTAGTATGATAATGTTAGCACCGATACTAGGTATAGCTTTACTAGTTATACTTATAGTTTTGTTTTTTAGTTTTATACCAGTTGGACTTTGGATTACAGCTTTATTTTCAGGAGTTAAGATATCTATTTTAACACTTGTTGGAATGAGATTTAGAAGAGTTTCACCTGCTAGAATTGTAAATCCAATGATAAAGGCAGCAAAAGCAGGGATAGACCTTGGAGTAGATAAGCTAGAGGCTCATTATTTAGCTGGAGGAGATGTTAATTCAGTTGTAAATGCTTTAATTGCTGCTCAAAGAGCTAATATAAAGCTTGAGTTTGAACAAGCAGTGGCTATAGACCTTGCTGGTAGAGATGTACTTGAAGCTGTTCAAGTTAGGGTTAATCCTAAAGTTATAGAAACTCCAAAAATTGCGGCAATGGCAAAGGATGGTATAGAGGTTATAGCAAGAGCAAGAGTTACGGTAAGAGTAAATATTGAAAGATTAGTTGGAGGAGCAGGAGAAGAAACTATAATAGCAAGAGTTGGAGAGGGTATAGTTACAACTGTTGGTTCATCTGCTAGTCATAAAGCAGTTCTTGAGAACCCAGATTCTATTTCTCAAAGAGTATTAGAAAAAGGACTTGATTCTGGAACTTCATTTGAAATACTATCTATAGATATAGCAGATGTTGATGTTGGAAGAAACATAGGAGCTCAACTTCAAACAGATCAAGCTGAGGCTGATAAGAAAATAGCACAAGCAAAAGCTGAAGAAAGAAGAGCAATGGCAATAGCAAAAGAGCAAGAAATGAAGGCTATGGTTGAGGAAATGAGAGCTAAGGTTGTTGAATCAGAGGCAAAAATTCCACTAGCTATATCAGATGCATTCAAAAATGGAAATTTAGGTGTTATGGATTATTATAACCTTAAAAACGTTATGGCTGATACAGATATGAGAGAGTCTATATCAAAAGTAGGTTCTAATAAATCTAATATGAAGTCTGATAAATAAGGTGTGATAATATGGAAGGTATATTAATACCGGCTATTATATATGTGTTAAGTATAGTATTTAAATCTCTTGTTAAAGAAGATGAAGATGATAAAAATACTGAAAATAAAAAAGAAGGTTCTTTACTAAAAACTGTAAATAATACAGTGAAAAAAATAGAGACTAACTTAAATGAATTAAGCAATAATTACAAGAAGCAAAAACATATAGAAGGCTCTAAAGTAAAATATAAAGATAAGAAAGTTGAAAAAAATATAGATCAAGGTATATCTGATATAGTTGTAGAAGATATTGAGATTAAACAAGACTCAAGAGAATTACACTATGATATAGATCAGAAAGAAAACATAAATACAGAGTATAATAAAAGTATGGATTCAGATGAAGCTTTTAATCTTTTTTCAGATGCAGATGATTTGATGAAGGGTATTATTATGTCTGAAATATTAAGTAAACCAAAGAGTATGAGAAGGTAGAGTTTTTGTTTAGGATAAATAGCTACCTAGGCATAGAAATTAATTTCTATGCTTAGGTAGCTATTTTGTATATGATATAATTAAGTTTCACTTTATAGAATGTGGAGGAAAAAATATGAAAAAAATAGCTATATACGTATGTGGGGAAGTTTCAAAAAAGTGTACTGCAAATGGATGTTTAAGAGCCTTTAATCAAAAGGAAGATTCTTTTAAAAGGTATGAAGAAGTTGGGTGTCAGTTAGTTGCTTTTAATAATTGTAATGGATGTGAGAAAAATCCTGTAGAAAGTATTGAAGTAAAAATAGAAAAGCTTAAAAAAGCAGATATAGATGCAATACATTTATCTACATGTATAAGAGGTAGATGTGAAAACTATGAGGAATTTGCCAAAGAATCTGCTAAACACTTTGATGTTATTGGATATACACATGGCTCAGATAATGGAAAAAAGAATAATAATATAAATATATCAAATGAAAATAATAAGTAAGAAGGATGACTATTTATAATCACCCTTCTTAAATATCCCATATTTTTAGTTTTCTCAAAAAATAAAGAGCAATCAATTGACCACTTCCTATAAAAAGTAAAAAATAATTTAGCACCCTATCATTTTTTATAAAAGTTAAAAAAATCATTAACACTGAAGTACTTATTATTCTTCCGGTATTAAGAGCAATATCTTTGTTTATAATATATTCTATTCTCATATTATTTTCATGATGCTGATCTAGTATATTAAAAGTAGCGGATGTCATAGGCACATAAAAAAATGGTACAGATACTGCATCTAGAATAATAAAGAACAATATAGAGTAATAGTTGATTTTGAAAACTAGCCCTAAAACTGAGATAAACATTAATATTGCACCTATATGCAGGGAAAACATTCTTCGTTTAGGCTTTATAAGCTTTTGTTCTAATATATAAGATGCTGATGAAATTAAATATGAAATTAAAAAGAGTTTTCCTATTTCCATTTCACTTCCTGTTGTTTTATAAATAATTATATTAAGTAAAAATAGTATTACAACATCTCTTAGACCCCAAGCAATTGTACTTTTTCTTAAATTATTCCAATCATAATTATTACTGCTTATTATTTTTTTAAAATCTAGTTTTTTTCCATAGTGTTGTGAGCGAAGTGATAAACTAATCAGTATTAAAATAACAAAGAATATTAATGAAAGTAAGAATACTATCATATATCCTTTTGTATTATTACTTTTATCAATAATATAAGCTGCTGCAAAAGGAGCAATAGCAGCAGGTATTCCGGCAATAAAACCATGATATCCATTAAAAGTATCTCGATTATTAGTAGATGTAAAATCAAAACTTAATACATCAAAAGCAAGCCAGTAAAATCCTCCTGCTATTCCGAATAATATGCCCAAAGGGTAAATATATTTTATAATATTATCCTTTATTAAAATAATGAGAATAAAAAATAATATATAAAAAACAATTCCGATTCTTAGAGACCATATTCCATTCTTTTTTTTGATAACCATCCACCTATAGTAAAAGCAATTGGCAAGAATATATATTGAACTAGATTATACTGTGAAATCATGATAAAATCATTTGACTTTTTCCATAAGAATATATTTACAAAAACATTAGATAGACCTTTAGCAAGTGCAAATAATCCACTAATTATTAATAGAGTTTTTGCTTCTCTTGACATTAATACCTCCCAAAATATAAGTATTTTAAATTTATTTATTATTTTATTGTTTTCAATTAATATAAAAATTATAATGGCAAAAAACTCATTTTTATATATTAAATAGTAAATGCTAATTGAAAGGAAAGGTAATTTTGTAGCAATTAACAGAATTATATGATATTTCTAAAAATATTGACGAATAATAGGTATTGTTGTATAATTTTGCTATAGTGTAAAATAATAGCATGCCATGACATTATTTAGGAGGGATTTATATATGAAAAAAAAATTATTGTCTTTATTGATGGTTATTATGTTAATGCTAAGTAGTTTTGTTTCTTTTGCTACAACAAAAGATGAGGCATATAATTGGAAATATGGAAATGTTAGCGAATGGGCTTATGAAGAATTGGTAGATGCTGTAGCGAATAATCTTGTACTAGATCAGTCGCTTTTTACTAATTGTAAAAAGAATATAACAAGAGAAGAGTTTGCTAAACTTGTTGTAAACATGTATACTGCAATAAAAAAAGAAGACCCTTCTCCAGCACCTGTTTCTACATTTAAAGATACTAGTGATACATCAGTTAGAATTGCGTATAATCTTGGTATTATAAATGGAGTAGGAGATGGATTGTTTGCACCAAATAATCCTGTTACAAGAGAGCAAATGGGTGTTATGATTTTTAAGGCAGTTAATGCATTAGGAGTAGAGTTTAATAAAGGTGATGGTGTATTAACCATGACAGACAAAAAAGATGTTTCTTCTTGGGCTGTTAAAGGCGTTGACTATGTTTATGAAAATAACTTTATGAAAGGCAACGGTATTAATTTTAATCCTAAAGGTACAACTACAGTAGAGCAGGCTGTTGCAATTGCAAATAGAGTTTATAAAAAATATGAAACTAAGCAAGTAGTTTCTAAGCCAGAACCAAAACCAGAACCAAAACCTGAGCTGAAACCAGAACCAAAACCAGAATTCAATATAGAAAAAAATGGTAGTGATGTAGATGGACTAAAATATTATGGTGGATTTAACAAAATATTAAGTAATGATAATTTAAGATTAAGCTTTGGTAATGGAAGTGATGCACCTCTTGGATTAGCACTGAATAAGAACAATACTCTTGAAACATTTAAGAATTATGGGGTATATGAAGCTGATTTCTCATTTGATTATCCTCAAGGAAATGCAGGATTTGTATTTGCTGTTTCTTCTCCAAAAATCGGTAATGATATGTATAGAGGGTATTTTGTTGGGATAGACGCTCAAAAGGATAGTGTTTTTATAGGTAAATCGAATTTTAAGTGGGATACAATTGCAACTAAAAAGCTTCCTTTTGATATTAAAGCCGGAAAGAAATATAATTTAAAGGCTGTTAGAAATGGTAGCAGAATAGATATTTATGTGAATGATGTAAAGTATATTTCTACAAGCGATAGTACATATATTAAAGGTGGATATTTTGGAGTTAGAGTATGGAAGACGAATGCAACTTATGAATATGTAGGATATAATGAAAAAATGGGAAGTTTAAAACCTAAAGAGTTTTATATTGAAAATATAGATGGTGAAGCAGTTCCAAGTATGAGAAGATATGGTGGCAACTGGAAAATTGGAGAAACTCTTAAACTTTGGGATAATAAATATAAACAAGGACCAATGGTATTAGGTATTGATAGAAACAATAATCCGCAAAAGTATCCATCATCTGCTTTTTATAAAGCAAAGTTTAATTTCACGAAATCTACTGGAAATGCAGGTATTGTTTTTAATGTATCGGGTCCAAAAGTAGGGAACGATCAATATAGAGGAAATTATGTTGGCATAAACTATGAAAAAAACACTGTTATTGTAGGAAAATCAAATTATAAATGGCATCAAATTAAAGAAGTAAAAATACCTTTTAGTATTGCAAATGGAAAAATTGATTTGGAAGTAAGAAGAATATTTAGTGAAATAACTGTATATGTTGATGGAGTAGAAATATGTACGGTTCATGATGAAAGTTATACAAATGAAGGGTATTTTGGAGCAAGAGTTTGGAATGCAAGCGTTGAATATACTGAGTTAAAAGCAGAAAAAGTACCATTCTAAAAATATAATCAATACTAAACTAATTAAAAAACACCTCTATGTGTAGGATTTTTATAAAAATCATTTAAACACATAAAGGTGTTTTTTTGTATAAAATAACAAATACTAATTGAAGGAGGAATAAATATGAAATTATCAGTAGCAGAAAAAGAACTTAAAAAACTTAAAAATGATATAAATCATATTAAGCAAATAATAGAGAATACAAAAACAAATTCACTGTGGGAGCATGAAGCCTCTCTTCGTAAGAAATTGAAGCTTATAGCAGAAATACAGAAGATATTTAATAAAAAAAGAAATTCTAAAAAACATAATGAAGCAAATAAACTATATGAAAATTATGAGGAACTGTTAAATTATGTATCAGAGAGGTTGCTTTTAGATTATAATCAAAAAAATAATTCAGACTATAAATTAGAAGAAATAATAGACACTCATCATGAAAGTTATAAAAGTTCTGGATTAATGAATATTTTGATTAGTAAATATATTCCAAAACTAGTAAATGAAAAAATGGATATAATATTTCCTCAAAATCCAAAGGATGAATATAAACAAGCAAGAAAAATAAAGAGAACTATTCATCTGCATTTAGGGGAAACTAATACTGGTAAAACATATAATGCAATGCAAAGACTTAAAAAAAGTAGAAAAGGCATATATCTTGCTCCTCTTAGAATACTTGCATTAGAAAACTATGAAAGATTAAATAATGAAGGAGTAACCTGTAATTTATTTACTGGAGAAGAAGAGATAATCCATCAAAATGCAGATCATATTTCTTGTACTATAGAAAAATTAAATACAAATGAAGAGTTTGAAATAGCAGTAATTGATGAAATACAGATGATAGCTGATGAAAAAAGAGGATCTGCATGGACTAGAGCCTTGTTAGGATTAAAATCTAGAGAAATACATATATGTGGAGCATTAAATGCAAAAAAATTATTAATTGATATTATAAAAGATATAGGTGATGATTACACAATTAAAGAATATAAACGAAATATTCCACTTGAGATAGAAGAAAAATCTTTTAAATACAAAAATATTAAGGATGGAGATGCACTAGTTGTATTTTCTAAAAAAAGAGTTCTTGAACTCGCTTTGTTTTATTCAAATGTTGGAATTAAATGCAGTATAATATATGGTGATTTGCCACCAGAGGTTAGAAAAAAGCAGTATGCTCAATTTTTAAATAAAGAAACAACTATTTTAATTACAACAGATGCTATTGGTATGGGAGTTAACCTTCCTATTAAGAGAATAGTATTTATGGATATAAAAAAGTTTTATGGAAAAGAGTTTAGATTTTTAAATTCTCAAGAAGTAAAACAAATAGCAGGTAGAGCGGGCAGAAAAGGAATATATGATGTTGGGTATGTTGCTGCATATAAAGATAATTATGAATTTATAAAGGAATCTATTAATAAAAAAGACAATAATATTGAATATGCAATTTTAGGACCAAGTGAAGATATATTAAGCATTGAGAATGTTTCTCTGACAGAAAAATTGTCAGTTTGGAGTGAGAAAGAATGTAAATCATTATTGTATGAAAAAATGGATATATATGAGTACTTAATGGTGCTTTATAATATAAGAAATTATAAGATATCGCAAATTAATAGATGGAAGCTTTTGAAAATACCATTTGATGTAGACAATAAAGCGCTTATGGATACATTTATATCATATGTTGATGAATTATTTATTGCAAAAAGAAATGAGATATTCAAGCCTATATATAAATTTGAATCACTTGAAGAATTAGAAATGTATTATCAAAAGATAAATTTATACTATTCTTTTGGTAAGGTTTTTGGAGTTACTATAGATCAAGAGTGGATATATGAAGAAAGACAAAAAATAAGTGAAAAAATAAATAATCTATTGCTTAAGATATAAATTATCACCTACGTTTACAGAAAATTAAGGAAAAAACTTTAAATGGTAGTTCAGCTATATAATATATTTAACTGTTATAATATATTTGGGTGGTGATATCAATGCAAATTGATAGATTGTTTAAAATCATATATATATTATTGGATAAACAACAGATAACTGCAAAAGAATTATCTGAAATGTTCCAGGTGTCTACAAGAACAATATATAGAGATATTGAAACTCTTTCTTTGGCTGGAATTCCAATTTATACAAGTAAAGGGAAAGGCGGAGGAATAAGTATTTTAGATAATTTTGTAATGAATAAGTCTATTTTATCGAATGAAGAACAGAATAATTTATTAATGGGATTGGAAACACTTAAAGCAACTGAATATGAAAATGTTGATAGTGCAATTTTAAAGTTGAGAAATTTATTCAATAAAAAAATTAATAATTGGATAGAAGTTGATTTTTCAAATTGGGGGAGTTCAAAAGTAGAAAAAGAAAAATTTGAAACATTAAAATTTGCACTAACAAATTGTAGAACTATAGAGTTTGATTATTATAATTTGTTTGGAGATAAAACAAATAGAAGAGTTAATCCTATTAAACTTATATTTAAACATAAAGCATGGTATTTACAAGCTTTTTGTTTGTTAAAAAATGATTTTCGAATTTTTAAGGTAAACAGGATAAAGGACTTGATAGTAAGTGAAGATACATTTGATAGGAGTTATTATAATGAAATTGATACAACTTTTTCTTATAGAAATGAACCAAATGTAATTAATTTAAAAATTACACTCTCATCACAAGTTAAACATAGAGTTTATGATGAATTTGATGAAAAAGATATTACTAAAAATGAGGATGGTAGTTTTAGTATTGATATTATGATACCGGAAGATGAGTGGTTATATAATTATATAATATCTTTTGGAGAACACATTAATATTATTACTCCACAATATATACGAGACGTTATTAAAAATAAACTAGAGATAACTTTAAAAAATTATAAATAATTTTTTTAATAAGACACACTGATGTCATATTAACTTTATTATACTATATTTAGTTCATAGAAATGAACGAATAAAATAATGAGGTGGAAAATATGGAATATGAAATAGTAACATTAACTAAGAAAGTTGTTGTTGGAAAATCAACTAGAACAATAAATGAAAATGGAAAATCAATGAAAGATATTGGATCAATGTGGCAAAAATTTATTAATGAATGTATATATGAGAGTATTAAAAATAAGGTTGATGGAAAAGGAATAGGATTATATACAGAATATGAGGGAGATGCAACAAAACCTTATACATTTATGTGCTGTTGCGAAGTGACAGAACATGATAATAGCGATGGTCTTGAAACGAAAATAATTAATGAAGGAAAGTATGCAAAGTTTACAATTAAAGGTAATATAGTTAAAGCAGTAGGTGAAGCGTGGTGTAAGATATGGGATATGGATTTGGATAGAAAATATGATAGTGATTTTGAATTATATCACAATGATTCAGAAGATATAAATAAGCAAACTATAGATATATTTGTATCATTGAATTGATAAATTGTTAAATAACCAAGTTCCAAGTTTTGAAAAATTTACATTTGACTGTGATATAGGCAAGATGATATCATATGATTTATCGGCAGATAAATTAAATAATGAGTAAG
Organism: Tepidibacter sp.; assembly: GCF_025210165.1. Lineage (GTDB taxonomy): Bacteria > Bacillota > Clostridia > Peptostreptococcales > Peptostreptococcaceae > Tepidibacter_A. Next base: position 12,658 of record NZ_JAOASI010000066.1, read on the forward strand.
TCAGATAGTCGCGGATGCCTTTATAGGTAGACGAGGAAAGTCCGAGCTCCATAGAGCAGGGTGCTGGGTAATACCCAGTGGAGGCGACTCTAAGGATAGTGCAACAGAAATAAACCGCCACAATTATCTGTGGTAAGGATGGAAAGGTGAGGTAAGAGCTCACCAGCAACTAGGTGACTAGTTGGCTATGGAAACCCCACCTGGAGCAAGACTAAGTAGGAACATGAAAAGAGGACTGCTCGTTCTCGTTCCGTTGGTAGGTCGCTTGAGCCTACTGGTAACAGTAGGCCTAGACAGATGACTATTTAATACAGAACTCGGCTTATAGATTTGCTCATTATATTCAAAAATTATTAAAATAACCTTGGGGGCGTAATGGTCTCGACGAGGGTTTGGAACTTAAAGTTGCGAGTCGTGTTTTACTGGTTCACGTAAAAATCAGTACTTAAATATAAACGCAAACGATAATTACGCATTAGCAGCTTAATTAATACTGCTCGTTCTACTAAGTTCACCCACAAGCTTAAGTAGAACGCCATTTGAGTGGGGAACTGTCTTTAGGATGTCTTGACTAAGGATAAGAGTAATTAAGACTAGTCTTTTTTTAAGCCTGCTGTTAGGCGTTAAAAAAGATGATATAAAAATTAGCAGCTACACTCGTAGAAGCTTTAGGGAAAAAGCTTTCGGACAGGGGTTCAATTCCTCTCGTCTCCACCAGTCAATCCATGACAACTATAGATGTTGGGCGTGGATTTTTATAAGTTATTGAAAAAGAGATGTTAATTTTTTATAATTAACGTCTCTTTTTTGTCTGTAATCATAAAAAATAAGTCAAAACCTAATTTATTAAAAAAGGTGCTTAAGCAAAAATGAAGATAATTGAAATACCGCTACTTAATCAATCTTTTAATAAAACTAAAGATTGTAGTGTTTAAATATCCTAAAACTTCTTAAACTCCCTTACGGTCAAACAAAGAAGTTTTTTAACGGATATTTAAACACTACAATCTAAGTTTCATAGTAAAAGATTAATCAAAAGTAGCTAACATTTAAATTATCTTCATTTTAAATTGGTTGATACAGAGAGTCTATGATATATGTTAATTCCTATTATGTACAAGAATTAAGAAAAATTATATATGTAAGTAATTGAAAAAAAGAAGGAAAAAGTAAATAAATGCCGAAATATAGCATTTAGATATAATTATTCCATAGTTTTCAAGTGAATAGAGCATAATTAAATACTATGGTAATTAAAATGGAATAATCTTTAAATATAAATTTTATAACTGGAAGGAGGCACTTTATGTTTGATTTTACAGATATAAAATTAAAAGATTTAGTAATACACAAAGTAGGTAATAAATTTAGAAATGAAGGAATATTTGTATCAGATGGATTACATCCAATGGAGAACGATAATTTAAAAGATTTATTATTAAAGTATTTCTTACAACCATTTAAAAATAGTATCTTTTATAAATTTTATCATGAAACAGATATAGAACTAAATGAAGTACATAATTATATTAATAGAATATTTAAAAATACAGATGTATTTTATAATGAGTCAATCAACATACTTAAACATTTATATAATAAATCTACTCATCCCAATATAAAAAATGGAGAATTTTATATGTGTTATCTTAAGGACTGTATAGTAGATGATATGAGAACAGATGCAATAGGAATTTTTAAATCTGAAACAAAAGATGTTTTCTTAAAAATAAATCAGAATGAAAATAATTTTGAATTGAACTATGAAAAAGGTATTAATATAAAAAATCTTGATAAAGGATGTCTTATATTTAAAAATATAAAATCATGTAACTATAAAGTTAGTATAGTTGATACAGCTAGAAGTGGGAATGAAGCTGTTTATTGGAAAAAAGAATTCTTAAATTTACAAGTATTAAAAGATAATGACTCAAATACTAAAGCATTGATTAATTTGTGTAAGGATTTTAATAAAAATATATATTCTAAGAATCCTGACAATGACAAAAGAGAACAAATTGTATTTTTAAATAAATCACTAAATTATTTTAAAACTCATGATAGATTTGACTTTGAAGAGTTTTCGGAAGAAGTTTTAGAAAAAACTGAACATAGACAAGATTTGAAAAAATATACAAATAATTATAAATTTAATGATTTAGAACCTGATAAAAACTTTAATATATCCAATGAAACTTTTAATAAAGAAAAAAGAAAGGTCAAATGTAGTATAAAACTTGATAATGCTATAGAAATTAATATTTCTTCAGATGAAGCTAAACAAAGTAAAATTATTGAAAAAGGGTATGATGAGTCTAAAAAAATGCATTTCTACAAAATATTTTATAATGAAGAGAAATAGTTAAGGGGGATATGTATGGGAGAAAAATCTAAAAAATCTGGAGAATATGGAGAAAAGAGCGTTGGAAATTTACTAAAGAAAATCGGATGGGTTACTAATATTAACGGTATAGATATAAAATGTTTAAAAGGAGAGAAGCATAAATTAGATGGGTCAACATCAAATAGACAGACACATGGCATAGATTATTTGTTTCAGTATCCATGTCCGTTGATAGACCGAACTCAGCAAAATGTTGTAATATCAGTTAAAAATAGAAAAACATATCCAAAAACTTCACAAGGAATTACTAGTAAATTTAAAGAATTCTTAAAAGACATTTCTTATGCAATTGAATGTTTTCCACATGATCCAAGAAGTCGTCATAGAGTAGATAATACAATCAAATCTTTAGAAACTGTTGGTGTAATTTTTTGGTTATCAAGTGAAGATGAAGTATCTAAAGGTATTATTGAACATATGGAAATGTTTAGGAATACAGATGACTTAGTTTATAAAACCGTATATTTAGTTGATAACAAAAGAGCTACTTTCTTACTTGAAAGTATTAATTATGCCAATAATTTATTTGAAAATTGTAAATCAGAATTTTATTACCCAGATACGGGATTTAATATTCAAAATATAGGAAGTAAAAAAAGTGGTCCAGTTCTGCCGGTTCAATATATTAATTCTAATGTTTTACCTTTTAAAATTATAGATGCTAACAAAACACAATCATTGCTTCTTTGTTTAAATGATAATTTTTCTGAGGACTATTTAAGAAGGTTTATTGGATTAGCTCAAAATTTAACTCAAAAGTGGCCTCATCATGTAATTCTGGCTTTTCCTGATTACCGTGAAAGTGAGAATAAAGAGGTAGTTAGTTTTGTAAAATCTGAATTTAGTGATAAAGATTTTGTTGATAGAATAAAGGTTAAATCTTTTAAACAAGATATTAGGACTTTAGAGGAGGATTAAAGAATGACTGATATAAGTAATATGGAAATAAATATAGATACTTTATTGCCCTATGGAAGCGATTTAAAACCACTATTGAGTGCATCTTTTATTACAGAAGCTGAATTAAAAAAATTACTGTTTAATAGAGGTGTTTATATATCGAACACTCAAAAAAATATTATTATACCTCTACTAACTACTACACTTTTAAGTCCAAGAGAATTTGATAAATTGAGAGAGATGCAGAGTAGTAAAGAAGAGATAATAAAAAAAAGAACACAACAGATAAAGTGGATATCAGATAGCTCACTACTTGACGCAATAAATGAAATGTATATTCCTATAAATCAATTGAATTTACCTGAATTTAGAAGTTATGAACCAAAGTATGATTTGAATTTTCGAGCAGACGATGCAGATAAACTGATATTAGAATACGAGATTGTAAGAAATGATTTTACTAAAAGCTTATTAAATTATAGGAGCACTCATGAAGGCAGAATTATTATCAAAAAAGTTGATAATGGAAATAAAATAAAATTTGATTTAGAGCATACAACATCAGAAACAGATGAACTTAATAAAAGCATTGTAAAATATATTAAAGGTAAATTAGAATCTAGAAATCATATTGATAAAAAAGAAAAAATTGAAAACGTAATAAGTGGAGACTTTTCAAATAAGAAAAGGTTTGAGTTTTTACTTAGTTTAACAGAGGATGATAATTTTAATGGATTTTTAAATTTTAAAAGAGTGTCAAATATTGAGATAGGTCCAAATTCGAATGCGAAACTTCCTGATGAAATAGATTGGATGAATAATGGAGGAGAAATAACTAACATAATTTTAAAAGGTAAAAAAGTTCATGAATCTATATATTTAAAAGAAGAAAAATATTATGAAGGTATGATATTGCAAGAGGTAATTTCTACTTATAAGTTTGAAATAAGTGGAGCTAAAGGAACTTGTGTTATAGTATATGGATTTCCAGGATATCTCAAAACTGTTGAACCAACAATCGAGTTTGAAGCAAAGGTTTATAGTGTTCATTTAGAAAAAGAATATCAACATGTATCTAAAAAAAATGTAAGTAGAAAAATATTAGATATATTTGATAAAGCAAAAATGAAAAAATACTATGAATATAAATCTTGAAAAAAATATAAAAACTTTATTGATACATAGTTGTAGTGTTAATTGTGCATACTTTATACATGTGAAATAATGATTAAAAATACATATATAAATAGATATTGAATTAAACATGTATTAGTATTAGAAATTAAAATAACTTCTTTTTGTTAATAATTAACCCGTTGTGCTAGTTAAATTTTTCAAATAATAAAACTCCAACAAATATGAAAACCTAAAGTTAATCAAAAAAACTTTTATAAAGGAGGCTTTCAGTATGTTGGAGCTTAATAACTATTCTATCCAAAATATCG
>NZ_JAOASI010000067.1 GCF_025210165.1 Tepidibacter sp.
ATTAAACAATACATGACTTATTATAATAACTATAGATATCAGTGGGGATTAAAGAAGATGACTCCTGTCCAATACAGAAATCATCTTCTTAATGTAGCATAGTCTTTTTTAAATTGTCCTTTACAAAGGGTACAGATTAAAAGAAGCTATAGCTTCTTTTTTTATTTATACCTTCTCTATTAATTTATTTCTAAGACATACTCTATAATTCAATATTTTTATATCGTTATTAAATTCTATCTCTATCATATTATCACTTTTATTTATTACTCTTCCTTTTTTGAATTTTTTATGATTTATTATATCTCCTTTTTTTATAGAGTCTAATTCTTCATCAGATGGCTCATTAATTTCTTCCATAAACCTAGATATAAAAGCTTTTTTCCCATATTTATACTGAGGACTTGATATATGAAGCTTATCCATAGCCCTTGTCATAGCAACATAAAGTAACCTTCTCTCTTCCTCAACTTCTACTTTCTCAATAGATTTTTCATGAGGTATTACCCCTTCAATAACTCCTATTACAAATATATTCTTAAACTCCAGACCTTTAGATGAGTGAATAGTAGTTAAAACTACTTTATTCTTATCATCGTCTTTTTTCTGATTTAATATTTCTTCCTTAACCCTACTTATATGTTCTAAATATTCATCTATAGTCTTATAGTTTGATGCTCCACCTTCTATCTCATTTAGTATTTCAAACAATCCTGTAGTCTTTATTTTTCTTTTTTGACAATACTCCATTAAGTATCTATCATATTCAAGACTTGTCCTTATATAAGATATAGCATCCTTTGGAGATATCTTACTTATATAATTAAGGTCTAGCTCCAAATCTTCTATAGTCTTTATCTGCCACTTATTTAAACTTGCTTTAGTTTTTATATTGTCTAGAAATTCCCCATCTGCCATAGCTATTTTTATACTCTCCTTAGATATATATCTAAAAGGCTTGTTTATAATTCTAGACAATTCCTCCTTTAAGCTTCTATACAAAGCTACACTCAAATAGCTTATAATATCCTTACTTATCCAGTGATCGTATATACTAACAACAGTATCTCTTATAATAAACGGTATATTCATATCCATGAGCACATCAACAATAGCACGCGACTGTATATTAGTTCTATATATAACACTAAAATCACTGTAACTTACATTATTATTATTTATATTTTCAATTATTAAGCTTCCAATTTTTCTAGCCTCGTCTTCAGAATCCTCTGGTGATAAAAATAATATCCCATCACCTTTTCCCTTAACTGACTTTATAACCTTATGATACCTATTGTCGTTATTTTTTATAAGCTTATTTGATGTTTTTATTATCATATCAGTAGACCTATAATTCAAATCTAAAACTATATACTTAGAGCCCTCAAAATACTTTTTAAATTCTAATAAAAAATCAGGTCTTGCCCCTCTAAATCCATAAATACTTTGATCTTCATCTCCAACAACAAATATATTATTATAAGGCTTTGATATCATCTTTATAACTTCAAATTGAACCTTATTTATATCTTGAAATTCATCTACTAATATATACTTGTATTTTCTTCTTACTAAATCAAGTATATCTTCATCCTCTTTTAAAAGATTATAAGTATGTATTAGCATATCATCAAAATCTATTTTCTTCATATCACTCTTATAATTTTCATACATAGAATACACTTTAAAAAATTCATCATTAGATAATACAGAAGAATCAAAATTACGAGGATCTAATAATTCATTCTTAAGAAATGAGATCTCATTTATAACACCTTTTATAATATCCTCTTCCTGATAATTCTCAACATCCATACTCTTTAATATATTCTTTATAGTATACATTTTTTTATTTTCATCTAATAAATTATCCAGTTGATAATTTTTAAATCCCCTAAGAATTCTAAAAAACACAGAATGAAAAGTACCAAAATTAACTCTATTTATCAAACTGTTAGAATAAAGTTTGATACTCCTCTCCTTCATCTCAATAGAAGAAGCCTTGGTAAAACTAATAGCTAATATATTCTCAGGTCTAACTCTTAAATTTTGAACCAAATTATTTATTCTATAGCTTATAACCCTTGTTTTCCCAGAACCTGGACCAGCTATTACCATGCACGGTCCATTAAAATGATTAACAGCTATATTTTGATTTTCATTTAAACTCTCACAATTCATATTCATCACCTATTTTATATAATATAACTTTTAAAATACCCATTCAAGCATTAAAATCTATATGATATCATTATTATAGTCATATTTGACAAAAGCAAAACTACGGGAGGTTATTTAAATGGAAGTTATAACCCATAAAATAGATGAAATAATAGATATACCTAGAAATTCTTGTGTATTCGACATAGAAACCACAGGACTTAGCCCTAAGTATAATAAAGTAATATTAATCGGTATATTATATATAAAAGATAATCAAACAATCATAAAACAATTTTTCGCACACACTACAGATAACGAAAAGGAACTATTGTTTTATTTTAAAGAAGTATTTAAAACATTCGATAAGCATATAACCTTTAACGGACATAGATTCGACATTCCTTTTTTAAATAAAAGATTCGAAAAGAACAACTTAGACTTTTTTATAGATAAAGACAAGGATATGGATATACTCAAAATAGTAAAACCTTATCAAAAAGAATTAAATCTAGAGAACTGCAAATTAAAAACAGTAGAAGGTTTATTGAATATACAAAGAGAGGACACTATTTCAGGAAAAGAAAGTGTAGATATGTACAAAGAATTTGAATCAACTAAAAATGAATCACTAAGGAAAAAGATACTTCTTCACAATTATGAAGATATATATTACTTAGCTAAATTATTTAAAGTGCAAGATATAATAGATTCAACCCAAACTTATATAAATATAGATTACTTAAATACAAATTTGAAATTAAGACTATCCAAATATAAATTTAAGGGAAATTATGTATATATAGAATACTTATCTAAAGATATTATACCTATTAATATACAAATATACGAAGACGATTATTCTATAATAGGCTCTAATCAAACTATTACAGTAGAACTAAATTTATCTTTTGCTACAACACAAAATAATAATAAAGTTATATATTTTAAGCAAGATAAAATAATCCCATTAAAAATAGATTCAGATATTTTAGAGGAAAATATACTTAATGCGGCTTCTTACTTATTTAAGAATACTTTCTAAAAAGTTGTATCCACGGTATTTTCATAGATAGTTTTGATAACCCACAGAATTAAAAAATGTATCCCTATACTTAGAGATACATTTTTTAATATGAAGCTATATGAATTTTGTTTTTACAATTATTCTTTTTTCCCTCTATAAGTGCCATATCTGCAAGATTAAATATTTTATCAACTCCGTCCACCAATTTTGAACATGCAACACCTATGGTCATAGTTATATCTATACCTGTATCCTTTATAGTATGTAAATCAGGTACACCTTTTCTTAATTTTTCTAGTATTCTAACAGATTCTTCAATTGTTTTATACAGTATAATAACGAATTCATCTCCACCTATCCGTATTAACTCACCTTCATTATCTTCAACTATTGTCCTTGCCAATTTACTTACACGAACTAAAACATCATCACCTTTTTTATGCCCAAATAAATCATTTATCATTTTAAAATTATCTAAGTCAAATACAGCAAGTGTATATTCTCGACCAGACAAATTTTCCGAAATAATTTTTTCCAAATACTTTCTATTGTGACATTTTGTAAGAGGATCCTTATTTGTTATCTCATTTATTTTTTCAAACATTTTTGAATTAACAGCAGCAATACTTAACTGTATAGAAAGTATATCAAAAAATTGCTTAGTATTCTCACTAAAAAAGTTTTTGTTTCGATGCTCTAGTATTATAACCCCCCTCTCTCTATTAGTTCTAACATCCTCTAATGAAGATATCAATATAGAATTAACGTTTTCCCATTTACAGAAACTAAATTTCTCATTATTTATATCTAAAGTCTTAGTATCTTTTATTTCTAAAATATCATCTGGAAAATCATCATATCTTTCTATCTCATATTCATTACTATTGTATACACTCCTGGAATAAGATGTATATTTTCCTATATTATCACTTTTTATCCATATACTACATGTATCTACTCCTAAAACTCCCATTAGTATATCTGTAATATTTTCCATTAATGCTTCAAAAGAATTAACAGTTCCACATGCTTTTATAACTTGGCTCAATATCCAATTCGCAGCTTTAGATTCTTGAAGTTCTTTTCTTAAATTAACATTTTCTATTCTCAATTCATCACTAATAATTTTAATTTTTTCACTCTCTATACTATCTTTCAATTTATTTAGCATTTCGTCCTCCAATTTAAGATTAATAGATCAAACTTTAAATCAAAGATACTTCCCATCACACTATATTATACCTATTTTTTATACAAATAAACATTTTTAGGCTTTTATAAGATTCCACCTATAAAATATTATAGTTCTTATAGAAAAAAACAACTTATATTAATATAAGTTGTTTTACATTGGCGGAGAAGGAGGGATTTGAACCCTCGCGCCCCGTAAAAGACCTACTCCCTTAGCAGGGGAGCCTCTTCAGCCACTTGAGTACTTCTCCATATGGAGCGGGTGAAGGGAGTCGAACCCTCGCAGCCGGCTTGGAAGGCCGGAACTCTACCACTGAGCTACACCCGCATATTATTCACTTGACTAAAATAATAATATCATATTAACCAAAGTTTGTCAATGGTTAATATGATATTAAATTTACATATGTTTTTTAGCTTCCATTAGCATTTCATTTGCTTGTTCCATATATTCTATAGCTTTTTCTATATTTTTAGCTACTTCTATTTTACCCATTTCTTTTGATTTATCAGCCCACTCTTTAAAGCTTTCCTCATGAGACTTATTGTGCTTAACCCAATGTGCTAAAAGAACTCTTAAAGTTTTTTCTTCCTTATCTTCATCATTATGAGAATGAAGGCTGTGATGAGAAGAAATTTCATGGTCATGATCATTAGTGTGGTGGTATCTCTTTTCAAATTTATTCATATTTATCCCCCTACTTTATATTAAACTCTTTTTTTATAAGTTTTACAGCATCCTTTATTAAAAGAATTAAAGGTTTATTCTCAAGTCCTACAAGTTCAAAATCTTCTGGTGTCAATGGTAATAATATTTTTAATGCTTCTGAATCCGATATAGCTTCACTTATTCTAAATGTAACCTCACCCATCATAGAATTTGGAATAACTATAGACATGGGACCTATTATTACATTTGCTTTTCTAGAAGATACACATATAGCATTCTCACCTGTAGCCCCTTTGTTAGCATGACTTTTCATCATAGATGAAGTTGCTATTGAGTTGGTTCCAAGTCCATATATTTCTACATAAGAAGGTAACTCATCTCTTAAACTACTCACTATTTGAGATCCTATTCCTCCACCCATTCCGTCAACTACAGCTATAATCATATTTTTTATCCCCCAAGTTTATTATTTACTTCTCTTCTATAATTATTTTGTGATCTATAAGTCTAATTTCTTTAACTTCACCATCTATAATTTTTTGATCTCCTAATAAGTCTGCTAAGTATACTTTTCCATTTTCAGGCTTCATATACACTACATTCTCCATTACTTTTTCAAGACCATCTTCTTTACATAAATAAGCTGTTGATTCACACATTTTACAATTCCTCCTTATTAATAGACAAAAAGATTCCCCTAAAGTTCTCTTCAAAGAACCTTAAAGAAATCTTCATGATTTCTATATTGTGTATTCTATTATCTTATTAATTAAAGTATAACATGTTGATTTTATTTTATCAATATTATCTTCAAGCTTCATACTAGCACTCTAGTATATGCTTTACACTAGGGAATTTTTCTATATCAGTATGCGGTAAAAAACAAGCTGATATAAACTCATCCATATAGCTTGGATAAACACTAAGCTCTACATAAGTCATAGAATCTGAGCATTCTTCAAGCTTATATCTTGCATCTTCACTAGTTAAAGCAAGATAACATCCCATCAAAGAACTATTTCCTATATACGAATATTTAGTTTTATCTATATCAGGAAGCATACCTATTAGTATAGATTTTTCTATATTTAAGCTACTTCCTATACCTCCAGCTATAAGCACTTTATCTATCATGTCAAAATCCATACCCAAGCTTTCAACTAAGGTCATAATTCCAGAGTATACAGCTCCCTTTGCTCTTATAAAGCTATCTATATCTACCTCTGTTATAGTTATATCACTTTCTATATTGTAATCTTCTTTAAAAGCAAGTACATATTCTCCTATTTCATTTTCATCAAATCTTATTCTACCCGAATCTATATTTTTATTTATTTTTCCTCTTCTATCAATAATATTATTTACAAGCATTTCAGCTATTAAATCTATTATTCCAGAACCACATATTCCCTGAGGTTTATCATCTGCTATTATTGTAAGGTTTGGTTTTAATGTATCTTTGTCTATTTTTATCTTCTCAATAGCACCACTTGATGCTCTCATTCCACAGCTTATCTCTCCACCCTCAAATGCAGGTCCAGCAGAGCAAGCACACGTCATTAAATAATCTTTATTTCCAAATACTATTTCTCCATTTGTTCCCAAATCTATGAATAAAACATTATCATCAGATGACCAAATTCCTGATGATAATACACCTGCTGTAATATCTCCTCCTACATAGCTTGCAACACAAGGGGTTATATATATATATGCATCACTATTAATTTCGATTTCAAGCTCTTTAGCTTGCATATAAGGAGATTTTGAAAATGCTGGTATATATGGCTCCATTCTCAAATAATCAGGGTACACATTTAAAAGCAAATGCGTCATTGTTGTATTTCCACCTGCTACAAGTGCTACAATATCATTTTTATTAATACCCAACTGATTGTACATATTTTTTAAGATAGGATTTATAGTTTCATGTATTATAGCTTTGTTTAATTTTTCAAGACCATCATTCTTAGTTGAGTATATAATCCTATTTATAACATCTGCACCGTACTTTATTTGAGCATTTCCTGAGGAAGCTTTAGCCACTATTTTTCCTTCATACAGATCTACTATACAAGCTGCTACCGATGTAGTTCCTATATCAAGTGCAATACCATAGAATTTATTAGTTGTATCACCTGATTCTATATTAACTATATTAGTAGTATTACCTGTCTTTGGTATATGCGTTATTGTCACTTTAAAGTTTCCCTCTCTTAATATATTAGGAATCTTTCTTATAGTTTCTATCTTACAAGCAACTTTTTCATATCCAAAAGTATGTCTTAGATGTCTTTTTATTCTATCAAAATCAGATATATTATCATCAAGATTTGGTAATTCTATATTTACATAATCTTTTCTAACATATGATTTGAACTCCATATTATTGTTAGATATTAATTTTTTGCAATTTTGAAGTAATTTCTTGTATACATCACTCGAAGAATCTTCTATCTTCATTTTGTTCATAGAAGATGATAATTTATTAGGAACTTCTACTTGTATATCTTCTATAACCTTACTATTACACGCTAGTACATATCCATTATTGTACTCTTCATCTGTTATATGAGTAGTTTTTTTAGTATCTACTCTTCCATTTATAATCTTTACTTTACATTTTCCGCAGGATACATTTCCGTTACAAGGTGCATCTATAAAAACATTTGCTTTTCTAGCTACCTCAAGTAAATTATCTTTATATTCACAGATAATTTCTATATTCTCTGGCATAAATTTTACATTTATCACTTTATATCCCTCCAAAAAATACTTCCCTAGGAAAAAACCTAGGGAAGTTTATTTTTACGCTAAAGCAGTCTCATAATCATTAGAATCTAATAATTCCTCCACCTCAGATATATCCTTCATTTTTATTTTTACAATCCATGCATCATATGCATTTTCATTCATGTATTCTGGCTCATCATCTAATTTTTCGTTAATTTCTAAAACTTCACCAGATATAGGTGCTAATAAATCAGATGCTACCTTTGAAGATTCAACTACTCCAAATTCTTCTCCTTTTTCTATTTCATCTTCCACTTCTGGCATTTCAACAAATAAGATTTCACCTAATTGGTCTTGAGCATAATCAGTAATGCCTATATAGGCCTCATCACCTTCTATTTTTACCCAAGTATGATTTTTAGTATATTTTAAAGTAGATGGATAATTCATTTATATACCCCCTTACATAACTTCTTCCATTTGTAATGCTGGATGTCCTTTTTCCTCTAAGAATGTAAGTACATCCTCAGACTCAGTAGCTATAGTCTCATCACATATCATATCTGTAAAGTTGTCTATATCAAATAATTCTTTAGCAGTGGCATCTAATTTTTCTCTTACATAATCTTTTAATTCTTTTGGCATCCAAACTATTCTTCTTGTTCCTTCTTCAGCTGCTACGAACTTCTTAGATGAAATAAACTGTCTACCATGACCCATAAATCCTGGAGTTTGAACTCCTCCTCCTGTCATAGATGCAAGTTCTCCAAAGGTCATTCCAAGAGGTGTTATTCCACCATGTTCTCTATTAACTATTACAAGTCCATTAGCTTCTGGCATTATTCCACAGATACATTCAAAACATCCACAAGAAGTCATAGGATCTTCCATTATACTGTAAAGAGTAACTCTTTCTACTGCACCTTGAGAAATTTGAGATACAGTTTCATTAACAGCAGTCCAAACTCCCAATTTTTCATCTTCAACACCATCTTTTGGTACTGGTTGACACGGTCCTGTAGGATCTAATTCTTTAGTAGCCTTAGCATCTAACCAACTTACAGCTCCGCAAAGACCTAGTCTTTCTGGTGTTACTATACATACATGTGCTGGTGCAAATGACTGACATAAGTTACAAGAGTAAAAATCATTTACACTCTCATCTGTTAATGAAGCGAGTCTTGCATCTCTTGCTTCATACCTTGGTGTAGCATGTTTGCCTCTAAGTTGAGCTACCTTTTCTGGATCAGTTATTATAGTTACTTGACATTTATCAACAACAGATTCGAATTCATCCATCATCTTAGCATATAAAACTTCACCTATATGCTTTAATCTAAATCCTTTTTCATTAGCTTCTTTACCTATTCTTATCCAAGTTATATCCCTTTGACCTACATGCATTACACCTTCAGTATAGTTCATAAAGTAGTGGATACGTCTTTCAAGTACAGGTTCAAAATCTTCTTGCATATTTTTACCAGCAACTTCTACAAGTACAGCAAGAGGTAATCTTCCTGGTGCTTCTTCAATAGTATCTATATCTGGTCCTATTAATTCAATCTTATGGTCTTCAATTTCTGAAATTTCTTTTTTTAATACTAGTTCCCAAGACTCTGTTTTTCCTCCACCAAATTCTGCAAACATATCGCCTTTTCTAATTCTTTCTCCTTCAAAGGCTGCAGCAAATGCTACTGGTATAGGAATTTCAGTTATTTTTATCTTTATTCCTCTAGCTTCAAGTGATGTAGCTACGAATTTATCATAATCCTTTTGAGTTAATAATCTAGTTGGAACTTCAAATACATCTTGATCTGTTATAACAGGGAATCCTAAAGCTATAGCTCCAGCTCCACAAGATACAACAAGTTCACTTAATGGTCCAAATGCATTTACAAATGCAGGAACTCTATTAAGAGTATATTCTAATAATCCTTCTAAATCTCCTGGCTCTAACGCTCCGAATATAAGAGCCGCTCTAATAGCCACGGATACAACATGTATTACAGCTGTAACATCATATCCTAAAGGTATTACCCTTAAATCAAGACCCATCTTAACATCTGCTTCTATAGCTTGATCTATAACCTTACCAACCAAGAATGTTAAAAGACCCTTAGATTGATAATCCTTTATAACCTTTGCTGCTGTTTGAGCATCTGGACACTCACCTAATACAACTGCAACTCCTGGTATATCTCCTGTAACTAAAGGAACACCTAGAGAACGAATTATAGGGTCACTTATATGTCCTGCACACGGTTCTTCATAAGGAGCATCCATAGTAGAATATTTAATAGCTTCTATAACCTCAGCAGCAATAGCAGTTCCTAGTCCTGCATTAAGTCCATTTTCTAAATTTTCTTTTTCTTCTCCGATTAAGCTTTTAACAACTTCTAATGCCTTTTGAAGATCTCTAAGACTTTCCATTTTAAGTCCAGTAGCTGCATATATAACAGGAAGTGAATACGCAGTATCAGGAAAAGCTACTTTGTGATCAATTCCTTTTTCTTCTATACTTTTGTTTAAGAGACCTGTTGCAGCTTCTAAAGCTTGGTTAGATCCTGTGAATATGGTTTTAAATAAACTCATCTTTCTATCCCCCCAAATAATTTATTTTAAAGTTTATCTTATAATTCTAAATAAGAATCAGCGTATAATATATTTTCTTTTATTACATCACAAGATTTTATTGTTTCTATAAGTTCTCTATCACATGGATTTATTATAGCTGAGCTAAATCCATTTGCCATAGCCATTGCTAGAAAAGCTGAATCTAATTTTGGTCTTATATTTTTTGGAGCACCATTTGATACATTAGAAAGTCCTCCAGTAGTTTTAAGTCCCATTTCAGTCATCATTCTTATCGCTTCTAAAACTTCCATTTGCTTTTCTTGCATACCTTTTATTACAAGACAAAGTGGATCAAATAATATATCCTCAGGATCCATTCCAAGCATCATACCTTTTTCAAGTAATTCTGTACAATAGCCCATACGTTCATCATTATCTCTTGGAATACCTTCCTTAGCACATAGAGCTATACACATTGCATCATATTCTGCTGCTAAATCTAAAAGATCAAGTCTAGGACCTGCATCAGCAGAGTTTACAAGTGGCTTTCCGTTTTCTCTATTATAAACCTTAAGACCTGCTTCTATAGCCTTTTTATTAGCAGTATCAAGAGCTATAGGAATATTATTGAAGTTTTCTTGAATCAATTTAACTCCCCAAGTCATTAATTCTTCTCCATTTCTTTCTGCTGGTCCTATATTAAAGTCTATGTAATGAGCTCCTGCATCAATTTGCTCTTTAGCTCTTTTTAAAATTGGCTCAGGATTTTTTTCTTCTAATGCCTTTCTTATAGTTGGTGAAATACAGTGAATTCTTTCTCCTATTATCATGAATTTTCCCATTAATAATTCCCCCTTTTTTATATCAAGGAAGGGTAAGCCCTTCCTATTTTCACTTACTAAGCTTTAGCAGTTCTTAATTCCTCATTAAAATCCCTTAAGAATTTAGGAAGTTCCATAGATTCATTAGTTCCTATAACAACATCCCATCCAGGTAAATTATCTTCAATATCTCCTTTTAAAACAGCTACCTTTCCAGGTATTATAAGCTTTCTACACTTAGTTTGTTCTGCTACTCCACTTTCTTTAATAAAGTTTGAAATACTGCTTCCTCCAAATTTACCAGCAGCCCAAGCTGTTAAAACAGAGTATCCTCCTGCATCTGGTATTGCAAGCCACATTGGAACCTTTGATCTTTCTATTTCTCCAGCTATTATAAAATAAGTAAGTGCAAAATCAACAGTTACAAGAACTGGAGAATTCTCATCTGGATTATTTATAGGATAAATCTTAGGTTCAACTCTCATAGGTCTTTGCGGATCTGTGTATATGTTTTGTCTTAGAGCAAATAAAGGAAGTGCTCTAGAATAATCTATATCATCAAGAACTATTATAGATCCATACTTAACTGTGAATAAAGAAGATATAGCAACCTCCATATTCTTATCACCTTTTGCTATTTCATTAGCAAATACAACTGAAGGATATCCAAAGGTTCTATCTCCCTCTTTTAAAGCAATTCTTCTTATTTGAACTGCATTAGTAAACGCTTCTTTTATATTCTTACTAGTTGAATCTAATACTAGCTCTTTATATCCTAATTTTTGAATATCTTCTACTAAACCATATAATTCTTCAAGATTTTCTCCTTTAACACCTAATGCTAACTTATCTTTTTTAACAAGTTCTACCATATCCTTGTAGTTTTCTTTGTTGGCTCCATAAATTATAGGATTTTCTCCCTTAACTATTTCAAGAGCTTCTTTTAATACATCTACATCTTCACAAATTAACATATAAGCTACTTTTATTTGGCTATCCTTAACTTTATTTATTAATTTAATATAATTTTCTTTACTTCCAGTGTATTTTAAGGCTACTATTTCAACCTTCATTTGCTCTCCGATTCTTATATAATCAACTTTTCTAATATTCTCTATCTTATTATTTACAGTTTCATCATCCATAGAATCAGAAAGTAACACTGCAAATCTATTTCTATTAACCAAGCTCTTTTCATGTCTAAAAAGTACTGTTTCTCCACCTAGCTTATACTCATTTTCCCCTTTACCTATAGTTAAAGTCTTCATAGGTGGTGCAGTAGCTTCTGAAAGCTTAGCTAATGCTTCATCACTCATATGAGGACATTTCGATATTTCTACGGCTCCTGCTGCAACCTTCATAGAAAACGCCATACATGTTGGGAATCCACAGTCCTTACAATTTTTCTTTGGAGATAACTTAAATATATCCAATCCTTTTAAAGCCATTTTTCTTTCCCCCTTAACCTCTATTTATTATGCTAATTCACATACAAATTTCTTCATAGTTTCTAAAGATTTCGGATGACGAAGTATAACTGCATTAGCTCCCCCCGCTAACATACTAGCTGCAGTTGATATTTCCATAGTTACCCCTCTTTCTTCTTTGCATCCCCATTCTGGAACATCTTCAATATCACCAACAGACTCTTTAACTGACCAAGATTCAGAAGAAACAGGTGCTATTATAGGCATTTGAAGTGTTTTATCATTTTGACCAAAGGCTGCAAGTCTGATTCTATCCATAGTTGTAGCAACATACTCATATCCATATCCTACTGCTGAGCAACCTATATTCATAACTATATTTTCTTCTTTAACTCCAAGTTGATTCAAAAGTACATTTAATTGTTTAGCTAGGTTTATATCAACAGAAGACTCAGCCCCTACCTTATGAGGATAAGCTAACCCCGCTGCTGCTCCTACAGCCTTATAATTTTCTTCAACGGCTGCTAAGAATAAACAATTGTTTCCATCAACTGCCGCTGCTACCTTTTCAAATAGCTTAGCATCTTTATCAAAGTTGCTACATCCTGAAATAACTACAGGTATCTCAATACTTTCTACTACACCCTTTGCAATTTGTGCACACTCTTCAGCAGATTTATCTAATCCGTTAGGATCAGCTCCTTCAAACTTCAAGCATATAAAATCAGGTTTCATTTCTTTTTCTACGAATTTAGCCCACTCCACTGGATTATTAGCTACATCCTTGTATAAATCTTTTAATGGCTCTATCCAATTTTCAGGAAATACATCTAATATTTCTACTCCCATCTTAGGTGTATTTCCACAATCTCCATCAAAGCTGTAAAATGGCATTACATTTTCTCCACCTAATTTTAAAGCTTTTTCCCCAGTTCCAATTTCAACTTCAGAAATTTTCCCTGCATATTTTTGAACAGACATCTTAAATGCCACAAAAATCGCCCCCTTAATAACTACTTTTTTAAATCTCTATTTTTGATATTATTTCTTTAATAGCTAATTTAGATTTATTATCTTCTGGTAATTTAACTAGAGGTATTCCACTTGAATCATATTCATATATCATTTCATCCATAGGAACTACACCTATTAAATTTAAACCTTGAATTTCAATTTCTTCCTTTATCCCTTCATGCAATTGTCCATCCATTGCTTTGTTAACTATAAGATGTGTTTTACTAACTTTTAAATTAAGTTCTTTAACAAGTTCTTTAATCCTTCCAACCGCTTGAATACTTCTTCTTGAACAATCACTTACAAGGAATAAAGTATCTATATGTTTAGTAGTTTTTCTACTTAAATGCTCCATACCAGCTTCATTATCTATAACTAAGTACTTATAACTATCAGATAGTGAATCTGTTTGTTCTCTTAAAACTCCATTTACATAACAGTAGCAACCTTGACCTTCTGACCTTCCCATAACCAAAAGATCGTATCCATTTCCTTCTGTTATAGAAGTATTTAATTTATACTTTAAATATTGAGCCTTAGTCATACCACCAGGAAATCCATTCCCAGAAATTTCTCTTTGGTTTACTTCTTCCCTTATTTCACCTATAGTGCATTCTACATCTACACCTAATACTTCATTTATGTTTGCATTTGCATCTGCATCAACAACAAGTATTGGATTTTCCCCTTTTTTGACCAAGTTGTCTATTAAAAGCCCTGTCAAGCTAGTTTTTCCAGTTCCACCTTTTCCTGCTACAGCTATCGTATATCCCATAACTTTCCCCCCTAACTTATATCTCAGACAGAGCTTTCAATAAAGCTCTATCTTTATTAAGCGTCAGCTTTTGCTTTTGTAACTGAATGTACACATTCTCCATGTACATCATGTAAAGCTTCCATTAGTCCCTCTGATAATGTTGGATGAGGATGAATAACATCCCCAACTTGCTCTACAGTAAGACCTAGATTAACAGCTAAAGTAAGCTCTGTTAGTAAGTCTGTTGCATGAGGACCTACTATAGAAGCCCCTACTATCTTGTCTTCATTGTCTGCTAATATCTTTATAAATCCTTGAAATTTTCCTATTGCCTGAGCTTTACCAAGTCCTCTAAACTCAAATTTCCCAATTTTATACTGTATACCTTTTTCCTCTAATTGCTTTTGGGTAAGTCCAACTCCTGCAACCTCAGGTTCTGTATATACACATCTTGGAATAGCTGTATAATTTATATTTTTATCTTTTCCAAGAGCATTTTCCACCGCTATCATACCTTCCTTTGAAGCTACATGCGCAAGGAAAGGACTATCCACTATATCACCTATTGCATATATTCCATCTACATTAGTTTGCATTTTTTCATCTACTACTATTTTTCCTCTTTCCGTTTTTATTCCAATATCTTCTATTCCTAAATTTTCAAGATAAGGTTTTCTACCTACAGAAACTAGCATAATATCTGCTTCTACAGATTTTCCATTATCTAAATTTGCTATAACCTTTTCTTCCTTAATATTACATTTTTGTATTTTTTTACTTGTTAATAATTTAATTTTATCCTTTTTAAAGCTTCTTTGCAACTGTTTAGCAATATCTTTATCTTCAAAAGGAAGAACTTGATCATTCATTTCAACTATGGAAACTTCCGTTCCTAAAGTTCTAAAGAATTGACCAAACTCACATCCAATTACTCCTCCTCCAACTATTAACATCGACTTTGGAAGTTTCTTTAGATTCAAAGCTTCATCACTAGTTATAACTGTCTCTTTATTATACGGAAACATAGGAGGTACTATAGGTACAGACCCTGTAGCAAGTATTATTTTATCCGCTTTTATTATTTCCTTTGATCCATCTTCTTTAGAAACCTCTATCTCATTCTTGCTTATTAATTTTCCAAATCCATTTATAAGCTTTACACCTTTTTTATCAAATAAAAATTCTATTCCTTTTACAAGCTGATCTACAATTTTATCTTTTCTATTCATCATAGATTCAAAATCTGAATCTACCTTCCCATCTATATTAATACCATATTTTTCAGATTCTCTTACATTCATCAACATCTCTGAACATGCCAGCAAGGCTTTAGTAGGTATGCATCCAACATTTAAGCAAGTTCCACCTACTTTTCTCTTTTCTATTACTGTAACGTCAGCACCCATCATAGATGCTTTAATAGCCGCTACATATCCTCCTGGTCCTCCCCCTGTTACTGCTATTTTCATCTAAAATCCCCCAATTTTCTCTATTTTTATACATTTTTTGTGTATTTTTATGCATTAATATGTATAAATAAAGCCATCCTACTGTTTTTAAAACAACATATGACTACCTATTAATCTTTATTGAGTAATTCTATAATCCAGCAGCATCAAGTATGGCTGGTACATTTTCTTCTGCTCCAATTGCCATTATGTGTACCCCATCACATAAGTTTTCTTCTCTTATTTGTTTTATGAATTCACCAGAAATTTTAATTCCTTCTTTAACTCTTGCACTTGCCTTTAATTTCTTTGCTTCCTTCTCTGTTGCTTTATCTGGTATTTCTGCATTATTTGCAGCAGCTTTTATTCTTTCTATAACATCTTCTGGTACATATATACCTGGAACATTAGCATTCATAAATCTAGCCATACCAACATTTTTCAGAGGTATTATTCCAGCTAATACTTTGCAATCTAAATGCTTAGTCTTTTCTCTAAACTCTCTCATAGTATCTATATCATAAACGGCCTGTGTTTGGAAAAATTTAGCACCAGAGTTTATTTTTTTCTCCATTTTAAGTATTTGCACTTCAAGCGGAGCATATCTTGGAGTTACACAAGCGCCTAAATAAAATTCAGGTTTACCCTTTAGCTCATTTCCAACCATATCAACTCCATCCATTAGCGTTTGAGCTGTTTGAAGTATTCCTACTGAATCTAAATCAAAAACAGGCTTTGCTCCTGGATGATCTCCAACTACTGTATGATCACCTGTTAAAGCTAACATGTTTTTAATATGGAATAATCCAGCAGATAATAATTCACCTTGTATTGCTATTCTATTTCTATCTCTTCCTGTCATTTGAAGAACAGGTTCAAGACCTTCATCCTTTAAAACTTTACAAGTAGCCAGTGATGATGTTCTCATAACAGCTGATTGAAAGTCTGTTACATTAACTCCGTGTACTCTTCCTTTTATCATTTTTGCACAATCTATTAAATGTTTAAAATCAATTCCCTTAGGAGGAGCCATTTCAGCTGTAACACCGAATTCTCCACCTTCTAAAGCTTTTCTTAACATGCTCATCTCAAATCCCCCTTTTAAACCTTCTAAGCTTTCGCTAATTCTTGTTTTTTCTTTAAGTTTATATGTCTTGGATTTGCACATTTCTTATAGTCTTTAGCTGGTTTTATAGCTGTTAAGTTATCAAGCTGATTTAATTCTTTTAATCTTTCATATATCATAATCCATGCACATTCATTTTCTGGATTAACCTCACACTTTCCATCCTTAGCTCCACCACAGGCTCCATTTAATAATCCCTTAGCACACATAGTTACTGGACAGATACCTCCAGTCCATCCAAGTTCACACTCTCCACAAGCTTTACAGGATTCAGAGAATTGACCAACCCTTTCAATTTCTCCAATAAACATAGTGTTATTCCCTGGATATACTGGGATTTTAACATTCTTAGCTATTGTTTGAGTTCCATCCCCACATGATAGAGAAATTATAGCATCCGCTTCTTTTAATTCCTGTTTTAAAGATTTTAAATCTTTTTTTACTTTTAATAAATTACACGATGGATCCAAAAGTTTCACCCCTAAAACTTCTTTACCATTCTCTTGTAATATATTTTTCATTTCTTCTATTTCTTCTTCTCCACCGACCTTACAAGTTGATGCACATAGTGAACATCCTGTAACAATTACCTTCTGAGCGTCCTTTATATATTGTAGAACTTCCTCTAAAGGTTTTTTTTCTGAAATTATCATCTCTATCCCCCCTTGTTTTATGCGTTGTTTTGCATTTTACAAGCTTTAACTAGATGTTTTGCAAGTATAGAAGTTGTAACAGATCCAACCCCAGCAGGAACTGGTGTTATATTAGATACTTTATTCTTAACATTATCTGTATCAACATCTCCACATAATTTTCCATCTTCATCCACATTTATACCAACATCTATAACTACTGCTCCTTCTTTTATAAAGCTTTCTTTTACCATCTTAGCTCTTCCAACAGCAGCTACTAATACATCAGCCTCACTTGTAACCTTTTCTAAATCCTTAGTTCTTGAATGACATATAGTAACCGTTGCATTTTCATTTAATAAAAGCATAGCAGCTGGTTTTCCAACAACCATAGATCTTCCAAGTACAGCTACCTTCTTACCAGAAAGTTCTACTCCATAATGCTTTAATATTTCTACTACTGCAGTAGGTGTACATGGTGGATATCCAGATTTATCTCCTTCCATAACTTTTGCTGCGTTCACTGGACTAAAACAATCTACATCTTTTTCAGGAGATATAACATATTTTATTTGTTCCTCATTTAAATGTTTTGGAAGAGGTCTAAAGCACAATATTCCATGAGTTGAATTATCTTCATTTACTTTTTTCAATTCATTTATGTAATCTTCTTGAGTTATATCTTCAGCAAGTTCTCTAACTTCTGCTATTATACCTATTTTTTCGCATCTTTTAAGTGCTCCACGCTCATAAGCTAAGTCATCTCCTCTTGCGCCTACTCTAACTATTGTAAGCTTAGGATTTACGCCTTTAGCTCTTAATTCTTCAACTTCCTTTATTAATTCTTCTGATATTTTATCAGCAACAGGTTTTCCTTTTATAATACTATCCTTGACTACTGCATCTGCCATTTAAAGCTCCCCCTTCTTATTTGCAAAGTTCTTGTTCAACCTTTTTGTAAACTTCATCAGCTATCTTAGTTCCTTCAGAAACTAATCTATCCGTTTCTTCTTTAACTTTATTTACATACTCTTGATCTTTTATAGAATTTATATTTATAGCTACATTTAATTTTCCGCTTATAAGTGCAGCTCTTAAACACTGTACTCCAACTCCGATATCACTTATGGCAAGCTTAGATGTTTTTCCAACTAAATCTTCATGAAGTTTTATTGCTTTATAACAAGTTCTCACTACCTCTATAGGAACTGAACATGCTGTTTTTAAAGCTTCTTCCATCACTTTATCTTTTTCCTTCTTCTCTTCTTCTGTGTTAGCTTTTATTCCATATGCCTTTGATAAAGGTAAGAAATTTTTAGCATCTTCATCTACCATATTAAGTAACTCTTCTTGAATCTTAGTAGCCTTTTCTAGGGTTTTATTAACTACCTCTTCATATTCTGCATACTTTTTCTTTCCTATCGTCAAGTTGCAGACCATGCTTCCAAGGGCCATTCCTATAGCTCCTACCAAAGCTGCTGCCCCTCCACCTCCAGGGACAGCTGCTTTAGAAGCAAGAACCTCAACGAATTCTATAGAGTTTTTCTCTATTAATTTCATATTAGTTCCTCCTATTCTTAGAATAATCCTGATATTGTTCCATTTTCATCTACATCTATTCTTTCGGCTGCTGGGACCTTTGGAAGTCCTGGCATCTTCATTATTTCACCAGTTAATGCTACTATAAATCCTGCTCCTGCTGAAACTGTTACTTGTCTTACAGTTATATTAAATCCTGTAGGTCTCCCAAGCTTAGTTTTATCATCAGTTAATGAATATTGAGTTTTAGCCATACATATAGGCATTTCTTTAAATCCAAGATTTTCAAGATTCTCTATTTCCTTAGTTGTAGCTGGAGTAAAGTCTACATCATCAGCACCATATACTTTTTGAGCTATATTTCTTATCTTATCTTTAATAGGCATATCAGACTCATATGCAAAAGTAAAGTCATTCTCTTCTTCTTCTATTAATCTAAGAACTTCCTTGGCTACTTCAACTCCACCTTCTCCTCCTTTTGCCCATACTTCTGATAAAGCAACATTAACACCTAATTCTTCACATTTTTGCTTAACTAAGTTAATCTCAGCCTCTGTATCAAGTGGGAATCTATTTATAGCAACTACTGCAGGTAATTTATATACCTTAGTAATATTTTCAACATGTTTTAATAAGTTTGGAAGTCCTTTTTCTAAGGCCTCTAAGTTTTCTTCATTTAAATCATTCTTAGCTACTCCACCATTGTATTTAAGTGCTCTAACAGTAGCAACTATTATAACTGCATCCGGCTTTAAATCAGCCATTCTACATTTAATATCTAAGAACTTCTCAGCTCCAAGGTCTGCTCCAAATCCAGCTTCTGTTATTACATAGTCTGCAAAATGCATAGCCATCTTAGTAGCTATTACAGAGTTACAACCATGTGCTATATTTGCAAATGGTCCTCCATGAACAAATGCTGGTGTTCCTTCAAGCGTTTGTACAAGGTTTGGTTTTAAGGCATCTTTTAAAAGAGCTGCCATAGCACCATGTGCATTTATTTGTCCAGCAGTAACAGGTTCTCCTGATCTATTGTAACCTATTATTATTCTAGACAATCTTTCTTTTAAATCTGATATGTCATTAGCAAGACAAAATGCTGCCATAATTTCAGATGCAACAGTTATATCAAACCCATCTTCTCTTGGCATTCCATTAGCCTTTCCACCAAGTCCATCAACTACAAATCTTAACTGTCTATCATTCATATCAACACATCTTCTCCAAGTTATTCTTCTTGGATCAATGTCAAGTTTATTTCCTTGATATATATGGTTATCTATCATAGCCGCAAGTAAATTATTTGCAGCACCTATAGCATGAAAATCTCCTGTAAAGTGTAAGTTTATATCTTCCATTGGAACAACTTGTGCATATCCTCCACCAGCAGCTCCTCCTTTAACTCCAAATACAGGTCCAAGTGATGGTTCTCTTAGGGCAACTAAAACATTTTTATCCAGCTTAGCAAGTCCATCTGCAACACCTATAGTTGTAGTCGTTTTTCCTTCTCCAGCTGGTGTTGGATTTATTGCTGTAGTTAATATTAACTTAGCTTTTTTTCCAGTTTCTCTTTTTAATAAGTTATAATCAACTTTAGCTTTATATTTTCCATATAGCTCAATATCTTCTTCCATTAACTCAAGCTTTTTAGCAATCTCTCTTATATCTTGCGGCTTAGCTTCTTGAGCTATTTCAATATCAGATTTAAAACTCATTTTAAATTCCCCCTTGTATTTTTTCTTTTATATTCTTTATCTCCTCTCTAGTTTTTTCACTATTGTCATAAGGAGATAAATTTTGCCTATCTGAATTTATTACATCTTCATTATAATATATAAAACCTAAAAGTTCTTCTTTTTTTACATTATCTAATATGAAACATTCGTCTTTTTCATTTCTTATTTTATTTGCAACTACCCAAACTTTACGTACTCCTATATCTTTACCTAGTTTTTTGACTTTCCTATAAGTCTGAAGACTTCTTTCTCCTGGTTCAACTACCACTATAAAAGCATCTACACCTTGAGCTGTTCCTCTTGCCAAATGCTCAATACCAGCTTCCATGTCCATAACAACTACATCTTTATTTTGAAGAATCAGATGAGAAGTAAGTCTTTTAAGTAATACATGCTCTGGGCAAACACAACCAGATCCACCTGTATCAACAGTTCCCATACTAAGAACTCCTACTCCATTATACTCCTTGCAGTATCTATCAGGTATATCATCTACTTTTGGATTCATTTTAAACATTTTATTAAATGTTCCAGCTTGTGCACTAGTTCTTTCTTCTACTAAGTTTTTCATTTCTGATATAGGTACTATTTCATCTATTAGTTTTTGAGGAAACCCTAATGCCAATGCTAAATTGGCATCAGGATCTGCATCAACTGATAAAACTCTATAACCTTCGTCTGCATATATTCTAGAAAGCATTGCCGAAAATGTTGTTTTTCCCACTCCACCTTTTCCTGTTACAGCTATTTTCATGTTTTATCACCTTTTTCAGTTTATTTTTAAGCTTTTGCTAATTCCTCTTTTTTCTCGAACATTTCTTCTAAATTCTTACGTTTTTGTTCTATTCTTTCTATTATTTGTCCTGCAGCTTTTACAGGATCTGGTTCTACAAAGAATTTAGCTCCAATCATATTTTCCATTTCATTTGTAAGTATTTCTAGAACTCTTGGTCCTCCTGTTACAGGCGGTACTACTCCAAGCCATGTATCTATTCCTGATGAAACAACATAGGTTCCTATAGCTACTGCCTTTTCTGACATCCACTCAGGTGCTGCTCCAACAACTGGTAATTGAGGTATATCAACATTTAAGAATTTAGCAACCTCTCCTACAAGATGTAATATACGGCTTATATCAACACAAGAACCCATATGAAGTACAGGCGGTATATCTACAAGTTCACATACAGTTGCAAGACCTTTACCTGCTAATTTTCTAGCATCCTTACTTAAAAGACCAGCCTTTGCACAAGCTTGTGCTGAGCATCCTGTAACAACAACTATTACATCATTCTTAATAAGTTCTTTTATTAATTCAATATGTCCATAATCATGCTTAACCTTAGGATTATTACATCCAACTATTCCAGCAGCCCCTCTTATAACTCCTGATGTTATACAATCAGCAAGAGGTTTAACTGTTCCAACTGGATCTATATGAGAGTTTACAACCTTATCTAATTGGTTTATTATAGCTTCAACACTATATCCTACAGTTGCATTATTTTTAGTTTTAGGAATGAATACTTTTTTATTGTCTCTATTTTTAAAATTTAGTATAGCTTCTTTAACTATTAATTTAGCTGATTCAAATGCTTTTTCTTCATCAAACTCTAAGTGAGTTGCACCTGTGATTCTAGCTTTTGGAGATGTAGTTATGAATTTTGTATGATAACAATCTGAAAGAGGTGCTAATGCTGGGAATATACACTGAACATCAACTATTACAGCTTCTACTGCTCCAGTTAATATTGCAAGCTCTTGTTGAGCAAAATTTCCAGCTATTTTAACTCCATGTCTCATTGTAACTTCATTTGCTGTACAGCACATACCAGCAAGATTTATTCCATCAGCTCCAACTTCCTTAGCTAAAGCTACAAGTTCTGGATCCTCCGCTGCAAGTACTATCATTTCTGATAATGAAGGCTCATGTCCATGAAGCACTATATTTACTTGATTTTCTTCTAAAACACCAAGATTTGCTTCTGTTTCTCTAGGTATTGGTGTTCCAAATAATATATCACTAAGTTCTGTAGCTATGTAAGAACCTCCCCAACCATCAGCTAAAGCTGTTCTCATTGAAATATTTAACATACTATCTGCATCAGCAGTACAACCCACATGAGTTGAATGCATAATAGTTACAACTTCTCTATCTATAGCTCTTGGTACTATATTTAAATCTTCCCAAGTTTTTCTTCTTTGTTGTGGTAATGATGGAGGCAATTCTAAACTTCCAAAAGGCTTTCCAAATTCATTAAGTGCAAATCCTGCAACCTCATGAGCTATATCATATATATCTCTTCCCTCTGTAGCTATTTCCCATCTTTTAGCTAGGCTTATTAATTTGGCTTCATCTCTAACCTTATAATTACCATCTTTACTGGCCATATGAAGAACATGAGCTATATCTCTACCATGATCTGAATGGGCTGCTGCTCCCCCTGCTACCATTCTTGCAAAGTTTCTAGATACAATAACATCTGGAGTTGCTCCACAAAGTCCTCTAGGAGTTTTTGGAGTTATCCTACAAGGTCCCATAGCACATATTCTACAGCATATTCCTTTTTCCCCCATAGGACATGGCTTCATATTTGCTTTTCTATCCCAAATAGTCTCTACTCCATCCTCCTGAGCTTTTTTGATTAGATTATTAGTTGCATCATCAATTGACAATAACTTTTCATCCATATTTTTTCCCCCTTTTAATGGTAACCTCTTGAAATTTTAAATTTCACTATATATATAACAACAAAAAGAGTCTTCATGACTTTTTTCGTTATCTTCAGATAATTATTAACTACTATTCAAATTTCATGAGCATCAAAACATTATGTCTAGATCCAAAATCAAACAACTAATTTTATTTAAACTTACAACCCCTTAAATTGTTAATTTAAAAACAATCAAAAACAAAAAATATATTTTTGCTCTAATTTTTTTTATTTAATAAGTTAATTATAACACATTTTAATGTAATTTTTGTGTTTTTTCACAATTATTATTGCGTTTTTTAATAAATATAAAAAATATAGCATTATTCATTACACGAATGTGTACTTTCATTAATGTTTTCAATATTAAAATGATCTTATACATCATAACACTTGTTATTTTTTTGTCGAATTTTTATGTATTATTTATTTTTTCTCAGATATTATTATAATCTTGTATATACATATTTTTAATTACAACTTATGTATATACAAGATTAATATATAATATGTATATTATTTATTATTTGCAATTAAAGCTCCTATTGCTATTGAGTATAATTTCGATTCATGTGTATCAGCTCTTGATACTAGTACAACAGGTGATTTAGCTCCCATTATTATACCTGCAGATTTAGCATTTGCCATATAAGTTAAAGCTTTACCTATTCCATTTCCAACTTCTATTGTAGGAACCAGCATTATATCTGCATCTCCAGCTACCTCACTCTTGAAGTTCTTTACTCTAGCAGCTTCTTTTGATATAGCTAAGTCAAATGCAAGAGGCCCCTCAACTATAACACCATCTTCATACTCCATCTTTGAAAGTTTATCAGCATCAACTGTTGCTATCATTTTTTCATTTACTTTTTCTTTTGCAGCAATACAAGCAGCTTTTACTGTATCAAGTTCTAGTGACTTTCCAACTTTTATAGCATTATTCATTATCTTATATTTTTGATCTGCATTTGGACTTATGTTCATTCCTCCATCAGTCATAATTAACAACTTATGGTAACTAGGAACTTCATATATCATTACATGACTTAAAAGACTTTGAGTTCTAAGTCCATATTCTTTATTCAAAACTTCCTTTAATAGTATAGATGTATCTATTAGACCCTTCATAACAAAATCTGCTTTTTCGCTAGATACAAGCTTTACTGCTATTTCAGCACTTTCCTTTAAATCTTTAGCTTCTATTAGCTCTATTCCTTGTATATCTTCATTTAACTCTGTAGCTATTTCTTTTATTTTTTGGATATCTCCAACTAGTATAGGATTTATAATTCCTTCTTTTCTAGCATCAAATACAGCTTTTAAAACCTCTTCATCCTGAGCTGCCGCAACTGCTAATTTCATTGTTTGTATGCTTTTAACCTTACTTATTACTTGATCTAATTTTTTTATCATTGTATATTAATTCCTCCCTATAATGTCTTATTACTTACTTATATATTTCGATATTTCAGTCATTTTACCTCTTTTATCTCTGAAAAATAAAAAAGTCTTCTTTTTGAAGATCTTTCAATGTAGACTTTTTTGAAACTCATAACGTAATTTATATTTATCCATAGATTAAAGAGGAATATAATTTCCTATTCGTTATAAAAAAATACGAGAAGTAATAATTACTTCTCGTATTTTTTCAACTCATTAAGGCAAGCCATTGTAACTTCATCCTCAGGATTTAAAGTAAATGCTTTTTCTATATAGAATTTAGCTTCATCTAAATTTCCAGTTTCAAGGTATGCCATTCCCAAGTTACACATAACCTCAGGGTCTTCTTTTATCTCTAAAGCTTTCTTAAACTCTTCTATTGATTTTTCTAAGTTTCCAGTAGCAGCATAACAAAGTCCTATCTCCACTATACTATCTATTTGTGTTGGATTTAGCATCAATATTTTTTCAAAATACTTTATAGCTTCATTTATATCTCCTAATTGTCTATATGCAAGACCTATAAAGAATAATAAATTCCACCAGTCAGGATACTCTTCCTTTAATGGAAGTAACTTTTCAAGACCTTCTTCTGGATTTCCTTGCAGTACAAGATTATATCCTTCTTCATAATCTACCTTATCTTCAATCTTTTTTAATTCATTTTTTATTTCCATAACTGTATTTTCATCCAGTTCACATTTTAAAGCTCTATCCCAAGTAATCTTAGTTTTTATATATTGTTTTTGATTATAGTAATGGTATCCAAGATGATAATAAGCAAGACCAAAATTAGGGTCTATATCAACTATAGTTTCTAATTTGTCTAAAGCTTCAAGAAGAAAATCATTCATCAATTTTTCTTCTTTATTTTTTTCATGAATTTTAGCTATATCTTGGCATACTAGAGCATAATTATAAATACCATTTATATTGTCGTTATTTAAAGTTATAACAGACTTAAAGTAAATTAATGCATCCGTAAGTTCTTTTTCATTAGCTTTTTTAACTCCCATATAACCTATGTATTCTTCTATTCTCTCATCAAATGCATATAAAAACTTTTTGTATTCTTCATTATATCTAAAGCTTGAATCAATACCTATTATGTATATCATCCCATTAGCTAAAGACGATAATGTTATTGATTCTTCTGCACTTTTGTCCTTTATTCCTTTAACTAGTTCATCATTAAGTATAGGAACATCTATTCCTTCTTTTGGAATAGTATATCCCTTAACAGGAATATTTGCATCCTCTTTTATACTTAAAAAAGCCAAGTTTTCAGTCTTAACTAATAAACGTTTTTCTATATTGAACTTCATGTTATTACCTCCTAAATAACAACTTTATATGAATTACTTTTTTCAAACACTTTTTTATCTAAGTCATAAACAAACAATATAGTATTCATTTCTTTATCAAGCTTTTGATGTATATTTTCTTTAAGCTTTAATACACTGTAATTAAAAGGTTCAAAATGAACATGTTTGATTATATTTTTAGCTGGAGTATTTTCAAACTTCGGAGTATACTTTTTAACATTTTCCTCATTTTTTAAGAATATATGACATCTATTTTTAAAATCATCTATTTCTATCTTGTCAAACATATTAGGTGAAGATGATACTCTTCCAAGAGAAATATAATCGTATTTAAGTACATCCTTGAATATATCAATATCCTCCTTTATAAAATCAGTGTAAAAATCAAGTAATATCTTATATAACTGATTCTTTCCTTGTGATACTTTAAAGTGCCCTTTATCTTCCCAATAAAAAGATAAATCTTCAAATAACTTAAAAGCATCATCACTATAATACTTCTTTATTATATAGTCCATAGAAAGCTTGAAATTATTTGAATTATAATAAATTTCAAGAACCTCCTCTATGTCCTTTATCTTTAATATTTCATCATACGTCATATATTTATTTCCTAATACTTCATAAGGAGTATAATCTTTAAATATATACTCATGCTTTTTAGAATTTTTTCTAATACCCGATCCCTTTAGCATTTTCAAAAATCCAAGCTGCAACTGCTCTATATCTAGATTGAATACAGTATTAAATGAATTTCTAAAACTCTCATAATCCTCATACGGAAGACCTGCAATTAAGTCTAAATGCTGATGTATATTTTTAAAACTTGAAACCTTATTCACAACATGAGATAATCTTTCAAAGTTTTGAGTTCTGCCTACCTCTTTTAAAGTTTTTTCATTTGTAGATTGAACCCCTATTTCAAACTGAAAAAGTCCTGGACTACACTTTGATAAAAACTCTAACATATCATCATCTATCAAATGAGCTGTTACTTCAAAATGAAAGTTAGTAAAGCCATTATCATTTTCCATAATAAATCTCATTATATCAAGTGCATATTCTTTTTTTGCATTAAAAGTCCTATCAACAAACTTAACTTGCTTAACACTTGCATCTATCAAGTTTTTAAGCTCCATTTTCACTCTATCTATATCAAAGAATCTAAGGCCTTTTATAGTAGATGATAAGCAGTATTGACAGTTAAAAGGACATCCTCTTGATGTTTCATAATACACAATTCTATTTTCATATTCTTTTTTGTCTATGTTTTCATAAGGACTAGGTATTATGTTAAGATCCTGTATTAACTCTCTTGGTTTATTAACCATTACAGCTTCATCTTCTCTATAAACAAGACCATCTACATTATCAATATCTTTTTTTCCTAAAGAATACTCTATAAATTCTCTAAAAGTCAACTCTCCTTCTCCATAGATTATATAGTCTATGCATTTATGCTCCCTCATAAATTCTTCAAAATCATAAGAAACTTCTGGTCCACCAAGTAATATTTTAATATGAGGGCTTACTTTTTTTAAGTTTTTACAAATTTTTATAGTATCATCTACATTCCATATATATGTAGAAAATACTACTATATCAGATTTTTGCTTATAAATTTCTTTTAATATATAATCTACACTATTGTTTATAGTGTACTCAGCAACAGTAATATCAGCTAAATCCTTACAAAAACTATTTAGATATCTAATAGCTAAATTTGTATGAATAAATTTTGAATTAAGAGTAGTTAAAAGTATTTTCATTATAATCCGCCCTTTCCTAATGATGCATCATTATATATTATCATAAAAGAAAAAATTCGTCTATTCACTAGTACGATGACTCATTTTGTTAAATAAAGTAAATACATCATTTATGTTTGAAATTTATTATCATCTGATTTAAAATAGAATTAAGAGACAATTGAAAGAAGGTGTTACTTTTGTTAGTTCAAAGTCACAATATTATAGCAAATCATATACATTACAATATAAAAAACAACTTAAATATAGATTTAAATCGCAAACTACTAGCATATGGAGCTATGAAACCAGACATAGCTCCTAGACTTGCTGTGAAAAAACACTATAAAGATCAAAGTTTTGATTTTGTTTTAAATGAAATATTAAAATTGATAGACAATGGTCTTAGAGAAAATCCTATATCTATAAATAGATTTTCTACAAATCTTGGAGTTATAAGTCATTTTCTATCTGATTTTTTTTGCCTTCCACATCACAATAGAGAATATTATCATGACAAGCTATTTGAGCATTTAAAATATGAAAAAGACCTACATAAACACTTTGTAAGTTTTGAGGGTCTTAATAATGTCAAATCTCCATATATAGAAAAAATAGATAAGGAAAATATAAAAAACCTTATAGAAGAGCTTCACTATGACTATACTCAAAATAAAATGGGATTTCAAAACGACGTTACAAGTTCTATAAATATATCAAGTGCAGTTGGTATGATAATTGTTGAGAATTCATTAATAGAATCATTCAATAAAGTTACAGTTTAAATATCATTATTCATCATTATTTTTGTACTTTTTGAAGGTTTTTAAACTATTTTATAGAAATTTAAGTAATAACATTACTTTTAGTTGTGAAAGGAGCTCGTTATTATGGAGTCATTTGATAAAATATCTATAGCTCAAATTTCAAAAAGAGATCTGCTTTTAATAGTTAAATCTTTAGAATATACATACGAAAATACTAAAATAGATGATTTTATTAATTTAAGAAATAATATGATTAAAGAACTTTGCTTTTTAGCAGAAGCAAGTGAAGATGATTTTTTAAAATTTCTAGAAGCATAAAGAACTTATATGTGGGTTATCAAAATATGTCTATGAAAATACCGCTCTTGCAACGATATTTTGAATAAAACTAAGCTTTTGTCTTATTATTAATCCTAAAATTTATGGACTCCCTACGGTCAAACACATAAATTTTTTAACGGATTATTAAACGCCAAAAACTAAGTTTTATTAATCAAAATATCTAAAAGCAATAGCTAACATTTTCATAGACATATTTTTAGTTCTATTTCCTATTACCCAATAATATTTTTCCCCATTTAAATTCAAAAATGAAGTCTATTAAAATATTGCTTAAATAGCGATATTTCAATAGACTTCATTTTTTATTTAACCACTAATTTAAATTAATTATCCCTTTTAAATTTAAACTCATATTCTCCAGATTTTGATTTTACCTTTATATAAAGCATATCTTCTTTAATATTCTTATCTATAACCACTACATTATTCAATATAGGATTGTACACTGATTCTCCTACATTTAAATTTATAAATTCTCTTGGATGACTACTTTGAGTATACGATTTTTTGTTTATTTCATATTTTCTAAGTTTTATAATGTAATTACCTAGAGATTTAATAAAATCCAAATCCGATATATTTAAATCATCAACTTTAAACCCTAAAATACCGAGTATAGAATTTTTAAGACTTAAAAGACTTTGATTATTCTCATTAAAATCTTTTATATAAACTTGATATAATACTCTAAAAAATCCATCTATTATATTTTCTTCTTGCAGTTTTTCTATTTTTTCATCTATACACTTATCTATTTTTTGAATAAATTTTATTCTACTTCTCTCAAATTTTATAATATCTTTTTTATCTATATTTTCATTAAGTGTAACTCCTATTATATGTTCTTTCATATTTTGAAGTAATTCATTAAAATCAATATTCTTATTCTCTATAAGAGTATGAATTAAAAAATTATAGGATATACCTACCATGATATATTCATAATCTCTTATATTTTCTTTATGTAATTTGCAGTAATAAAATATATTCTTTATAATTTCCCCCTGTGATTTTTCTAAATTTATATTGGAAAGTATTATAGGAAGTACATAAGTTATGTCATGTAGATAGTCGTCATTTTTGACACCATAATATTTATAAAATACTAATTCTTCTCTTAATCTTTTATAGTCTACATATACAGTCTTTGTAGTTTTATCATCAATTAAACATTTCGTAACTATTTTTATAAAATCATATAAATACTTTTTATTATTTATAAAAGAATATATATAAGAATTTTTAATTCTATTTTCCATATAAACCTCCCAAATTTTAATTAAGTCTTTATTGTATTAATAGTTTTCCCAAATCCACCAAAAAATTCACTACATGCTAATGCATTACTACATACCAATGATTTTCTTACAGAAAAAAATAGCAGCCGCTAAGCTGCTATATAGGGGGGCAGTAGCATTGGTCTTAGTCACCGTGCCACTATTCTATATTTTTTATATATTTATTATATAATAATATATTTTTAGATGTAAAGCTTTATTTTTCGACAAACTACATTCTCTCAGGAGCTTCTACTCCAAGTAAAGAAAGTGCATTTTTTATAGTTTGCTTTGTAGCTAAAACAAGAGCAAGTCTTGCCTTTCTAACTTTTTCATCTTCTACTATTATAGAATTATCATGGTAGAACTTATTAAATGCTTGTGCTAAATCAACTACATATCTTGCTATTATATGAGGCTCGTTGTTTTTGATTACATCTTCTACAGCTTTAGGTAAGTTTCCTATTTCCTTTATAACATTAACACTATCATCATCTGATAATATAGAAAAATCAACGTCTGAAGTTACTTCTTCATTTGCTTTTCTAAGAACAGAGCAAGCTCTAGTATGAGTGTATTGAACATACGGTCCTGTTTCTCCCTGAAAATCTAAAGTTCTATCCCAAGAAAACTCATAATCCTTTATTCTATTGTTTGATAGTTCTTGGAATACTACAGCTCCTACTCCTATTTGCTTAGCTATAGTATCTATATTCTCAATATCTATATTTTTCTTTTGATTTTTTATTATTTCCTTAGTTGCATCTATTGCTTTGTTTAAAACATCTTCAAGGAAAACTACTCTTCCTTTTCTTGTAGACATAGTTCCTTCTTCAAGACTTACCATTCCAAATGGAACGTGTACACAGTCTTTAGCCCAATCAAATCCCATAAGTTCTACAACCTTCATCCATTGCTTAAAGTGAAGTATTTGTTGCGATCCAACTACGTATATATTTTTATAAAAATCATATGTTTCTTTTCTATAAGTTGCAGCTGCTATATCTCTTGTTAAGTAAAGAGTTGACCCATCACTCTTAGTTATAAGTGCTGGAGGCATATTATATTCTTCAAGATCTACTATATTAGCTCCTTTAGATTCCTTTAATATATCTTTTTCTTTCATTATATCTATCATTCTAGGCATTTTATCAGAATAGAAACTCTCTCCTGCATATGAATCAAATTCTACTCCTAGTAAATCGTAAACTCTATTAAACTCTTCTAAGCTCACTTCTCTAAACCACGACCATAATTTAACTGCTTCTTCTTCTCCATCTTCAAGCTTTCTAAACCACATTCTAGCATCTTCGTCCATTGATGGATCTTTTTCAGCTTCATCGTGGAACTGAACATACAATTTAAGTAAAGTTTTTATAGGAGCTTGTTTTACTTCTTCTTCATCTCCCCATTTTTTGAATGCAACTATAAGCTTACCAAACTGTGTTCCATAATCCCCTAAATGATTTATTCTTATAGTATCAAATCCTAGTGCCTTATATGCCTTATAAAGAGAATTACCTATTACAGTACTTCTGATATGTCCTATATGAAAAGGCTTAGCTATATTAGGAGATGAGAATTCAACTATAACTTTTTTACCTTCTCCTAAATTACTCTTACCGTAATCATCTTTTTTATTTAAAACCTCTGTAACTACTGATTTAGCTAAAGAAGATTTATCTATGAAAAAATTTATATAAGCTCCTGCCGTCTCTACTTTTTGTATTAAATCAGTTTTTTCTATCTTTTCACAAAGCTCACTTGCTATCATATTAGGAGCTTTTCTAAAAACTTTAGCTAATTTAAAGCACGGAAATGCATAATCTCCCATATCCTTGTTTGGTGGTATTTCTATTAAAGAAATAATCTCTTCTAAACTTAAATCTGAAACTTGAGCTGATATAATATCTGCTACCTCTAATTTAAAATCCTTCATTTTCTATTCCTCCTATATATCTATCTTTGTTGAATATTTATATAATGCAAAAAACTCCCATCTCTATAAAAAGAGACGAGAGTTATATCCCGTGTTACCACTCTTATTGATATATACCATATTATCTATACTATATATCCACTCATATGTTTTTAACGTAAACAACCCGTATTTCCCTACTTAAATTTCAGAAAATATTCTCAAGGATGCGTTTCAATAAGACTATGTTGCTAGACTTTCACCAACCACTAGCTCGCTAAAACAATCATCATATCTACTTTTCCTATCATAGAATTTGTAATTTCAGTTTTACAATGTATATTAACAGAATTTCAAAATAAAGTCAAGCCGTTTTATTTATTTAAATTAACTATCTTTGTTTCATCTATTGATTTTATATTATTGCACCCTGTAAGTATCATAGCTTGCTTTAATTCATTTTTGAAATTATTTATAACTAGTTCTACACCTTCTTGTCTTCCTCCATACGATCCCCATATTATAGGTCTAGCAGCTAAAACTGCATCTGCTCCAAGAGCTATATATTTTAATATATCAACACCTTGTCTTACAGATCCATCTGCAAGTATAGTTATCTTGCCTTTTACTTTCTTGGCTATTTCAGGAAGAACCTCTGCAACTCCTAGTGTATGATCTAATATTCTTCCGCCATGATTAGAAACAACTATAGCAGCAGCCCCTACTTCAACAGCAAGTTCTGCTTCATCAGCAGTCATTATCCCTTTTAGTATAAAAGGTAGCTTAGTTGATGCTACTAACTCTTTTAATTCTTCTACAGTCTTAGGACCTACTGGTTGTCCATGAAGTGCCATAGTTATAAGTCCAGCTCCATCTATATCTACTCCTACAGCTAAAGCCCCTGCCTCTTCTGCTTTTCTTATGTTTTCTATTATCTTTTCATTTTCTCTAGGCTTTATTATAGGCACTCCAAATCCATCAACCTTTTTTAGAGAATTTAGTCCATCTACAAAAAATTGAGGATTACCACTGTCACCAGTCATAGCAAAAGTTCCTGAGTTTATACTTCCAATAACCACATCATCACTATACTCTTCTTCAGTTAAAAATCCTCCCATATTAATAGAACTACCTGTAACAGGAGCTGCTATTAAAGGTATATCTATTTTCTTACCAAATATTTCTGTGCTCATATCAGGATTTTTTGCATTATGTATTGTTCTCAAGTTTACTTTAATATTGTTTAAAGATTCATAGTTTCTCTTAAATGTACTTCCAGTCTTAGTTCCTCCCATTCCAGGAACCTTTCCTGAACATAGGTTTCCATCACATTCTCTACAAAGACCACAGTATCCTTTCATTCTTTCTCTTGCAAGTTTTTTCACTTCATTTAAGTCCATTTTCTTCTCCCCCTTCAAAGTATTTTTCTGATTTTAAATCTATACCATCCTTTATTAAAAGAGCGGCAGTTATTCCATATCCATCTATAAGGTTTGATTTAAAGCTTCCATCATATACTTGATTACTTCCACAGGAAGGGCTTTTTTCCTTTAATATAGCCTTATTTATTCCTAAATTTCTACATATTTTTAATGTCTCATATGCACCCTTTAAAAATTCTTTGGTTACATCTAATCCTTCTTTATTAATAACTTTAGCCTTACCATTTATTACATCATCAGCACTTCCTCCAACAATTTCTGCTGGAATTCTAGGGGTACAAAGCCCCCCTAGTTGTTCAGGACATACAGGAACTATATTTTTATCCTTTAAATAATTTATAAGCTTATCATTCTTGTTATTGCCTCCATTGTACTTACAGTCAACTCCAATTAAACAAGCAGAAACCAAAATCACACTACCATCTCCTATTTAAATTCAACTATAGTAACTCCTGCTCCACCTTCTCCATATATTCCATCTCTATAACTTTTTATATGTTTATGTTTTTTTAACATTTCCTTTATTCCAGCTTTTAATACACCTGTTCCTATACCATGTATTATAGTAGCCTTTGCTGTCCCTGCTAAATAAGCATCATCTAAATATTTATCTACCTCTACCATAGCTTCTTCAAGGTTCATACCTCTTAAGTCAATTTCTTGCTTTATATTAAATTTCTTTTTCTTAAGTATCTTACCTGCACCAGATTTTAGAACATCCTTCTTACTCGATTTTATTTGCTCTAAAGATGCAAAAGGCAGAGTCATCTTCATAATACCTATTTGAACCAAAGCTTCTTTTTTATCGTTATCAACAGATAATACACTTCCCTGCTGGTTAAGTGTTACTACCTTTACATCATCTCCAGCCTTTAAGTTCTTGATAGCTTTTTTAGCAACCTTAGGTACTATCATATCCTTTACATTAGAATGTAGACCCTTCATTGACTCGTTCATTTCTCTTCTTAAGTTTTCTATCTCTCTATTTTTATCTTTATCCACACCATGCTTTTGAAGCTTTCTAATTTCTTTAATTATCATATCAGCTTCTTCCTTAGAATCCCTCATAATCTTTAAAGCATCTCTTTTGGCTTCATTGATTATTTTATCTCTTTGAACTGATATCCTCTCAGTTTTTACAAGAAGTTCTTCTTTTAATTTTCTAACTTCTTCTCTAAGTCTTTTAGCTTCTTCTTTTTCTTTTAATGTTTCTATTCTATTCTTTTCTATATTTTGAAGTAAATCCTCAAACTCTATATTTTCACTGTTTATAAAGTTTTTAGCCTTTTGTATTATATAATCACCAAGTCCAAGCCTTTTAGATATTTCAAATGCATTTGACTTACCAGGAACTCCTATTAAAAGCTTGTACGTAGGACTTAAAGTTTGAACATTAAATTCTACTGCAGCATTTTCAACTCCTTCTTTAGTAAGTGCATAGTGCTTAAGTTCACTATAGTGAGTTGTAGCTATTGTAATAGCCTTAAGATCATATAAATCATTAAGTATTGCCATTGCAAGTGCAGCTCCCTCAACAGGATCAGTACCAGCTCCAAGTTCATCAAATAATACAAGTGAATTAGTAGTTACTTCCTTTAATATATCAACAATATTAGTCATATGAGATGAGAAGGTTGATAAACTCTGCTCAATACTTTGCTCATCTCCTATATCTGCAAATATATTATCAAATATACACATATAACTTCCATAATCTGCTGGTATATGAAGACCACTTTGAGTCATAAGAGAGAATAAACCGACCGTTTTAAGAGTTACTGTCTTACCTCCAGTATTAGGACCAGTTACAACTAATGTATTAAATTTTTTTCCAATCCATATATTACTCGGTACAACCTCTTTTGGATCAAGTAAAGGATGTCTACCATTTTTTATATTAAGACTTTTATCCTCACTTATCGTAGGTTCAATAGCCTTCATTGAAAAAGATAATTTACCCTTAGCAAATATAAAATCTACCTTTCCAAGTATTTTTCCATTAGATATAATTTCATCTGCAACCTCTCCAATAAAGCTTGAAAGTTCGCTAAGTATTCTCTCTATCTCTTCTCTTTCTTTAAGCTTAAGCTCTCTTAACTCATTGTTCATATTTACAATAGACATAGGTTCTATAAATAAAGTAGCACCAGATGAAGATTGATCGTGTATAATTCCGGCTACATTCGATCTATATTCTTGTTTTACAGGTACTACAAACCTATCTCCTCTTACAGTAATTATTGCATCCTGTAAATATTTTTGATAAGTTGTTGAAGATATTATAGAGTTAAGCTTTGATCTTATAGATTGATTCTTTTGAACAATTCCACGTCTTAAACTCTTAAGAGTATGACTTGCATTATCAGACATCTCTACTTCACTTACAATAGAATTAAATATTTTATCCTCTATATCCTTAAAAATATGAAGACTATCTGTTAAAGACTGTATTATAGGATACGATTCATCTTCTGATTTTCCTATACTATTTTTTAAAACTCTAGCACATCTTAAAGTATCTGCAACCATTAAAAGCTGTCCCATATCTAGAGATGAACCTATTTTTGTCTTCTTTGCAAGCATCTCTACATCATGTATTCCACCAAGAGGAACAGATCCTCTTTTAATTATTATAGACTGAGCCTCACTTGTTTCCTTTTGCATCTGAACAACTTCCTCACGATTAGTAGATGGAGCTAACTCATCTACATATCTTCTTCCAAGTGATGAAGCTACCTTTCCTTTTAACATATCTATTATTTTAAAATATTCTAAAACTCTTAATGATTTTTTATTCATATTTCCTCCTTAAAATTACCTAAATGTCATTCTTATCTATATATATATCTAGAGCCTTTATTCCTCTTCTCGCAAGCTTGATAAATAGTATAAAACAGTAAATACTAATCCCAAAAACTCCTAACATAAATATCATATATATAAACATAAAGCCGCCCACAAATGATGGATTACCTATATCCATAATTATCACCCCTTAAATTTAACCCTAACTTATATTTTATCAATAAAAGCTATTATATGTAAGTATAAAAATTTTTTTTACCCATTTGTATTATTAGTATATTTTTTTATTAATATAATCTATTGTGCTAGTTGAAATCAATTTACTTAATATGGTAAATTGATTTCAACAAAAAAATATCCTCTTAACTTCAAACGTATGGTTATATTATCCAAATGCTAAAGACTTAATTCTTGATATATCTTCATCTTTTCCA